>DATMQA010000109.1:0-12156 GCA_035566895.1 Binatia bacterium
GGAATGGCCGAGGGGATCGTGAGGGGTGCCGGGCGGCAGGAAGGATTGAAACAGCTTGGCCTGCTCCACCTCATGAGTGAGACGGCTCGCGTCGCCCGTCGGGAATTTGACGCCTCCGAGCAGATTCACCTGGAACCCGTAGCTCATGGCCCGCTTTTGCAGGACCGTCAACCGGCCAATCAGCGCCACGTCGCCCAGCCCGTGACGGGGTCAGTGGCGCAGATTTCCATATTTGAGGCGTTGATTCTTTGGGAATATGCAACAACATGGAAATCTGCACCCCTTCCGACTGGCTCTTCCGGCGATTTCAGGCGTGAGAGCCAACCGCGAAGCGTCGATAGCGAAGAGGATTTAGGTATTGATTTGAATCAGGGGGAGCGTATGCGGTAGTTGCGGGCGTGATAATTCGTCCACTGAGGATCGCTGAAATACACCAGGCCGTTGGTGAGTGTCAGGGTCTGGAGCGGAGTCCAAACCGGGCTGGCCAGATTTGTGCAGGCTTCCACCACGATGGGGATATTGGTCGCGCCGGTGATGTCGAACCCAAACCGGTTCGTCCGCACCCCGAACCTGGCATCGCTGGTCTGCGCCTGCGGGTTCCACAGCACCGCGGTTACACTGGCAAAGGTTGGCGTCCATCCGGTGGTTCCCGGCAGGTAATAGACCGTCACATTATCGAAGTAGAAGATTGTCACGCCGACGGTCGGGGCATTTCCCTGGAAAAAGGCGCCTTGCAGGCTGGTGCAGCCAAAAAATGCATCATCTCCAATGTTGGTGACGCTCCCTGGGATTGTGACGTTGGTCAAGTTGGTGCACCCATAGAAAGCAACCTGTCCGATACTCATCACGCCGTTTGGGATAGTTATGTGGACCAGGCTGCCGTCCCCACTGAACGCGGCGAGACCGATATTGGTGACGCTGCCAGCAATGGTCACACCGGTCAGATTGAGACATTCTGCGAACGTGCTCTGCCCGATGCTCGTGATGCCGCTGGGAACCGCGTAATTTCCAGCTTTGCCCTCGGGAAATTGGACGAATGTGGTTCGGTTCTTGTCAAACAAGACCGCGTCCAAACTGCTATAAGCAGGATTGCCGGCATCGACCGTGATGTTGGTCAGATTGAGACATAAACCGAATGCTACGCTTCCGATATTAGTGACGCTGTAAGGGATGGCGATGCTGGTCAGGCTGCCACAGCGATAGAACGCAGAAGCCCCGATATTGAGGACACTATTCGGAATCGTGAATCCAGCTAAACCGGCGCAGTTCTGAAAGGCGGATGGCCCGATGGTGATGAGGCCCTGGGGAACGATGATACTCGTCAGACTGGCACAGCTATCGAATGCAAGAATTCCGACGTTGGTGACGCCATTGGGAACCACGTAGCTGGCTCCCGGTTTGGCTGGAGGGTATTGGATGAGCATGGTCTGGCCCTTGTCGAACAGCACGCCGCTCGCGCTGTTATAGGCAGGATTACTGGCATTCACCGTGATGGCCACCAGATTGGTGCAACCGTCGAAAGCCTCGTTTCCGAGGATCACCAGGCCGCTGCCAATCACGGCATTGGCCAGGCTGGTGCAGCCAATGAACGCATTGGTGTCGATGAAGGCGACGCTGTCGGGAATCGTGATGCTGAGCAGCCTGGTGCAGTTATCGAAGGCTTCGCTTCCAATGCTGGTGACGCTGTTCCCGATGACGGCATTGGTGAGGCTTTTGCATAGAAGGAACGCATTATATGCAATGTTGGTGACGCTGTTGGGAATAGTAATGCTGGTCAGCGCGCTGCAAACCGCGAACGCAGCACCGCCGATGCTGACGAGATTACTGGGAAGGGTGATGTTGGTCAGGCTGGTGCAGTTGCCAAATGCAGAATCTCCGATGTTGATGATGCCGTTGCCGAGGACGGCATTGGTCAGGCCGGTGCAGTAATAGAAGGCGTGGCTCTGAATGTTGGTGACGCTGTCTGGAATCGTGACGCCGGTCACGCTGGATTTTAAATAAAACGCGTTGGTGCCGATGACAGTGACCGTCCAGCCATTGGTCGTGCCGGGAATTGCCACCGCGCCGCCCGAACCCGTGTAGGCCGTGATGGTGATCGCGCCGTTATTCGTCATGAAATTAAACTGGGCTTGCGCCACGGCGGGCAGTGTTAGCAGCAGTGGCAGAAGCCACGAGGCGGACATGCGCCGGAAGCGTTGTTGGATAGAGCTCAACTGGCATTGCGCCAGTTCTTGTAAAGCAACATTGGCGGGTTCGAAACGCCTCGGTTCCTTGGTTGTCTTCATTCAGGTTGGGCCTAATAACAACATCAAGTTTGCGTAACCGAGTCAAGCGCAAAGTCACGACCCATTGAACGCCTGGTTGCATCTTTTTGTGTCGGGGCATCTTTTTGTTGCATTCCGAGTTGGGGTGAGGAATGATAATAGTAAGGTTCCCTGTTTCTAATTGACCAACTCAACGGTCACGCTCTGAACGTCGTACCGCAGAAATGAGTTGAAAGAATGGCCATTTATGAAGACACCGCTCCGATCCTGCCGTTCACCGCTCAGGGCCAACCGCCCGGGTTGGTCCCAGCCGCTCGCCTTCACTTTGCTGGGGTGTTTGCTGCTCGTGCCCGGCATCTGCTTTGCTGCCGCATCTCCGGGGGACCTTTACATCAAGGACACACCTGGCGATACCGGCATCGAGCCCGATCCCGATCCCGGCATCATGTACGACAGCCCGGATATTTGGGTGCGGCAGAATGCGATTCCCGGCCACACGCCCTACGCGTTCAGTGTCGATCCGGCGTGGCTGACTGCCATCAGCCCGCTCAACCAGAACCCTTTGTATCGCGACCCGAAATACAGCCGCCCCAATTACGTGTATGTGCGCGTGCGCAACCGAGGTGACGTCCCTTCCTCCGGCACCGAGCGTTTGCGCGTCTATTGGGCCAAGGCGTCCACCGGCTTGAGTTGGCCCAGCCAATGGGTGGACTACCTCGACACGATTTGCGGCCCCACCAGGCTCTACGGCATCGAAATCACCAAACCGCGCCGCAATGTGACCGACCCCAGCGTCCCCCAAGCCGATGTGGACGAATACAAGAATGCCATCCTCGCCATCGGCGCCGCGCCGGTGGCGGCCAGTTACAAGTTCCCGGACAAGTCCTTCTTCGCGAAGCAACAGGAGGTGCACAACTACATCGCGCTCTTTCCGGACGCCGGCGGTTTCAATCCGCACGGCTCGGACGCTTTCCTGCCGTGGCATCGCGAGTTCGTGAATCGTTACGAAATCCTGCTGCGCCAGGCCTACCCCAAACTCACGCTTTTTTATTGGGACTGGACGACCGATCCGAGCGCATATGCGCGCATCACCGGGTTGATGGGCAATTTCCATAATTCTCCGACCTACGCGATCGGCGCGCCCTTCCAGGTGGCGGGCATCTCCCCTCCCGTTTCGGGCGGCACGTTGACGCGGGATACTGTGAGTGTCTGGCCGGCCATGACTCCCGATGCCACCATCGTCGGGAAGGGCACCTTCACTTCCCACCGCCAGTGGAATGAAGGCGAGGGCGGTGGCTCGAACAGCGCTCATGATCAAGCCCACCCCGCAGTTGGCGGGACTGGCAACTTGCACGACCCGTCCATCGCGGCCGAAGACCCGTTCTTCTTCCTGCTGCACGGGAATGTTGACCGGCTCTGGGCCATGTGGCAGCGGGTCGCGGGCGACACCAGCCGCTACGATCCGGCCAGCGCTTACGCCGGCGCAGGTGTCAACATGACTCTGGCCATGGCCCCCTGGAATGGCTTCAACGACAATGGCAGCGGTTGCTGCGGCGCCACCCCCAATGTCGTTCGGCCCTGGACGACGTTAGACGGTTACATCACCACCAAACCGGCCAATGACGCCTCGGTGGTCTTCCCGCCCATCTATGACACCGCCCCCCTCACCATTCCCGTGCTGGCGGCGGGCCAGTCGGTGGTCATCGAGATCCCCTGGTATCCCCCTAACCCGGCCGACTTCTCCTGCTTCGGCGGCGATGAAGGCCACGTCTGTCTGCTCGCGCGCATTGAGACCAGCACCACCGCTCCCTTCGGCATGACGTTCCCCGAAGGAGCCGACCTCAATACCAACGTGAAGAACAACAACCATATCGCCTGGAAAAACGTCAGCGTGGAAACCACCTTCCCCGGTCCGATGTGGCTGTCACCCATCTGGCTGCGCGACCTTGCGGCCGGGAATAACACCCCCCTCCAGTTGAACGCGACGCTCACGCAGGGCACCAACCTTTTCAATTATGGCAAAGTGTTTATTGATTTAGGGCCCATCTTGTATCAACGCTGGGTAATCAACGGCAGTGTCGCCCAGGGCTTCATCCCTGTCAGTGGCACGACGCTGCTGCAGCTCATCGCCGCCAACGGCTTCGTGGGCAACCTCACCATGTCCTCCAACGAGGCGCAGCAGGTCACGGCGGAATTGCAATTGTTCAACGGTTATCCCAATCCCCAGGGCCAGGTCTTTGATCTCGACCTCGAGCAATACGGCGGCAGCGCGGTCGGAACCGGCAACCAGTTCGTCGGCGGCCAGCAAGTGGAGTTCGACTTCAACCAACTCAGCCCGGTCCCGGTTCACGCTCAGTGGCATTACCTGGCCACCGGCCAATTCCCCGGCGCGGCCTGGAACCAGCCGGGATACGACGACTCCCAATGGCCGGTGGGCATGGCCAAGCTCGGCTACGGCAATGCCAATGAAGCTACCGTCATTGACGGCGGCCCTGCAGCCTCGCGCAACATCACGACCTGGTTCCGCTACGATTTCACGCTCACGGACCCGGGTCTGTATCGCAACCTCTGGCTCCAGCTCCTGGCCGACGACGGCGCGGTGGCTTACCTCAACGGCGTCGAAATTCAGCGCCTGCGGATGCCCAACGGCCCAATTGCCCCCAATACGCTCGCCACCACGGACGTCAGCGGCCTGGCCGCCGAACTTTACTACCCGGTGGACGTCTCGCAGTTCCTGAGCCTGCTCGCGATTAGTAACGTCCTTGCGGTTGAAGTCCATCAGGCCCCTTCAGCCGGCACCGAACTCGGGTTTGACGCGCAGCTTAGTGGCAATGTCGGCACCCCCACATTTCCGCCACGGGTGGCTTTCCTTTCGCCGCCGGACGGCAGCCTTTTCCTGCTCGGCCAGCCGATTGGCCTCACGGCCAACGCTCTAAGTCCGCTCGGCGCGGGCGTTTCGGTGAGCTTCTACGACGGCGGCCAGTTCCTCGGCACCGTCGGCCAGCCGCCTTATTCGCTCACCTTAACCAATCCGCCGCTCGGCGTCCATCAGCTCACCGCCACCGCTACTGATTCCGCCGGGCTCACCGGTTCCGCCTACCTGGAAGCGCAAGTGCGGAGCAATCTCCCGCCAAGCGTCCTCGTTACCAGCCCGACCTGGAACTCGGTGTTCCTGCCCACGGATGTGATACCCTTTACCGTCTCGGCCTCAGAACAAGGCGGCACGGTCACGCAGGTTGATTTTTACGTGCAACCCCACGGCACGTCATTCACCCCGCCTCAGTTGGCCAAGTCTCTGACCGCGCCGCCCTATTCCATCCAGTTGGGCAATCTTACCTCCGGCGGCTACTTTCTCAGCGCCGTCGCCACCGACAATCTGGGCGCGCAATCTGACTCGGCACCCGTCCTGATCGAAGTGGCGACTGTACCTCCGCCGATCCTGACCATCTCCAACGCGCCTCCGTACATAATCCTCAACTGGACGCCCAATACCGCCATCCTGCAGCAATCCGCCGGCGTCACCGGTTCGTGGCAGACCGTAAGCAACGCGACCACACCGTACAAAGTGTTGCCGACCGGTTCCGGTATGTTCTTCCGCGCGCACTTGCCATGATTAAGAATGGGATGTTCTGGCCCTGCCTGCGGGGCGCCTTGGCCGGCGGCTTGGTTGCCTTGGCCCTGGCGGGTTGGTCTGCAAAAGCCGCCGCACCTTCCATTTACCTCATTGAACTTTATCGAACCAACCAGGTGCTGATCCACTTCTACACTGACCCCAATCTCACTTACGAGTTGCAGTACTCGAATACCAGGACGGCCAATGGCACACCCGGCGGCTGGACCACTCTCTATGTAGCGCCCAACCTGCCCTTCCCCAACCATTACATCATCGTCGATACCCGGACCGACCCGTTCCGGTTCTATCGCCTTAAGGTCAGCCCATAGCCGCTGGATCTTTTCCGCCGGCGCCCAAAGCACTTACTGGCTCTGCAAACTCCTGTTGCAAAACGAAATCTTCTCATAAGTACTTAAGCCAGCGTGACCCATCCGGCAGAATCAACTTTGAATCCGCCCCACAAGAGGTTATAGTCAGCAAAACCCCTTCTTATGAGGCAGAAAGCCTGAGGGTTGGTTCCAAAACCATCGCCCCAATTTGATTTATGAGAGACTGAAGCGCCGCTCTTACGGCCCTCCGTTGTCTCGCAGGAGGGAGCGTTTGGACTGCGGAGTTTTCCCCGCAAGAGGTTGATTTAGAATTTGTTGGGCGCTTGGCGCAGTGGTAACGCGTCTCGTTTACACCAAGATTGGGCTTGGTGGACTCATATTTCCCTCAGCGGGACCCACCCGGACAAACCCTCGTAAAATCAGGGTCTCCCAGAATTTGCGGGTGGACCCACAGGGACTCAATTATCCGCCAATTTTTTTCACGGGTTAGGAGGAGGTTAGGAGGAAACGGGAGTCAAACCGTGGCAGACTCTGTTGAGGCAGAGGGTCCTTTTCATCAATCATTGAACACCGATCGCGCGATAAAAACGCATGGCGTAGCCGGTGTCTGTCCGACCCTAGCCTCGAAGGCAAACCGTCGCGTGTGCAGCGGTGCAATATTGTTCCATATCGCGGCTGATTGATTTATCATCTGAGCGTGAGCGATTTGACGCACATTCTTGACGGGCTCCAGAGCGGCAATACCGCGGCGGCCGAGCAGTTGCTGCCGATCGTTTACAACGAACTGCGAAAATTGGCCGCTTACAAAATGGCCCAGGAAGCGCCGGGGCATACGCTTCAACCGACTGCTCTCGTTCACGAAGCGTGGCTGCGACTGGTTAAACCGGAGGAACAAGCGCGGTTCGAGAATCGTGCCCACTTCTTTGGCGCTGCTGCCGAGGCTATGCGGCGCATTCTCGTGGAATCAGCGCGGCGCAAGAAGCGACTGAAACATGGCGGGCAATTGGAGCGGGTGGATGTGGACGCAGTCGATCTTCCGTTACCGATGCCAGATGACGAGCTGCTCGCGCTGGATGAAGCACTGGATCGTTTGGCCACAGTGGACGCGCGCGCTACAGAGGTGGTGAAGCTTTGTTTCTTCGTTGGGCTGACGCAGGAACAGGCGGCAAAAGAACTTGGCCTGTCCCTCGCCACGGCGGAACGGCTCTGGAGTTTTGCCCGCGCGTGGCTTTTCCGGGAGATGCAAAGAGGGCGTGAGACTGCTTCGTAAGCGGCGGAAAGTCTTTTGAGGGAATTCGCACTCGGATGTCGCATGAATAATAGAAGAGACAAAGCTCTTCACAACTTAAAATGGCCAGCGCAGACCGACTCATCGAAGTCTTCAACGAGGCGAAAGCTCGCCCTACGGAGGCGGAACGGCTGCGTTTTGTCGCGGAAGCTTGCACGCATGATCCCACGTTGAAGCAGCAGGTTCTCTCGTTGCTTCAAGCCCACGACGGGGCGGCGAATTTTCTTCAACCCACGCGGCTGTTTTCCTCGACGGTGCTCATCACCGAGAAGCCGGGGGACAGGATCGGCCGCTACAAGTTGCTGCAACAAATCGGCGAAGGCGGCTGCGGTGTCGTCTATATGGCCGAGCAGGAGGAACCGGTGCGCCGGCGCGTGGCGCTTAAGGTCATCAAGCTCGGCATGGACACGAAGTCAGTGATCGCACGCTTTGAGGCGGAGCGCCAGGCGCTGGCGTTGATGGATCATCCGAACATCGCAAAGGTCTTCGACGCCGGCGCGACCGATACGGGCCGGCCTTACTTCGTCATGGAATTGGTGCGTGGGACCAAAATCACCGACTACTGCGATCAGAATAATCTTTCAACCGATGAACGATTGAAACTTTTCACGCAAGTCTGCCAGGCCATACAGCACGCGCACCAGAAGGGCATCATCCATCGCGACATCAAACCGTCGAACATTCTCGTTACCATCAGCGAACCCGGTTCGCCCGGCTCTCCCAAGGTGATTGATTTCGGCATCGCCAAGGCCACGACCGGCCAGCGCCTCACAGACAAGACGGTCTTCACCGCCTTCGAGCAATTCATCGGCACGCCCGCCTACATGAGTCCGGAGCAGGCAATGATGACGAGCCTGGATGTTGACACGCGCACGGACATTTACGCGCTCGGCGTGCTGCTCTACGAATTGCTCACTGGCAAGACGCCGTTCGACGCGGAAGATCTGATGGCGTCCGGGCTGGAGGCGATGCGCCGCACCATCCGCGAACAGGAACCGGCGCGCCCCTCCACGCGGTTGAGCACGATGCTAAATGCCGAGCTCACTGCCATTGCGAAGCATCGTCACTCTGAACCCGCCCGGCTCGGCACTTTGTTGCGTGGCGATCTCGACTGGATCGTGATGAAAGCGTTGGAGAAAGACCGCTCGCGCCGTTACGAGACGGCGAATAGTCTGGCTGCAGACATCCAGAGGCATTTGGAAAACGAACCTGTCGTTGCCCGTCCACCGACCAACCTCTACCGATTTCAGAAACTGGTTCGTCGGAACAAGCTGGCCTTCGCCGCCAGCGCCGCCGTTCTACTGGTTATGCTGGTGGGAATTGCCGCGAGCACCTGGCAAGCCGTGCGCGCCACGCGTGCCGAGCACGAGCAAATCCGGCTGCGCGAGCAGGCGGAAAACGCCCGGAACAACGAAGCCCGGGAGCGCGCAAAAGCCGAAACCAATGAGAAGAAAGCGGCCGCGGAAGCAGCCAAGAGCCAGCAGGTCGCCCAATTCATGAAGGATATGCTCAAAGGCGTTGGCCCGTCAGTCGCATTGGGCCGCGACACGACGATGCTGCGGGAAATTGTGGACAAGACTGCTGTGCGCATCGGCACGCACCTCAAAGACCAACCGGAGGTGGAGATTGAACTCCGGCTAACTCTGGCACAGGTCTATTTCGATCTTCAGGATTACAAAAAGATGGAGCAGACCGCCCGCGAGACGCTGCGGCTTGCCCACGCGCGCTTTGGTGAGGAGAACCTGGCGGTCGCCGACGCGCTGGGCCAGGTTGGCCGGGCGCTGATGTTTCTTCGCGGCACAGACGAAGCCGAGGTCTTCACGCGCCAGGCGGTTGCGATGCAGAGGAAATTGCGCGGTGAAGGCAGTCTGCAAGAAGCCGATTCGCTCTGCAATCTCGGCGACATCATGCGCGGCCAGGCGCATTTCTCCAAATCGCACGAAGGATTTGAAAGTAAGCTCGCTGAAGCTGAGGCTGCCTGTCGCGAGTGTTTGGCAATACGGAGAAAGCAGCTCGGCAACGACAACGGCGAAGTTGCTTGGGCGCTCGATACTCTCAACATCGTGCTCGAGAACGAAGGAAAACTCTCTGAGGCCGAAGAAGTCATCCGGGAAGCCTTGACCATAAGCCGCAGAATCGACGGCGACGAGAGTCCTCGGATCGCGAGGATCTATGAGCGCCTGGGCAGGACCATTTTCACCGGTTCAACGAACAGGCTGGAAGAAGCCGAAACGTATTTTCGCAAGGCGTTGGAGATCGAGCAAAAGATGGAGGGCAAGGGGAAACCCGGGCAAATGTATCCGCATTTTTCATTGGCCGAGACCCTTGAACGGCAGGGCAAACTGGCCGAGGCGGAAGGCCATTACCGCGAAGCACTGGAGATCGCGAGGAAAGCGATGGGTGTGGAGTCTCCAGACCTGCCCCGATTCCTTAGCGGTCTGGCCGGTATTCTTCGCAAGCAAGGCAAGGAGGCCGAAGTCAAGGCGCTCGTCGAAGGCCAGCCTGCAGCGACCCCAAAGTAGGGTAGGCGTCCCGCCTGCCTCCCTCAGCCCAGAGTCGTTTCTTAAGAAATTTTTTGTTTCCCTGTCCGTTTTCCCCTTCCGGAATCCGCATTACTAGATGAGATGAATCATTCATAGCTAGACTTCGCTTCGCCAAAACTTTTTTGAGGGGTTTCGCCCGCCCACATCGCATGACTGATTGAAAGCGCATATTATGAAAAAACTATACTCGGTCAGAACCATCATTCTCGCGGGCAGTCTCCTGCTGCAACTGAGCGCTCTCTGTTTTCACGCGCGCGGCGCGGCGGGAGACGTGGATCTCTCTTTTGATCCCGGCTCGGGCGTCAATGACACGGTGAACGCCTTCGCGGTGCAGTCCGACGGAAAGGTAATTATTGGCGGGTCGTTCACCACGGTCAAAGGTCTCGCACGTCAGAGTATTGCCCGGCTCAATGCCGATGGGAGCGGCGATGCCACTTTCAACGCAGGCACGGTGACGGACAGATACCTCAGTGCGATCACGTTGCAGACTGACGGTAAAATTATTTTCATTCGCGATTCCTACAACGTCACTGGCGCACCGCCCGGCTACAAAGTGGCGCGGCTCAATAGCGATGGAAGTTTGGACAACAGTTTTGTTCCGGCGCTGGGATTCTTTCCGTATGGCAGCGGCTTCACGTGTGTTGCGGTGCAGCCGGATGGCAAAGTGGTGCTCGGCGGATATTTCACTGATCATTATGTGGACGAATACGGCTTTGAATATTTTTACCGGCGCTCTTTGCTCGTCCGGCTGAACGCCAACGGCAGTTCCGACAATAACTTCACCAACAGTATTGGAAACTTCGGTGCCTGGATTCACGCGATTGCACTCCAGTCCGACGGCAGAATTCTTATCGGAGGCGAGATCGCCACCACCGCAAACGGCACGAACCGCTACGACATTGCGCGGCTCAATGCTGATGGGAGCGTGGACAGCAGTTTCACTCCGGGCGCGGGCGGTCAGGCTGTTCGTTCCATCGCAGTGCAATCCAATGGCAAAAGCCTCATCGGCGGTTATTACCTCGGAAACGGCACGAATCGAAACGGAGTAATTCGGCTTAATGTTGATGGCGGCCAAGACGCGACTTTCCATCCGGCCACGGATGCCGACAGCGCGGTCGCTCTTCTGTTAATTCAACCCGATAACAAAGTGCTGCTCGGCGGACCTTACTTTTATTTCAACGGCACCAACCGACACGGAGTCGCCCGACTCAATCCTGATGGGAGCGTGGACAACAGTTTCAGCGGTTTTAATCCCGGCACTGGCGTGCCCGACAATGCGATGGCTGCTTTCGCTCTGCAGTCCGACGGCAAGTTGTTCATCGGTGGTGGCTTCACGACGGTCAACGGCGTTAATCGTGAACGCGTTGCCCGGCTCAATATCGATGGGAGCCTGGATGGGAATTTCGCTCCCGGTTCAGCTATCAGTGCGGGCATCCGAGACATCGCCGTGCAGGTGGATGGCAAGGTACTTATCGGTGGGGCCTACACCGTCGTGCCCGGCGTGGGCGCCAACGCAATTGCGAGAAGGCTCAATAGTAACGGAAGTTTGGACGGAAGTTTCGACCCATACGTTTCCGGAAGTTCCGACCCATACAACCCATACGTTTCGCCCGGAATCTCCGCGGTGATTGCGCAAACCGGCGGCAAGGTGCTCATCGGAGGTGATTTCTCGTCGGTGAACGGAACGAACCGCAATGGCATCGCTCGACTTAATGCGAATGGAACTTTGGACAACAGTTTCATTCCCGGCATCGGCTCGCCCACCGGCTATTCTCTCGCGGTCGCCACTCTCGTCGTACAAACGGACGGCAAAATACTCGTCGGTGGCCGCGCCTATGGCACAAATCAAAATAGCATCGCTCGGTTGAATACCAATGGGACTCTGGACAGCGGCTTCCATCCAGACACCATGCGAACGGTGGGCACTGATTATTGGATCTATTTCAATTCCGTCGTCATCCAGCCCGATGGAAAAATTCTTGCGGGTGGAGGTGCTGCGAACGACGATCTTTACGGTCCTCTCATCATGCGGCTCAATGCCGATGGAAGTTATGACACGAATTTCAACGCAACACTCGGCGGCGCCTGGGTGAGTTCCATCGTGCTGCAACCCGATGGG
>DATMQA010000110.1:0-79948 GCA_035566895.1 Binatia bacterium
CGATTTAAGCGCACAGGCCAGTTCTGGAGTCAGCGAGGCGACGAAGCCTTAATGTGTCTGGAAATATTCTGGCGGAATGACCGTTGGCACCTCCTGTTCCCTCATACTTCCTTTAACCCAGCAAGAAACTGAGATGCGCTCAGATCATTCTCAGGGCCCGGAGCAAGTAAATGAACCTGGCAACATCGACGATGGGGATGATTTCAATTTTGAGGCAGCGTCATTGAATTCGGCAATCCTCTCGGGACTCTTCCGAATCACAGAATATTCGCGGCCAATTCCGCCAGCTCGGAACGTTCGCCCTTCTGCAGCTCGATGTGCGCGGCGACGGATTCGGCCCGGAAGCGGCTCACAACATAATTGAAGCCGTTGGACGAGGAATCCACATAGGGATTGTCGATTTGATAGGGGTCGCCGGTGAAGATGATCTTGGTGCCGTGACCGACGCGGGTAATGATGGTCTTGGCTTCGAGCGGCGTCAGGTTCTGGGCTTCGTCGATGATCATGAACTGGTTGGCGATGCTCCGGCCGCGAATATAGCTGAGGGCCTCGACGACAATGCTGCCGGAGCGCATCAGGTCACCGCTGCGCCGGTGCTCGTGGCCCATGTTCAGGTCGCTGAGCATCTCCAGGGCGTCGTGAATGGGCTGCATCCACGGCGCGAGTTTTTCTTCGAGCGAGCCCGGCAGGAAGCCGAGCTCTTTGCCCATCGAGATAGTCGGCCGCGCCACGACCAGCCGGCGGAATTCGCGGTCCAGCACGGTGCGTTTCAATCCAGCGGCCATGGCCAGCAGAGTTTTGCCGGTGCCCGCCTTGCCCATCAGTGTGACGAGCTTGACGCGGTCTTCGAGAAGGGCATCGAAAGCGAAATGCTGCTCGCGATTGCGCGGTTTGATGCCCCAGATGCCCTCGCGGCAATCGGTAATCGGGATCAATTTGGTGCCGCTGAGGTCCACCTTGGCCAGCGCGGCGCGTTTCGGATTTGTCTCGTCCATCAGGGTGCAGTATTCATTGGGGAAGTACTGCTTGCCGCCGTTGAGCTCCAGTTCGCCGTTGGCGCGGAAAGAGGCGATCCGCTCGGGGGGCATGGTTAACTCGATCATGCCCGTGTAAAGGTCTTTGATCAGGACCCGATCATTTTCGTAATCCTCCGCCGACAACCCCAGCGCGTCAGCTTTGACGCGCAGGTTAATGTCTTTGCTGACGAGGATGGTGTGGCATTTGGGCTGGGATTTGTTGATGCCGAAGGCGAGAGAGAGAATGCGGTTGTCCACGGAATCGGTGCCGAAGATGGCCTGGCCGTTGGTCCTGGATTTGCCATTTTGAAAGAGAATCCGCAAATGGCCGCCATTGGGCAGCCGCACGCCTTCGCTCAAACGGCCGGCGCCCCGCAGGCCGTCCAGCATCCGGGAGACGTTGCGGGCGTTCTGGCCGAGCTCGCTGGACTCGCGCTTGAAACGGTCGATTTCCTCGATGACCTCGATGGGCAGCAGGACGTTGTTCTCCTCGAAGGAGAGCAGCGAGTTGGGGTCATGCAACAGGACGTTAGTATCAAGAATGTAGTTTTTTTTCACGAGCAAATGAACTGGATTTGAGCCTGGTCATGCGGTGGTGCCAGGCTTTGAGATGGCGGTGCCGGGCCGGCAACCGGTAATGGCCCGCATACAGGAAATTTCCCAGCATGCCATAGAGATCGAAATCCACAAAGCGCGGACGTGCATCCAGCAAGAACGGGCGAAACATCAACATTTCCTCGAACGGAACCAGCCGCTGCTCAAGTTGGGCCAGCAATTCCTTTTGCCGCGCCTTCCAATCTGCCAGGCAGCCGCGTCCGAATTTCCGCTCCTTATGCCGCAGAAATGCCAGCCGCTCCGCCGTGGGAACGACCTCCTGCCAGTAGATATCGTTGAGGCGGAAGGCGACTCCTTCGACTTCGTTCTCAAGGTAACGCCAGAGGATTGATTGGACTCCTTCCAGCTCCCAGGGAAACAGGCCGAGTTTGAACTTCGAGTCCAGGTATTTGGCAATGACCTGAGACTCCTCGCCGACCTCGAACACGACAGTCCGGCCATCCCGGATTATCGGCACGCCGTAATACCGCAGCCGGGTCAGCCGCCAGACCAGCGACCGGTCACCGTTGGGAATGTTGACGATTTTGAATTTGGCGCCCGCGAATTCCAGGATGCGACGTTGGACAATGCAGAAAGGGCTCCAGGGAAACTGGATCAGTTCGATCATGTCGTGGAGATTAGATTCTAAGGTCAAAAATCTGGTAAAATTATCTCTCAGATATTTCAAACGGTGCCGGGTTCTGACTTGAACTGAAAAATTTCAAATATCTTTGGCTAGCTTTACCACGAGCGTACTCTAGGACGCGGGCGGGGCGAAAACAAGCCGAAACGCGATGCGGCGCGCGGGGCGAGTTGACTGCCACTGCCCCCCACCGGCGCAGCGTGGTTTCAAAAAGGATATTCCATGGGTAATGCACCCCATCATTCGTGGCTTCAGATTTGCTTTGCCAAATCCTAGTTGAGCGGCAGTGGACGAAAGCAGCCCGAAGTGCCAAGCCCGTGTGGGTTGGCGAGTTGCAGATTGTCCAAGGTAAGCACACGACGTGTCCGGGTTTTGGACAGCATTGAAAGTGTGTGGTCGGCCGCTCGCCGTGAATGTGTATGACTGGTTTTGGAGTGTTCGGTTTTCTCGCCGCTACCCTGCAACTTTCGGTTCCATCCTACGCCCTGCGATTGGTACGGCGCTATGGCGCGGAACGTGTCGGCTGGTTCCTGGTCCTGACTTTTTCGTCGCTGGCCTTGCTGTATCTATTGAAACTATTGAAAATGCCCGGGGCCGTGGCCTCGGGAGGTATCAGCCTGGACCTGGTTTACACCATTGCCTCGGGCTTGCTCGTCATCGGCATGGGGCACCTGGAAACGCTATGTTCGCAGCGCCAACAGGCCGAACGGGAAGAGCAGACGCGCCGCCTCAAATGGGAAGCGGAAGTGAAGGAGCACACCGCTGGATTGACCAAAACCAACCAGGGATTGGCAGAAGAAATCGCCCGGCGCGACCAGCGGGAGAAAATCATCAAGGAGTCCGAGGCCCAATACCGCTTTCTATTCAGTGAAAATCCACAGCCAATGTGGATTCTGGACCTGCGCTCTGGGCGATTTCTGGCCGTGAATCAGTCGGCTTTGGAACAGTATGGGTTCGCGCGGCAGGAATTCCTGGCCCTGACCGCCCAGGACCTGCTGCCAGTGGGGGCCCTTGCGGCGTTTCAGGCCGATCTGGCCAGACCCTGCTCGAGCGCTCAAACCCGAGGCGAGTGGCAGCATCGCCGGAATGATGGCTCGCTACTCGAAGTCGAGCTCACGGCCCTGGATTTGACGTTCAACCATGGGCCGGCCAGGCTGGTGATGATCCGCGAGGTCGGCCAGCGCCGGAAACACGAACAAGAACTGTGCGACACGAGCAAAATGGAGGCGATCCGCCAGGTGACCGCCGGGGTAGCGCACTACTATAACAACTTCATCACGGTCATCGATGCCCACGCCAATATCCTCCTCAACAAAACGCAGGACGCCGCTACGGCCGGACAATTGAAACAGATCTCCACGGCGGCCAATCGGATTGCGGCGATCACCCGTCAACTGCTGGCCGTGAGCGGCTGCCAGTTGATCCAAAACGAACCCTTAAATCTGAACAAGTGCATCCAGGACCTGGACCCGATGGTCCGCCGGCTCCTGGGCGATGGCATCCTGCTCCAGAATGCGTTGCGCACCGACCTGCCCAACATCCTGGCGGACCCGCATTTTATCGAACACATCGTGGTTAACCTGGTCCTCAATGCACGCGAAGCAATGCCCAGCGGAGGGTCGCTAACGATTCAAACTGCACCGGTGAGGGTCGCTGAAGTTGCCGCACGCGAACACCTCCAGGCCCGGCCGGGAGAATTCGTCCGCCTTTCGGTCCGCGATACCGGGTGCGGGATGCCACCGGAAGTGCAAACCCGGCTGTTCGAACCCTTCTTTACCACGCATGAAGTGGGGAAAGGGACGGGCCTGGGCCTGGCCAGCGTCTATGGCCTGGTCAAGCAGCTCGGCGGTTGGCTCGAGCTTAGCAGCACGCCGGGCATCGGTACTGAATTCAGAATCTATTTCCCCTGTGCTTCGGCTTCAGCGGCAATCGCCACGAGCGCATGCCAAAAGGCCGAGCCGCAGTTCCGGGGGACAATCTTACTGGTCCAGGCCGAAGCTCGCGCTCGGGAATTAGCTCGTTACATTTTGACGCGGCATGGCTATCGCGTCATCGAAGCGGACGCCGCGACCACAGCGCTGGTGCTGTGGGAAAGCCAGGCGTGCAAAGTCGATTTGTTGCTGACCGATTTGAGCTTGCCCGGCGGGAGTTCCGGCCGCGATCTCGCAGCACAACTCTGCCAGACGCGCCCCGAGCTCAAAGTGGCGTACTTTTCCGGCAATGCTCCGGACAACGAAAGTGAACGAGTGCCGTTGCCGGAAGGATCCAGTTTTATCGCCAAACCTTTCACTCCGGACAAACTCCTGCAGACGCTTCAGGCGTGTTTGCACAAGAACGCCTGAACGAGGGGTGCGTCGGCAGTGCCCGAGGCTACTTTGCTCCTTGATCAATCCAGGCGCGGACCAGGCCGACTTGCTCCGGCGTGAGCGGTTTGGGAGGCGGGCCGCCAGGACCGCGAGGGCCAGCGGGAGGGCCGCCGAAGCCAGGACCGCCGGGATGAGCCTCGCCACCCGGACCTCCGGGAGGATTACCGGCACCGGGGACGCCTGGGGGCGAGCCGGGCGGACCGCCAAAGCCGCCTGGACCACGTCGTCCAGCACGGGGTTTGGGCGGCATGGCTTTCTCCGGGTCCAACTGGGCCACCGCGATGACCAACGGACTTTCCTGGCTCTTGCCGGGGTTAATCACTTTTCCATCCTTTCCGCCTTTGAGCGCCGATTCCAGGGTGTCTAGACGCAATCCGCCTTTGGGCCGTTCCCCGCTATGACAACGGATGCAGGAGGCATCGAAGAGCGGACGGATGTCCCCAGCGTAAGTAACGCCCGATTTGGGTGCTGCGGGCGGCAGTTTGCTTAGATCGATTTCGACGGCGGCGAGCGATCCGCCGGTGGCGGCAAGGCTGAGGATGAAAGAAATGTTTTTGGCGACGTTCATACGTTCAGGAAAGAGGACACTGCAGGCGCCCGGCGGCGCCTATCGGAATTGTTTTCATAGTTCATATGGCGCAGTCTAATAAGTGGGACCTTAAGATTCAATGAAGATGTAAAAACCCAAAGAGTTAAATGGGTTAACTGAGTTAAATGAGAGACACGGCACTGGCCTGGGTGCGGATGTGGCTGCGCCCTGGGACGGGCGCACTCCGGGGCAGGACTCATGTCGGCTTTTGCTCACTTTGGGCGAAAGGAAGCCCCGAATGGGGTTGAAAAGTGCCCTTTTCTGCGGTTTTTGCCGGCAAAGTCCCGGCGGCAAGGCTCCTGCTCCAAGCCCGGAGAAGCGTTCCTGCTTTCCAGGGAACGGGAGGTAAAGCAAAGAGTTCTGGCGACCTCCCGGAAAACAGGACGCTTCCAAAGAAATGAAGACGGGCTATTTGATTGATATGGACGGCGTGCTCTACCGGGAGAACCAACTCATCCCTGGAGTGCGGGCTTTTGTCGAGGCGCTCATCGGCAGCGGCGCGCCATTTGTGTTTCTCACCAACAACTCGGCACCGACACCGGAAGACCTCTCGGTGCGACTGGGGCATCTGGGCATTCCCGGTTTGTCGCCGCGGCACTTCTACACTTCGGCGCTGAACACGGCTGATTTTCTCAGTGAAACTCATCCAGCCTGCACCGCTTTTGTCATCGGGGAAGGGGGCCTGTTGACGGCGCTGCACGAGCGCAAGATCGCCAATGATGGGATGCACCCAAGTTACGTGGTGGTCGGCGAAGGGGCCGTCTCAATGGAGAAACTGGCCAAAGCGCATTCGTGCATCGAACGCGGCGCGCGCCTGCTGGCCACAAACCCGGACAATTGGTGCCCCGTTTCGAGCGACGGCACCCGCCCCGGCGCCGGTGCGACCGCCGCGTTTCTCGAAGCCAGCACGGGCCGGCGCGCTTATTACCTGGGCAAACCCAACGGTTACATGTTCCACCGGGCTTGCCGCAAGCTGGCCGATATTGCTGGAGGCGGAACGCTGGAGCAAACGGTGGTCATCGGCGACACGATGGAGACGGACATCCGCGGCGCGATCGAGGCGGGTTTGCAGGCATACCTGGTCTTGAGCGGGTCCACCCGGGTCGAGAGCGTGGCCGATTACGTTTATCAGCCGACGCGAGTTCTGGGGAGCGTCGCCGACATGGTCGAGGAACTCAAATCCGGCAAGCCCTCCAACCGGCTCGACAGTCCGGCGTATTCTCATCCGCCTTCCCATCTGAACCGCCTGGGCAACCGGCACCAGACGGATGCGAAGTTTCCGGACAAACCGCGTCCGCTCGGCCCGATGGTGCGATAGGCTCCAACGGTGAATAGCGGTGAATAACTTTTCTTTGCCAAAAGCCGCTCGACGGCGTAGAAAACATTTGGCGAGGCATACGCTGAAGTCCAAGTACCGGAATTGAGATCTTCGTCCGGGGCGTCAGGACTTGCCGCTTCGGTGGCAGTGGTCCCGCTTGCGGGAGCGCCTATCTCCTTAGCGATGCCTCGCCCTTTTTTTCAGTTGGGGTGGAACGACAGCTCATTCTCTAGCTCGCGGACAAAGAAGTCTTCAATGCCGAAGCGAAGCCATTTTGTGCTGGCCCGGTCCATTCATTGAGCGCGCGTTCGTCCTGGGTTTTCGCCGGAGAAAGGTGGAGCAGTTCCATGGCCTCACCAATCAAATAAAGCGAGCCGGCAATGGTCACGAAGGTGTCCTGCGCTGTGTCCAGCAAGGCCGCAGCCAGCGAGTGGTGTTCCATCACCTGCGCCCGCGGGTTGGCGCGCCGGCAGACTTCGGCCAATTCTCGCGGTTCAGCGCTTCGCTCGCCGGGCACAGGCACGAGCAGGATGCGCCCGGCCACAGGTGCCAGGATTTCACACATTGCCGCCCAGTCTTTATCCCTCAAAACTCCCAGCACGAGAGTAGGGAGAGCCCTCCCCAGCGCGCCGTTCTGCCCTACTCCCCCGCCCGAGAAATATTCCTTGAGTGCCGCGGCCAGGATTTGCGCCCCGCCGATATTGTGGGCCCCATCGAGCAGGATTTGCTGGCCGGCTGGCCGCTGGACCAGTTGCAGCCGACCTGGCCAGTGAACGGTGGAGAGGCCGGTTCGGATGGCTTCCTCGTTCACGATGATCTGCCTTGCGAGCGTGCGGACAGCAGCGAGCGCCACCGCGGCATTCATTCTTTGGTGTTGGCCCAGCAAAGGCAGTTGGACGCTGTCCAACGGTGGGCGCTCTGCTTCTGAAGGAGAAACGATGGTTAAGGGCGCTTTTTGGCTGCGCGCGTTTTCCTGGATGACCCCCAGGGCTTCGGCGCTTTCTGCGGCGGTGATGACAGGAATGGCCGGCTTGATGATGCCCGCCTTCTCGGCGGCGATGCTGGCCAGAGTCTCACCGAGCCACTTCTGATGGTCGTATTGGATATTGGTAATTACGCTGGCCAGAGGTGTAACGATGTTCGTTGCATCGAGCCGTCCGCCCAGGCCGGTTTCCCAAATGACTAAATCGCATCTTTGCGCGGCGAAATAGCGCAGCGCCATCACGGTAACGACTTCAAAAAACGTGGGGTGCTCGCCGGGAGGGGAGCGGGGCTCGACCGGTTCGCTCGATTCAGCTTGCCGGGCGGAGCCGTGACTGTGCGCTCCGCCGCCGGAGGCGCCCCATCCCTGCCCGATCAGGGCGCGCATCTCCTCGACTAATCGGGCGACCTCCACTTCAGAAATAGGCTGGCGGTTGACCTGGATGCGCTCGCCGAATGCCACCAAGTGCGGCGAGGTGAAGAGACCAACTCGCAATCCTGCGGCGCGGTAAATGCTTTCGAGCATGGCGCAGGTCGAACCTTTGCCATTAGTCCCGGCAACGTGGATGAAACGGAGATGGTTCTGTGGATTGCCAGCCGCGGCAGCGAGCTTGAAGGTGTTCTTCAGGCCGAATTTGGCGCCGAACCAGCGCAGGCTATAGAGGAATTTGATAGCGTCGGAGTAGGACATCGCCTTGAAGGCCGCTGAGGTATCGGCAACGCATTCACAAGCCCGCATCAAATCGACCAACTATAGCCATGCGCCTGGGCATGGGCCGCCGCGATAAAACCTTTGAACAGAGGATGCGGCTGGTGCGGTTTGCTGTGGAACTCCGGATGGAACTGGCTGGCAATGAAGAAGGGATGCTTTGCCAATTCGATGACCTCGACCAGCTTGCCATCGGGGGTGAACCCGCTGAAAACAAAGCCCTCCTTTTCGAAGCGTTCGCGATAGGTGTTGTTGAATTCGTAACGATGCCGGTGGCGCTCGTTGATGACAAAAGCGCCGTAGAGCCGCGCGGCCTTGGTTCCCACTACCAGTTGACTGGCTTGGGACCCGAGCCGCATCGTACCGCCTTTTTTGGTGACGCGCGTTTGCTCGTCCAGCATGGCGATGACGGGGTGCGGCGTGTTGGGATCAAATTCGGTCGAGTGAGCCTTGGGGAGTTTTAAGACATTCCGCGCGAATTCAATTGTGGCAATCTGCATGCCCAGGCACAGTCCGAGATAGGGTACGCTTTTCTCGCGGGCGAAACGCGCGGCGCGGATTTTGCCTTCGATGCCCCGTTCGCCGAACCCGCCGGGAACGAGGATGCCGCCGAGCCCTTTCAAGACTTTCTCGGGGCCTTCACGCTCGATGAGCTCCGCATCGACCTTCTGGATTTCCACGCCGCAATCGTTGGCCACTCCGCCGTGGATAATCGCTTCATAGACAGATTTGTATGCATCCTGCAGCTCGATATATTTGCCGACCACGCCGATGCGGACCCGATGCTGCGGGGCAATGATTTTGCGCAGAATGTCCTGCCAGTGCGCCATGTTCGGAGCCGGGGTATCCAGGTGCAACTGGCGGCAGACCAACTCATCCACCCGCTCGCGCTGGAGCATCAGGGGAACTTCATAGATGCTATGGTCCACGTCCTTCTCCTCGATGACGGCTTCGTAAGGCACATTGCAGAACAGGGAAATCTTCTGGCGCAATTCTTTGTCGAGCGGCTTTTCGCAACGGCAGACCAGGATGTGCGGCGCAATTCCGATTTCGCGCAGTTTGGCAACCGATTGCTGGGTCGGCTTGGTTTTGAGTTCGCCGGCGGCTTTAATGAAAGGGACGTAGGTGACATGGACGAAAAGCGCGTTGTGCGGGCCGACTTCGAGGGCAAACTCCCGGATTGCCTCCAGAAAAGGCAGGCCTTCGATATCGCCGGTGGTGCCGCCGATCTCGGTGATGATGACGTCGGCCTTGGTGTGCTCAGCGAGGACGTGGATGCGATTTTGGATTTCGTTGGTGACGTGCGGAATAACCTGCACGGTCTTGCCGAGGTATTTACCCTCGCGCTCGTTGTTGAGCACAGTTTGATAGACCTGGCCGCTGGTGAGATTATTTAGCCGCGTCAGCTTGCAGTTGGTGAAGCGCTCGTAATGGCCGAGATCCAGGTCGGTTTCAGCTCCGTCATCGAGCACGTACACCTCACCGTGCTGGTAAGGATTCATCGTGCCCGGATCGACGTTGAGATATGGGTCAAACTTTTGGAGCGCCACCTTGAGCCCGCGATTCTCCAAAAGCGTGCCCAAGGACGCCGCGGTCAGCCCTTTGCCCAGGGAACTCACAACACCGCCGGTTACAAAGATATACTTCATTCGCTTGCCAAATGGTTAAACAGGTTAAAAAAGTTAACTTTTTAAGAGCCGTTCCACGCGCGGCACATCGCCCGGCGCATCCACGCCCACACTGTCGTAATCTACCGTGACGACGGCGATGGGAATGCCGTTTTCCAGCGCGCGCAATTGCTCGAGTTTCTCCGCTGCTTCGAGCGATGAAACCGGAAACCGCACCAGCCGCAACAACGTGTCCCGCCGGTAACCGTAGATGCCCAAGTGCTTCAAAAATGGAAACGCCGCCAACTGTTCGTCCAGTGAACGACTGGCGGCTTCGCGCAAATACGGAATCGTGCGCCTGGAAAAGTATAAGGCACGTCCGGCGGCGCTGACAACGACTTTCACAGCGTTAGGATTATCGTATTCTTTTGGGTCTTTGATGAAGGTGGCAGCGGTAGACATTTCGGTTTGGACCAGGGCGCCGGCGACGGCATCCACAACGGCGGGCTCCATCAGCGGTTCATCCCCCTGGATGTTCACAACTGCATCGCAAGGACATCGGGCGACCACCTCCGCGATGCGGTCCGACCCGCTAGGGTGATTGGGAGCGGTCATTTCCACGCGACAGAACTTCTGCGCCACGGCGCGGATGCGCTCGTCGTCGGTCGCGACAATCACCTCGGCGAGCGATTTGGCCTTTTGGCAGCGCTCGACGACATGCTGGATGAGCGGTTTGCCAGCAATGGGCGCCAGCGCTTTGCCTGGGAAGCGAGTGGAACCATAGCGTGCGGGGATGAGGCCGAGGATTCTCACGGCGCTGATTGGTACTTCACTTCCGCGCCTGGGGCAAGGCAGTAATCCCGGGGAACCCCCTGGACCGTTTTCAGCCTTGCCCCGACTGTGCGCCACACGGCTTCTGTGCCATTGTGCATTCAGTAGTATCAGAATCCGGAAGAATTTTATGACAGGGCAAGACAGAGTGGTTCGAAAACGCATCCTGCTGGTGGACGACCAGCCAGAGGTCCGCGAGACTCTGAAAGTGCTGCTCGAGATTGATGAGCACACAGTAACGGAGGCGGCCGATGGAAGGCAGGCGCTAGGGCTTTATCAGCCCGGGCTCTACGACCTGGTGATTACTGATTACGCCATGCCCCACATGCGGGGGGACGAATTGGCAGCCCGGGTCAAGGCCATGGCGCCTTCGCAGCCCGTGCTGATGGTGACTGGCTCGGCGGAAAACTCCAGCGGGGTGGGAATTGGCGTGGACGCCATCCTCTACAAGCCCTTCCGGTTCGATGCTCTACGGCAGACTGTCGCCCAACTCCTTAGCGCAATCCCGGCTTAGCGCCGGTCCTTCCGAACAAGACGCCGGAGCCACAGGCTTACGGCGCTACTGAACTCACTTCAGCTTTTCGAGGGCGGCTTCGGCATTCTTCTTCGTCTCCGCGTCGCCACTTTTGTCGAGGACCGTCAAAAGCGCTTTCTGGCGGTCCTCCTTGGGCAGCCTAGGCTTGTCTTTGCTCGCCACGCTGACCAGCGCGGAGCAAGCATCTTCGCTGACGGATGGCTCGCCGGCCAACTCGGCCAACAACATCAGACCGGTGGCTCCGGGCGCGGCAGAGAGAACGGATATCGCCAGTCGTTTCTCCTCCGGGCGCTGCAACAAAGGCAACACCTCTTTGATTTTCGTGGTTTTGTCTCCGTTTCGAAGCTTCTTGTCACCCTGGAGGAACTGCAAATAACCCCGGAGCGCCAGCACCTGGTGCGTTTGATTTTGACTCGATTTCGCCAACTCGAGGAGAGGCTCCTCCACTGCACTGTCTTCCGGCCAAGTATTGGGCCAGCTCGAAAGGGTACGAACGGCCTCGTCCTGGACGGTGGTATCGCTGTCTTTGGCCGCGGTTTGCAGGGCGGCCAGGGCTTCTTTTCCACCGGCGGCGGCGAGCGCATGCAGACCGACGAGGCGAATAGAACTGTCGCCGTTCCGAGTCAACGCCAGGATGTGGGGCACGCACTTCTCCCCGCTGCGGGAGCTGATGGCCAGCAACGCTTTTTCCACCTCCGCGCGCTGCTCAGGCGCTGGAGATTGCTGGAGCAGCGTGACCAACTCAGCCGTCTCCTTGTCCCCGCCCATGAGCCCGAGGGCCAGAAGGGCGGCGCTCTGCGTGGCGCGATCGAGGCTACCCGTTTGCTTTTCAATTTCCGGGAGGGCGGCCTGGATGCCTCGCCGGCCAGCCAATTCGATCAAGGCCGGGCGCGTCTTAGTGTCGGCAGTCGAGAGCCTAGCCAGCAGCGCTGAATCCACATCATCGCCGGGCATCCTCACCACCGAGTTTTTCGCCGCCAGCGAGACCGCCGAATCCTGGTCTGTCGCCAGCTCGAGCAAAACGGGCAGGGTGGAAAGCTGTCCGGAACGGTCCAGCACGCCAATCGCCGTCAAGCGGAGCTTCTTCGAGCCATTGCGCGCGGAGGCAACGATGGTGGGCAGTGCAGCAGGGTCATCACGCTCGGCCAGCGCCAAAAGCAGCAGGGGCTGACGGTCGGGCGTGCTGGTGGACAGTTCAGCGATGACGGCGCTGGTGGCTTTTGGGCCAGGCAACTCGCGAGCGGTGCGCAAACCCAATCCAAACAAAGAGCGGTCCGAAGACCTGATCTGCTCGAGGAGCAGCGGGATGCCCTGGGACCCTCGCGCGAGAATGGCGCCGCGCGTGGCCTCGAGCACCTTTTGTTTCGGCACCGGGGCTGCCCGCACCAGATCGTAAAGGGCAGCCGCTTCGGTGCGCTTGACACCAGCCAGGTATTGCTGGGCGCAGCGAATGCAGCCCTCGGCGATCGCTGCGCTGGCCGCGGGCATAGAGTTGTGAAGGGCGGCCTCGAGCTCTGTGCCAGCCCGCTTTCCACCGATACGGCCGAGGGCTACCGCGGCAGCGGAGACGGTGTCGGCTTCGGGGTCCTTAAGTTTTGACGCCAGGATTCCCACCGCGTCGCGGTCGCGCCGGACGCCGATGGAATTGATGACACCCACCAGCATCCTGCCATGCAAAGTGGCCGCGGCGTCGCGCAACGCTTTGTCCGAGGCCGGTCCCGGGATCGCCTCCAGGGCGGTGCGCGCCCAGGATGAGAGGGCGTCATCGGGGAGCAAGGGCGCCAGGGCTGGAACGGCGTTCCGGGTGCCATAGATGGCCAGTTTCTTGCAGGTGATAGCTTTCTCCTCCGGGGCAGCATCCGACTGCAGGACCTTAATGAGCGCGCGCTCTTTTCCGGCGTTGGATTCCGCGCCAGCGGCGGATGACAGAGAGCGGTTGGCCAGCAGCAGGGGCAACAAAAGAGCATAAACCGGCAGCCGGTAGATGCGCCCGACCCGGGGACTGGAGTTCAGGGTCGGCTGAGTTTCGCTTCGAAGAGTCATGGTGTTCCTTGTTTTCGTTGAGCGTTGCGGGAATCTCATAGCCTCCAAGGTTCACGCAAGGCTTCGGAGCGGAGCCGATTGGCCTGTTCGTTTCCAATGAACTCATTTTTCACGGGGTTGTACTTGAGCTTGCGCGCAAGAAAGAGCGCGATGTTGGCGGCATGACAGGCAATGTGCGCCTGACAGGCCGCTTCGGGGTTGGCCCGGGTCCGTCCGCGGGTCTTGACACAATCCAGGAAGTCGCGCACATGGAAATTGGCCGGGTAACCCGAGACTTTGGCGCCCTTGCCGACCAAAAGGCCGGGGGAGCTGGCAGCGATATCGCCGTCATCGCCGGTTTCAACCCAACCTTGATCCCCCTCGAAGCGGACCGGGCACGAGCCCAACCCAAGCCACCCGTCGTCGCGCATGACCAGCTTGACGCCGTTGGCGTAGAGGGCATGGAGTTCTTTGGGTTTCGGCTCGTATTCGACCGGGGCGGTTTGATCAGCATCGTTGGCCCATTGGCAGAGATCCACGCAATGCGAGCCCCACTCCAGGCAGCCGCCGCCAACCAATCCGCCGCCTTTCTCAAAGTTAAAACCGTCCAACAACGCCTTGTTGTAAGGCCGCCACGCTGCCGGTCCCAGGTAAAGGTCCCAGTCCACCTCGTCGCGGGGCGGCTCGGTTTCGGCTTTGGCCCAGCCGCTCATGGTGGTCTTCAAGCCGTTGGGCTGGGCATGCAAGGTGCGGAGCTTGCCGAGCTTGCCGCGCCGGGCCAGGTCCACGGCAAAGGCGAAATTGGGCAGGCTTCGCCGCTGAGTGCCCGCCTGGAAGACCCGGGCGGTGCGGCGAAACGTCTCCGCCAGTGCCAGGCTCTGCGCAATATTTTTCGTGCAGGGTTTTTCGCAATAAACGTCTTTGCCGGCGTTGGCTGCAAGGCACGCCGCCGTCGCGTGCCAGTTGGGCCCGGTGGCGATCAGCACCGCGTCGATGTCGCTTCGCGCCAGCAAGTCGCGCAGGTCACGGTAGGTGGCGCAATCCTGGTTGCCATATTTGTCGTCGGCGCGCTTCTTGACGGCTTTGCGGCGTTCGTCTTTGACGTCGCAAACGGCGACAAACTGAACATCGGGCTCCTCGAGGAAGCAGCCGAGGTCGTAAGAGCCCCGGTTCCCGATGCCGATGCCGCCCATCACAATGCGCTCGCTCGGCGGCACCGAACCGTCCCGACCCAGCACGCTCGCGGGGATAATTTCGGGGATAGTCAGTATGGCTCCGGCTTTAAGGGCTCGGCTCAGAAAGAGGCGTCGATTGAGTTGCCGTTTGAATTGCTGTGCAGAGTTCGTGCTCATGGAAAAGAAGTTCTAACTTGCAAGCATGCGGAGTGCAAGCAGCAAGCACTTTGTGGGATTTACGATTTACGATTTACGGGTGGGGCGATGGGAGGCGGTTGGAGTAATGGGGTGGTGGGTTCATGCTCTGAAGAGGTTTGAAATGCTTTGAAATCAGGCGGTTTTTCGACTTGAGCTATGGGGGCCAAGGAGAGGCGAGGCTCGCACTTGGAGGACTGGGGGGGGTTACCAGCACTTACCAGGACCTACCAGGGCCTGCCAGGACTTACCGAGCGGTTACCGGCGGCGGGTGGTGGCTGCATTGGTTACCACAGGTTACCAGCGGTTACCGGGAGGTGACCGAAATCTGGGAGCACGGTTACCGGGACAGGGACAGAGAGAAATTTGGGGGATGGAACATTTTGGTGTTGATTGGCTTTGATTCCCTTTGATTGGTGTTGGTGGACGAGCGGGAGGGGGATAGAGGGTACCTTGGGGTGTACAGCCGTCCCACCGTCCCCGAGTCGGTAAACACGGTCGATTCTCACTCTTGCAACCGTCCCACGAGCGTCCCGTAGCGTCCCAGCCGTCCCAAAGGGAGTTTATGATTTACGATTTTAGATTATGGGGGGCAAGAGGTATGTTGCCTGAGCCATAGCCAATCCAGATCGAGTCCAGAGCTGCCCCAAGGCATGCCGGAGTTGACTGCATTCTTCGCGTACGGGACGTTAAGGAGACCGGCTTTTGGGTCGCTGGTACTGTATATCCACTTTTTATATTCAGTGTGGCCGTCCGCAAATGAGAAGCAATTGCCACCGGAATGGTAGTTGGCCGGGATGTCAGGGTACTCTGGAGTTGCCGGGTCGCATTGCAAATAACCGTCATTAAGGCTGTACATGGCCTCGTCGGCAAAAACCCAGATATTCGCCACGCCAATACAGTTAAGGCCGGGCACCTTCGTGAACACCTGCCAACCTTTGATCATACTACTCATGTTCTGCATCTCAAGCGACGGGAGCATCCTCGCCAGGTCCCCAACCAAGGCGGGATTCATAGAGATGCTGCGAATCCGGTCGCCGTTATCCGAGGGGATGTTATCGGTCGGGCACTTGTAAACCTTAACATTATTTACATAAGGACCGAGGCAGTTGGTCCTGTAAGCGTCCAGGTTGATGTTCCAGGGTGAAGTCAACCAGTTCTCCGTGCCGGGACACCAGCCAACATACTGCCCAAAAACCACAGCGCCTACAGGAGCATTGGGAACCAGGTAGTCCTCCCAATCATGGTTGTACATAGCGCAGGCAATGGTGATCTGGTGCTTGTTGCTGAGGCACTGGGTGCGCTGGGCCTTGGCTTTGGCCCGGGCCAATGCCGGCAGGAGCATGGCGGCCAGAATGGCGATGATGGCGATGACAACCAGCAATTCGATTAAGGTGAAAGCGGGGTCAGGCGTCGCGCGAAAATAACGGCGAAGACCCGCCCGCCTTTGAGCAAGCATTTTTATATTACCTGGTCTCATTTTAATGAATCTTGACACTTATAGAGCGTAGCATGGCCTGGCGCGCAGGGCAAGCGCCCGTAGGCCTTTGCGGTAACCGGTGATGAGTCATCGCGAGCGGCGCGATGAGGACATCGCGCCCTACCTTGACGGCAAGAGCGCGGGGTGGTGGTTGATTGACCCGCCGGAGCGCGGACGAAGCGCCCGCCCTCCGGCACGGGTCTGAGGAGTTGCTGCGGCACAACATCACCATCGTCAGTTCACGTGCAGCAGACGGTAGAAGAACGCGCTCGTACCGGGCTGAGGCACGGTGACCTGGAATCCTCCGGTGTTGTTGGTGGTGAACGAGGCCGGAATATTTGTAAAGGGGCTCGGCGGGAGGTTCGTAAGGTACGGTGAGCCTTGCAGGATGAAGGCGTTGGTGGTGTCGAAAATGTTCGTGCTCCTGAAATTCAACACCACATTGCCGCCTGAGAGCGACGGGGTCGCTAGGGTCGGCGGTGGCACCAGGACGGTCAAGGTACCGGCGCTGCTGATAACACCTCCGGCGATATTTGTCACTCCGGCGGTATAAATGGCCTGGTCGGCCCTGGTGATACTGCTCAGGGTCAACGCGCTGGTGGTGGCGCCAGCGACATTGCCGCCGTCGCTCAGGTTCACGCCCCCTTTCTGCCATTGGTAAGTGAAGGGCGGGGTGCCCGCGGCCGAGACGGTGAACTGCGCGGTGGAACCCCACAGATTGGTTTGATTGGCCGGATTGACCACCGCGCCGGAGACCGTCAAGGTGCCGACTGCCACGACACTGCCATTGGCATTGACCACGAGGTTCGAATAAACACCGGCGTCCTCTGGGTGAACATTGGTGATGGTCAACGTAGCGGTGGTCACACCGCCGAACGAGCTAAACCTGCCGGCTTGCGTGCCCGCCACGAGGTTGGTTCCGCCGCGCTTCCACTGGTAGGAGGTCGGTGGGGCATTGCCCGTCGGCGTCACGGCGAGGTTGGTGGTGACGCCCGCGTTGACGGTCTTGTTTCCGGGGCCCGCGATGACTTCAACGACCGAGAGGTAGTTGGTAATCGAGCCCGCCTGATCGCTCCAGGAGGAGATATAGTTTGTGCCGCTTTGGATGCTGGTCACCGTCAGATTCGTGACCGCATTGGTGGCATTGAACACGTTCGTAATAATAGCGGCGGTTGGGGTTCCATTTTCAATACTTCCAGCAGGAAATGGTCCAGCGGTAGTGCCTACGTACCAGGTATTCGTCAGAGGATTAGAGGCGAAGGTGGCCCCGGAACTGAGCGAAACGGTTGTGCCCTGGGTCACAATGAGGCTGAGCGGCTGATTTGTCCACGGGATGAACGGAGAAAGCTCGACGATGCGCACATTCGAAAAATAGACGAAAGCGCTGTAATCGCTGAGGTTCAGATTAGGATCCAAATAGCCCAGCATGGGCGTTCCGCCGAACGCCGCAATGGGATTTTGCGTGCCGAAGATAGGGGTGGTGATGCTGGAGTTGAAGATAGGCTGCTGCGCCACCTTCAGAGTAAGGTTGGTCTGGCGGGTGAGTTCGAGACTCACGTCCACCCAGGCATTGTCCGGCGCGCCGCCATTTTTGTTGATGCCGGAGAAGGGTGGGTTCTTGATGATTCCATTTTGCGGCGAAGTAAGAACGGCGGGTGGGCCCCCACCGACGGCATTGTTATTGGCGCTCTGTTGGTCATTCGGAACGCCGGCGTTCCCGAAGACGTTGGTGGCGCCGGTATAGAACCCGGGTGATGACTGGTACGCGTTGGTAAAAGCGATGCCGATGAACCCATTGGTAGTAAAAGGAATGGTTTGCAGGTTGGTGTTGCCGATGTTGGTAATGATAATGTTACAGGCAGTAACGCAAGTAGGGTCATTAGTACCATATTTGTTAGTGCCAGTGTTGAAGGGGATGTCGCCAAAGATCGGGTTGATGAACGCCGGCGAAATGAACATATCGTAATCGGCGGGGGTAATGGAGCCGCTGGCGGCACCAATGGAGCACCATTCGCCATCAGCGTTGATGGGGCGGGCGCCGGTGCCGTCCGCGCGAGGGTTGATGTCGAGCCGCCAATTGACGTTGGTGCCGTAATGGTTGATGCCAAAGGCGGCGAATTCCCTGGCCGGAGTTCCGATCGTCGGGTTATTGAGCCCGAAATCGTAAAGCGAGAGGAACATGTCAAAGCGCAACGCATAGTTGCCCTGGAAGACCATGAAATTGCTGCCGGTCCACGGCGCTCCCGGGATTTGCGGATAGAGGTTCACGCCGGATTCGCCGAGGTTGTTCTGGGCCTTGTTGACCGACACTTTCAAGGCACTGGTCCAGTTGTTGGCAACCATCACAGCGGATTGCGGGACGACAACACCAGCGTCATTGGCCGCGTCGTTCACCGGTTTGCCGAACCAGGCATAATAATCGTTGCCGTTGACGTTCGCCGAGTTGTCGTAATTGCTAACAACCAGCGGCAGGGTTGGGCTGGCTCCCTGATTGATGCTTCCATAGACCAACGTCCAGTTCGTGCTGTCGAGCGAATTGGTCAGCGGATTGGACCAAAGGACCACTTCGCCGCCGAGGGCATTATCGAACTCGTTCAAAGTAAGCGCAGCGGTGGTGACCTGGTAGGGGAGACTTTCGACGCTGAGCAAGTTGGTGTTGCAGCCGGGGGTGGTGCCGGTGTTGCAGACGTTGGTCAGATTTATGATCACCTGTAAATTGGTTCTCGTAAGGCTGGTGTTGGCATGCTTCACCGGGTTGCCAACCATAGCATTAATCGTTACTGCGCCGGGGGCGATCACGATTCCGGGAGAACCATCCGAGGGCAGGGACCCGGCAAAATTCTGAGCTCCCGCAGTAAAATCCACACCTAACTTCGCCATGAAGTTGGAGCCCGTGGCCGGAGGAAAATAATTGATATTGGGGACGGTAAAGGTCCTTTGAACGATGGGATTGACCGCGTCATTGTTGGGACCGTTGGTATCACCCAGGCGCGTAATTATGAACCGGGCCTGGTCGTTTAGAATTCCGCGGTTCATGCCTCCCAAGGTCGAAGGAGAAGCAGCGGACAATTGGAGCAACTGCGGCCCGGTGTTGAGGATGGCAATGCTGCCGTTGAGCGGGGCGGCGGCGGAGTAGTTTGTGCCGCTGAGGAGCCTGAAGTTAAACGATAATGTCGGGCCGCTCACCGGAAGCGCCGTGGGTGTGATTTTGACATCTACATTCCAGTTCGGGCCGTTCGAGCCGGAGAAGACACCCGCAGGGAAGATAACGCTGGTGGGTGTGATCGTGACGCCGTTGGGAGTCTGATTGGTGTTGATCGTATAATTATTGGTGTAAACAGCGGTGCCGGCGCGAACGAAACCAACGGTGACCGGCCCCGTAGCGGTTGTATCACTCGTGTTGAGGCTAATGCGGAACACGCCTGGGATCGGGGTGCCGGCGTTAACGGTGTTGTTGACATAATTCTGAGATGCGGTCGCGTTCATGGTGGCCACTGAGGCTTGGACCGGGGGCACGGCCAACTGGAAAGTGCCATTAGTGCCGGTCCAATCGTTGCTGGTGACGCAGCTCGTGGTCAGGCCGAGAGACCAACAGCGTAGCAGAGCCGTACCAGAACTGATCGTCCAAATGTTATCCGCCGGGTCCCAATCCATTCCGCGGGCATTGGCTGTGGCGGGGGTATTAGGTATGCCGAAGATAGTGCCCTCGTTGGGAATGCCGTTGGTCAGGTTGGCAATGGTGAGGCCGTTATTGATGTCACCCGAGGCAAGATACACCCCGTCAGGCGAAACCCGGACGCCGGCATAGGTTCCATTTTGGATCCCCGAGCCGTTGATCCCTGCCCAGGGATCGGTCCCAGTCGGCGGGGTATTAAAGGGCGGGGTGACGCCACCGGTATAAACCCAATTGGTGGGATCTTTGGCCGCGTTTTGAATAGCTGCGTTAACAGGGTCACCGGTGATTCCGTTGGTGGTGAGGAACGGCCTGAGAATCTGAAGGTTGGGATTGGAGCTATTAGCGCGGCCGAACCCGCAAATGATCTTTCCATCTTTTCCGATGTCTCCCTCGGTGCGCAGTTCCGCAATGCCATCCAGACCGTAGGTGTAGGCAAAGTCCGGACGCTTGTTCCAGGGTAGCGGGCCTGAACCAATGTTGTACTGGAAAACGCAGTTAAACGAGCCGGGGCTGGTCAGCGGTCCCAAGATGCAGTTGGTGTCGGAGGGCGCTCCCATGCCGGAATCAAAAGTATACAAAACAAGATTTCCGGCGGCTAGAGAACCTCGCATGATACCGCAGCCAAATAAATCGCCGTGAATTCCGGCATTCACGGCGGCAGTTTGCCCGATGATTGCAAGCACCAGGTTGGAACTGCTCAGATCAGGGGTGAATTGCAACAGACAAGCGTTAGGGGTTGAGAAATCGTTCACCAGGAACGTTCCGTCATCATTGGCACGGATTCGATACGGCCCATTGCCGCCGCCGGACCAGAAGCCGCTCCCGATGGGGCCCTTCAGGAGGGTTTGTTCGTCCGCGGTGAGCAGATACAAGCCAAGGCCTCGGCCGCCAGTGGTGGCAGAGCCCACACAGACCTGGCCAAAATTGGCGCCAATCTTGGGGTTCTTATCGACAGCGACGCCTCTGGGCGTGCTCCAGACGGCCAACGGATCCGCATCGCTAGTGATTTGGAAAGGAATCCCGTTGCCCAGCTTGGAGCAAGTGATTTTGTAACCGGCATGGGTGCCGAGGAAAAAATTGGTGCGGCCTTTTGGCAGCACGCCGAGATTGGTGGTGGACAGGTCATCGAAGGTGACCGTAACAGTGGCGCCGGCCTCATTCATGGTGAACGAGACAAAGCCGGTGCCGTTGGTGCCGGTGACGCCCGAGGCGTAGGGATGAGCCTGGGCGACATAGGAGGCCATTGAAGTGATAGCCAGTGCCAGGCCGAGACGGGTTGGGTGCAGGAGGGAGGAGTTGAGTTTCATAGCAGGTCTTTTCTATTGTTAGAACTAACGACTAAAAACAATTCAGCTAGCGCGGAGGGACTCCTGAGTGTATGCATGCTGGTAATGAAAATTATAAGACTTGCCTCGACGATTGCAACAACAAAATTGGAGGACTTTGGACCGCGGCGACGAGAGGAGGCGGTGAGTCGAAACTTTTCATTGGCTCGACGTTTAAGCAATGCCGATGCCACGCGCGCGAAAGAGTCGGCCGCAGCACATAAAACACCGGGTTTTACCGGTGATTTTTCAACTTGCGGTTTTGCGGCAACGAAAAGAGCTCTGTCGCGATTTGCTCAAGGAAGAAATTCATCAACAAAAGAACCGCCAACAAGAATGAATTTTTTTCTGTACGATCGTGAAAAGATTTAAAGCGACATAGTCTTGAGCGCTCGCCTCCGAATCCTAATTATCATACTAATCTTAATAACAATTCATCCATTAACCGGAGGGCGAATTCGGCTTCGGCGTCGGGCGGACGAGCGTTCCATCGGGGCGCAACTTCATTTTTTGGCCGCGCCATTCGATGCGGTTGCCCAGAAAGGCAAGGAGCCAGATGGCAGCCTGGAGGAGGTCTTTGAGAAGAGGCAGCCAGGCGGAGGACAGCGGAGTGAAGTGACGAGTGACGGGCGGCGAGTGCCTTGGTGTCCGAACCCGAGACACCTGGCACGCGTCACTCGCCACCTCCATCAGCGGGATATTAATGAGAGAGGTAAGATTGCGTGCCGTCGCGATTCGCACGGCGCCGCACCCCAGCGCGAACGCCAGCTCAAGCCTGCCGGGAAACGCGGCCAGCCAGAGCAGCGGCCAGAGGGTAGCGTTGCTGAGGATGCTGAAAAAATAGGGCAACGGCTGGCAAACACGGATGGTGCGCGCCCAACGGAGCTGGTGCTTCCAGACGGCGGCCCACCCCATTGGTTCGTCCCAGCACTCGGCGACCACTGGTGAAAGAACGATGCGGTAACCTCGCTGTGCGAGGCGGTGGCCCAATTGGTAATCGTCGGCCAGGCAATCGGCCAGAGCGTCGAACCCGCCCATCTCGTCAAGCTGCTGGCGGCGGACGACCATGACGGCGCCGAGAGCAAAATCGAGCGGCTTGAGGCTCCGGGCCTGCAACACCTGGCTCCAGAAATCGGCGTTGATGGCGACCGCCTCCCATTGCATGGCCAGCGTAGTGGGATTGGCAAGACGGTAGAAGCAAGTAACCAGGCCAACAGCACCTGGGCCAGGGAACAAAGGCAGGACCTGCCTCTGCTCGACGCGCGCCTGTATATCGCATAAAGCGTTTGGGGTGCGCGGGCTCTGAGCTGCTGCGGGTTCCGCCTCCCCGTTGTGAGCACTTGCGCGCTCGGCGACCGCGATTGAAAGCGGCGCGGAGCGCGGGCACTCCAAACGCTTCGCGTCTTTCGGCTCGTAAAGCCCGCTGGGGGCAGAACTCTCCTGGACGGAAGTCTCTTCCAGGGGAGCGACGACGTTCGCGAGAAAATCGGGTGGGACATGCACGTCGGCATCGCTGATGAGCAGCAGGTCGTGTTTGGCGAGCGGCCCCAGTTGCGCGAGTTTGGAAACTTTAAGGTTGGCACCCAGGAGGGGCCCACAGACGACCAATTCGGCGTCGCGTCCGGGGAACTCCTGGATAAGTGCGCGCACGAGCGGGCAAACCGGATCATCGGCGGAGGCAACCCCGAAAAGAATTTGCACCGGGCCAGCATAATCCTGAGTGACCCAGCTTCGCAGGCAGGATTCAGTGGCAGGGTCGCAGCCTTTCAATGGTTTGAGCAGGGTGACCGGCGGGGCGAAGGCAGGAGAGGGCAGGCGCTGATGCAAAGGAAAGCGCCGGGCGACCAGCCATTGCCAGAGCGTCAGCCCCAGGCTGAGGACGGCCAGGGAGCCAAGGAGGAACTTTAAAAGCACAAAGGACATTTTATAATTACCGATCGCCGAGTCCTTTAAATGAACGCGCGATTCGCAAAGACCCAGGAGGGCAAAGTCTTTGAAATGAAGCACCGATAAACCGGATTCCGCTGCCAGTTAACATGGCGCAATCGTAAATCGTAAATCGTAAATCGTAAATCCCCGAACCTTTTCTGGTCCTGGGCATTCCACCACCCCATTCGGGCCTTGTCACGGCCCAGGTGCCTGATACTATTCGCCCCCGTGAAGCCCCTGGCGTTCGAGGATCTAGCGCGGTTGCCAGTCGTCCAGTTTTATGAGACCGCCTTTCGCAGGGCGACAGGGGTGTCGCTTAAGGTCGTCCCTCCCGAGGGCCCACGGCGACACCGGAACTTTGGGCCCGCCGAAAACCCATTTTGTGCTTTGGCAGCGCAGGCGCCGGCGGGCTGCGAACTTTGCCTGGAAACCGAGAGGCGGGCACAGCGGAATGCCGGGCGAAAACTCAGCACCCAACAAGTCTACTGCTATGCGGGTCTGACGGTGGTTGCCGCCCCGGTGGTGGTGGGCGGATGCCATGTGGCGACGCTGCTGAGCGGCCAGGTCTTCCGGCGCGAGCCGACGGAACGCGATTTCCTGATGGTCCTCAAGATGCTCGGAAGCGCAGTGGGCGCGGAGTGGGTCAAGAAGACGCGCAAGGCCTACTTCGAAACGCCGGTCCTGCCCGCCGATCGATTTCAGGCCGTCATTCAATTGCTGGACGTTTTCGCCCAGTATTTGGCGGATTTTGCCAGCCGCCAGGCCCTGGCCTCCTCGGAGGCCGACCCCGAAGCCGTCGCCAGTGCGAAAGAATTCGTCCAGGCCCATGTCGAGGAACCCATCACCCTCGAGCAGGTGGTGGAGCACGTTCATGTCAGCCGGTTTTATTTTTGCAAACTGTTCAAGAAGGCCACCGGCATGACCCTGACTGAGTATGTGGGCCGGGTCCGCGTGGAAAAAGCCAAAGGCTTGCTGGTGGACCCCTCGCTCCGCATCTCGGAGATCGTCTTTGCCGCCGGTTTTGGCTCGATCCCCCGCTTCAACAGTCTCTTCAAACAGCACGTCGGCATGGCGCCGACGGAATATCGCGCGAGCTTGAGGTCACAGTTACCGGTCTGAACGGACGGGGCCGCGACTGAGGTCTCGGCCCTTTAGTCGCCTTCGGCTGCAGGGCGTGCGACCCGGCGCGGTCCGGGAGCAAGGCAGGCATTCGGCACTTCTGCAGCCTGAAAGGCTGCGCTCCGAAAGCGCCGCCGAATCTCCTCTACAAGGTTCATCAGGCCAATAGGCAATCACTAAAAGCCAAACGGCAAGTAGCCACTTTTCCGGCGGCGGATTACAAAGGCGACGCAAGAGCGAAGTCAGATCCGGACTTCCCATCGCTCTTGGCAGGCCGCGGCGCAGGCCAGCGGCGACCATAATGAAAAAGCAGACAACTCGAAGGAACAGATGACTATGAAGCGACTCAGTTCATTCAAACGGCGGTTCTTCGCCGGCGCCGGCCTGGTGGTCGTCGCCGCGAGCCTTTGTGGGCTCACCCTCACCGGCGCCTCCGCTGAGGACAAAACCTCGAAAGACGCGAAACCGGAAAAAAAGACCGAGAAAAAGGCGGAGAAGAAAAAGCTCACTGGCGCGGAGTTGTATGCCATCCACTGCAACCGTTGTCACCCGGAGCGGTACGCGACCGAGCGCAGCGCCGCGCAATGGAAGACCCTCATGGTCCACATGCGCGTGCGCGCCAACCTTCCCGCCGAGCAGGCCAAAGTCATTCTCAAGTACCTGCAGGAAGACGCCGGCACACCATAGCACCGCTTTCAACCCTAAACGAAATCCACCATGAAAATCCGTTCTCAAATTCTTGCCGTGCTGACCGCTGGCTGCGCCCTGGGCCTCGCCCTGCCCTTACGCGCCGCACCGGTTGACGATGAAGACTTCAAGGCCTTCAAAGACAGCGTCACCAAACGCCTCGACCTGCTGGAAAAAACCCACGAGCAGGACCAGAAGATTATCGAGCAAGACCGCAAGGTGCACGAGCAGGACCAACAGGAAATCCAACATTTGAAAATGCGCCTGGACGAAACCCAGAAGACGGCGACCGATGCCCAACAAAAGGCCGAAGCGGCGTCCCAGGTGCAACCGGTCCATCCGATCCCCGAAGGCCCCGCGGCGACGCATAACTTTATGGTGGTTGGCGATGCCGAGGTGCAGTTCGGCAAAGTGGACGGCTCGCACAGCGGTTTTACGCTGGCGGACTTCGCGCCGATCTTCCTGTTTCGCGCGCGGGACAATATCCTCTTTGAAGCGGGTTTTGATGTGAGGTTGCAAAACGGGTCCACTGGGGCCGTTCCCGCGCACGATAGCGGTTCGGGGACCTCAGTGGGTTTGAGCTTTGCCACGCTGGATTACATGTACAACGACTATCTGACCTTTGTTGCGGGGGACATGCTGCTGCCCCTGGGCACCTACAGTGAGCGGGCCGCGGGTTGGCTCAACAAGATACCGGATGACCCTATGCCGCGGAGCGTGCTGCCCGGCAGCGGGGTCGGGGCGCAGATGCGAGGGGCGCTTCCGGTGGGGGCGTCCGGCCAGTCGCTGAGTTACTCGGTTTATGGCGCCAACGGACCGAGTTCGATGGACATAACCGGCAACAGCACCAGCCTGGACCTGGGCGGCAACGTCGGCCTCAAGTCGGACGGTTCCACCGGCAATCTCCATGGTTCACCGGGCGCGGGTGGGCGGGTCGGGTGGTTCTATCCCTGGAAGGCGCACTATGATCTGGAACTCGGCGTTTCCGGCCAAACCGGCCCCTGGGATGATATGGAGCATCGGCAGTGGTCGGCCGGCGTATTGGACGCGGCGCTGCACCTGGGCCCGTACGTCGAGGTCAAGGGCGAGTATATTTATACGTGGGTCGAGACGGACGACATCGGAAACTGGCATCCCCACGGCTGGTGGGCGCAGGCTGGTTACAAATTGGCGGGCCTGAACCTGGACCTGCCACTGATCAATAACTTTGAAGTGGTCGGGCGGTACGACAACCTCCGCAACTTTAATGACGCCGGCACCATCTTCCGGAAAGCGGACCGCTACACGGCGGGACTCATCTACTACCTGACCAACACGCTCTTGCTGGAGGGCGATTACGAAATGGCGAGCAGCGACGATGATGGGCTGAACCACAACCGGCTGGTATTCCAGTTCTCCTTCGGGTTCTGAGCAAAAATTGTCCTCACAATAGCAATAAACGGTAAGACGGCTGAGTGGGGCCGGTGAATCTTTACGAGCAATATGAAAATATCAAAATTAAGAATCATCATCGCGTTAGGACTGGCCGCCGGCGCCGGTGCGACCCTGGTCGCGCGGGCTGCTGACGAGCCGCTCGACGCCGAAACCAAAGCCCGCATCGAACGGTTCGAAAAAGGACCGGCGTCCGTGGACGTCTCCAAGTACCCGCAAGGCATCCAGGAGAACTACGAGGTGTTCTCGCAAAAATGCTCGCAGTGCCACAAGTTGAGCCGCCCGATCAATTCGGATTACGCGCTGCCCGACGAATGGTCGCGCTACATTAAGCGCATGATGCACAAACCCGGCAGCGGCATTAGCGCCGGCGAAGGCAAAAAAATCTATGAGTTCCTGGCGTATGACTCCAGCGTGCGCAAGAAGGGCATGGTAGCCGACAAACTGGCCAAGGCCACCCCGGAAGACAAAACCGCCGGCGAAGCCAAGATCAAAGAACTGCACGATAAGTACGACAAGGGAGCTGCCAGGTGATCGGTTGCGTCCGGTTACCTAGCTACATAGTTACATGGTTCCATGGTTGCATGGTTACATCGGGTTGCATGAAGGCTGTGAGAGCGTCGTAACCGTGTAATGCTTGAACTATTGAACGCTACGGCCGCCAGTAACACCTCACGACCAGCGCCATGCCCCCCGCCTACAAAATCGAGATACCAGACGTGAGTTATTTCGAGCGGCAGGTAGCCTGCCGCGTGGGCTGCCCGGTGCACACGGATTCGGGCGGGTACGTGCAGGCTATCGCCCAGGGGCGCTACGAGGAGGCCTATATCATTGCCCGGCGCCCCAATCCCTTTGCCTCGATCTGCGGCCGGGTCTGTGCCGCTCCGTGCGAGGCCAAATGCCGCCGCGGCGCGCTGGATGCGGCCATTTCGATCCGCGCTTTGAAACGGTTCGTGTGTGAAAAGTTCGGCGTGGAGTCTGACGACTTCGACCTGAATCGCGTCTACCCGCAATTGCGCCAGAAGGACCGGGAGCGGCCGGGCTCGAGCCGGAAGGTAGCCGTGATTGGTGCGGGGCCGGCCGGTTTGTCTTGCGCCCACGAGTTGGCCTTGATGGGTTTTTCGCCGACGGTGTTTGAAGCCCAGGACGTGGCCGGCGGAATGCTGGTGCTGGGCGTGCCCGAATACCGGCTGCCTCGCGAGATCATCCAGGCGGAAATCAATGCGATTGCCTCGCTGGGGGTCGAGATTCGCCGCAACCAGCGGCTGGGCCGCGACTTTTCGCTAGCGGACTTAAAGCAACAAGGCTACGAAGCGGTGTTTTTGGGTATCGGCGCGCACAAAAGCCGCGACCTGGCGATCGAAGGGGTCCAATTCGACGGGGTGCTGCGGGCCATCGAATTCCTGCTCAATGTCAACCTCGGGTTCCGTGTCACGCTGGGCCGCAAGGTCGTGGTGATCGGCGGCGGCAACGTTGCTTTCGATGTCGCCCGTTCGGTGGTTCGCCAGACCGAGCAACTCGCCGGCATGAGCGAGGCGGAACTGCGCACCGCCTTGCACCAGGCAGCGACAGCGCTGGAACAGTTGACGGCGCGGGAACCGGAAGCCCCGGATGAAGTGCGCCTGGCGCTGGATGTTGCGCGGGAAGCCATTCGGAAGGGCGTTCCCGAAGTGCACATGTATTGCCTGGAGAGCCTCGATGAAATTCCAGCCGCCCGCGAGGAAATCGAGGAAGCCAAACAGGAAGGCATCCGCCTGCATACCCGGTTCGGCCCGCGGCGCATCTTTGGCCGGGAAGGCAAAGTCAGCGGCATCGAACTCATTAAGTGCAGCCGGATCTTCGATGAGAACCGGCGTTTCAACCCTCAATTCATCGAAGGCAGCGAGGAAACCGTCGATTGCGACACCGTGGTGCTGGCCATCGGCCAGTCCGCCGACCTGGCTTGGGTTCGTCCCGAGGACGATCTCAAGCTTACTCCGCGCGGCACGTTGCAAACCGACTCAGAAACGCTCGCGACTTCGCGGCCGGACATTTTCGCCGGGGGTGACGTGGCCTCCGGGCCCAGAATCATTATCACCGCTGTGGCGGAAGGCCAGCGAGCGGCTCGCTCGATTGCCAAATACCTGACCGGACGGGTGCCTGAACCCTCGCGCCAAGCGCGCATTACCAGCTACCCGACCGAGAATTACCGGATGCCGGTTGATTATGAAAAGATGCCACACCGTTCGCCGCCGGTTTTGCCGGTGGACCGCCGCATCGGCATTGCCGAAGTTGAACGAGCCTACCCGCAGCCAGAGGCGGCCGTGCAAGGGTTGCGCTGCCTCCAGTGCCACATCAGCCCCATTTTCGACGGCGACAAATGCATCCTCTGCGGCGGCTGCGCGGATGTCTGTCCGGAGAACTGCCTGCGCCTGGTCGATGTCCTGGCAGTGCGGGGCGATGAGCAACTGCAGGCAGCGCTGCTGGCCCGATACGGGCGCGTGCCGCAAGCCGGCGAACACGCCGGCATCATCAAGGACGAGACCCGCTGCATTCGCTGCGGCTTGTGTGCGGTACGTTGTCCCACCGGCGCCATCACGATGGAAAGGGTGGAGTGGGTGCCGGCGTGAAAGTCCAAAGTCCAACTCCGTGCGTCGCACCTTTGGACCGAGCGGGTTCCGACTTTGGACTTTGGACCTTTGACTTAATATGACGCAAATGCCTGAAGACAAACTGCAACGGCGGACGTTCCTTGCGCTGTCGCTGGGCTGGTGCTCCGCGTTGTTCGCGCTCGGGGCATCGTTGGCGGCCGCCAGTCGCTTTCTGGTGCCCAACGTGCTCTACGAGCCCGACCGCAGATTCAAAGCGCTTAAACCTGAGGATTACCCCGAAGGCCCGACGTTCATGCCCAACCTTCGGGTCTTCCTCTTCCGCAAAGGCAACAGCTTCCGCGCCGCGTCGGCGATCTGCACCCATCTGGGTTGCACGGTCAACCTGGCCGGGAGCGGATTCCATTGCCCGTGCCACGGCAGTGTATTCGATCAAAGCGGCGTCGTGGTCAGCGGACCGGCGCCTTCGGCGCTGGCATGGTTTGAATTGGCTCTCAGCCGCGACGGGCATCTGGTCATCGACACGTCGCAACCGGTCAAGGCGGACAAATATCTGGTCGTTTAGTCTAACATGCTCAAGCGCATCTGGAAAATGTTCAGGGACACGCGGCTCGGCCGCTCGATTTTTCGAATCGGCTTGCCGGAGAGCAACCTCGAGCGCTCCCAAGTAGCTATCTCGAGTTTCTTCCTGCATTTCCAGCCGGCCAAGGTCAATCGGCGGGTGTTGAAATTCCGCACCACGCTGGGCCTGGGCCTCATCTCCCTCTACCTGTTCCTCATCCTTGTCGTCACCGGCGTGTTACTGATGTTCTATTACGTGCCCGCGACGGATTACGCGTACCAGAACATGAAGGACCTGGAGTTCGTCGTCACGGCCGGGCAAGTCCTGCGCAACATGCATCGGTGGGCGGCGCACCTCATGGTGCTCTGCGCGGTGTTACACCTATGCCGAGTGTTTTACACCGGCGCTTACAAACCGCCCCGCGAATTCAATTGGGTCGTCGGGGTGTCCCTTTTACTGCTCACGCTGGCGCTGTCGTTCACCGGCTATCTGCTGCCCTGGGACCAACTCGCGTTTTGGGCGATCACGGTCGGCACCAACATTGCCGGCTATGCGCCGATCATTGGCAAGAAACTCCAGTTCCTTTTCCTGGGCGGCCATGTGGTCGGGGAGTCGGCGCTCATTCGTTTCTATGTCCTGCACGTGCTCGTTCTGCCGGGGGTTATCACGGTCCTCATTGCCGTCCATGTCTGGCGTGTCCGCAAGGATGGCGGCTTGGCCGCCCCCGCGGAGCCTCAGCCGAGCCAGGAAGAGCTGCCGGCCGCCCAGCTTCCCGGCACGAAGACTTATGGCCTGATGGAACTGGCAAGGGGCACCACCCCAATGGTCGGGATCAAGCCTGAAGACGAGGTTTTCACCTGGCCGAACCTGGTTTTCCGCGAGCTGCTTTTATTTATGGCCGTCAGCGCCGTTGTCCTGGTGCTGGCGATCTGTTTCAACGCGCCGCTTGAGGAAATCGCCAATCCGGTTCATCCCCCCAATCCCGCCAAGGCGCCCTGGTACTTTTTAGGGTTGCAGGAGTTGGTTTCCTATTCGGCGCTATGGGGCGGGGTGATCATCCCGGCGCTGCTTGTCTTTGCGTTACTGCTTTTGCCATACCTCGACCGGCGGCGCGCCGGGGTAGGCGTCTGGTTTTCCAGGGAGCGCAAAACGGCGCTGACTTTGTTTACCATTAGCCTGATCGTAGCGGTCATCCTGACCGTCATCGGCACTTTCTTCCGAGGACCCAACTGGTCCTGGCAAACGCCGTGGAAACCGGCGCCGGCGGTTGCTGCTGAGGGTCACTGAAAGCATGAAATCCGAAACCCGAGACCCGAAACCCGAAAGAAGGCGGAAGGCCGAAATTCGAAGCCTCCCGCTGTTGATTGGCTTTTCGGCCTTCGACCTTCGGACTTCGGATTTTGTGCGGCGGCTTGCGTTATGAATGATTCCCTTCGCAAGTTATATCCCTGGTTCACGGTGCTCGGCGTGCTGGTCGGAGCACTGGTGGTAGTGGCTTTCTATAAGGACCAATTCCGTGAGTGGAAAGTCTGGCAGCGTAAATACATCAAGCTGGAGCAGGCCCGCGCCGCGACGCCCGAACAACGCTCGGAGGCCGCCCGCCTCCCGGCTGAGGTGCGCCAGTTTGTGTTGACCGAGCCGGACCGGGTGGACCGCTGCACGACCTGCCATGCGGCGGTGGAAGACCCCAGCTACGCCGGCCTGCCGCTGCCCCTGGCCTATCACCCTTACCACGACCGCCACCCTTTCGACAAATTCGGCTGCACGATCTGCCACCAGGGCCAGGGCCGCGCCACCACGCGCGAAGCCGCTCACGGCCACATCGAGCATTGGGACCGCCCCATGATCGAGATGAAATACATCCAATCCGCGTGCGCCAAGTGCCATCTGCCGGCGGACATTCCCAACGCGCCGCAACTGGTGCGCGGCCAGACGGTGTTCGAGGAAAGCGGTTGCATCGGTTGCCATAAGCTCCACGGCAGTGGCGGTATCATCGGTCCCGAACTGGAAAAAGTGGGCGCCAGCCGGAGTCCCGAATGGCTCATCAAGCATTTCAAAAACCCCGCGTCAGTCACGCCCGGTTCGTCTATGCCCCCCATCAAAGCGAGCGAAGCTGACCTCGAAGCCCTTACCCTTTACGTCCTGAGTTTCACCGGCGAACCTTTGAGCGCCTATTATGTTTCCATGAAAACTCTGCCCGGGATAGCCGCGGGCAGGCGTCTCTTTCAGGAGAAAGGTTGCCAGGAGTGCCATAGCCTCGCCGGCAAGGGCGGCACCATCGGCCCGGCCCTGGATGAAATCGCCAAGCGCCACGACACCCAGTGGATTATTGCCCACTTCAGAAACCCCCAAGCCATCACGCCCGGGACACTTATGCCCCAATTCAACTTTTCTGAGCAGGAAACCCGCGCGCTGACCGAGTTTCTGCTCTCGATGACCGATACGAACCTGGTCGGGTTCCTCAAGACGCCGGCGCTGATGACGCCGATTGAGCGCGGCAAAGATATCTACAAGAAGTATGGCTGCGCGGGTTGCCACGGTTCTGAAGGCCAGGGTGGCGTACCCAATCCCAATGCCAAGACCGCCCAACAGGTGCCCGGACTCAAATTTGTGTCCGAGGGTTACACCAAAGACGAACTCAAAAAGCGCATTCTGGATGGTCAGCGCGAAATCCCGGTCATGGACCCGAAAAAGCCCGCGGCGCCGCTCTACATGCCGCCGTGGCGCGGCAAGATCGCTGAAGGGGAACTCAATGATTTGATGGCCTATCTTAACAGCCTGGCTCCCAAGGGCGAGAAGCTCGACTTCTAATCGTCTTTACTTCAACTCCTTGAGCTTCAGATTCCGGAACTCAACCCGATAGCCCTCCGATTCCACCGCAATGTACCCTTTTGGTGCTTCGCAAGAGTCATACGTGCAGATGACGGCGCCATTGAGCCAGACGGTCAAGGTTTTGCCGCGGGCGCTCACCTCGACGGTGTTCCATTCACCGGCGGGTTTCATGCGGAGTTCGGTGGGCGAAAGTTTGAAGCGTTTCGGGTGGCCATCGACCGGTGACTGTCCAAACAGATACCCGCCGTCCATTGTGAGCTGGGCCTGGTGCCAGATTGCACCTTCGGCGGAATTGCGAATGAACACGCCGCTGTTGTAATTGCTTTTCCCGGAAGTAACCGGGGGGAAACGAAACTCGACATGGAAGACGCAATCCGCAAGTTCACGGTCGAAGCGGAGCATTTCGTGGCCCCCATCGCCGTCACAGACCAGCAGCCCGCTCCCGGGAGCGACGTGCCACTGGGCGCGGCCGAGGTGGTTGGTGGGCGGGATCGGCACGCGCGTCCATCCTTTCAGGTCGGCTGCGGGTTGGATATCGTTCCACCCGGCCGGGTCGGCCAGCAGGGCGCTTTTGGTTTCGGTTTCTGCACTGGTGGCCGCTGAAGGAGACAACGCGAGCACTGCGGAACAGGCCAGGAACAAAACGAAGTTTTTAAGGTTACGCATGGACGATTAATACGGCCCCTGCGTACGGACAGCAAGAGCCGGGACGCGAGGACATGCAGGAGAAGCTCGGTTTTGACAGTGCTCATGAATTGTGGAATGAGGGACTTGCCGCGATTTTTCCTCCGGCGTCGGGTCTGAGCCTGAGGAGGGCACCCTCAGTTGGCACCTTGGAAATGGGGGGTTGCCTGGCGATGAAGCTTCCGAAGACCTGACCCCGGATTCTTCTCGGCTCCAGGCTTTGGCACGGTGGACTTCGGCCCGTGAACCGTGGACTGAGTGCCAAGGTCCGGCTCAGTCAGCCGCAAAATCTCCTCGGCAGCCGTGCAGAACCGTACCGGCACACTCGGCGAAGGGGTGCTATTCTGGTCTTCGCTGCCGGGTTCGCCGGCGTCGGCGATGCTGGCGACCTGGGCGACGACATTGCCCGCCTCATCGACAATAGGCGCGCCGCTGGAACCAGGAGCGAATTCTGCCGTCACGTTGAGGAAGAGGATGGGGCGTGTGAGCAACCCATTGGTTTTGCCGTGTTCGTCCACGACATCGTTTGACCGACGATTCAAACGCGCGACCATGCCCTGGGTGAACATGAAATAATAGCCGCCGGGATGGCTGAGGCAATAGACGCGTTCGCCCGGACGGATGCCCGTGCGCAGGGGCAGCGGTTTGAGGGCCGGCGCGTCGAGTTTGAGAAAACAGGTATCAGACTCGGTATCTGCCGCTAGCACCGACCTCACCGGGAAAACATGGCCTTCCGCGTCCGAGGCGATGATGTATCCTTCCTTGACGTCTTCGTCCTCCGCAGCGACGACATGGCAACAGGTGCAGATTACACCCCCTTCACCTACGACAAAGCCGGCGCTGCTGTTGAAGTGCCAGCCGCCGCAATCGGGGCATTTGTAAAGGGTGCCGACGGCCAGGGTGCTGGCGAGCAGGCGGTCGTAGAGAACAGGGGCATCCAATTTCTGATGAGAAGGCGGGATGGATTTGACCGCGCAGCCCCTGATGTGAAGCTGGCGCCGGAAGAGGTCCACCGACAGGAGTTTGCCTTTGGCCCTGAGCCTTGCCCCGGCATCAGTGACCTTATCGACATACGCGTCGTCATCGATAATAAAACGCGGCGATTGGGCGAGGGCAACGGTTGTAAGGAGCACCGCCCACAAACTCAGACCTGCAATTTTGCGCATCATGTTTTCGAAGCAGAGAGATTAACCGGGTCAGCAGAGAATCGCCACCCAAGAACGCGCGCGGCGAAGCCTCAACCAAAGAGTTAATCAGGTTAACAGGGCTATCCTATCGACTCCACCTGCCACCACAGATGGTGTTTCGAACTGCTCGCGCCTGCCACCAATGGGGTTACTGGAGTCAATAGGATAGCCCTGCAGGTTAAATAGGTTAATAGGCTAAATGGGGGGAACACGACTTGGGGCTACCGACACACCAAGAATTTGCGCAAGCTCAGAAATTCTGATGGATGGTTCGTGCAAGGACCGCAAAAAAGGCCAATTACCGGCTTGAGGAGCCAGCGCAGGCGATTAGGATGCGTGGCACGAAATGAAGCGATTCGCGCCGCTTGCTTTGCTAATTATGTTTGTCAGCCAACCACGATCCATGTCCGTCCCCGGACCGGAGCTGTTCACTCTCGATTACGACACGCCGGTCCATCCGGTGTTGCAAGCCAGGCTCGAAACGATCGACGCCGGGCTGCGGAGAAAGTATGAGATGACAACAGACCAGGTGGCGGTTGGATTGCTGGATTTGAAAGGCCAGCGGCTGGCAATGATTCATCCCGACCGGGGCGAGTATGCCGCGAGCGTGGCCAAGCTGGGCATTTTGCTGGCCTATTTTGCATTGCACCCCGCGGCGGCGACCAACCTCGAGGCGAGCACCCGGCACGAGTTGGGGCTGATGATCAAAGCCTCGAGCAACGAGATGGCGGCCAAATTTTCACGCGAGATGGGCCTCAAGCCGATCCAACAGGTCCTCAATTCCTACCATTTTTACGATGCCGGACATGGAGGAGGGATTTGGCTGGGTAAACACTATGGCGAAGGGGGCGAACGCATCGGCGACCCGGTCGGAGACAATTCGCATGCGGCCACGGTCCGGCAATTGTTGCGCTTTTACCTGCTGCTGGACCAGGACCGGTTGATCTCACCGGCGGCTTCGAAAACGATGCGCGAGATTTTCGCCTCGCCGGATATCCCGCATGACCCGATCAAATTCGTGAAGGGCCTGGCCGGCCGGGATGTGCACGTGCTTCGCAAATGGGGTTCGTGGGAAAACTGGCTGCATGATTCGGCGCTGATCACCGGCCCTGGGCGGCGCTACATCCTGGTCGGGCTGACGCATCATCCGAAAGGGGACGAGTACTTGGTGGAGCTGGCGAAGGCGGCGGATGATTTATTGGCCGGAAACACTGAATGACCACGGGCCAACTTCAAATCCCAGGGCCGATATCCGAACGCCGAATTCGGCTTTAAGCTTCGGCCGGCAGGAGGGCTACCATGCGTTCGTAGGCGGCGGTCCAGGCAGCGGCATGCGGAAGGATGGTCTCGGTCCGGAAGGAGTTGCCGACGATTTCGCGCGCCTCTTTGAGGGACTTGAGATGACCGAGGGCCAGCGCCTGCACCACGACGTTTCCAATGGCCGTGGTTTCCGTGGAAGCGACAACCACGGGGAGCTGCAGGGCATTGGAGGTGAAGTTGTTCAGCAAGGTATTGCTGGAATCGCCGGTGAGATAGAGTCCATCGATTTTAGAGCCGGTGAGGTATTCGAGCTCCTGGAGGACTTTGCGGTAAAGCAAAGCGAGGCTCTCGATGACGCAACGGAAAAGCGGTCCGGGTTTGCGCGGCACCACCTGCTTGGTTTCTTTGCAAAAGGCCTGAATTTTCAGGGGCATGTCGCCGGGCTCCGAAAATCTCGGGTCGGCAGGATTGATCAGGGATTCAAACGGCGGCGCCGAGCCGGCCAGGTGAGTCAACAGGCCCACATCCAGGCCCTGGTTGATTTTCTCCCAGTAGCGCTGGCATTCTTCGAGGATGAAAAGCCCGGCGGTCTGTTTGTAGAAGCAAACCGACCCGCCGTAGCCCAGCTCGTTGGTGAAATTCAGGGAACAACTTGCCTCGTTGATAATCGGTTTGGCCAACTGGGTCCCCAGGATCGTAGTGCGACCCGGCTGAAGGAAGGCCCAGTTTTCTCCTTCTCTGATCGGCAAGCCGGCGAGGGTGGCCGCTACCTCGTGCGAACAGGAGGTGACCACGCGCACGTCTTCCAGGTTGGTCTCCCGGGCGATTTCCGGACGGAGCATTCCCAACTCGGTGCCGGCAGGAACCAGCGGCGGCAGGAGCTTGGGAGGCAGGCGCAGGGCGCTGAGCAGACGGTCGGACCAGGCTTGAGTCACTGGATTATAGAGCTGGGTCGTGCTGGCCAGAGACATTTCAATTCGAGGCACACCGGCCAGAAGAAAATTGAAGGCGTCGCCAACCGGCAGCAGGTGGCGGGCACGGTGCAGGCGCCGCGAGGTCTCAGCACCCAACTGGCAGAGCGTATTCACGGACTGCTGATGAGTGCCGGTCTCTTCATAGACGGTTTTCCAGGGCACCTTCGCAAACACGTGTTTCATGCCTGCCGCTGTCCGCGGGTCACTCCGATGGTAGGCCGGGCTGATGACGGCGCCATCCGAGCCGAAAAGGAGGTAATCCGAAGCCCATGAGTCGCAACTGATGCTCTCAACCGGCTCGAGGTAGGAACCGATGCCGCGCAGGCCGGCCAGGATTTCCTCGTACAATTGGGGGATGTTCCAGCGGAGGGAATCACGCTCGTGAAGCGGTTGGTTCCTGAAACGGCGGACTTCGCTGACGGCGAGGTGGTCCCCCTTTAGCTCGCCTAACATTACTCGGCCGCGTTCGGCACCCAAATCACATGCGATGTAACACCGACTCATAAATTGAACCGGAGTGGTGCAAATCCTATGCCTTCCCGCAGGCAAGGGTTCCGAAATCGGCAGTCGCGGCGGCAGTTTGGGCTTTTGAGGGGGACGGGAGCCTGGGCGGTTCGAGTTCCAAGCGCTCAAGGGTCTGAACGTGTCCAGAACCGGAGCAGCATAGCTTTGGTTCTGGACACAATGTGCGGCCTCAGCCCCCCCCTCCTTCCGGCAGCACACGGTGAAGAAAGGCGGCAACCCGCGACCAGACTTCCTCCTCTCCGGAATTGACGATGCAACAAGGGACCGGAAACCGGCAGTAATCCGAGCAGGGTTTATACGGGCAGGGTTTGCCTTCGAGGAATTCGGCGGCCGGGTGCAGCGGGGCGAACCATTCGGGCAATTGCGGGCCAAACAAGGTAAAAGTTGGCACACCGCACAACGCTGCCATATGCGAGGGGCCCGAATCGTGGCCGATGAAGGCCCCCGCGCGGCCGTTGAGCACCATCAGTTCACCGACCGTGCGCGGGGTGGCGACATCCTTCTCGCCCGCCTCGAGCCACCAGGCACGCTGGTCGGGGTCACAGGCGACCTGGACTCGGTAGCCCTCACGCCTGAGGCGGCCAACCAGGTGTGGGTACCGCTCCAGCGGCCATACGCGGACCGGTTGGCCTGCGCCGGTGTGAACCAGCACATCGCGGGCGGAAGGCCGTGGGGGAGCGGGCAGCTTTTCGCGGACCGGCAAATCCAAATCCAACGCGCGAGCCAGCGTGCGCCAATGCTCATAGCGATGGGCCCCTGGTTCTGGCCGGACCAACGGCTCGGTGAGAAAGATTTGACTGCCGAGGCGGGGAAAACCGAGGCGGCGCCGGACGCCCAACAACTTGAGCAGCAGGTGGTCGCGCGGGTCCCAGCGGGCCGTCAGGCCGATGTCAAATCGCGGCGCGGCCAACCTGTAGAGATGAAGGATGTCGCGCCACGGCCAGGACCAGAGCTGGTATTTGCGCCGGAAAGCGGTCCAGGGAGCGATAAACGGTAACACCTCAACCATCGGCCAGAAACGCGCTTGCAAATCATTGGCGTAAGGTTTGGCTAACAGGCTAATGTCGTACTTCTGGCTGGCAGCGCGGAGAAACGGCGTCGCGATGACCAAATCGCCCAATCCCCAGAGTTCGACGACCAGCAGCCTCGGTTTCAACGCAGACATCTGCACAGCGTTAGCCTCATAGGCGTTTAGCTTCACGCGCCACGACGGTTTCGGGCGAGCGGGGCGCCGGGGCCACAGGAGCGGCTGGCGGAGTGGGCTGATAGAAGACCGGCACGCGGATGGAGACGGCTGGACGTTTCCAGGCACGCCGGCGCAGGGTCTGGCGGCAACCCCACAAGAACCAACTCAGGTATTCAACGACCCACGGCCCGACGCGGAAAGTAGATTGGCCCCCGAACAGGCGATCGATGCTCACCAGCGGGACCTCGCCCAGCCGCAAGTCCAAGTGCTGCGCCTTCATCGACATCTCAAAGGCAAAGGCCCAGCCGATGGGCCGGCTTTCCAAAGCAAACCGCTCGAACATCTCGCGACGGAACATCTTGCAGCCGGTGGTGGCATCAGTGAGAGGCGAACGCGCGACGCGGTAAAACAGCCAATTGGCCGTCCGGGAAAGGATCCCGCCGACAAGGGAGCCGCCGAGGCGGCGTCCGCCATGGGCGTAACGAGTCACGCTTACGAAATCACAACCCTGGTTGATGAGCGACAGCATGTCATCGACGACCAGAACGGGGCCGGTATCGTCGGCGCACAGGATGGTGACGACGGGCGCGCGGGCTTCGGCGACGCCGGCACGAATCGCATTAATGACGCCGCGGCCCAATTGGTTATGGACCGCCCGCAGACCCGGGTAAACGGGCTGGGCCTCTTTGACGACTGGAACGCTCCGGTCATCGGCCGTGTCATGGATGACCAACACTTCGTGCGGAAACTCCAGCACCGTGCGGATAATGCGCAGCATCACCCGCAAGTTCATTTCCTCGTTCCGCACCGGCAGCAGAATGGTCAGCAGTGGAGGTTCGGGGTTACTCATCGCCAGACGGGTCGCCTGATCACACTTTAAAACGGAATTTGACACACTGCTCGAGCGATTCATCAACCCGGGTCCGGGCTTGCCAGCCGAACAGCCGCTTGATTTTGCTCACGTCGGGAATGCGTTTTTTTACATCGTCGGCGTATACGGGCTGGTGTTCAAAGGCGAGTTGATAAGCCGAGTCGAGCAAGCCGAGCCTTTTGCCCAGGGCGACAATCTTCGCGGCGAGTTCCTTGACCGTGACCGGTTCGGGGTTGCCGATATTAACGGCCTGATTGTCCACCTCCGATTGCAGGCTGTATCGCGTGATGACATCCGCGACATCCGAGATGTTGGTGAAGCAGCGAATCTGCTGCCCATCTCCCAGCACCGGCACCGGGGTTAGTTTCCGCACGAGGATTTTCTCGATCATGTCGCTGAAGACGTGGCTGAACCCTTCCTCTTCGGGTTTTTCGAACGGAGTGATAATATTGAAGGGCCGCCAGATGACATAGGTAATGCCGAATTGCTGCTGGAAGGATTGCACCACCCGTTCGCCGATATATTTAGAAAGCCCATAAGCAGTTCGCATCACCGGCAAAGTGTCGGTTTCCTCTTCCTGGTGAGGGTAGGAGCGGGAGGTCTCATAAACCATTGAAGAGGAGAGATAAACGAAGCGCTTGACGCGGTCGTGGCCGTACTTGAGCAGGTTGATTGTGATGAGATTATTGTCGGCGATAATGTCAGCGGGCTTCTTGTGAAAACCGACTACGCCATAGACCAGGGCGGCGAAATGATAGACGCAGTCGAACCGGTGCGCTGTGTAAAGCTGCTTGACCGTGGCCGTATCGCACAGATCGCCGGCGAGGAATTCGTAGGGCCGCTCGCGTTGGATTTGCCCATAGCGGGCAAAGTTGTCGACCCCCACCAGCGTGTGTCCCGCCGCCAGGAGATTGGGGATAACCATTTGAGCCAACGACCCTTCGCTCCCGGTCACAAGTATCTTCATCATCGGAGTGCTTACCAGCCGGCTTTGACCGCCGCAATCACCTTTTCCACCTCGTCATCTGCCAGCCCGGCGTGCAGCGGGAGGGAGACCTGACTTTGGTTGAAGCGGTCCATATTGGGCAGGTCTTTGCGGATGCCGCCGAAGACCGAGTTGCGGTCGATGCGTTGGTGGAAGACCGAGGCGGGCACCCCGCGGCCCTGCAGCGCACGGAGGAAGTCATCGCGCCGCTCGGTTAACAACGTGAATAACCAGCATGCCGATTCGCGATCCGCTTTGCTCTCGAGCAGCTTTACGCCCGGCACCGCCGCCAGCTCAGCCCGATAACGGGCCGAAATATGGCGTAACCGCGCCAGCACTTGCGGAAAGACCTCCAGATTGCCCAGGCCAATCGCGGCCGCGAGGTCGTTCAGATGATATTTGTAACCAACTTCATCCGCGTCATAAATGCGCTCGCCCAAAAGGGACGGCTGGCTGTGCTCGCGGTCGATGCAGAACCAGCGCCGAACCCGGGCGCGCTGCTCATCCGCAGGGCGCAGGCAACAGAGCGCGCCGCCATCGCCGGTCGTGAGGTGTTTGATGGCCTGGAACGAAAAACAGGTAAAGCGCGAAATGGCGCCGACGGGCTGGCCCCGGTAGGTTGCTCCCAAGGCATGGGCGGCATCTTCAATTACCGCCAGATTTCGCTGGCCGGCAATCTGATTGATTTCAGCGAGGTCGCAGGGATAGCCGGCCCAATGCACCGGGATGACGGCCCTGGTTTTAGCAGTGGCTTTTGCAACAATTGAATCCGGATCCAGGTTGCCGGTGTGCCACTGGATGTCAGCGAAGACCGGCGTGGCGCCTTGCATCAGCACCGCCATGCCGGTGGCAATGAAAGTCTGGGGCGGAATAATGACCTCATCGCCCGCTTTCACTCCAGCCAGCACCAGGGCCAGGTGCAGCGCCGTCGTGCCGCTATTCAGCGCGACGGGCCTTACCAGGCCCAGCCGGGCAGCTAATTCATCCTCAAATTTTTTGACCTGTTTGCCCTCGCTGAGGAAACCCGAACGCAGCGTGGCCAGCGCGTTCTGAATGGCGGTCTCGCAGACGGTGGTGTGGTTGAAAGTCATGAAAAGCGCACTCCGGTCAAATGGGCGAAGCAGTGGCAGCAGGGTGGCGGGAAGCAGGTGCTGGTCTCGCTCACAGGTGGAGTGTCAGGTCGGCTCCGAGCCGAAAGGCCCGTAGCCTAATTTGCGGGCGGCTGCCAACATCTTTTCTTTTGGACGCGCCTTCCAGGGTCGCGCCGGGACGCCCCGATAGATCGTCCACGGCTCGGTCGAGCGGGTCAACAACGAGCAAGAGCCGACGACGGAGCCTTCGGCGAGGGTCACTCCCGGATGAACGACCACGTTGGTGCCAAGGCTGGCGAAGGCGCCAAAGACGACCGGCGCAATATGAACGATGTCCCGGAACTCGGGCGGGGCCATTCCAACCAGGCCTGCGCCCAGGAATTCGTCGCTGGCGCAGAGGATGCGGCTGCCGGCGCCAATGGTGTTGAACCCGGCCATGCGGAGCAATGCGGGCTCGCCACCGATGACCGTCACGTAAGGGCCGATGTGGATGTAATCTCCCAACGTGACCGCCGTCGTGCAATAAAACCCGGAGTCGATTGCGATATGGCTGCCGAGGCGCACCAGGTGCGGGCGGCGAATCTCGACGTTGGCGCTGACAAAGACATCTTCGCCGCTGGTGGCCAGCCGGCTCAAATCATACTTGGGCGAGTTGAGAGTTTGGAAGGAGGCGGTTCCGGAGCTCATCGTTTCAGGCCGGTAACGGCTCCCGCGGGGCTTTGGGGTGCGGCGTGCGCGGCAAGCCGCGGGGATGGGTCTGAATGCCCCAGAGGTCGATGATCTTTGTGGACGGGGGGAATTTCAGACCCTTGTAGGCGCGGTGGGGCACGCCAATGAAAATGATTTCCGCCTGCCGGCAAAGTTCTTCCTTGGATATGAAAGTGGGGTCTTTGACGTATTCGTCGGAATAGAGAACCTCGGCGCCTTCGAACCGCAAAATCTTACCAAGCTTGTACGAGAGCGAATCGCGGATGTCATCGGATTCCGCCTTGAAGGCCATCCCCAGGATGCCAATCTTGCGGCCCTGCAGAGGAGTTTGCCGCCGCAATTGGTCCACGAGGAAATTGGGCAGGCCTTCGTTGATGGTCATGGCCATCTGGCCGAGAGGGAAATTGTGCCGGCCAAAGGCGAACAACTGCATGGTGTCCTTCATCAGACAGGGCCCGGCGGCGAAACCGGGCCCGGGGATGTAAGACATCCGGGGATAGCCCTCGCGGACTTTTTCCAGCAGCGCCGAGTAATCCAGGCCGGCCTGAGCACACATCATGTAGAGCTGGTTGGTAGCGGCAAAAGTGATATAGCGGAAGGTGTTGCAGATGAGTTTGGCAAACTCCGCTTCCAGCGGGGTCATATCGATGACCAGAGGTGAGATCCTCGCGAAGAGTTCGCGGGCGACCTTCCGCGCCTCGGCCGAGGTAGCTGCGACAAATTGCGGGATGGCTTGGATTTCGGCGACCCCCTTCCCTTGCACGACGCGCTCCGGGCAAAACGCCAGGCCAACCGTGGCGTCGCGCTGCCGGAGGTAACGCTCGAGAAAGTCCGTGACGCCCGGCGCCACCGTCGAGCGCAGAATCAACGTGGCATCGGGCGCCAAATGGGGCAGCAGCGCGTCGATGCAGCGGGTCAGCAGACTGAAGTCAGGGTTGTGGAACTCGTCTATAGGCGTTCCGATAGTGACAATAACGACGGGAATCCCGCGCAGAGCCGCCGCGTCGTTTGAAAAACCGAGGGTGCCGGCCTGGAGCGCTTTGCGCAACAGCGCCTCGCCGCCTTCCTCGATGAATGGCAATCGCCCAGCTTTCAACTCTGCCAGGGCGGTGCCGTTGAGATCGTAAATGAGCGTGCGAAGCCCGCGGTCGGCAAAGACCAGCGAAAGCGGAATGCCCACATGGCCCGCCCCGCCGACGACGGCCACATCAAATTTGGATTTCATCGGCAAAGCGCAAATTGAGGACCAACACGTCCGGCCAATGGGAGCAGTCCGGTGACACTATCAAGATTCGACCCAAAAACACCGCTCACGTCCCGGTTGGTAACAGGTTTATAGATTAGCCATTTTGGCAGCGTTTGGGGGCTACTTCAAGGCTAAAAGTTGCGCTCCGTGCCTGCTCACAACCAGCATCAGCACCGCGAGGTGAAGGGCATGATCGAATTCCCCGCGCGAGAGAAGTTCCGGCAGCCGCGTCCGGGGCACGATTACGCGCTCGACCTCCGGTTCGAGTATGTGAGGGCCCGCCACCGGTGTGGCGTCCAGGGCCAGGTAAGCCCAGAGGCGGTTCTCGTGGCGGCCGGTGTCGCTGAGGAGAGTGCCCAGATGTTCAAGGTTGGGGGCGTCGAAGCCGCATTCTTCCGCCAACTCGCGCCGGGCGGAAGCCTCGGGTGTTTCATTCGGTTCGACGTGACCGCTGGGCAGTTCGAGGGTAGAGCGCTCAATCGCGGGACGGTATTGCCGCACCAGGATCAATTCATGTTGGCGGGTCAACGCCACTACCGAGACATAGTCCTGCATGCGCAGGGAGTAATAAGGCGCCCCTTCGCCGGCGAGTCGTTTGGCGCGCAGTTCAAACCACGGCGTGGCGAACTCAACCTTCCGTTCCACGATTTCTTTCATGTCCACTTTTCTCTTTACCTTGCTCCCGGCTTATGATAGAAAAGATAGATAGCCATGGCGACAGCCTCGACACAAACAGATTTCATCGTTTGGGGCATAGATCAGACCCCGTATGGGCCCGTCGAACTCCCCGCGTTGGTCTCCTGGGTGAAAGACGAGCGCGTCACGGCCGACACGTGGGTTTTCGCTGGTAAAACCTGCTCCTGGCAAAAGGCCTCCGACCTGCCGGAGTTGCAAATGTTTTTTCACCGGCGGAACGGCGCTGGCAATCTGCCCAATGACCTGCCGGTCTCACCCAGAGGCATCGACATCCGCTCCTTGCGCCGGATCAGAGTCCTGGCGACCATGACCGATGAACAACTCGAGAGGTTCGGCGGTTTCATGGAGGTGGAAAAGATCCCACAATGGACCGTCGTGGTCAAACAAGGCGAGTATGGTGACTCGATGTATTTTATCCTGGAGGGCGAACTTCGCGTGCGCCTGGAAATAATGGGCAAAGAGACCACGCTGGCGACCCTCAGCACGGGGGAATTCTTCGGGGATATCGCGCTGTTGGATCACGGCCCCCGGGCCGCCGACGTCGTGGCCAACCAGGACAGCGTCCTGGTGAAGATTTCCGCCGCCGCCTTCGATCAACTGGCCAAAGAAGCCCCCGACCTGGCGACCCCGTTCCTCCGCGCCATCGGCAAGACTCTGGCCTCGCGAACCCGCGCCGATAACAAACGCATCGCCGACGCGCAACGATTCGGCGCCTAGTCGCCCAGGAGTTTCTTCAAGGTCTCGCGTGCCTTGCTTTCACGAGCGGAATCCTCATTGGGCGGCACGAACTCGCGCCGAATCATCTCGAAATACTCGCAGTAATTGGCCAGGTGCTTTTCCGCCACCGGGTCGGCCCGCGGGTCGCGACACTGCTGGGCCACCCGCGCATCGTAACTCGCGCAATTCAAACAGACCTTCAGGTCCGAGCCGCAATAAGGGCACGTTTCGGACCGGCCCGGAGTGCCGGAGAGTTTATATTCCGTGCCACACTTCCAACAATGTCGTGTCATTGCCATGCGGCGCAGCCTAAGGAATTCCGCGCGCATTTGCCAGTCCCCACTGCGGGCGCGCCTATTTCCCGCCGGAGTCTTCTTTAATTGGCGGGCCGCCCGCCACTGTCGGTTCGAGCCTCTGGCGCACTTGGGCGACGCTCTGGGGGCGGTGAGCGGGTTCTTTGGCCAGACACGCGGCGATGGTTTCGTCCCAGCTTTGCGGGAAACCGCCGTCGATTTCGAGTTGGACCAGCCGGCCAGTCATCGGCGGAGGGACTGTTTCGGCGACCTGTGCCCGGATGTCCCCCTTAAAAAATGGCGGGGTGCCGGTGAGCAGATCGTAAATGGTCGCCCCCAACGAATAAATATCATCCGGTGCGTTGGGAACACAGCCTTTGACCTGCTGCGGGCTAAGATAAGGCAGAGCACCGGAGGCCAGGTAACCTGGGTGAGCCAGGGCGCTGTGCAGAATAGGATTGAGCGCATAGTCCGCCATTCGGAGCTGCTCGCGAGCGTTTAGGTACAAATTGGCCGGGCGCAAATCCCCGTGAACCAGGCCGAGCTCGCAATGCGCATATTCCAGTGCGGTGCAGAGCTGCCAAACCCACGGTCTTATCTCTTCGAGACTATAACGCTTCTGCGGCCGATCTGCCTTCAACACCGACAGTGACCAGCCATCGACATACTCCATCGCCACGCCCAGGTTTTCGCGGTCCTGGACGAAGTCAAAGATGCGCAGAATGGCCGGATGGTCGAGCTTAGCTGCGCGCTGAATCTCGCGCTGAAGTTGTTCAATGAACCCGGTGTTTTTCAATAGCGGTTCCGGCAGAAATTTCAGCGCAATATCCTCCTCGCGCGTTCGGTCCCGCGCCAGCCAAACGTCGCTGAACCGGCCGCGGCCGAGCCTCCGCTTGAGCGTGTAACGCGCGCCGGCCAGCCGTGCGCCAGGCACCCGCGCCCCGGCTGCGACACTGAACGATAAGCTGGCGTTAGGCATGGTGACCCCCGCACCAGACTGGGTGCGGTGTCGCCTACTTTAAGATTCGGTGACCCGATGAAACAAGAATAAACCGGAATGAGGTGGGTAGAACATCATGCCTTCTCGGACCCAGTGCGCCGCCCAATGGGGTAAACGCCCCATATTGCTCAGAACCCAATTCAGCTAAACAAAACCCTCAGCCAACAGATTCTCAAACCGCCTGGCCAGGGAGAGGCGGTTTTTTTGTGACTTCAGGTGAGAACTCACGCCGCAAGCCATGGCGAATAAACGTGCGGAGTAGGCGCTCCGCCTGGCCAAAGCGGGACAGGTTTAGCGCCTGGTCTTTCCGAATCAACCGGGAGCACCCCGAAACGTTCATCGATGGGCAAGGGGATGTTATAGTCGGGATTGTCGAAGGCAAACACCACCTCCATGTCATTGACGTTAAGCCGGACGGCGACCACAAATTTGGCCGCGCGCTCGGGCGACGGAAAATTAAAGGCCTCATCCAGCCGGGCCGTCCAGTCCTCAACGCCCTGGAAATAGCTGCCCGTAATCTTGTTCCGCAAAAATATCCTCATACGATTGTTGATCCGTCCCTCTATCGGATAACAAATCCAGGCCGAATTCGAACTGGGGTGCTTACCTACCGCGACCTGATTGGAGCGGAAGCCGAGAGGCGGCTTGGCCCTTTTTCGAAGGACTTCGCATTCCAAGGGCCCCGAAAACAGCCAATTTAGCCCTCAAAAAGATTTTTGAAGATTTTTTGAAAGATTTCCCGATTTTCTACGAATTACTTAATGAAGGGTACGATTGTCTTGCCCATACCCCAGGGCAAGTTACGAATTTGAGCTAGGCAACTAGCTTGGGGCGGGGGATAAGCTGCCGCACGGGGCGGGGCCGTGCGGCAGTGCTCCTGCTTGCCTATAATGGGGTTGAGTCGCGTCGCACCCTGAAAGCGCAAAGGCTTGCGATAGTAGATGAAGAATCTCAAAATTGCGAAAAAGTGCTTGAAAAAAATTGGCTGCTTCTTACGTATTGCAGCAGGGCAGCGCCATAAAACTGAAAAATGAACGAATTGCGCGAGCTAATTCCAACGAGGCAATCGTTGCTAATCCGATTGAAGGACTGGAACGATAACAAAAGCTGGAGGGAGTTTTTTGAGACCTACTGGAAGTTGATTTATCGGACTGGAATCAAGGCCGGGCTGACAGACGAGGAAGCCCAGGACGTGGTGCAGGAGACAATGATCTCGGTGTTCAAAGCGATGCCCGGTTTTCATTACAGCCGGAGCGAAGGTTCGTTCAAAGGTTGGCTGCTCCAGCTCACCAGTTGGCGAATCCGCGACCAATTGCGGAAGAAAGACCCTGAGATGGTTCCGGAGGACGCTTTAAGATGCAGCTCTGGGAGTGAAGATGGAGAGGGCGATACCGTTGAAGGGGTGATCGACCCCGCCAGTCTCCATGCGGAAACCAGTTGGGACGCCGACTGGGAGGAAAACCTAATGGAAGCGGCTATCGCCCGCGTCAAAAGGAAGGTCGATCCAAAGGCCTACCAAATGTTCGATTTGGCGGTTTTTAAGGACTGGCCGGTTTCACGAATCGCCCAGTCGCTGAATGTCGGCCCGGCGGAGGTTTACATGGCCAGGCATCGCATCAGCAAGCGGATAAAAAAGGAAGTCAAGCTTTTGCAAACCCAACCTATTCGCCTGAGCGAATCCATGGAAGCACGCGCTAATAAATGAAACCGAACCAAATAAACTCACCGTCATTGCTGACCCTTGAAAATTTCCGCAATTGGAAGCGCACCCTAAAAACCAGGGCCGCCGAAGATCGTCTCATGCATGAAGTCCGTCGCCGTATCCTGACAAGATTGGCCGCGCGGATGGGCGGCAAGGAATGTCTTTCAGTTAAAGAGGCCGGGTGAGGTCGATTTTGCCAGGGAGTTCACGGAGAAAACATCGCCCCACGACGCGATTGTCATTGAGGCGACGAGCCTAAAACCATCAGCATCGAAAAGGCAGTCATGCGCAAAAAGAAAACCGTTAAGAAAAAAGCACAGCCCGGATTCAGTCCCAAGCCAGCCCGCAGGAAAAAACAAACGTTGCTTGCCGCCGACGAATCTCCCAGTCCCAGCATCAGCCCGGATCCACAAACAGCAAGCCCTCGGTTTCTGAGGCGCCAGTAACACCTTGAACAGGCACCCACTGTGGCAGTCACATCGGGTTGCTGGTGCCGTTCGAGTTTAGCGGCGAGCAAGCTCAGCTTGCTCGCCCGCGTTCTATGCGGAAGCTGATACTGACGTGCGGCCTCTCGCCCGGGGATATCGTGATGCTGACGGCAGCCGTGAGGGATTTGCATCGTTGCTACCCTCACCGGTTTCTTACGGATGTCCGTACGCCGTGTCCCGATTTATGGGAGCACAATCCCTTCATCACCAAACTCTCCGATGACGAACCCGGGGTTGAACGCCTTGACTGTTCTTATCCTCTGATCGACCGCTCCAATGATACTCCGTACCACTGCCTTCACGGTTTTGTCGAGTTCCTCAACGAACGCCTGAAACTCTCAATGCGGCCGACCGCGTTCAAAGGCGACATTCACCTCTCCGCGCAGGAGAAGGCATGGTACTCGCAAGTGCATGAATGGACGGGTCAGAATATCCCCTTTTGGATTGTTGCCGCCGGCGGGAAATACGATGTGACGATTAAATGGTGGCAAACCCAGCGCTACCAGGAGGTGGTCGATCATTTTCGCGGCAAGATCCAGTTCGTACAGGTAGGCCAACAAGGCCACCATCACCCCCGGCTCGAGAGCGTTATCGACCTGCGCGGAAAAACCAGTCTCCGCGAACTGGTGCGCCTGGTCTATCACTCCCAAGGCGTGCTGTGCTCGGTAACCGCCCTCATGCATTTGGCCGCCGCCGTCGAAACAAAGCATGGACGGGGGGCCAACCGCCCTTGTGTTGTGGTTGCGGGAGGGCGCGAGCCGGCGCACTGGGAGGCCTACCCGGAGCATCAGTTTATCCATACCATCGGAGCGATCCCCTGTTGCCAAAATGGCGGGTGCTGGCGTGACCGGGTGGTCGCATTGGGAGACGGCGAGAGGCGCGACCGCCGCGAGAACCGGTGCGTTGATGTCCGGCACGGTCTTCCCCGCTGCCTGGAGCTAATAACTCCTGCCGAGGTGATCCGGCGAATTGAATTGTACTTTCAAGGCGGAGCTGTCCGAAACCTTACAGCTTCACAGCGTGCGGCAGCCCGGCGGGGTGTCGCCGCCACGGCCCGTAACGGGTTTGATAAGCAGCCTTTGAACATTCATGAGGCCGGCTTGGCGTGCAGCGAATTTATAAAAACAATTCCGCAGTATCCGGCCCTTTACGACGGCCGGGGCATTGTTATGTGCGGTGGCGGAGTCCGCTATTTCACCTGTGCCTGGGTTTGCATCAATATTTTGAGGCGAGTAGGCTGCAAATTGCCGATTGAGTTTTGGTACCTGGGTCCGCGGGAGGTGAGCAAGCATATGGCGGGGCTGTTGAAGCCTTTGGGAGTGGAATGCCGGGACGCCATGAAAGTGAGAAAAAGATTCCCTGCGCGGATTCTCCACGGCTGGGAGCTTAAACCCTATGCGATTCTGCATTCCCGTTTCCGAGAGGTCCTGCTGCTCGATGCCGACAACGTTCCCGTGGTTGATCCCGAGTTCCTTTTTGAGACGCCGCAATTTATGAAGACGGGCGCGGTCTTTTGGCCGGACTTCAAGAGACCCTATGGTCAAAAGGCAAAGGCCATATGGCGCAGTTGTGGTATGCGTCTGCCGAAAGAAGGGGAGTTTGAGACCGGTCAAATTCTCGTGGACAAGGCCCGCGCCTGGAGGGCGCTTTGCCTGACCCTGTGGTTCAACGAAAACTCCGATTTTTATTACCGGTATGTGCATGGTGATAAGGAAACCTTCCATCTTGCGTTCCGAAAGCTTAGGCAAAACTACTCCCTTGTGCCAAAGCCCATCCAGCCTTTGAAGGCGACCATGTGCCAGCACGACTTTCTCGGCGGGCGGATTTTTCAACATCGCAACTTGGATAAATGGGACCTGTTGTTGCAGAATCAGCGCATCAGAGGTTTCTGGTTCGAGCCGGAGTGCCGGGAATATATAAGGCAACTTCAGCGGGTCTGGGATGGCACCGTTCGTCTCCCCTTCCCGGCAAAACGTGGCGCCCCATTCCTCTCCACAGGCAACGGCCAATTGCCAAGGATCCTCCCCGTGATGATTTCGTGTGCCGAAAGGGAGGAGCTGCGAAAGCAAACCCTTCAAAATCTCGCTGAAACAGACTGGGGCGCCGAGCCCGTTTATGTCGAACTCGACCACCACCAGGGCGACGACCATGAGCTAAGGCAGACGCGATGTGCCTTTCGGGCGCTGCAAGCTGGATTGGAAGGCGACCCTGACTATATTCTCTTTCTCGAAGACGATTTGGATTTTAACCGGCACCTCCGCTACAACTTGCAATCTTGGAAACCGCTCAACACACGCCAGATAACTCTTGCAGGCTTGTATAACCCGCAGCTGCGAGAGTTGGCGTGTGATGTGAGAAACCAGGCCCGGCTCATAGACCCCAAATCGATCTTCGGCAGCCAGGCCTTCCTCCTCTCCCGGGAAACCGCGAAACATGTCATCCGGCACTGGAAACAGGTGCCAGGGAAGCAGGATATAAAGATCTCCCGCTTGGCTGGCCGCCTTGGAGGGCCCGTGCTCTATCACGCCCCCTCCCTGGTCGAGCATACCGGCCGAGACAGCGTCTGGGGTGGACGGTTTCATCGGGCGATCGATTTCGACCGAAGTTGGCGGCGGCCGGTCACAAAGGGCTGAGTGGGGATGCAGTGCAGTGTGAGTAGCGGGCGTGTGTTGAGCGGTCAGGCGCCTAAGCAAATTGCACCGGCTTGAAAAACCGGGTGTTGAAAAATCGGGTTGCTTGCGGGACTCGTGGAGCTTTAAATACGCCCGTTGGTCAGCCAATATGCACCAGGTGCTTTCAACCGATCACCGCTAACAACCGGTCCGAAACGAATGGCCTCCGCTTCCGCCTCCGCCCGGCGCCCGCCCAGCATCCCCGATCACGAGTTACTTCGCTGCATCGGGCGAGGCAGTTACGGAGAGGTGTGGCTGGCGCGCAGTCGTCTCGGAGTCTATCGGGCGGTCAAAATTGTCGAGCGAGAGTCCTTCGAGGATGAGAAGCCCTTCGAGCGTGAGTTGTCGGGCATCCGCAAGTTTGAACCGATCTCCCGCTCGCACGAGGGGTTCATCGACATTCTCCATGTGGGCATCGATGATGAACATGGTTGTTTTTATTACGTGATGGAGTTGGGGGATGATCAGGAGCGCGGGCAAGCCATCGACGTGGAACATTACTCGCCCAAGACCCTCTCCAAGGAACTCTCGGTGCGGAGCAGGCTGTCCTGGCAGCAGTCACTGGAATTGGGTCTGGCGCTGAGCCGGGCTCTGGCTGAGCTTCACAAGCGAGGATTGGTTCATCGGGACGTCAAACCATCAAATATCATTTTCGTCAATGGCGTGCCCAAGCTTGCAGACATTGGTTTGGTGGCCGATATCGATGACGCCCGGTCTTTTGTCGGGACCGAAGGTTTTATTCCGCCGGAAGGTCCCGGAACACCGCAGGCGGATGTCTATGGCCTCGGGAAGGTGCTCTACGAGGCTTGCACTGGACTGGACCGGCTGAACTTTCCTGAACTGCCAACCTATTGGGACACCTTCCCTGAAAGGGAGCGGTTCCTTGAACTCAACGAGGTCATTCTCCACGCCTGCAGGAACGAAGCCGCCCGCCGTTACCAATCCGCCTGGGACATGCATGCGGAGATGGTGATCCTGGCAAATGGAAAGTCGGTTAAACGTTTGAGAGTGTTGGAACGCCGAGTGTCCCTGGTGAAGCGGGTCGCGGTTGCTTTATCATTGGCGCTCCTTGTGCTGGCGCCCTTCGGCTACCAGTTTTATAGGGAACGAGCAATTTCGGCGGAACGACGCGAAAGGCAGGTCGGCGCCAATATCGCGTATGGAAATCGTGCGCTGGAGGCCGGCGACTTGACCGGTGCGCTGCCGTATTATGCTGAGGCTCTGGCTCTCGACCAGGGCAAACCTAATGCCCAGGCGCAACACAGGCTTAGGTTCGGTTCCGTGCTGAGGCAATGCCCTAAGCTGCTCCACCTTTGGTTCACAGGCAGGGAGAGCGAATGTGTGGCCATGAGCCCTGATGGGCGGACCGTACTGAATATTGAATTCTTCGGGCAAGCTCAACTCTTCAACTCGACCAATGGGAAACCTTTGACACCAAACTTTGGTCAGAATCAGGGGCTTCGCCGGGGGGCGTTCAGCCCTGATGGACGGCTGATCGTTACCGCCAGTGAAGACAAGACCGCGTGCCTTTGGGACGCACAGGACGGTCGGTTTCTTCGGCGGCTAGACCATCCCGACAAAGTGATGAGCGCGGCATTCAGCCCCGATGGCCGCCATATTGTTACCGCCTGCGATGATCACATGGGTCGAGTATGGAGTGCGGAAACGGGCGCTCTCGAAATCGTTCTCAAGGGACATACAGACGCCGTTCTGAGCGCAGCATTCAGCCCCGGTGGCAAATACATCGTTACTTCCGGTCGAGATAACACGGCGCGAATTTGGGAAAGCGCGACGGGGAGGCCCCACGGACAACCGCTCCCACATCCCCCGGGCTGGGTGACTGACGCCCAGTTCAGTCCCGACGGTTGCAAACTTATCACCGCGTGTGGGGACCATCGCGCGCGAGTCTGGGATGTGGCCTCTGGCCGAATGATCCAACCTGAATTGATTCACCGCGACGTCGTCAGAACCGCCACCTTCAGCCCCGACGGCCAGTTTATCCTTACGGCCAGTTTGGACGGGACGGTTGGGCTCTGGGATGGGGCGACTCATCAGCCGCTTAATCCCAACCCGGTTCTGCGACATAGCGACCGGGTAACCCACGCTGCTTTCAGTTCGGATGGCCACCAAATCATAACCAGTTGTATTGACGGAACGGTGCGGATTTGGGACTTGGCGGGCGTCGTGGTCGCTCCTCGGCCTGTGCACGCCATTTTCAGCGACGATGGAAATCGATTCCTAACCGTTACGAACGGTCGGATTCAAGTTTGCGAAACGGTTTCGAAGCGGGCCGTCTCCGCTGAAATACGGCCTGCGTTGCCGGTCAAGAAAGCGATTCTAAACTGGGATGGCCACTTCGTTTTGACTCTCGGCGCCAACAGTCAAAAGGAAGGACAAACCAAGGTGGAGACCTGGGATGTCGCAACTGGCCGGCAGCAAGGGCCCCCGTTATTCTTCACCAACGAACCGGCCGGCATGGTGCTCAGCAGCAACGGCGCAATCTTATTAACGCTTGATCCCTGTAAAATCCAAACCTGGAATGTGCGCGAGGGATCGAGTTTGGCCTGCCTCGTCGCGAGCAAAAATTTGTTTACTAATGCAACTATCAACCCTGCCGGCAGCTCTGCCGCAGCCTGGGGTGGCGCGGAAGTTAGCGTATTCAGCACAATGACCGGGCAAGAGTTATTCGCACCCCTTAGCCATCCCTTTCCAGTCACTCATGCCGAATTTAGCCCCGATGGACTCCGCCTGGTGAGCTGCGGCGCCGACCCCTTCTTTACCAGATGCTATGCTCAATCGTGGGACGCGGTTTCAGGACATCCGGCAGGTCCCCATCTCAATCACAGCGATGGCGTCGTTTGGGCCACCTTCAGTCCCGATGGCAGCCGCATTGCCACGGCCAGCGAGGATTTTACCGCTAGCATCTGGGACCCTTCAACTGGCAATCCGGTTGCCGCCGGTCTTCTCCATCAAGAGCATGTTTGGACGTCGATTTTTAGCACGCACGGGAAATGGCTCGCAACGGCCAGTTCGGACCAGACTGCTCGCGTCTGGAGCGCACAAACAGGCGACCCTTTGACCCCTGCGCTGCGCCACCTGCAGCCGTTGAGATGTGCGCGATTTCTGGCCTCTGACACGCGCCTGATCACCTTTGACAGGAACGGCGACGCCTCAGTCTGGGAGTTGCCGGTGGAGAGCAAGCCCGCTGCCGACCTCGTCGGCCTTGCGCATCTCCTTTGCGGTGGCAGAATCAACCCCGCCCTTGGCCTAAGACCCACTTCCTCGGAACCGCTGCAGAATCTCTGGGAAAGACTCCGGAGCAAATACCCTGAATGTTTCGAGACTTCGAAGGAAGACGCCTCAGCCTGGCACGAGTTCGAGGCTGAGGAGAGTGAACTTGAGGCAAACTGGGCTGTGGCGGCCTTTCATTGGGAGCGGCTGTCCTACATAAGGCCGGATGACCCGGTGGTGCTCCGGCGTTGCGCCGAACTCAAGCATTACCTAAAACCCTTAGACTGACCGTTCGCGACCGCAGGCCTTTCCGGTCACTGCCACCGGCCAGTCTCAAGGAGCCATGTTCCCAGCCCATGGTCACGGCGCGTTCCGCTGCTAACGGTCGTCTCCTCTTACCGCACTGGAACCACATCAATGCTTGGGCTCGCCATTCGATTTGATAGAAAAATTATCTTTTCCTATCTGCTGATACGGAGGCACTTACACAAATCACCAAATTTTTCACCAGATTTTTTGCAAGATTCTTCATTTTCTTACGAATTAAGGATAGAAGCCTGTCACTTAACCTGCTGAAACGGCCCCCCTGACGCGAGGGCGCAGAGAACCAGCGGCAGTCGAGTTGGGCTCGAAACAAAACAATAAAACGACCGAGTCCTTATGGCCTTGAGCAAACAACGAACTATCCTCGCTGGCAGCGACAAACAGATGCTCCCGCGCGCGAAACCCATCGGGAAGGTTGACCCCCACCAGCAGCTTGAAATTACGGTGCTGCTTCGTCCGCGCGCCGCCGCGACCTACGCCGACCGGGCCATGCAACTCGGCGGCGAATTACCGGCGGACAGGCAGTACCTGAGCCGCCAGCAACTGAGTGACACCCACGGCGCCGACCCGGCGGATGTGGCTCAAATCGATGCCTTCGCCCATGCGCACCACCTAACTATCGTCCAGACCCATCTGGAGCGCCGGACGGTGCGCCTCGCGGGAACGGTGGCTGACCTCACAAGCGCGTTCCGGCCGAATTTGAAGAATTACCGTCTGGGCACACGCGCTTTCCGAGGCCGCACCGGCCCACTCTCTCTTCCGAAGGAACTCGATCAAATTGTTCTCGGTGTATTCGGGTTCGATAATCGCCCGGTCGCGCAGCCGCATTACCGCCGGGCGCCCGCCGCTCGCAAAACCGGCAGGGCCTCGCCTCGCAACGCCACCGGCGGCAGCTTCACGCCCCCGGAAGTGGCGGCGCTTTACGATTTCCCTGCCGGCCTGGACGGCTCGGGCCAGTGCATCGCTCTCATCGAACTTAACGATATGGATAAAAACGGAAACGTGACCGGGACCGGCTACGCCGCCGCCGACCTCCAAACCTATTTCCAGAAGCTTAAGCTCCCCCTGCCGCCGGTGGCCGCTATCGGCGTTGGCGGCGGGCGCAATGCTCCCGGCCCGGACCCAAACGCGGATGGCGAAGTAATGCTCGACATCGAGGTGGCAGGGGCCGTCGCGCCCGCGGCCAACATCGCGGTCTATTTTGCGCCGGACACCGACCAGGGCTTCCTCGATGCTATTCATGCGGCGGTGCACGACGATGTGCGCAAGCCTTCAGTCATCTCGATAAGCTGGGGCAGTTCCGAGGATTCCTGGACGGACCAGTTTCGCAGTGCGTTTGACCAGGCCTTTCAAGATGCGGCCATGTTGGGAGTCACGGTCTGCTGCGCCGCAGGCGACAACGGTTCAGCCGATCAGGGCACGGCCGATCGAGACGGAAGTCCGCATGTGGATTTTCCTGCATCCAGCCCGTTCGCGCTGGCCTGCGGGGGAACGAAACTGCTCGGGTCCGGCACTCGGATCGCCAATGAATCGGTTTGGAATGAGGGCAATGCCGGGGGAGCGGGCGGCGGTGGCGTCAGCAATTGCTTCCCACCCCCCGCATACCAGACGGCCCTTAAGGTGCCTCTTTCACCCAACGGGAAACCTGGCCGAGGCGTGCCCGATGTGGCCGGCGATGCCGACCCGCAGACAGGTTATCAGGTGCGGGTGGGCGGCCAGAATACAGTGATTGGCGGTACCAGTGCGGTTGCCCCTTTGTTTGCCGGGTTGTTAGCCAGGATAAACCAGCAGTTGGCCAAATTGAGCAAACCTCCCGTCGGGTTCATGAACCCTATTCTCTACAAAAACCCGGGAGTTTTCCACGACATCGTCGAGGGCAACAACGACATCGATGGCAGCCTGCGCAAATACAACGCTGGTCCGGGTTGGGACGCCTGCACTGGCCTCGGCAGCCCCGATGGCGCTACATTAATGCAAACCCTGGGAGCTTAACCTTTATGCAAAACATCAACCAAATCCAAACCCTCATCGTCCTCATGTTCGAAAACCGGTCCTTCGACCATCTCATGGGCTATCTGGGCCTGCCCCCTCACAACAAAGATGTCGAGGGACTCCAAAAAATTCCGGGATTCACCAACGATTACAACGGCTCCCCGTACCCCATCTTCCGCCTCGCCAATCCCAGCCAGAAGCTGCCCGACGATCCCCCGCACGAGCGGGAGAACATCGGCACCCAGCTCGACCCGGACGGCGACTACAGCTACTCCATGAAAGGCTTCGTCCGCAGTTACGCCTCGGTTCGCCAGGTCAACCCGGGCGACCAACCCATGGTCATGGGCTATTACACCGCCGACGATGTGCCTTCGACGCATTTCTTCGCGACCAACTACGCCATTTGCGACCATTGGTTCACTCCCATCCCCACCGGCACCCAGCCCAATCGCCTGATGGCCTTCAGCGGTTACACCCTCAACGACCGCAACCAAAGCGCCATCATTCCCAAGCAGGATCTTGTTTATGACTGGCTCACCCGCAATAACATCACCTGGCGCGTCTATCATGAGGGCATTCCCTTCTTCATGATGATGGATGATTGGCACGTCAAGGTCCTCACCGATGACCACTTCTGCAGCTATGACGATTTCCAGGATGACGTCAACTCCGGCAAGCTCCCCCAGGTCGTCTTCATCGAACCCCGCTACACCGACGCCCCCCACTTCGAAACCGCCTCCGACGACCACGCCCCGTCCCCCGTCACCCCCGGCCAGCAATTCCTCAGTCGCGTCTATTCCGACCTCATCACCAGTTGGGCGCAGTGGCAGAAAACCCTCCTGATCGTCAACTACGATGAAAACGGCGGCTTCTTCGACCACGTCAAGCCGCTGCCCATCCCCACCGCCCCGCCCAATGGAGCCAATTACAAATACGGCCCGTTCCAAACCACCGGCCCGCGCATCCCGGCCTATATCATTTCGCCTTTCGTCAAACCGGGCGCGGTCTATCACGGCAACCTCGACCACACTTCGGTCCTCAAATGCATCGCGAAACGCTTCGGCAACGGCAGCTACTCTCCCGCCGTGGATGCCCGGCCCGTCGGCAATATCTGGGATGCTCTCGAACTCGATGCCCCGCGCGGGGACGACGCCGATTTCCCCCCGCCGCCGGTGAACGCCGGCTTTTTGCCCGGCACGACGCCAGCCCCGAACGACGCCATGCCCCAGGCCTTCGCCGCCGCTGCTGCCAAGGCCAAAGCCGATGCGCCCGCCGCTGCCCAGGCCAAATTCCCCGAACTCTTCAGCCACTTCGATAATATTTGAAGACGGTCGTCTTATGTCTCTCCAGCAACTACTCCCCCGCCCATTGCCCGCACGCGACGTCATCCAGCGGACCACCTTCAGCCATGACATCCAGCAGACCGCGTTCAGCCATGACATCATGGACCGCTACGTCTGCAATAGCTGGGCCCAGGTGAGCGCCGCCCAAACCAACGGCGGTTACCCCTTCGATGCCGTCATCATCGGCGCCGGCCTGTTCGGCGGATACTGCGCGGAGAGGCTCTACCGCTTTGGCTCCAGCCTTGCCCTGCGCATCCTCGTCCTGGACGCCGGCGCCTTTCCGCTCCCCTCCGGCGTCCGGAATCTCCCGGCGGTGTTCCCCGCCGCGCAGCCCGCCACCCCCTCCATCACCGCCGTCAAGGCCGCGCCTCTGTCTGGTCTGGGCTCCCCGCCCGCCACCGGCTTGTTCGCCTTCGACAAATTCAGCAGCGGCCCGTTTCTCACCGACGCCATCCACAACGATATCGGCGTCAACACCGGTTACGGCGACGTCAGCCGTCGTATCTTCCTCGTCCCCCGCGTTCGGGTCCTGCGCCTGAACTTGCAGGGAAACACCGTCGCGAGCATTGACCTGGTCGTTGATGGCCAACGCCAGACCCTGCCCATCGCGCCCGCTTGCGCCGTCGTCATCGCTAACGGCACCCTCGAAGCGGCCCTCGGCCCGGCCAATCCCTCCCTGACCGCCCTTCCCCTGGCCCGCCGCACCTCCCTGGCGATCATCCAGGCCGCCACGCCAACGCCCGCCCCGGGCTTCTCTCCCCTTTCCCTCGACCCGAAAGACTGGCAAATGGTCCAACCGCCCGGCCCCATCGCCGTGGTCCGCCATTACGGCCAGGTCCTTGAAACCACCGGCTCTCACCCCAAATTCTCTTACGGACTCTATTGGTACATGAAGGAGACCTTCGCCAACTTCATTCTCCGCATCGACTGGCGCGTCGCCCGCCTCGACGACAATTCCGGCATCTACATCCGTCTGCCCGCGCCCACCGTCCCATCTCCGCTCGCCGCCGCCGATAACCAGGGCCTGGAAATCCAAATCGACGAGCGCGGGTTCGACTCCGCCACGAACACCGCCGGCAACGCCAACCAGCAAACCGGCGCCATCTGCAAACTCTCCGCGCCCACGTCCTTCCCCTCCAACCCCATCGGCGCTTGGAACACCTTCTTCATCGAAGCCAACGGTTCGCAGATCAAAGTGGCCCTCAACGGCCTGTTTGTGAACACCTATCTGAGTAACCGCCTCGGTTCCGGTTACATCGCCCTCCAGGCCCATCACGGCGCGTCCCGCGTCCAATTCCGAAACCTCCAAATCAAAAAACTGCCGTGAACCGCCCACACTTTCGTCTCGCAAAAAGACTGCCAGGGAGTCTCCCTCTCCCCTTCGGAAGGGGAGAGGGCAGCGGTGGGCGGCGCTTGCCAAATCACCATATGCCAATGCTATCCTTGGCCAAGATCAGCCTATGAACCTCCCCGCGACATCAATTTGCCACCCCTTTTTTTCCATACGTTGTGCACGAAACCGCTCCGCGTGCCTCCTTCCCGCCTTCGTGTCTATTCGAGTCTATTCGTGGTTGTTTCTCCTCCTCGCCGCCGGCTGCGCCTCCCTCCCTCCATCCAACGTCGAAACCTTCTCCTCCGGCGTCACCGCCGCCAGAAACCAAACCACCCTCGCCTTCCAGGCCGTCACCGACCTCACCAGCCAGTCCATCATCGACTACGCCGCCGCCCAGGCCACCCTCACTGACAGCAACTTTCTCCCCGTCCTCCCGCCCGATTCCGTCGCCACCTGGGACGCTGCGTTTGGCGGCTTGCAAAAATACAGCCAAAACCTCGTCCTCCTCACCTCACCCAACCTCGCCAAAGACTACGAAGACGCCGTCGCCAACCTCGCTGCCCAGGTCAAACAAACCGGCGACGAACTCAAATCCCAGAAACTCATTGCCAGCGAGCCGGCTCTCTCGCCTTCACTGGCCGCCGCTTTTACTGAACTCAGCTCCCTCCTCCTGCGCGCCAAAGCCCAGCACGATGCCCGGGTCATTCTGCTCCGAAGCGACCCCGTCATCCGGCAGATTTTCACCAACATGGCCTACGCCATCGGCGACAACCAGAACACCGCCCTGCGCGGCACCGTCCATGCCCACTGGGAACAAAACAAGGCAAAACTCAAGGTGGCCTTTCTAAGTACGACCAAACCCGAAGAGCGCCGCAGCCTTGCCGCTCAATATTCCACGCTCCTGGCCAGCGAGGTCACCCAGGACCTCGCCCTTGCTTCGTTGCAGCGTTCCTTCCTCGCCCTCGCCGACGCCCACCACGCCCTCGCCAATGGCCGCAATGCCAGCCTGGCTACCGCCATCTCCGCTGTCGAACAGGAAGTCCAGCACACCTACGACCTGTCCAATCGCTTCCAAAAAATCGCCCATTAGCGCCGACTATCCTCTATCCATCATCCATCATCCACCATCCACCATCCTGCATCAGCCATGAACCAAACCTTGCAGCAAATCCACGACCTGCTCCTCGCCCAGCACAACGCCCTGGCCAACCTCCTCGATGCTCAGACCGACCCCGCCAAAGCCAAGGCCATCCTCATGGAAATGCAGGAAGTCCTCCACCGCATCGACCTCGTCCAGAACCTTCTCTTTCGCCAATCCTCCGCCCAATTGGACCAAACCCTCGCCGGCATCAAAAAGGCCAACGATTCGCTCGCCCAATCCCTGGCCTCCTTCGGCAACCTTGTTGATTTCGTCTCCTCCACCACCAAATTCCTCACCGCCGTTGACCAGGCCATCGACATTGCAAAAACCCTGGCGGCTTGATTCGCCGCCTCTCCGGCTATGCAAAACATTCCGCTCCAAACGCCGTTTCCTCCCCCCGGTGGAAAGGGTCAGGGTGAGGGTCAACGCGACCTTGGAAAGCGCCTGCTCCTGGAAGCGGAAAACCCCGCTCCCATCGACAGGCCCCTGCGCATTCTGCATTTGGAGGACGAGCCGGATTATTCCGATTTGGTCAAGGGGATGTTGCAGCAGGCGGGATTGCAGCTCGAGATGACTCTGGTGGGGAACTACGCCGATTTCCTCGCCGCTCTGGAGAAGAACGAGTTTGACATCATTCTCGCGGACTACTCCCTGCCCACCTGCACTGGCATTCAGGCCTTGCAGGCAGCGCGGGAGAAACACCCTGACACCCCGTTCCTGCTGGTCTCAGGAATGCTCGGCGAGCAGGCGGCAATCGAAGGTCTCAAGCGCGGCGCCACCGATTACGTGCTCAAACAGTGGCCGGACCGCCTTGTCCCGGCCGTCCGCCGCGCCTTGCAGGAAGCCCGGGAGCGGGCGCACCGCAAACGCGTCGAAGCGAGCTTGCGCTTGCAAAGCGCCGCCCTGGAATCGGCCGCCAACGCCATGGTCATTACCGATCGCGCAGGCACGGTCACCTGGGCCAACCCGGCCTTCACGCGCTTGACCGGTTACTCGACCCAGGAAATCGTGGGTCAAAGCACAAACTTGCTGAAGTCGGGCCGGCACGGCCAGGCCTTTTACCAGGATCTATGGGAGACAATCATGGCCGGTCGGGTCTGGTGTGCCGAGCTCGTCAACCGCCGCAAAGACGGCTCCCTTTACACCGAAGACTGTACCATTACCCCGGTCCGCGATCACTCCGGGGACATCTCCCACTTCATTGCCGTCAAACAGGACATTACCGCCCGCAAAGAACTCGAATCGCAACTGCGCCAGGCGCAAAAAATGGAAGCCATCGGCCAGCTCGCCGGCGGTGTCGCCCATGACTTCAACAACCTCCTGGTCGTTATCCGCGGCAACGCTGAACTGGTGCTGATGAGTGCCCTCCACCTCGCCGACGAACCCCGCGAGTGCCTTAACCAAATCACCGCCGCCGCCGAACGCGCCGCCAATCTCACCCGCCAGTTGCTCGCCTTCAGCCGCAAACAATCCATGCTCTCCCGGCCCCTCGATCTCAACGGCGTGATCGCGAATCTGACCGGGATGCTGCGGCGCCTCATCAGCGAGAACATCAAGCTTCAATTCGTTTATGGCGCGGGCGAAGCCTTCGTCCAGGCCGACGCCGGCATGATGGAGCAGGTCCTCGTCAACCTCGTCGTCAACGCCCGCGACGCCATGCCTTCCGGCGGACAACTCCTCGTCACCACCCGGAAAACCACCGTCGAAGAAACCTACGCCCGTGCGCATCCTGAGGCTCGCGCCGGCGAATTCGTTTGCCTGAGCGTGGCCGATGCCGGGACGGGCATCCTTCCGGAGCACTTGCCGCACATCTTCGAACCTTTCTTCACCACCAAGGAGCCGGGTAAGGGCACGGGCCTCGGACTGGCCACCGTTTATGGCATCGTCAAACAACACCAGGGCTGGCTCGAGGTCTCCAGCCGCGTCGGCCAAGGCACCACCTTCGAAATATTCCTGCCGGCCATTCCGCCGCCCCTTGCCACGCCCGCGTCACCCGGCGCTGAACCGGCCCCGCGTGGCGGCGCCGAAACCATCCTGTTGGTGGAAGACGACCTTGCCGTCCGGTCGCTGACCCGCCGGGTGCTCGAAACCTCGGGCTACCGTGTTTGGGAAGCCGCTAACGGCGTGCAGGCCCTCGAACTCTGGCGCCGGCACCCCGCCGAAATCCGCCTGCTGGTGACCGACATGGTCATGCCCGACGGTATCACCGGCCGCGAACTGGCCGAACGCTTGCTGGCCGAAAAGCCCGGCCTGAAGGTCCTCTTTATCAGTGGCTACACCCCGGACGTGGCGGGCAGGGACACCGAGTTTATCCGGCGCAGCAAGAGCTGCTTCCTGCAAAAACCTTATCCGTCGAACCTGCTCCTCGAGACCGTGCGGCACTGCCTGGACGAGCCATAACGTGCGAGAAACCTCTTATGCACCACCACCTTTCCAGAATCCGGGATTGGGATTCCCTGGCCAGGGACGCCGGCTTTCGGCCCGCAGTGCTGGCCGACCTTTGCCTCGTCTCCCTCCGCGAACTCGAACGGTTCTTCTCCGCGCGCTTTAACCAAACGCCCCTGCGCTGGCTCCGCCGGCTCAAATGCGACCTCGCCCGGGAATTGCTCGCTCAGGGCTGGTCCAACCGGGCCGTTGTCACCGAATTGGGCTTCGGCAATGATTCCCACCTTTGCCACGAGTTCAAACGCTTCTTCGGCGCCGCTCCCGGCAGCTTCTCCACTTATTACCGAACCCCCCACGCGCTCTCGCTTTTCAACTCTCAACCCAACCCGGCTTGCCGCCCGGCCAGGGTGGGGGCGCGTCCGTCCCCGACCGCCACTTTCAACTCACCCATGTCTCGTCACATCTCTTCCCAAACCCTGTCGCTTTTAGACAATCCCGTCGCTTTTAGACAATCACTCCCCGTTGCCTCCAAACCGGTAGTTGGGTAAGATGAGAACAGGAACCCCTGTGAAAAAAAACCTGGCTATGTCCATTGTGAGACCCTGAAACCATCGCCTGCAGGCGAAGGGGTTCAAACAAACCAAAAAAACATCAACCAAAGAAATAAACTTATGGCAAAAACTGCATCCGCTAATGTCCGCCCCATGAACGTTCATGTCGCCCCGGGTTCTTCGGCCGAAAAAGCTTTCCGCGCCCTCGCCGGACTCCCCGGTCAGCCTGCGCAACCCGAAGTGATTGCCCCCGGCGTCCGCCCTGCCCCCGCCCACGACCTCGTTTTTCACGGCGGCAAAACCATCTCCAGTCTGCTGTTCAAAAACTTCTACGTCGGCGGCGCTCAAGCCTGGCAGGTCAGCGACATCCAATCCATCGACCAGGCCCTCGCCGCCGCCATGTCCGATCAGGACCTCAACAATGTCATGGTCCAGTACTTCCCGGGCAAAATCACCTCCACCGCCTTGCCTTCGGAAATACTCGCCGGCCCGCCCCCGGCCGTCGTTTCTCAAACCGATGTCGAGAATCTCGTCCGCGGCCTTTACGCCCAAAATAAGCTCGCCGCACTCGACCTCACTTCCACCGTCTTCAATTTCATGCTGCCCAGCGGCACGGTCCTCAACACCGACACCACTCCCGCCGGCCCCGCTGGCGCCCGCCCCACCGCCACGGCTCGCCGCCGTCCTGCCATTCCTCACGACGAAGACGACTCGCTCAACGGCTTGGGCGGCTATCACGGCTCCGTTCACATCACCAAAGCCGGTGGCGGCCAGGATACCATCTACTACGCCGTCGGCGCCTTCTCCGAAAAGCTCGCCGACGGTTCCACCAACGGCATCCTGGCTTTCCCCCAACCCTGGAAAAATGTCGTCGCCACCTTCTATCACGAACTCAATGAAGCCAGGACCGACTCGGACATCTCCGACGCCATCGCCGCGGGCAACAATCCCAACGCGACAAAGTTCCTCGGCTGGACCTCTCGCCAGGGCGAAGAATGCGGTGACTTTCCCGTCTTCGAGGCCAATCCGCTGTCCCAGGTCTTCCAGGAAATCTCGCTCGTCACTGGCGCGGGCAAGGTCCCAGTCCAGTTCCAATACTCCAACGCCGTCCACGGGCCCGAAGGCCCCATCGCCCAGCCCCACTCCCCGGCTGTCCACGGACACAAACCCGCCGGTCCTGGCGGCGCCTCCGCCTCGTCGTTTGCGTCTTAACCGATGACACAACCTGACTAACCACCACCTGCCACCCTAATGCATTAAACCCAATCAACCACCGAGGAACTATGCCTGCCGCAAAACCACCCGCAGCAAAACCTCCACCGTCACTATTACCCGGGCCCACCTCGAGGGCGACCCTTCGCTTCCCCTCAGTTAGAACGCGCCTGCCTTCCCGTCCATCAATTACGGATTACAACCACGAGGGCATTCCCTTCAACCCTTCGGCCGGCGATGGCACCATGGACCTCCTGACCTTCTTTGGTGCCCCGGCTATCCAGCGCGTCGTGGCCAGCGGCCAGCTCATCTTCCACGCTGTCGGTGATACCGGCGTGGGTACCATCGAGCAGGAGAACGTCGCCGCCGCCATGGCTCGCGATATCAATAACGTGAACCACGAGCTGGGTCCCAGCTTCATGGTCCACCTGGGCGACGTGCTCTACGGACCCAATAAGGATGCCAATTATGCGGATCGGTTTTACCGGATCTATGACCATTACGACCGCCTCATTTTCGCCGTCCCCGGGAATCACGATGGCGAGGTCTTTCCCAGCACCGACCCGGCCACGCTCGCGGCATTCAGGACAAACTTTTGCGCCCCAACCGCCGCCCAGCCCCCCATGGCCGGCCAGTTCGGCCTGCTCATGCCCACTCAGCCCGGACCCTATTGGCACCTCCAGGCACCCTTCCTCGACCTCATCGGCCTTTACTCCAATGCCGCCGAAGACCTGGGCATCATCAACAATCCCGTCGTGGGCACGACTCAAAAGCAATGGCTCCAAACGCGCCTCACCGCCATTGCCCAGGCTCGCACCGCCGCCAACCGCAAAGCCCTCGTCATTGCCGTCCACCACCCGCCCTATGCCCGCGGCCTTCAGCAGACCGGCACCGGCCACCCCGGCAGCCCCCAGATGCTTCAGGACATCGATGACTGTTGTGCCGCCGCCGGCATCCTTCCCGATGCTGTGCTGGCCGGCCACACCCATAGCGCCCAGCGCTACATGCGCACCCAAAAGCTGAAAGCCGCCACCTGGACTATCCCCTACCTCATCGCCGGAACCGGCGGCATCGGCGTGCAGCAAATCCCGGCCCCCACCGGCGTCCGCAACGCCACCGGTGACGTGTTGTATGCCAGCGCCTTCAAGGAATACGGCTACCTTACCGTCACGGCGTCACCAGCGCGGCTCACGCTCGTTTTTACCGCCGTCAACGCCGCTCTCTCCCAGGTCCGTGAGCAAACCACTATCGACCTGGCAACCCATATGCCGGTCTGAACGGGCCAAGAAGCAAGCCACGATGACACCGAACCCGAATCAGCCGCCGGGGCCACTGAAAAGGGCGCATCTTGGCGTGGAGGCGGGCTTCCAGCCTGCCAGTGCAGACGCATCCTTGCGTCTTTTACGTTCAGAATGTGGCCGCAGGAATGCCGCATCACAGGCAGGCCGGAAGCCCGCCTTCACAACTTTGGTGGGAGTACCAGGACGCGCCCCCCTCAAACACGCGCGTTCGTACCCTGTGGTGCCACGCCGGGCCGCCCGCCTGCCCTCCGGGCTAATCCACCTCCTTGCTCTCGCGACGATGCTGTCGAACCCCGGGGCCCCGCTCCGCGCTCAGCCGGCCACCCATGCTCTTACTAACCGCTCGGCAATCGCCGCTCGCAATCTTATGCTCAGCCGCGACGCGATGCTGCGTTTGCCCGGCAACGGCACCAGGCCCCTTACGGTTTACTCTCTGGACCCTTCCCGCCACCTCGTCACCACCAACCAGTTCGATCCCCGGGCTGCGCGGCCGCCGGTGAGTTTCAATCAAAACCAGCTCCACATCATCTCCTCAGACCAGCCGGGCTCAACCAATGCCGCGCGTTTAACCAAGGGCCGGATAACTCTTCCCTCACGGATCGGGATCGCGCGCGAGGGCGCTAATAATGATCTCACTCTCAATGTCGGCGAGCTGTTCCTGGTGGCCTCGGAGAGCCCCTTGCGCTGGGATGCTCAAAAGCGGGCCTACGCCACCGCCCTCGATATCGGCCTGGACTTCGACCCTGCCTCTCACATCACCGCGCTCCCCGGCCCGGTCGCCTTCGAACTCCTCACCCGCAACGCCTCCGTGGATCGACCCAACGTCACCATCACCCGCGCCGGGCCGCCTTATGAGCGCGTTACCCTGACCTGCCAAAACGCTCGCCCCGACGCCTCCGTCACCGCCCACAACCCGCATATTCCAGACAAACCGCTGACCATCGAATGCGCGCGCGAATTGGGAAAATTGACCGTCGAGCCCGTCACCAAAAAAATATTCGGCTACGGCCTCGGTACCACCAAAATTCGCGTCCACCGTCTCGCGAAAGATGATTTCGACTTCCCCGACCCCTCCGCGTTGACCGTCACCCTCGCCACCTCAACCGGAAAACTCAATCCCATGGGCTCCGTCACCATCGGCGCCAATCAATCCGTTGTCGAAGCCGAGCTCCGCTCCATCGGCATTGGCACCGCCGACATCACCGCCCGTTTTGGGCCGCTTTCCTCGACGGAGCATGTCACCTTTGCTTTCCCCGCCACCTTTCTTCTGGCGGCCCTTCTGGGTGGCTGCGCCGGTGGCGCCGGCAGCATCTTTCGCCACCGCGCCCGCAAGCCTTCCACCTGGCGCAAATGGATTCTCGAAGGTTGCATTGTCGGCCTCATCATCGTGGCCGCCGCCGCGGGCGGCATTGTCGTTTTCAACCTGCCCACGGCCGTTCTGGGCACTGAACTCGGCGCTTTTCTCCTCGCCGCATTTTCCGGCTACCTCGGCGCCCCCGTCCTCGACCGCCTGGTTCCCCAACCCCTCAAACCCGCTGATTAAGTTATTCTCTCCTGAAACCATTCAACCCACCCCCATGCCCATGCTAAAACAGCTCGATACTCTGATCGGTTTTGCCGTCGTAATGTCGGTCGTCAGCCTGCTCATTACGATCATCACCCAAATGGTCTCTTCACTGCTCGGCCTGCGCGGCAAGAACCTCGCCGACGCTCTCGAGGCGATGATCCTTAAACTCGATCCTGACATTAATAAGCAAGTCGCTGACATGGGAAAGAAGTTGGCCGACCAGGTTCTGACCCACCCCGTAATTTCGGACTCGACCCTCTCCATGAAAGGCTCCTGGCCGCTTCGGTGGAAAAGAGCTTCTTCCGTGCGGGCCGACGAGTTGCTCGAAATCATCCGGGATATGGCCGGAACCTCCGCAGCTCCAGCCGCCGCCCCAGCCACTCCCGAACAAGCCGCCGCCAAGCTTCTGGCAACCTTGAACGCCCCCTCCATCGCGACGACCGCTGCCATCGGTGCGCTGACCGCCAAACTGCCCGACCTCGCCCTCCAACAGGGCAATGCCGTAATCGCTCAGTTCAACGCCGCCACCGATGTCGCCCTCGGCAACCTCCAGCAATGGTTCAATTCGGCCCAGGACCGCGCCACACAGTGGTTCGCCATGCATACTCGCATTGTCACCGTTGTCGCTGCGATCCTCCTGGCCTTCGTGCTGCAACTCGACACTTTCAGGCTCATTCAACGCCTCTCTTCCGACCCGGCAGCGCGGGCGAAATTGGTCGCGGCCGCCGGCGCAGTCGAGAAGCAGGGTCAAGCCGTCCTCTCCAATGCCTCCGCGACCAATCTCACGACCCTGACGAATGTCCTCTCGGAACTCCCCAGCCAATCGCTCAGCCAGGTCAGCCAGTCCGGCATCGAATTCGTCCCCGACCCCTATCCGTCTATCTATAGCGGCCAATGGAGCTGGCCTGGTCCGCATCTGCTCGGCATCCTCGCCTCGGCTGCCTTGCTCAGCCTCGGCGCCCCATTCTGGTTCAATCTCTTGAAATCGCTCACCAACCTCCGGCCCATGCTCGCCCAACAAATCGAGAAAAATCCAACTTCGGCAGGGAGTACCCAAACTTGAGCTCTACCGCCACTAACCACTACCTTTCATGAACCCAACTCCGAATTTTCAATTTTCAATTTTCAATTCTCAATTTGCAATCGGCCACCCGCCCCTCTCATTAACACCGGGGCTTCAGCCCGGTGGAACCGCGCCGACGGATGAAACCAACCATCAACCATCGCTATTCCCTCTCCCCAAGGGAGAGGGCCAGGGTGAGGGGAAAGCGGCCTCCGAACACGCGGCCCCTCTCATTAACACCGAGGCTTCAGCCCGGTGGAAAAGACCGCTACCGGTGCATGAACTGTTTCAACAGTTTCCCCTCATGCATCATCCATCATCCACCATCCACCGCGAAAGGATCATATGCCAGAAATCGCAATAGCCCCACCAGCACCCGCCGTTGAACCCACCATCATCGCCGCCGCGGCCCCAAGCCTCAATGGCCTGCCCGCCCCGCCGCTCAAAGTCTTCATCAGCTACAAAAGCCGCGATGCCCAGGCCGCCCTCGAAATCAAAAACAAACTCGAAGGCTTGGGCGCCGGCAAAATGGAAGTCTTCGTCTCCTGCAGCCCGGAGAGCCTGCCGCCCACCGCCAAGTGGCGTGATAAAATTATCACCGAACTCCGGGAAGCCCACTGCCTCTTGTTTCTCTACACCGACCCAAAGCAAACCTGGGATTGGTGCTTCTATGAAACCGGCTTTTTCGATGGCGCCCGGACTCCCAGCGCTCTGCTCTACGTCCTGCACGCCAAGGGCACCCCACCCCCCAAACCCCTCGAAGGCTTGCAAGGTGTCCAGATTGACCAGGGCGCCCCTCCCGGCGACGCCTCCACCTCGCTGCCGCTTGACGAAATGCTCGAGACGATTTTTTGCAAGAGCACCAACCCTTCCATCAACCCTGAATTTAAGAGTTCAGCCCAGTTTTATGGCCTCCTCAAAGACGCTATCTCCAAACCTTTCCTGAAGCCGCCCAATCTCCCCGCCCCAAAAAGCTTCCTTCGCCGCTTGCAGATTCTGCTCCCGCAAGCCTCCATTCAGCAACTCCTCGCGGGGGCCCAAATCCCGGCCACCGCGCGCGCCATCGGTGACGCGAATTCCTTGGCGCTCTTCAAACGCGTTGAAAAGGCCGACGGCTGGCTTTGGAGCGAATTGGAAGCCGACCTCAAAGAGCACTCCGTCCAGGAGGACTCCTCCATCCTCTGGGTTCAAAGACTGGTTTACGTATCGCTCCACGTGCGAAGACTTGAAACACGAAAAATACCTGTGGCTGGCCAAGGCCGGCCCCTACGCCAGCGTCGAGCGGCCCGACGCCCTCCTCGCCGAGCGCATAGAATCTCTCGTCTCCCGCGAGCACGCCAAATGGGTCTCCACCAGCGAACAGGCCAAAGACAAAGACAAAAAAACGGATGAATGAGATCACCCATCAACTATTCACTAACCACTTTTTCTCTCTCAAATCTCAAATCATGAATGCCATTAGCCATCCGTGGGCGCAGCGCGGAGTCAGGTCCGCCATCCATCATCCATCATCCATCATACCTTCCCTCCTGGCTGCCGCCCTCACCCTTTCCTGCGTCCTCATCGCTTCGGCCCAGAACGCCCGCGACTTTCTCGGCGGCCTCATCGGCGTCGGCAGCAACACCGTCACTACCGTCGGCCAGAAAGCCATGGACAAGTTTCTCATCTCGGTTTTGCCGGAGGACCGCAAAGAACTCACCAACGGAAACGTCTTGGTTCTTCAGGACGGCGCCTGGAAACCAGCCACCACCACCAATTCCCAGGCCGCCCCCAAACAGTATCTCGTCCGCAGCTCCTCCCCCGAATCCACCCAGCGCAGAACCCTCTCCCGTGGCCCCATGCTCCTTGATGAAAAGGTCGTCCAGGACAAAGTCCCCGGACGTCTTGCCCTCGAAGTGCTCGAAAGCCCTCTTCCGTGGGACCCTCAAAACCAGGCCTACGCCACCCTCGTCAAAGTCGGCCTTCAAGCCCAAGACCCCAAAAACCATAAGCTCGACCATCCCATTACCATCAATCTCAGCGGCAACGATGCCCAGCTCAAACCCGCCACCTTGACCATCAAACAACTCGGCGAGCAGGGTTTCACTTCCACGACCATTACCTGCCTTCGGCACGACAGCGCTCCCAGGGTCATCCTCCATTCCGATTGGGGCGAGCGTTCCTTCGATGTCCCCGTCGTGCCCCACACCAGCAAACTTAAACTCTCGATTTCCGAAACCAAACTCTTCGGCTATGGCCTCGGCACGGCCCAACTCACCGTCAAACGCTTCGCCGAAGACGGACGCGAACTTTGCGATTCCAACGCCCTGGTCGTCAATATCACGGCCGACCACGGCAAAGCCGATTCCTCCACCCTCACCATCCCTGCCGGCCTCAGCCATGCCGAAGTCAAATTGCGCTCCGTCGGCCTCGGCCCGGCAAAAATCGCCGTCGAGAGCGATTCCCTCAAAGACGAACTCGCCGGCGTGCAATTCACCTTCCCGCTCACCTACACCCTCGCTGCCCTCGGCGGAGGCTGCCTCGGCGGCCTTGGCCGGTTCTTCAAACAAGTTAAAGCCGGCCGGAACCAAAAACCCGACCCCAAGAAAAACAAAGCCGGCCAGCCGAAAAACAATAAATCCCCCGCTCGCTATATTTCCGAAGGTTGCGTCGTCGGATTCCTCATTGTCGCCGCCGTCGCCGCCGGCGCGGTCATCACTCACCTGCCCACGACCGTCGTCGGCACCGAACTGGGCGCCCTGGTCATCGCTACGGCTGCCGGCTTCTCGGGCGCGCCCCTCCTTAACCGTCTTAAATCGGTCCTCGGCCCATTCAAACTGCCCCGCCGTGCCCTCAGCAAACCATAATCCCTTTGACCACGAACACGGCAGCCTCACCATCACTTTTGTTATCTCAAATCTCAAATCATGAAATCTCTCATTAACACCGTGGCTTCAGCCCGGTGGAAAGGACCGCAGCCTGGCGCATGAACTGTTTCAACAGTTTCCCCTCATCCACCAGCCATCATCCATCATCCCCCTCATGACTGAAGGTCGCCTCCTCCAAATCCAGGACTGGGAACAACTCGCCCGCGAAGCTGTTTTCCAACCCGCCATCATGGCCGCCCTCTGCCCCATCTCCCTTCGGCAAATGGAGCGATTCTTCCTGCAGCACTTCGACCAAACCCCGAGCGAGTGGGTCCGCGGGTTGCGCTGTCGCCTCGCCCGCCAATTCATCTCCGAGGGCTGGTCCAGCAAAGCCGTGATCCTGGAACTGGGCTTCGTGGACGGTTCCCATCTGGGCCGCGAATTCAGGCGCTTCTACGGCGTCCCTCCCCAAACCTTCGCTCCCTTCCGCTCCCAAACCCCGGCCCGCCAGCAAGCCTGCGTAAGCCCCGGTTCTCGCTCTTAACGCTTCAGTCCTTGTCATTGCCCACAACTTGCAGGAAGCGATTTGTGAGCACGACTGGTGGACCGCGCGCGCACAAGATCAGACAAACCGCAGAGACGCGATAAGCGCAGAGCGGAAACCCGCGACCAAAGTAGCGCAGATTTGGAATCTGCTGTATCGCCGATTTGCAATCGGCAGGCCTCCGAACTTCCACAAGATCCAGGAGATGTCCGGCGGCCAGCAGATTAGAAATCTGCGATACAGCAGATTCCAAATCTGCGCTACGGGGTTGGCCGCAGACCCCGAAAAATCCTCACAGGCTGCGAGCAAGTTGGGCTATTGCAGTGCAGACACGCGATGCGGAGATTCGAGTTTTCGCCCGAGGGCTCCCGATGATGCGGCAAGAGTCCTCATCCCCTTGCCTTCCCCATTTACGTTTTACGCCTCCCCGCTTCCCGCTTCCCGTCTCTCGTTCACGTTTCACGTTTCACGCATCACGCATCATGCATCACTTCCCGCTCCCCCCATCAATCCACCCATCCATCATCCACCATCCATCATCCGCCCCCTCATGTCGCCCTAATACCCTGATGTCGCCTTTTTACCCTAGCCCGGAATTGGCACCGCACCGCCCTCCGCCTAAAGTAAAAATCGAATTTCCCAGTGGTCGGTCAGGCGCAACTCTGATGTTGGCACTATCAACAACAGTACCGCTCATTAACGAAGACAGGTCCTCTCCGGCTTCGAGGGCGGCGCCGCCGGCGTCCATTCCGTCCGCGTTGACGATGGCAACCCCGGTCCAGACTTTCTGCGTCAAATGGTGAAAGGAAACCCATGAACAAGCTCCTGGAATTTGTACAAGAAGACAACGGCGGCTTCTCGGCCACGCGCCTCGCCTTCCTGCTTTGGACGGCGGGTGTCCTCGCGGTGTGGATTATCAGCAGCCTGGCCGAGCGGACCCTCGCCCACGTCGATCCCAGCGTCACCACCATCATTGGCATCCTGATGACCGGCAAGGTCGTCCAAAAATTTGGAGAAAAACCGGATGCGTCGGCCACCGGAAATCCACCCGTTCCCGGCCAGCCTAAAACCTGATCAACGACCGTTATAACCCTCGAAGATCTCATGGACGAAATCAAACGCCTTGAGCAAAAGGTGGGTCCAGACCAGAAAGACGCCTGGGATAAATGGCAGGTCATCGGCACTCTCCTGGGCAGCGTGCTGGTGCCGGTCGCCCTCGCTGTCACCGGTTTCCATTTCTCCAGCACCCTCACCGCGCAACAAATCAAATCCAGCGAACAGATGGCCATTCAGCAGCTCCGCTCCAGCGAAGAAGCGACAACCAACAACCTGCGCCTTGGCCAGTATCAGATCGTCGCCGGCCTGATGAAATCGCTGGTCAGCCCGGACACTAACGAACGCAAGCAAGCTATCAATTTCGTCTTTATTGTCATGCATGACCATGAGGACGAGGCCCATCAGCTCGTTTACCGGCTTTCCGTCTCCGACGCGGACCCGGCGGTGCGGGCCTACGCCGCTGACACGCTCGATGCCAGGGCGAATGAGCTCGCCTCCGATGCGTTCAGCTCCGATCAACAGGTTAGCCAGGCGGCTCAAACCCGCCTGACCAACGCCTGGAGAGGCGACTCGCGCGTGACCAAGAGCGTCCTCGCCGCCGTGGAAAAGAGTGCTACCAATACCAGCTCGTTCGCCAATGGTGTCGATGTGCTGGCCGCCCTCGATGCCGGGCAACTCCAACAGCATTCGAACGACGTGGCCAGGTTCATCCACCGTGTTCCCACCAACACCTCCCAACTCCAGCGCAGTGTCAACCTGCTAAGGACTAAGCTTCGCGACCGGGATTAAACATCAACCACCCGCCATCCACTTTTTCTCTCTCAAATCTCGAATCTCAAATCATGAAATCCTTGGAACCCCTTCACCAGCTCACCACAAAATTCGCCTGCGCAGCCCTTCTCATTAACACCGTGGCTTCAGCCCGGTGGAACCACGCACTTTCGCTCAAGGAACTGTTTCAACACTTTATCGCGAACCACCGCAACCCGCCGCACCCGCTCGCGCGTCGTGGCCGCTCTCAGCGCCCGTCTTCCGCCATCCATTATTCTTTTCACCCATCTAGCTACCGCTACGAACTGCCCGCGCTGGTCTGGAAACTCAATCCGCCTCCTGACCGGCACCGTCGTCCGGCCACTAAACCAAAAACTCCTCTTCTGCAGCGCCTTTCTTACAACCCATATAAATATGAGCCGACTTATTAGCCGCTACGAAACTCAAATCGCGCCACAGCTCCCCCACGCCAATATCCTGACCGACCGCGGCGGGCTCGCTAGTGAGGGTGCCGTCCCGCCCGCCGAAACAAAGGAAACCTCACCTGCCGCGGAAAGTCCTGGCGCCAAGGTTTATCTCGATCTCCTCCTCAAGATGATTCCCGGTGAAGTCGTCACGCTTTATACTTTCACAATCAAGTTGGTGCCGCTCATAGGCGTGCCCCAAGCAACTGGTGCGGCGGCCGGACCGGTGGACCCCTCCAAGGGCGTCACGGGCGTCCAGTTGGGCGCCACTTGGGGCTTGTTCGTGCTGGCGATGGTGTTAACGCCGGTGGCGCTGTCCTTGCAGGATCCTAAGCCCGCAGATCCAAGATGGGTATGGACCTGGCGCTTCCGTCTCTGCTTGGCCATTGGCGCCTTTCCGTTTTGGGCGTACGCCACGACGGGGGAGCACCTGTACCCGGTCCCGTACATCCCTGCGTTGTCGCTCATCCTTGTTGCCGTTTATGCTGTCGTGGCTGGGCTTCTCGCCAAAAAGGTAGCGCCCAAATAAAGCTTCGCCTCAAGATCATGGACTATCTCAGGAAATGGCTTGACCAAGACAACGTCAGAAAAGCAATTCAGCGATGCCGCGACTCCCACGCAGTGCAAGGTGTGGTTCTGGAACTCGACGATTGGTGGCTACGGTCCTGGCGCTTGGCGGAGCGCGTTGACCCCCAGCAACCACGTCAGGTTGGAGACTCGCCCTGGGACTCCCCGTTCGCCTATCCACGGTATTGGCCAGATGCACCCGCAACTCGAACAGCGGAATCTTTGGCTCCAATTGCCGCGCTTCTACCAACTGATTTGGAATGGCGGCCGAGGTGGTGGGGAGACTGGGCTGACGCGCGACGGCTGGCGGATCCGAAAAGCCCCGTACGCCTGCGTGTCTGCCTCTACCCGCGACACGGCAAAGCAGCAGATCTCGAATTGCCCAACCTTGCAAACTTGGGAGTCAACTACGTCTTCGAGCCCCGGCCTGTGCCGCGTTTAGCGGCTGCTCCGACCGCAGTCCTCAACCCGTTGATTGGCGGCGGCAGCATCGGCACCGGGCCCAAGGGAGCAGGCACCCTCGGGGGAATTCTCAAAGATCCGAGCGGCGCTCACTACGGCCTTACCTGCGCTCACGTCGCCTCTGCCAACTCTTTGGTTGATCACCCTTCCCAACAGGACGCCGGCGGCCCGCGTCGCATCGGTCGGGTCACCAACGCCCAGCTCCCCACCGTTTATCCCCCGGGACTTCCGCTCACGCCGGCTAATCAGGCGGCCAATTCAAACGATGTAGATGTCGCGTTGGTCCTGATAGACAAGAACGTGTCGTCCCGTCTCGAAGTTGATACCCTCGGACCGATAGCGGGCCTCTTCCCCCGCGGCAGCATCCAACAGTGGCACCCCACTGTATTCGCAGGGCGCACCTCCGGTGTGCGTAGCGTGGAATTTCGAACGCCGGTTGCGTTTTACAACGTTCCAGGTCCCTCAGGAGGCACGATCTGCTTTAATGACCTCTTTGAGATTCAATGGTCGCCGGGTGTTGGACAACCCGGGCCGCCCATACAAGCAGGTGACTCCGGCGCCTGGCTCTGCATCAGCGGGCCCAGCGGGTACGAATTGGCCGCCATGGTTGTAGCTTGGGATCCACACATTGGGTTCGCCGTCAGTGCCTCTGCCCTTGAGAGGTGGTGGAAAGGTGTTGGTTTCGCAAACCTCCAACCAATGTAGTTCCGTATACGAGGGATTCCTTGCACAACCTAACTCGTGCGTCCGTAAACCGAGATCAAACCTATCCATATGCCCGATCCAAATGAGATTCGCTTAAAGGTGTTTACTATTGTCTCCGGCAACTCCAATTGTTCACTTGACCTAATTCGGGGCTATCAGGATCTGCGAAAGCGCCCAATTGGCATGGACGACACGGCCATCGCAGGAATGACACCCGCCTTCGTGGCCCTACTCAAGCCTTACAAACAGACCGTCCTTTCCAAGGAAATCGTTGCTGCAAAAACGGTTTCTGATTTGGTGGACATCATCGAGAAAAAGGTTGACGTGGCAAAAAAGAAGCGGGCAGATACCATGCGCGCCGCTGTCCACAAAGCACTCGCCAGTGCGGCAGGCGTTCCAGTCTCCTCCGTTACCGGAACCGTAATCTTGCGCTCGCCCCCGCTTTCGCTGACCGACGCCCAGCTAATGGCCCTGCGTGCTCCGCTGAACCAACTCATCGATGCGTACGGTGTTGCTGTCACGATCGGGCCTGACGAAATCGAAACTCTCAAAACGGTTTCGGACATGGATGATCTGGCGCTCAAAGACATCGACGCTTCGGACGTCTTCTGACCAAAGGTGGGCTATGAAACATAAACGCTTCCAGTGGACGATAGTCCTGCCCGCTCTTTCTTTGATGGCTTTTTGCGCACCAGCCCAGAGCCCAATGGCTGAGGCCGAGGTCCAACGAATTCTGCAGCTCTACGACAAGAACCATGATGGAAAGCTCGATGCAGCCGAGTTGTCCGATTACATCCTGAAGGAAAAAAGTCCTTATAAAGCCTTAAAACCGGACGGCAGCGGGAAGGTGAACTTTGATGACATCAAGAAACAGGCGGTCAACGACGCCAATAAGATCGAAGACCGTTACGGCGACGTGAACTCGTCCCTGGATCAACAAGGCATTAAGACCGCCCTCCTCCCGAAAGAAGATTCCAAAGGATTCTTTGATGTCATTGGGAACGTGGTGCGCTTCAGGAAATCATTTCTTTCCGCCGCCACTGAGGCACAGCCGGCTAACTTCAGTTGGACCAAAACCCCGACAAACACATCCTTTTCTGTGGACGCTGCGTTGGGGTTGCAACCAATCCAACTTTATGAGACCACCATTGGTAAGCACGAACTGGTGTTAGAAATCGCTCCCAGCGTCGAGGGACATGTTTCTTCCGATCCCAAAGCCTCACAGAATTCCATCAGCGCCCGAATCCCGTTCGATTTCAGAGAGGGTCTTACCGCGAATTACGTTAAGGACGCGTGGCTCCCGTCCCAGTACTTCACTGTGACGCCGGTTTATGAAACGGACAAATCATGGAAAACGAAGACCATTTCCTTGCAGCCCTTGTACACGCCCAACATCCCCAAGCTCGGGATCGGGTCTTTCCTCCCATTGGTCGGTGCCCGTACAAACGCTTTGGTCTATTTGAGGTGGAGACCTTACGTAGGCTTTGACATCGGCCGCGTCCTCGACAGCGGCGGAAATGCCTCCCTGCGGGCCAAAGCAGATTACTGGCGTTTTTATTCTCAAGCCCATGGAGAACTTTGGATCACTGATCAGTTTCTCCTTGCCGCTGATATTTACGACCGGCTCCTCCTGAACGGAAACGGCAAGAATTATGTGTACGCTGAGATCTCACCCACGCTTTATGTAGATACCAACCAACGTTTTTCGGTTGGTATCACGTACAAAAATGGAAAAACGACCCCCGCTTTCAACGAGGTGCATTCGCTAAATCTTTGGGCGGGAATTAAATTCTAGCGCCATTCGGATATTGCGAATGTTACTTCCAAACGCAACGTGGGCCCATGCCAACCCCATTTCGATAAAAACAGCAACCGCAGCGAAGAAAGGATTGCCTCATGGACGACAAAATACAAAAGGTCCTCCTCGACTACTATAAACTCCTCGCGCAAGCCAAGGGGGGCACCACCGCAGAAGACGAACTTCGCAATTTCGTGGAAACTGCGCGAGTCGCCCTGCTCACCCTTGTCAAAAAGAAATCTGATGACGCCAAAGAGTTACAGGGGAAAAAGGATCCGGACCTAGCTAAAGAAGCACACCGTATCGCGCGTATCGCCGAAAGGATGCGAGACAATCTGCCCCCAGGAATTCCAGTTAAGTGGTCATTCTGCCTTGCCGGCTTTGTTATCATCGTCGCTTTGGGTCTGGTGATTTACCTCACAGCATTTTTGAAAAACCCCTCCCCGTTCCAGAACAAGCTGATCCTTGCGCTGGTATGCTTCATCCTTTCCTCGAGCTCTGCCCTGCTATTCGCGGTACGAGCAAAAATAGAAGGCACCTTGGGCGTGCTCACCGTTACTCTCGGTGGCCCGGGAGTTCTCTGGATAGCTTCATTATTGATCTTCGAACATTTTACCGACACGAAGATCGAGGCACAACTTCCACGCCTAGTGAGAGATCTTCTCCGCCAGGCCGATCAAAGAGAAGGCTGGATCCCTTATTCCGAATGGAACACAAAGATCGGAAATTTTCGGCAGCTATTTGAATCAGACGAGGAAACTTTCGTAAGCGCCGATCTCTTGCCAGGAGTATTTTACAGCGGCGTTGAAGATTCTAAAAAACTCAGCAACCCAATCATCGACACACTGTTTTTTTATAATACAAATGTTACTGTCAAGCTTCAGCACATACATGGTTCCAGAGTCAGCCGGAATCAAAAACCTTCGGTCTATTTGGCCGCGACTCCATCCACCGCGGCTGGAAAGGTCGTTACCTTTGCATTCACGCGCGAAGATAATGAAATCAATCCGATCGAAACCCTCCAGCACTCTGGGTGGCTGCCTGTCGACGACGTTGAAGCTGACGTTTTCGTTGTCACTTTTTACTACTCTGATGAGATTTCGAGCGGCGACTGGATATGCCTCGATATCCCAAGATATGCCGGTGCAGGAGATGCGGCAGATACGAGTCTCGGCCTTTGCTTCGCTGGAAGAACATTCAAAAATGCCACCTATTGGGAGATGAAGGCTGACGCCGATTCCACCACGTCTCCTGCACCTCTCACGTTCAGGCAATTGGATCGCCTGACCGTTCAGACGAACTTAAATCTCTTATGCTTTGCTGAATGGTTTCAGGCCTTTGATAGGGACTCTCGCTTTGGAAAACACGTTGCCACACCAGGCGAAGGCCAGGCGGCTCCACAAGTTAGCATGGCAACGTTTTGGCCTTCGCTGACGGAAGCCCTCACCGGAAATCGGACGAACAGCCTCCAATTGCAATCATTCTTCGGCAGCACCAATATAATGAGCGCTTTTGATTCTCGCTGGGTCCCGCACGTTAAAGTTCGAAACAGCTTTCTCGTCCTGTTCCACGTTAATTGATTATGGTCTTTTCCAGGGACATTCGACGGCGCGTTCTGGCGGATGTCGCACTCCTTGTGCCTGTAATCGTGTGGGCGACAAATTTCACTGTCGTGCGTCAGGCAATGCTCACCTGGGGGGGCGCTAGATACTCATTTTTAGCCGCCCGATTCTGGCTTGCTACCCTGGCGCTCATTCCCTTTATCATCTGGAGACCCCAGAAGGAGGCGGTTTCCTGGCGTGAGTACGTATACCCGGGAATTCTCGTCGGGATCTCACTCGTTATCGCTTATAGCTCCCAAACGGCCGCATTGGTGTACTCGACCGCTTCAAAAACCGCCTTCATCACAAGCACAAGCGTCATCATAGTGCCCGTGGTCGCAGCGCTCATGCTTAAGGAAATCATCCGACCGCTTACCGTGATCGGGGTTATTCTCGCCTTCATTGGCTTGGCATTGCTCTGTTTAAAGAACGATTACAGCGTCAGCGTGGCGGACGGCTTTTCGTTAATTTGCGCAGTCGCTCTTGCGGCTGACGTGCTGATAATTTCTCGCTACGCCGGACGCCTCAACCCTCTTCGCCTCACTGCTGTTAGTACGTTCCTGATCGCCCTCGTCTTCACCCTTGCTTCGATTTTCTACGACCTCCCAAGAGGGATGCCGCCAATGAACTCCCAGGTCGCATTTGCCATCCTGTTCACGGGACTAATCGCAACAGCCCTATGCTTTTGGATACAAGCCAAGGCGCAGCGCTTTACGACCGCGACGCATGCTGCGCTTATCTTCAGTCTCGAGCCGGCGATTGCCGCCTTCGTCGGATTCCTTTGGTCCGACGAACGGTTAACGATCCGAGCCATTTTCGGTTCCTTCCTGATACTCTCTGGCAATCTGATTGCAGAACTAGGCGGCATAATGTTCCCAGTTTCTCATCGCATCGAGAGCCAAAGCAATGACAGCCGGAAGACGATTGTGAGCTGATGAAACGCAGGGGGTTGGGCGCCATGGGGTACCCAAAAAGTAACACGGGGGGTCAGTGGGCGCCGAGACAGGGTTAGAACAAAGGTTATGCACGAACCGCACCAACGGCGAGTTCGTCCAATGTCACGGGTCACTTCAAAACCAGCCAGTCAGGGTCGAATCAAAACCGGCCACTCCGAGGTGCTTAATTCATATCAGGTTTCTTGATGCAGGCAAGGGGCTTTTCAATTTCTTCATTTCTACTGGCTCCGTTCGTTCCAC
>DATMQA010000111.1:0-16824 GCA_035566895.1 Binatia bacterium
ACTTTTCGGCATCGCTGAGCCGGATGTTGTATGGGCTTGTTTGCGGCATAGCCTCGCTCATGTGAGCGAAGACAGCTTGGCAGATTGCTGCCGCTAGGGCAATAATAATACGTCATACTATTTATTGCCATGGGTACTAAGGTGTCCCATGTATGCCGTTGCTTTGTTCTCGCTAATCCTCAAATCTCCGAACCAGACCGTGAATTCATTCAGGCGATCCGCGCCCGGGAGGACCAGCTCTACTATTCCGTCGTTGAGCCCCACTTCAATGTAGTAGACAATATTACTCAGGCGATAGTCTCAGCTTCATTCCGTTCGAGAGGACCGATGAACATGGTTGCTACGGGAACTCCAAAAAAATACATGCGAATCGTGTCTTGTATGCGGCCTTGGGCGTCGAGCACGCATTCATCATGGCAGCGCATCCGATAGCGTCGGCCGTGAAAGCAACCCCAGGCGTGATAAGGCGTGAAGCGGAAACCCTGCTCATAGAGAAAAATGTCGGCACCCAATGGCATGTCATCCGCAGTGACGTGTATCCGGTCGGGTGCTACCAACTCGGCGAACATTTTGCGCTCGTAAAGCCAGCCCGAAGAAAATTCCATCCGGTCTCTCACCAGCCAAAAGGTCTCTGAGAACCATTCTGCCGCAGACCAAAAGCGAATCCTCTCCGGCCTCTGAAACAGCCGCCAGAGTGGATGCGGCACCAACTGGCCCTCACCGCGCCAACAACCGCGGAAGAACTCTCTTGGTTGAAGAGGTGTTGCCATGATTATTGATCGTGCATAGCGGTGAGCGCTCTTGATCTCAGCCAGTGTATCACGCGGCGAAGCGGCAGCGCAACCCGAGTGCGGGTGATTTTCTTCTCGCTCGTCCCTCAACCTGCACGCACAATCCGCCCTATGAGGCTTGGGCGTTTTATTGCTCTTAGCGTGCTGCTCTTAACCGTTGCCTTTGGCTTGTTCCTTGCCGTGTGGCCACCCGAGCCGAGTTATAATGGCAGGCCGTTGAGCAAATGGTTGGACGATCTTACCGTCAACCGCAGCGAAGCCCGTTCGCAAGCGGCGGACGCAGTGCGCCAGATCGGACCCAAAGCCGTGCCGTTTCTCATACCGCGATTAAAACGGGAGGAGGATCCACCCTGGAAAATCAAATTGATCGGACTAGTCAGCCGGCAATCTGTTTTGAAAGTCCACTTTGTCCCGGCGAGTGCGCGCCGATTTCAAGCTGTGCTGGCTTGCGACGCGCTTGGGCCGGCCGCTAAGGATGCGTTGCCGACGCTGGAGAAGATGTTTTATGGCAACCCTCATTATTTAGACGCGGCTTTCATCATGGCCGATATTGGTCCTGAAGCCATCCCAAGTTTGACGAAGGGACTTACCAACGAACTTAGCGGAATCCGGTCGTATAGCCGTACTGGCCTTGAGGTTGCCCGAAATTCGGAACACTCGTTACCCGATGAAAAGACGCCCGACTTCATAGAGCGCCTCATCGCCTTTCGTCTCAAAGCCGCCCCGGAGATTGATATTCAGGGACCTCTCAACAGGCGGTAACTCGAACCCGGCTAAGGCTCTGGGATTTCCAGCACTTGTCCCATTCCAAGGTCAATGATCCCCGCTTACGGCAGGGCAAACGCCACCAGCGTGTCGCTCTGGGGCTCTTCGGTGACTTTGGCGTGGCCGCCCGAGGCGATCACGAGAAATTGCCGGCCCCCGGACGTGGTCTGATAGGTCATTGGTGTCGCGGCGCCACTGGCGGGAAGTTGCGCTTTCCAAAGTTCCTTGCCGGTTTCGACATCAAAGGCGCGGATGAACGGATCGACGGTGCCCGCTATAAAAACCAAACCGCCACCGGTGATGATCGGGCCGCCGAGGCTGATGGACCCGGGGGGAACCGTCGGGTGATCAGCGCTCAAGCCGGCCATGGAGCCGAGCGGAACCCGCCACCGGATTTTTCCTTCCGCCAGGTCCACGGCGACGAGCAGTCCCCAGGGAGGCGGGCAGCATGGCAGATTTGAAGGCGCCTGGAGGAAGTTCCGGAACAAACCATAAGGGCATCCGACCTGGGCCGTGTATTCGCCGGGTTCGGTTCGGCGTGTGGAATCCTGAAACTCCGCGCGCGGGATGAGCTTCACCTTTGCGGGCAGGCTGTTCACGTTGGCGACCAGGAGAGCCCGTGTGGGGTCAAAGGCATAACCGCTCCAGTTCATGCCGCCAACGTTTCCCGGGCTCACCAGTGTGCCTTGCAGGCTGGGCGGCGTGAAGACGCCCTCGTTTCGAAGCGCCCGGAGGCGTGTCAGACAAGCGTCGCGCTCAACGTCATTGACGGCCCACGCCCCATCAAACGCGAGCTGTTGCGGGACAAGCGCAGGCGGCGCGAGCGGGAAGGGTTGAGTCGCCGAGGTGACCTCTCCCGGGACATCACTTTGAGGCACAGGCCGTTCTTCCACTGGAAACACCGGCAGGCCCGTCCCTCGATCGAGGACAAAGAGCAAGCCCGACTTGTTGCCTTGAATAACAACCGGGAGTTGCCTGCCTTCCCGTTGGAGGGTGGCGAGCAAGGGCGGTGAAGCACAGTCGTAATCCCACAGATCGTGATGGACAAGCTGGAAGCCCCAGGCCAGTTCACCGGTCTTGGAGTGCAACGCGACAATCGAGTTGGCCCATCGGTTGTCGCCGGGGCGCAGCCCGCCGTAGTAATCAGGGCTGGCGCTTCCGGTGGGGACGAAGACGAGGTGGCGTTCGGGATCAACCGCCATAATGGACCACGCGTTCGCGGCGCCCGTGCGCCAGCTTTTTCCCGGAGCATCCGCAACCGTCCCTTGCGTGTTCGGAGGAATCGGTTCCCAGCTCCAACGCAAGGCGCCCGAGCGTGCGTCGAAGGCGCGAACGACTCCGCTGGGCATGTCCACGCGGGCATTATCATCGATGGCCGAGCCGACGATGACGAGGTCGTCGATGACTGCAGGCGGTGAAGTCATATGGTACTGGCCGCGGGCGTAACGGGCGACCTTCTTGAGGTTCACTTGGCCGTTTTTGCCGAAGCCGGCGCATGGGGTTCCGGTCTCGGCCTCGATGGCGATGAGCCGGGCATCGAGCGTAGTTTCGAAAATGCGCCGCCCGCCGGACGGAGCAGACGCGCGGGCTTTCTGGGCGGCCTTCGAAGGGTCGAGCCAGGTCGCCACACCTCGATTAATCAGCCCGTCGCCATAGTCCCAGCCCAATTCCGTGTGGGGATCGTACGCCCAGCGCCGGGTGCCGGTTTCCGGGTCCAGGGCGAGCACGCGGTTGAACGGAGTCGTGAGGTAAAGCGTACCGTCCACCAGGAGTGGTGTCGTTTCGAAGCCGCTTCGTTTCCGGCCGCGCGTGCCGTCTGAGACATCGCCGGTGTGACACACCCAGGCGACTTTGAGCCGGGAAACGTTCTCGCGATTGAGCGTGGCAAGCGGGGAATAACGCATGCCACCCGGGTCATGACCATAACAGGGCCAATCATCCGTCGCCGGTGCTCCCGCCATTATTTGGGTCATAGTCCCCAGGGCCATACCTAAGTGGAAAAGCGTTCGGAAGGCTCGTCTCCGGCGCCCGCGCCAGCGGTTGCGCCAGGCTTCGGACAAGGCATGAATTGCGGCCGGATGCGTAATCATCGGAGTGCATTGAAAATGGTATCAACGCCATCCCAGGTGCAAGGAAGAACGGATTAAGGTATGGGGTATTCCCCTACTGGAACGAGCAGCCTGACTGGAGAATAATTTTGCCCATGAAGCACTTCCCCGCCGGTCCGCCGGCTGCCGGCGTATGCTGCATCCTTGCCGCTTTGGCTGTGCATTTTCCGGCGCGCGGGGCGGTCAATGTCACCGGTCACCACAACCACGCCTCGCGCGACGGCCTCTATATCGAGCCCGCGTTCACTCAAACCGCTGCCGCCGGCCTGAAACGCGACCTGACCTTTAACGGCGCCATTGCCGGCAACGTGTATGCCCAGCCGCTCTACATCGAAGATGGCCCGGGTGGCAGGGCGATGGTCATTGCCGTTACCGAGTCGAATAATGTTTATGCGCTCGACGCTGCCGACGGCAGCGTCATCTGGCAGCGGCACGTCGGCACACCCGTCTCCCGGTCCAGCCTGATGTGCGGCAACATTGACCCACTCGGCATCACCGGCACACCGGTGGTCGATCTCGCCTCACGCACGCTGCTCTTCGACGCCATGACCACCCCCGACAACGGGATCACAAAAAGACATTTCCTTTACGCGCTGAACGTGGACACCGGAACCACGAACAGCGGCTGGCCCGTTGATGTGAACGCAACCGCGAATTTCGGGGGCACCGCGTTCACCTCTGCCTTGCAGAACCAGCGGAGCGCCCTCGCGCTCGCGGGCGGCACGGTCTATGCCACCTATGGCGGCCACGCCGGGGACTGCGGCACCTACTTCGGGTGGCTCGTCGGGGTGCCGCTGAACAATCCGGCCAATGTCATGGCTTGGGCCACCACCGCGCGCGGCGGCGGCACCTGGGGCGTTGGAGGCGTGGCCAGCGATGGCACGAACGTCTTTATTGCCACCGGCAATACGTTCAACGCCGGCGCCTGGAGCGGAGGCGAGGCCGTGATTCGCTTCCAGCCCGGTCCCGTTTTCAGCACGCTGACCAACGATTACTGGGTCCCGACCAATTGGCAGGCGCTCGACACCGGCGACACCGATATCGGCGGCTCGGGTCCGCTGCTGGTGGATGTCCCTGGCGCAACTCCCTCGGCGCTGGTGGTCGCGTTGGGCAAGGACGGCAACGCGTATCTGCTCAATCGTGCTAATCTCGGCGGCATCGGCCTGCCGGTGGCGCAAGCGGGCGTCTCGAGCAGCGCCATCATCCAGGCCGCCGCCACTTACCGCACCACTCAAGGCACCTACGTCGTCTTTTGCGGCAATACCAGTCAGAACCAGCTCACCGCCTTGCGCCTCGGCGCTGCCAATCCTCCGACCATCACCAGTGTCTGGACAAAATCCCAGAATGGCCGTGCCTCCCCCTTCGTCACCTCCACCGACGGCACCAACAACGTCATCGTCTGGGGATTCGGCGCCGAAAACGACCAGCGCCTCCGTGGCTTCGACGGGGACACCGGTAACGTGGTATTCGGCGGCGGCGGCGCGAGCGAGTTGATGGCCGGCACGCGGCGATTCAACACCGCTATCGCCGCCCGCGGCCGCATCTACGTCGCCACCGACAACAAAGTTTATGCCTTCACATTGCCCGTTTCCCCGATCCTTCTAACCGCTTTGACGCTGCTGCCGGGTGGCGCCTTTCAATTCGCCTTCACGAACGCGCCGGGCATGAGCTTTACCGCCTCCAGCACCACAAACCTGTCCACACCGTTCACCAACTGGACCCGGCTCGGTTTCGTCCCCGAGGTGTCGCCCGGGCACTTCCAATTCAGCGACGTGCAACCGACCAACGACCGCCAGCGCTTCTACCGGGTGCGGTCGCGTTAGCCGGAACTTTCCCGGGAACATTTTCGGCGGTGGCGCGTCATACCTCACGGTGGAGCAGCGAAAGGCCGATCTACTCCAAAGCGGACGTACTGGCAATCGGCAGATCGAGTTTTCGCGAGCCTCAAAACAAAGAAAGGAATTATCATTATGAAAACAGGTTTGGCAGGATTATTCGCCGTGGCGCTGATGGCGAGCACGGGCCAGGCGCCGGCGCAGAGCTATAACATCACCGACCTCGGGGCGGTGGCCGGAGAAACGGTGAGTGGCGGCTATGGCCTCAACGGTTCGGGGCAGGCGGCAGGTGTATCGTCCAACCCTAATGGTGCGATCGCGACGTTGTTCAGCAATGGGAAGGCCATCAATCTCGGCACTCTGGAACCTATGGACGTGTCGGTTGCCACTGCGATCAACGGCACCGTCGAGGTCGTCGGTTATGAATTCTTCTCCTCAGATCCGAACAACACCTCCCATGCGTGGCTCTATAGCAATGGCAACCTGAAGGACATTCATTCGGCATCGCTCTTCCCAGCCGGCACCAGGGCCGCGGGGATCAATGGTTCGGGAGTCGTGGTGGGGCAGGGGCTGTTGACCAGTTCCAGCTTTCACGCCTTCCTGTACGCCAATGGCCAGATGGTGGATATCGGACCGCCCGGCGCCTATCAAGCCGGGGCCGCCGCCATCAACGATGCGGGCCAGGTCGTGGGGAATTACTACGCCAGCAGCAGCGCGCAGGGCGCGTTCGTGTATTCCAACGGCAAATTCACCTTTCTCGGGGTACCGCCGGGGGCTTCGTCGTTTAGCGCCTTCGCCATCAACAGCACTGGGGAGGTTGTCGGGGGGAGCTACCTCAGCGGCGCGCCTTCGCACGCAGCGCTCTACAACAATGGGATGTGGACCGATCTGGGCGCAGTGCCCGGGGCCGCGGGGACCCACGCGACCGGAATCAATACTGCCGGCCAGGTTGTGGGTATTGCGGTGTTTCCTATTACCAGTTACCACCCCTTCAAGCCCGGCAAGCACGTTGGTTTCATCGTCCGAAACGGCAGTCCGGTGGACCTCAACACCCTCATTCCGGCCAACTCCGGCTTCACGGTCACGGATGCCATCGCCATCAACGATTCCGGCGAGATCCTGTGTAATGCGACCAATGCCAATGGTCACAAACGCGCTGTTCTGTTGACGCCGAAATAGGCGGCTTCATTCGTAACGGAGCGCGTCGATGGGGTCCAGTCGGGAAGCCTTCCAGGCTGGATAGTAGCCAAACACGATTCCGACGGTGGCGGCTACAGCAACGGCAGCGATGATAGCAGGCACGGAAGGCAAGGTCGGCCAGTTCAGCAGGGCAGTGACGGCCAGGGATACGCCGCGCCCGACGAGAATTCCGACAATGCCACCAGCCAGGCAGAGAACGACTGCTTCGACCAGGAACTGTCTCAGGATGTCGCGCGAACGAGCGCCTACGGCCATGCGTAATCCGATTTCCCGGGTGCGCTCGGTTACCGAGACAAGCATGATGTTCATGATGCCGACTCCGCCCACGACCAGGGAGATGAGTGCGACGATCAAAAGCAGCGTGGTCATGACCCGGCTCGCCGAAGCAAGGGCTTCCGAGATTTCCGTCAGGTCTCGAATTCTGAAGTCGTTCGGCGCGCCGGGCTGGATGTGGTGCCGGTCGCGGAGCAGGGCGGTGATCTGCCGGATGGCTAGCGGAATGTTTTGGGGTGATGCAGCCGAAACCCAGACGTCATCCAGGTCGGCAAATCGCGTGAGCTGCGGCATGTTGGCCGCCTGAATCGCGGATTGCTGCGGGTAAAGCTGCGGTTGCTGGTTGGGATAAAGTTGACTGAGCGAATTGATTTGGCTGGGGGCGGAAACCGCCGGCGCCTGCGTGGCCTGCCGGGTGCCGGAAACGCGATACTTAATTGTGGTCCAGGGGGCGATGACGTAGTCGTCCTGGTCGCGGCCCATCATGCTGGCACCTTTCCGGCAAAGGACGCCGACGATCGTCAGGTGAATGTTGCGGACGCGAATTTCTTTACCGAGCGGCGGCTCGTCCCCGAAGAGTTGACGCAAGACGGTCTGGCCAATGAGGCAGACGCCGGCGGCGCTGCGGACGTCGTCATAGGTAAAAGCCTGTCCCTGGGAAAGTTCCCACTTGCGGACCGTCAGGAAGTCAGGCGTGGTGCCCAGGACATTGTTCGGATGCCAATTGCGGTTACCATAGACGACCTGGGCCCAGCAGTCCACGCTGGGGGCGACGCATCGGACCGCGCTGCACTCCTGGCGGATTGCGTCGGCGTCTTCGGGTGTGAGCGTGACGCGCCCGCCGCCGCCCGAACTGACGCCACTCACCACGGACTCGTCGGGATCAAGCTGGATAACGTTGGCCCCGAGGCTGGCGATGGTCTGCTCGACCGAGCTGGACGAACCTCGGCCGATCTCCATCATGGCAATGACCGCTGCGACGCCGATGATGATCCCGAGGATAGTCAGTACCGAGCGCATCACGTTCCGTCGCAACGCGTGGAATGCCATCCCAAGGGTTCCGCGAACGGTTCTCATGGGGCTTCAACGCTTGCGGAATTGCGGCACAAACGGATTTTGGGTTCCGGTTTGTGCGGTTTCTACAATCTCCCCTGTGACGACTTCCTGGCCTTCTTTTAACAGGTCAGATACGACCGCTGTGTTCGCTCCGTCGGACGCGCCCGCCTTGACCTCCAGTGGACGAACAAACTCGCCGTCTTTCAGCCAGACGGTGCCGACACGCGATTTGGGAGCCTTGTCCTGGTTCGCTGCTTTGGGGGCGGCGCCGGGCGCCTTGGGCTCCGGATCAGAAGGTTTCCATGCCCGGGCCTCGGGGATCACCTGCGCCAGCGAAGACGGTGTCCAGCGGAAGGCCGCATTGGGGACCAGAAGGGCATTGGTCTCGCCATGGACCACAAACCGAACGTTCGCCGTCAGGTACGGGAGGAGAAGGCTGTCGGGATTTTCGGTGTTAACTTCGACGGTGTACATGACGACGTTTTGCGTCATGGTCGCGTTGAGGCGAACCTTGCCGACGGTGCCGTCGAATTCCCTGCCGGGAAATGTGTCGCAGGTGAACGTGACGGGCGCGCCGGGAACGATACGGCCGACGTCGGCTTCATTGACGGCGACCCAGATTTGCATTTTCGTCAGGTCCTCGGCGATAAGGAAGAGGCTCGGCGCATTAAGACTCGCCACGACGGTTTGTCCGATGTTGACGCGGCGATCGATGATGACGCCCTTGACCGGGGATTTGATGGTGCAAAAATCCAAATTGCGCTGGGCCTTTTCAAGCAGCGCCCGGGCCTGGACGGTCGTCGCGCCGGCCTGGGCGACGGTCGCATCGGCAACCGAGACGTTCGCTTTCGCAATTTCATAGTTTGCTTTATAAGAATCGTAGTCGGCCGTCGCCAGGAGCTTGGAACGGCTCAACTCCTGGGCGCGATTCCAGTCGGCTTCTGTTTGGATAAGCCTGGCCTTCATTTGCTGCAGGTTGGCAGCGGCGCTCAGTTCGCCGGCCTTGTCCTGTTCGACTTGCGCTCGGGCGAGGGCGAGGTCGGCGGCATAAACAGAATCGTCGATGTTGGCCAGTACAGTGCCCTCCTCCACAATCGAGCCGTAATCGATGGTGTGGCCACTCTTGTCCTTGCCGAACGCCTTGATCAGGCCGGCGACTTGGGCGCCTACGTCCACGACCTCTACCGGTTCAATGGTCCCGGTCGCGCTGATGGTGGCCACCAGCTCGCCGTGTCTCACCACCGCCGTGTTGAACATGACCTTGTGCCCATTTCGCGCGTGCCAGGTCCAGCCGATCACGATGCCGCCAAAGGCGAGGCAGGCAAGGGCGATCAGTGGCTTTGTCAACAAGTGTTGCGCAACGCGCATACGAAGACACTTAGCTGAAAGTATTATTCAACGCCATTCTGAATACGAACCATGGACGAATCAATCCGGTTTGAGGATGTGAATCTCGGCTGACTGCCTTCCGCGACAAGGCAAGGCAAGGCGAAAGATTTCAATTCGCGATTATCGGGAACCAAATCCATCCTCTGCACGTCGCATCTTAATGCAAACGAGGAAACAACGTCGGCTTTGACCTCCACACCACGCTGAACGGTTTGTGCTCCCGCGGGAACCTTTTCAATCTCCGCCCCTCTCATGGTTGGGGCAGCGTACTTTGCGCGTCGTAAAGAGCCGGATTGAATCCTGGCAGCGCAACCAACATTGAAAGGCATGAAATGAACCGAATTCGGGTCGCACTTTTTAACGACCGTGCCGCCGCTGAGCCCATCCGGCAGCATCTGCTGCGAGCCGGTATTCCGGCCGAACTCCACGACGAACTGGGTCTGGCCAGCCTGTGGTTCGTATCAAAATCTTCTGCCGGCGTGCGCGTCGAAGTGCCCGCCCGGCTATCTGAAATGGCGCGGCAGCTTTTGCTCGCCCGGGAGGCCGCCGAAGGCGCGTTACGCGCCGCCATTCGCTGTCCTGAATGCGGGTCCTTGCGGGTGGATTACCCGCAGTTCACGCGAAAATCACTTTTCACTAATCTGGCCATCGGCCTCATTGCCAGACTTGGATTAGTAGAAAAGGACTATTACTGCGAGGATTGCCATTATGCGTGGCCAAAGCAGCACTCAAGGCCGCTGCGTGCGCGGGCGCACTTGGCGCCGAATTATTTCATCGAAGATTTCCCCCGAAACCCCGTCGAGGCGCACAAAACCCAGCTTTCAACATCGGAATGCCGGAAGACACCGCCTGCGAAGAGCGCCTCACCGGCGGCCAAGCCAGCGCGCTTCCACCTGCGCAAAATAGGGAGGAAGACTCTAGCCGTTCCTCTTGCCGGAGCGATGCTGCTGCTCGGAAGCAGCGCCGGGTTTGCCGGTTCCTCCAGTCCAGTGTCCACGGCCGACACCGTCGCGAAGACCAGCCTGAACAGTCCCACCGCAGCCGGTAACCACGGTTCAGCCCCGCCCGCATCGCCCACGTACCTCCGGGATGTATTGCCGATCCTCATGGGAAAGTGCGCCCGGTGCCACAGCGACCAAACCAGCGTGCTGCACAATTGGCTGGATTACCAAACCGCATTCGGTGACCGCTGGGAAATACAACGCCGGGTGTGGCATAGTTGGAAGGGCTCGTATTTCAAGCAGCCAATGCCCACCGGAAATAGTCCGGAATCCCAGGCGATGACCGATGAGGAGCGAGCTCTAATCAGGGACTGGGTCGCAAAAGGTGCTCCCCGCGGTGTCGCACCGGCCTACAACGCTGTTCAATCCAAAGCTGAACGGATCGAAATCGGCAGACGACTGTTCAGCACCATCTGCGCCGCCTGCCACCAGCCCACCGGGCGGGGAATCCCCTCCCGCTTCCCCCCGTTGGCGGGGTCGGATTTCTTAAATGCTGACAAGCACAGGGCAATCAAAATTGTGGTCAATGGGCTGCAGGGCGAAGTGCTCGTCAATGGCCAGAGGTTCAACAATAGCATGCCGAAGTTTCCGCTCGGTGATCAGGATATCGCCAACGTCCTGACCTACGTTTACAGTTCGTTCGGAAACTCTGGAAAAGAAGTCACACCTCCTGAAGTGAGCGCCGTCCGCGTAGAGAAGGTCGAAACCGTCCCGAATCAACAGTACCGAACCGCAGCTTCTCAAGAAACCAGCCCATTCGAATAGTAGGATCCAATCGGATTTCGATTCGAATTTACGATAGGAACCCCAGTGTGCTTGGTTTTTCTCAGCCGCTGCATAACCTGTCGCGAGACAAAATGGCCGTCGAAATCAAAGCCGCTCCTCCATCCGGAGGTCTTAAGATACTAGAATTCCCAGTGGAGTCTGGCCCCGAAAACTGACACCGGCCCGCGATCGCGATTGAACGCCGGGTCGGTGATGAATTGGTAATCGAATGCGCCGTGGACATTCTTACAGATTTGAAAGTCATAGTAGGTTTCCAGAACTTTTTCGCAGCCGTAGTTCAACGCGCCGTCGCCGTCGAGGATGTCCAAGCCGCCTGCCTGCAGGAATTTTTGGTTGTCGCGTGAAGCGCCGCTGACGATGCCGGCAAGGCCGAAGGTGTCGTTGGGGCGATGCCACGCGGCACCTTTGACGCTCACGCCTAGTGACGCCGACCAATCAGCATCGGTGAACGTCCACGTCTCGTTATGACCGTCCGTCCAGCCCAGGCGCGAAAACATGCCGACGTTCTTCGCCACTTCCTGTTCCCAGTTCAGCCCAAAGCCGTATTTGTAGCGGTAGGCGCGCGCCGCTGAGATGTCCGCTCCCACACCGTTAGCCTCCAGAATGGGAATTGCCGCCTGGTAGCTGGCAAAGTTAGCTTCGTCAAGCCAGGCCAGAAACCGAATCGCCCCCGGATGAGCGTTGATGCTGTAAAGGCGCTCAAATTCTGCCATCATTGCCCAGGCACGCAAAAACGGGCCATAGGCTCCGTCGTGGGGCCACTTGAGATACCGGTCGTCACCGGTGAAACCATTCTTGTCCCTCGGCATTTGGAAAAATCCGTAGCGCAAAGCCCATTTCGGCTGATTTAATTCCACGGCAAATCCGGTGGTGTATCCGACGGTATCCTGCCCGTAGTCCCACGTGAGGCTGCCCATCATCGCCCAATTCATAAACTGCGTGTGTGGGTCGTGCGCGTAGGTGTTGTTGTCGCAAATGTCCAGGGGGCTGAAACGGCCGATGGTGAAGGTCAGCCGCGAAATGTCCTGTTTGCCCGCCAGCGTGAGCTGGCCGTCGGGCACGTCCTCCTGTTCACCGCCTAAGGCGATGGTTTGACGAATGAACAAGCGCGCAACCATAAAGTTGGGAGTCTCGGTGCCGGCTTTGTAGCCGTCGCCGTTGGGAAATCCCTCGATGCCCAGAGTTTTGCTCAGGCCGAAGCCCTGCCACATCAAGAAGTCCAGGTGCGCCTCGGCACCGCGCCACAACCGCGCGCCGGCAAACAAGTCCAGCGTAACGGTTTCCTGAACCTCGCCCTCGCTGTTCAGGCTGTTTGGCCCGGAGTAATTGGCTGGAAAACCGGGGTCCCCCTGCACAATAGCGGTGTTTTGAACGTGCCAGTTCCAATTCTGCTCTGGGGCCGGAGCCGGCACGCCTGTCGCGGTCTTTTTTCCGCTCGGCCCAGGCGGGTCGCCCGATAGGTCCGCGGGGGCTTGCGCGCTTGCCGCCAACGCGCCCCCAAGCGAAAAGGAAATCGCGACCAGAGCAGTTCTTGCCCGGACGCTCAGGCCGGTGCAGGCATGGCGTTTGTCACGCAGCCATCGGACTATGATCACACACCAGAGCGCCAGCCTTTCAGTTCGCATTATTTGCTCTTAAGAAAGCAAGGGATGTGTATATTGTCAAAGAGAATGTTTTAACTACAATACACTTGTTTATCATACAAACTCTGTGGGCAAACCGAAGGCCGGACTGCCCTCATCGTGAGAATGGAGGTCAGCAGCCTTTTGCTGGCGCCACTGGTGGACCCGCTGTTCTTCACCATCGAGAAGGCCCCGCCTCATCGCGTCCTGCAGTATGTCGGGCGCACGACGCCCAAAATCCAGTCGCGAGGCAAATGGAAAGACCTGGATGCGGTGACGGTAATTGATTGGGAAACAGCGCGCTGATAGTTACTTCAGGAAGCACCTGAGGGGGAAAGTTGCATTTAGCGGGAACCAATCTTCCCTTCGATCATCTTAAATGGGTGAGCGGGCGTATCTGAAAGCAACAAAGAACGATAAACCAATATGAAAAGTTCCATCCTGTCTTTCACGCGTACGGTCTTGCTTGTGACCGGAATTATCCCTGTAGTGGCCAACTCTGGTCTCGCCGTCGAAACTTACCTTGTTACCGAGCTCGGCTCGTTGGGGGGAGGCACCAGCACTGCCTCGGGGATCAACAACAATAACCAGGTGACCGGTACCTCGACCACCGGGGCCGGAGGGTTTGACGCCTTCCTGCTTTCCAACGGAATTGTCCACGACTTGGGCAATAGTGGAGGTGATAGCACCGGCGCGGCGCTCAACAGCCTGGGTGATGTCGTCGGGTCCACCACCAGCTCCGTCACCACTACCACCAACCATCCGTTTCTTTTCCGTAACGGCGTGCTATCGGACCTCGGCCTCCCCGCTGGCTTCAACACCGGCTTTGCCAATGGGGTGAACGATGCGGACCAGGTGGTCGGGCAACTCATTTCCGGGCCGCGACGCACCGCGGTGAGTCACGCATTTCTGTGGCAGAATGGCACATTCAGCGACCTGGGCACGCTGGGTGGACGCTCTGCTTCGGCGGCGGCCATCAATAATTCGAGCCAGGTAGTCGGGTCTTCCCTCAACGCCGCCGGTCAGAACCATGCGTTCCTGTGGCAAAACGGGGCGATGGCGGACCTTGGCACTTTGCTGGGCGGATCCTCCAGCGCTGCCGCGGCTATCAATGGCGCTGGCCAAATCGTCGGCAACGGCAGCACGACCAATTTCGGTTCGCACGCGGTCCTTTTCCAGAATGGCGTGGTGACCGATCTCGGAGTGCCTTCCGGATTCGCATCCAGCACGGCCAACGCCATCAATATTCATGGCGTGGTGGTTGGCTCCACCTCGGTTGGCAGTTACCGCGGGGTGGTCCACGCGTTTGTGGCTCAGAACGGCGTGATCACGGACCTCAACCGGTTGATCCCCGGCAACTCGGGCAGTTGGATACTGCAGACCGCAACCGGGATTAACGATGCCGGGCAGATCGTCGGGAGCGGAACGACCAATGGCATCCAGCGCGCTTTCCTGCTGACGCCGACAACCGCGGTGACGGTACCGGCGGTGCCGATCAACGTCGTGGCAACCTCCGGCAACGCGGTCGTGGGGCTGAACTGGGGCGGGAGCGTCGGCGCGACGAGCTATAATGTCAAACGGTCCAATTCGAGCGCGGGCCCGTTCGTCACTATCGCTGCTGTTACCACGACGAGTTTCACCGACAATGCGGTCGTCAATTGCTCGACCTACGATTATGTGGTCAGCGCACTCAATGCGGCGGGTGAGAGCCCCAACTCCTCGACCGCAACGGGTGTTCCGCAATCGGTTCCGCCGGCGCCGAGCAATCTGACTGCCCGGCCGGACACTTCACCGAACCTGTTTCTCGGCAGCGCGATTGACCTGGCGTGGCACAACAACGCCGGCAGTTGCTCGGAATTTGTCGTCGTCGAGCGGTCCACCGACGGGGTGAATTTCCAAACGCTGGCCACTTACGGCAATACTCAAACCACGGGTACGGACGGGTTCCTCAATTCCGGGACGCGCTACTTTTATCGCGTGCGCGCCCAGAGCAACGGCGGAGAATCCGGCCCTTCCAACATTGCCAGCGCGGTTGCCCCTTAGGCGAGCGACCGCGCGCGCGGGCTGGTTACCCGACTGGTTGGCCGGCCCGCTCCAATCTCGCCGCCTCGGTCCCTCGCCCATTGCTCGGACCCGGAGCAGGGGGCTTGGGCGATAGTGGAGGGATTGGTATTCGATGGTTGAATTTCCAGCCAATTACCGTTCGGGTCGCGGATCTGAAGGAGCGGTGGGTCCGCCTTTTCGAACCGGGTTTCGTAACCCAGGAGTGGAGCACGGTGTCTCAGGCAATAGAGTATTTCGGTCATCGGGACTTCCAGGCGATAGGACAGAAGCCCAACGCTGTTTGGTGGAGGCGCGATTTTGCCCGCCCAAACGTTGACGCCGATGTGATGATGGTAACCGCCGGCGGCGAGGAACAGGGCGCCAGGATAGGAACGTTGCGTGACATCGAGGCCCAGGAATTCACGGTAGAATCGTTCTGCCGCCGCGAGGTCCGCGACATGGAGGTGGATGTGACCAAGGTCGAGTTTCGCCGGTGGAGCCGTCGGCGCGGATCGATGTTCGATTGTCGCGAGCAGGTGGTCGAGATCAAGCGGTTCCGTCACCATCGCAACCTGACCGTTGCGCCAGGACCACTCTGCGCGCGGCCGGTCCGCATATAGCTCGACGCCGTTGCCGTCGGCGTCACTGATGTAAATGGCCTCGCTGACGCCATGGTCGGAGGCGCCGGCAACCGGGTAGCCGCGTTTTATGAGGCGACGGAAAGCGAGCGCGAGGTCTTGCCGCCGGGGATAGCGAAGGGCCAAATGGTAAAGCCCGGTAGAACGCGGCGGGTGCGGCGTAGCGTTCAGGTCTTCACTTAGCACAATTAGCCCCGGGCTGCCTTTGGCCGCCGAAACGATGGCCTGGGAACGGCCGTGGCGTGCCTTCAGGCCCAACACATCCGTGTAGAATGCGAGCGCGCGCTCAAGGTTGGCCGTGCGCAGATGCACCTGGCTAATCCTGGTCTGGTCTGGCAGGAATGCGTTCATGAGCAAATGGAGGGTTGCGTAGCAACGGGCTCGAGTGCTGGAGCGGTCTGGTTTTGGATGGCGGTTTTTTCGTAACGAGTTCGGCCTCTGCGGATTTTTTGGCGTTGGACATATTTGAAACCAATGTAAGCGCCGAATAGCGCCAACACAACGAGGAGTGCTCCGAGTCCAAGGCCGCCGAGCACATTCAGAACTTGACGCACTTGATTGCTGAATACAAAGCCCAACGAGATATAAACGGTTCCGTAGAGTAACGACCCCAACCCATCGAACAGAAGGAACTGGCCGGCGCTCACGCCGAGCGCCCCAGCCAGCGGCGGCATGACGGCGCCCAATCCGGGCAGGAATTTGGCGGCGACCAGCCCTTGCAGGCCGTGCCGCGCGAACAAACCTTTGGTGCGTCCAACGCAGGAATTCTGCGCCAAGGACATACGGCAAAAAAGGCGCAACACCCGATTGCCGCCTCGGCGGCCCACATAGAACCAGAGCGAGTCCGCAAACACACAGGCCACGGCTGTCATCCCAATTGCCAGCGCCGGGTTAATCTTTCCGCTGACTGAGAGAGCACCGGCCGCCAACAGCCACGGTGCGGAGGGGAGAGGCAGGCCGGCTTGCTCGACAAACACAACTGCGAACAAAATCGGGCCGCCGTGGGCAACCAGGAATTGGGAGATGTCGTTCATCAGTTTTTACTTTCGGTCGGAGCGCCGTATGCGCGCGGGCTCACGGGCAGGTTGATCGTGCCAGGCGAGGCCATAGAGCACGGCCAGGGCAGTGGTGGTGACGAGTAATGTAAACATAGCTTTTCTCCTTTCTGCTTAGCTAACGGCAATGACGGATACCTGCGCATAGCGGTCGATTTGCACAACGCCGGTCGCGTGTGGGTCCAGCGTCGGTGTCCCATCCACAACGAACAGATACTGGTGATGGCCGTGGGTCAGAGGAACCTGCAGAAACCACCAGCCA
>DATMQA010000112.1:0-3721 GCA_035566895.1 Binatia bacterium
GCTGATCGACGGCAACGCCCATCCCATGGATGAAGCCGGCATCGCCCGTTTTGTCCGCGAACAAAATATCGGACTTGTCGGCATCGGCGCGATGACCCGCATGATCGCCAAGGCCTACCGCATGGCCGATGCCATCCGCGCTGTCGGTGTTCCCGTCGTGATGGGCGGACCTCATGTCACCGAAGAGGCCGACGAAGCCCTTGGCCGGAACGGCGGCCCGCGCCACGCCGATGCCGTGGCTCTCGGCGAAGCCGATGAGACCTGGCCGCGCATCGTTGCCGATGCCGCGCGCGGCCAGCTCAAGGATGTCTACGCCCCGGTGGACGCATTCGGCCAGGAGAGCAAACCCAGTCTCAAGGAATATCCCGCGATTCCGTGGGACAAAATCAATCTCGACCAGTTTAATTTAGTCCCCAAAATGGTTAAGAGCACGCTCCAGCGTATCAGTGATGGCTGGGGCACATTTCGCATTATTCCCATGGAGTCCGGGCGCGGCTGTCCTTATGGCTGTGAGTTCTGCACGGTAACCGGCTTTTTTGGCGACTCCATCCGCTTTCGCACCAACGAAAGTGTGGTCAACGAACTGCTCCTCTTGAAAGCCCGCGCCAAAAGCGAAGGCGGTCAGATCGCCGTCTTCTTCATCGACGATAATTTCGCCATCAACATCAAGCGCACAAAATCACTGCTCCGCGACATCATCGCCGCCGGCGCCCAGGTCCACTGGGTTGCGCAAATCAGCGCCAATCTCCTGCGTGACGAGGAACTCGTCGACCTCATCGCCGCCTCCGGCGGCAAGTGGGTCTTCATCGGCATGGAATCCATTGATCCCACGAACTTGGCCGACGTAAACAAGGGCTTCAACAAACCCGGCGAATATGCCGCCGTGCTCGAGCGCCTGGCGCAGCGCAACGTTTACGCCATCACCTCTTTCATTTTCGGGATGGACAACGACACCGTCGGGGTCGCGGAACGGACCATGAAAGAAATTCGTACCTGGCCCGCGGGACTCCCCATTTTTGGATTGCTCACCCCTTTGCCCGCCACGCCCCTCTACAAACGCCTCGAGGCCGCCGGACGCCTCACCCGCCCCAAACACTGGCAGGAGTTCATCCCTTTTGCCATGGCCCACACGCCTTTAAAGATGACCATTGAGGAAGCTCATGCCGAGGTGCGCGCCGGCTGGGCCCGTTCCTACAGCCCGGAAGCCATGGCCCAGGCGGTCGATTCGCTCAAGGACAAGCCGCTGGGCTATCGCATCAATATTTTCATCGCCCGCATGTGTTTCCGCGGAATCTACTTCCCCCAAATGGGTCCTCTCTCCTGGCTGAAATTGCTCTATCAAAACCGCCGCACCATTTCCAGCCTAGTCAAAGAAGGCTTCGCCACCTGGCGCGGCCGACCCGGCAGTTCGGTGCCGGTGGCCGACGAAAGCCTCCAAACCGGAGTCGGCGCCACGTAACGCCTACGTGCCGCCGCGAACTTGCTCTGCTGGTGCATCAACTCCCAGCCCGGGCGCTGCTTCATTAGCATCCGTTCTGTGCGTTGACTTGACTTCGCCTCGAACCTAAGATGTCCCTCACATGCAGGAGTCCGAACCACTCATTGGGCAGACCGTTTCCCACTATCGCATCCTCGAAAAGCTTGGTGGCGGTGGCATGGGCGTGGTCTACAAGGCAGAGGATCTGCGACTGCACCGCTTTGTGGCGCTGAAGTTCCTTCCTGACGATGTAGCCGCAGACGCACACACCCGGGCGCGATTCGAGAGAGAGGCGCAGGCAGCCTCTGCTCTAAACCATCCCAACATCTGCACGGTTTACGATGTCGGCGAGTCCGAAGGCAAAACGTTTATTGCCATGGAGTATCTGGAAGGCGCGACTCTGAAGCACTTCATCGCCGGCCGCCCCATGGATCTCAAGTCCTTGCTGGACTTGGCAATCGAAATCACCGATGCTCTCGACGCCGCTCACTCCAAGGGAATCATTCACCGCGACATCAAGCCTGCCAACATTTTCGTCACCGCCCGCGGCCACGCCAAAATTCTGGATTTCGGCCTTGCCAAGGTAACTTCCTCCAAGGGCGCCTCGGCCAACTACGACGCGGCGGCAACGGTGGCAGTGGACAGCCTGCAAGAGACCCTCCCGGGCGCCACGCTAGGCACTGTGTCGTACATGTCCCCCGAGCAGGCACTCGGCCAAGACCTCGATGCCCGCACCGACTTGTTCTCCCTCGGCATCGTTCTCTACGAGATGGCTACCGGGACCCTGCCTTTTCAGGGCGTCACTGCCGCCGCCATTTCCAACGCCATCATTAATCAACCTCCTTCGCCGCCCTCACAGTTCAAGCACGATCTCTCGCCCAAATTGGAAGAGCTTATCAGTAAGACCCTGGAAAAGAATCGCGAGTTGCGCTGTCAAAGCGCCGCGGAAGTGAATGCCGATCTCAAGCGCTTGCGGAGGGAGCTCGAATCCGGCACGACATCCGGAACTGCCGTTGCCGCCCATCCGCAGGTTCGCAGCCGCAGCGTGGTGTGGGCAGTTGTAGCGATTCTCGCCGTTCTCTCAGCCGGCTACGTTTTCCGCAAAGGGCTCGGGGGAAACGCCGCCAATTCGCTTTCCGCAGCCCAACTCGTTCAGCTCACCACCACGGAGGGTCTTCACGAATTTCCGGCTTGGGCCCCTGACGCGAAAAGCTTTGCCTACAGCGGGGAAGTAAACGGTTTCAAGAAGATATTCGTCAAGGCGCTTCAGGGAGAGCCCCAACAATTGACTGCCGGGACCGGGGACGACATCCAGCCGAAGTGGACCCCCGACAGCCTGAGTATCCTATTCGTTCGCGCCAATCAGCCCCGCGGCAAGCTGGAACCGGGTGACGTGTTCGGCCAGTATGAAGGCGGAGACATCTGGAAAAAGGACCTCGCCTCGGGCAAGGAAGAAAAATTTCTCGACAAGGCCTTCAACCCTTCTTTCTCCCCGGACGGGAAGACGCTCGCCGTCGATGCCTCCTGGGCCGGCCCCCGACGCATCTGGGTCGTCGATGCGCAAGGGCACAACCCGCAGCAAATTACGTCAGACAGCTCTGAAGCCGTGGACCACTTGGAGCCGAACTGGTCTCCTGACGGCAAGAACATTGTGTTTCAGAATTTGGAGCGCACCAAATTCAGCATAAAAGCTGTCAACGTCGCGACTCGCACGGTAACGGCCCTCACCGATGGCCGGTTTCAGGACTTGAATCCGGTTTGGTCCCCTTCAGGAAAACACATTTACTTCTCCTCTTACAGAGGCGGCGGGCTGAACATTTGGCGCATCGAGGTCTCAGGGAACGGTGCGCCCGTCGGCGCCCCGCAGCAAGTAACCATGGGCTCAGGGCAGGACGTTCAGTTGGCGATGTCCACCACCGGTGGACAATTGGCTTTTGCAATCTTGCGGCAGAATGCGGACCTTTGGCGTTTACCGGTCTCCCCTCAAACCGGCTTGGCCGCCGGCAACCCGGAAGAGGTTTTGGCCAGCACGCGCGAAGACAGCCGAGGTGCCTGGTCACCGGATGGAACTCAAATCGCATTCAATTCCGATCGCAATGGCGAAATGAACCTCTACGTGCATTCGCTGGTGGACCATTCGAATCGGCAGTTGACCCACGGTCTGGGCGGCGACTTTCAGCCCCAATGGTCGCCTGATGCCAAACGATTGGTGTTCTTCTCTTCTCGCGCTGGGAACGCCGATAT
>DATMQA010000113.1:0-31019 GCA_035566895.1 Binatia bacterium
AACGTCTCGCTTAACCTTCGGCGCGATGAATTCCGCCGACACTCGCGGGAAAGCCAAGCCATGAAAGACCTCGACCCAAATCACCAACCGGCACCCGATTGGGACCACCTCCGCCCCATTCTGGATGAGGCGCTGTCGGAGTTAAACGAGGCCGACCACGATGCGCTGGTATTGCGCTATTTCAAGAACCACGATCTGCGCACGGTGGGAAGCGCCCTGGGCGTCAGTGACGACACGGCGCAGAAACGGGTGTCGCGGGCATTGGAAAAGTTGCGCGACGGTCTTTCTCGGCGGGGGATCACCGCGTCTGCTGCCGCGCTTTCAGTCGCTCTCGCCGCCAATGCTGTCCAGGCCGCGCCAGTGGGGTTGGTGAGCACCGTTTCGAGTGCCGCCGCACTTGCCGGAACCACAGTGCAATCTTCCAGCGCCATCGTCGCAACCAAAGCCATCGCCATGACCACACTCCAAAAGACCCTCGTCACCGCCGTTTTCGCGGTTGCCCTCGGAACAGGAATTTACCAAACCCAACAAGCCTCCCGGCTGCGCCAACAAATCCAAACGCTCCGACAGCAGCATTCCGAGCAAATTCAAGAACTGCAACGTCAACGGGATGAGGCGACCACTCGCGTGGCTCTGCTGGCCGATGAAAATGGTGCTTTGAATAACAACTCTGCGGAGCTGTTGAAGCTTCGGGGTGAGGTTTCACGATTGAAAGCGGTTGCCGAACGAGAGGCGAGTGCCTCGCTTCAATCGACCGCCAAGTCGTGGTTGGACCGCGTCGGCCTGTTAAAACAACGCCTGGAAGAAGTTCCCGATTCAAAGATTCCCGAGCTTCAGTTGCTGACCGAACAAGATTGGCTGAGTGCGGCCAGGGGAGACCTGAATTCCGAAGCTGATTATCGACACGCCTTGAGCACGCTGAGGAGCGCCGGTGAGAACAAATTCGCCTCCATGTTGAAGAAGGCATTGTCGGGATACCTGCACGCCAATACCGAGCAGTTTCCCACCGAACTTGCACAATTGCAGCCTTACTTTGATGCTCCCATTGATGGCACCATGCTTCAACGTTGGGAGATCGCACCGGCCCAAACCGTTAAGAGTCTCGGCCTGGGCGGCGATGTAATCATAACCCAGAAAGCAGCGGTTGATGACGTGTTTGATACTCAATTCGGCATCGGCCCAAACGGTTACGGCACCACAGATTTTTTGTCTCACGAAACCGCCGCTGTAATGAATCCGGTTCGGGAATCCTTCAGGGCCGCGCATAACGGTCAATGGCCCGCCGACAACTCCCAACTACTGCCCTACGTGACCACGCCCGAACAGCAATCCGCCCTCCAAAAACTGTTACTGCGCGATTCCAGCTCAAAGTAATGGTTGCAAGCCTTGCGCACTTGGTTTGGCGGCGAGGAGACGGCCAGGTGGAGCCGCACTGCCCACGACCATAGCTCTAACGGACAGTCAAAACCGACTTGCCCGGCGTGGTAGTTTCCCGCATGATATGCGCGTGTGACGCTCAATAAACAGCAGTTTAACGGGTGTCGATTTTCGGAGCGCGCTTAGCTCAGTGGTAGAGCACTTCCTTCACACGGAAGGGGTCGCAGGTTCAAGTCCTGCAGCGCGCACCATCCAAGAGCCTTCCACGATTGATTTTAATTAGTATTGACCGACGCGGTGCGCCTACCAAGGATTCCCCTCATGCACCCTACGGGGAATCCATTCACGCTTTCGGGCAAACGGCTGGTCATCATCGGGGGCACCGCGGGGCTGGGGCTTGCGGCGGCGCGGGCTTTCATCGCCGCCGCGGCGAAGGTCGTCGCCGTGGGTTTGCGCCAGGAGACGGTGAAGGCGGCGGCGCGCGAGCTAGGCCAGGCCGCCCGTGTCGTCTGCGGGGATGCGACCCAGCCCGAGACCGCGGCCACCGCAATCGCCGAAGCGGTTTCGGTCTTCGGCGGGTTCGACGGTCTTTACCATGTTGCGGGGGGTTCGGGGCGGCGCTGGGGCGACGGACCGCTGCATGAAATCACCGATGAAGGCTGGCGCCGGACTCTCGACCTGAATCTGACTTCGGTGTTTTATTCCAACCGCGCCGCGGTGCGTCAGTTTCTGGCGCAGAAGACGGGCGGCAGCATTCTTAATATGGGCAGTGTTCTGGCGTGGTCGCCATCGCCGCGCCACTTCGCCACGCACGCCTATGCCGCCACGAAGGCCGGCATCATCGGCCTGACGCGCTCGTGCGCGGCTTTGTATGCGGCGCAGGGAATCCGGTTCAATGTGCTGGCCCCTGGACTGGTGGAGACGCCCATGGCCGAACGCGCCGTCAACGACCCGCAAATCATGGCGTTCATCAAGACCAAGCAACCGCTCGATGGCGGGCGGGTCGGGCAAGCCGCGGACCTGGATGCCGCCGCGGTGTATTTTATGTCCGACGCGTCGAAGTTCACGACCGGCCAGGTGCTGGCGGTGGACGGCGGCTGGGGGGTGAGCGAGGGGCAGTTTCACGAGCAAAAGTGAGCACGATCGTTAAATGGTTACAAGGGTTACATGGTTACAATGGTTACATAGTTACATAGTTACATTTCATGAAGGACATGCCCCTGCGCACGACGGTCATCGGCAGCTATCCGTTTCCCGGGTGGCTGGAGTTTGCCTGCCAGCATCTGGACCAGTTCGGCGAAGCCGACCGCGTCGAGTTGCAGCAGGACGCGGTGATTACCGCGCTGCACGACCAGTTGGCCGCCGGCCTGGACGTGGTCACTGATGGCGAGCAGACGCGGTTGGATTTCAACCTTTCCTTCTACGGGTATTTGAGAGGCATCGAATTGGAAGGCGCGCCGCCGCGCCGGTTCGGGCCGCCGGCGCACGACCAGCGCGGCAAGCATAAGGTGGTGGGCGACCTCGAAGCCCCGCGCGGGCTGGGCACCGTGGAAGAATACCGGCGCCTGCAATCGGTGTTCGCGGCGCTTCCGGCCCAGGCGCGCCCGCCGGTGACGCTCAAGGCCAGTGTGCCGGGCCCTTACACGTTGAGCGGACGGCTGGCACCCAACCGGCAGTATCCGGACCGGTGGGCCCTGGCGGAGGCATTGTTGCCCATCGTGAGAAAGGAGCTGGAGAACCTGGCCGCGGCGGGGTGCCGCGAAATCAGTCTTGATGAGCCGTCGATGAGTTGTTACGCCCACCGGGAGGACACCCGGCGGCTGGTGGACGTTTTTAACCGCACGGTGGAAACGGTCGCCGGCAAGACGCGGGTCTGCACGCATCTTTGCTTCGGCAATTACAAGGGGCGGGCGGTGGGGCCGCGGCGGCTGGCGCCGATGTTTCCCGCGTTCCTGGATTTCAAATGTGACGAGATGCACCTGGAGATGGCCAGCCGCGAGTTCGCCGAGATTGAACTGATCTCGGTGGTGGCGCGGCGGATGGATGCGGCCGTGGGGGTTGTGGACGTGAAGAGCTATTATATCGAGACACCGCAAGACGTCGCCGAGCGGGTGCGTCTGTGCCTCAAGCACGCGCCGGCGGAGCGGTTGGTGTTTGCGCCAGATTGCGGGCTGAGCCAAACCGCGCGGTGGGCGGCCCGCCAGAAACTGGACAACCTAGTTGAGGGCGTCAAACTCGTTCGCCATGAATTGGGTTTGAACCACTAATGGACACGAAGAGACACAGCGCGGCAGAGCCGCAACCAAAGAGTTAAATGGGTTAAATGAGTTAACTAAGTTGAATGAGGAAAAGCGCGCTGGAAACTTCTTCGCGACCAGCGAGCAAGTTGCATGGTTGTAGTACGAATGAAGACAAGTTGCACGGAGCCGTGGCGGGATTCAGCGGGAGGTAACCTGTCGCTAGCCGGACCAATGCCTTGCTTTGCCCACTCTCTTCGTTTTTGTTTGGTTCCATTCGTGTCCATTCGTGTTCATTCGTGGTTCCAATGAAGGCGGCGTTTCAGAAGGATGAGGCTCTGTTGGCGGACATTGCGGGGGCGCGGGCGCGCGGGCAGACACGGCTGTGGTGGCTGGGCCAGAGCGGGTTCTTGCTGCACGCCGCCGGAAAAACCATTCTCTTCGACCCTTACCTTTCGGATTCGCTGACGCGGAATTACGCGCAGACGGACAAGCCGCATGTCCGGCTGACCGAGCGGGTGGTTGCGCCGGAGCGGTTGACCGGGGTGGATGTGGTCACCAGCAGCCACAATCATACGGACCACCTGGATGCGGAGACTTTGCTGCCGCTGCTGGGAGCCAACCCACAGGCCAGGTTGCTCATCCCGCGAGCCAATCGCGCCTTCGTGCTGGAGCGATTGGGGACGGTGGAGTCGCGCCTGGTCGAGGTGGATGCCGGGGAATCGGTCACCCTGGCGGGAGCGGGGTTTCATGGCATAGCGGCCGCGCACAACACGGTGGAACGCGACGAACGCGGCCACTGCCGGTTTCTGGGCTATGTGGTCAGAATCGGGAAGCTGACGGTTTATCAAAGCGGGGACACGCTGTTGCACGAAGGTTTGGCGCCGGCATTGCGGGCGTTCGCGTTGGACGCGGCGCTGCTGCCGATCAGTGGCAACAAGCCGGAACGCCGGGTCGCCGGCAACCTCAACGGAATCGAGGTGGCGCAACTGGCGAAGGACGTTGGGGCGCGGGTGGTGGTGCCGCATCATTTTGATATGTTCGCGTTCAACACCGAGCCGCCCGATGAGTTCGAGCGCGAGTGCCGTCGGTTGGGGCAGGCGTTTCGGACGTTGCGGAATGGGGAAGGGATGGAGTTGTAAGGTGACGGGTGACAGGTGACGGGTCAGCGCACGACGGGAAGCGCGTCGATTTCCTGTTTGAGTTTGTTGAAGCAATCGGGGCAATAGCTGTGGGTGAAAGTGGCCTCGGTGTGCCGGCTGATAAAGGACTCGACCTGGTGCCAATAGTTTTTGTCATCGCGCACTTTTTTGCAGACCGAGCAGATGGGCAGCAAGCCGGCGAGTTGCCGGACCTGGGATTGCAAATGGAGGATGCGCTCGGCCACGACGAGCCGGGCCGCCAGGACTTCTTCATCGAACGGCTTGGTGATGAAGTCATCGGCCCCGGCGCGCATGCCTTCGAGGTAACCGGATTTGCCGGCGACGCTGGTTAGCAGGATGAAATAGGTATAATGGGGCCGGTGGGCGGCGCGGATACGCCGGCACAACTCCAACCCGTCCATGCCGGGCATAAGCTGGTCCGAAATCAGGACGGGAAAGCCGGCGTTCTCAAAACTCGCGAGGGCCTCGAGGCCGTCGGTGGCGACAGTGACCTCGTGCCCGAAGGTTTTGAGGGTGGCGTCGAGGATGAGCCTGGACGTCGGCTCGTCATCAACAATCAGGATTTTCATTGGCGGCAGGGAGGTTTTTTCCACGCGCATTGGGACCATGAACTGAATATGCGTGGAGCAGTTCTCCCTCTCCCCTTCATAAGGGGAGAGGGTTGGGGTGAGGGGTTGCTTGCTTGCCGGTGGTTCATGGAGAGTTTTGGGTGAGAATTTGGTTTTGGATTTCGGCTTTGGCGCGATTGAGTTCCGCATCCAACTGCGATTGCAGTTGTGCCACCAAAGGAGCCGAGCCGGTCGGGGAGACTAGCGCGACGGCCAGTTCCAGGCGGTGGGCCAGGGCAGCGATTTGCGTGGCGCCGACGTTGGCGGCCGCGCCCTTAAGGGCATGGGCGGCTTTGCGGAGTGCGTCGGTCTCATGGGACTGCATGGTTTTTTGAATGGTGTCGATATAGCCACCGGCGCTCTTGAGGAAGGTGGAGTAAATCTCGGTCAAAAGGGAGGGGTTTGCCGCGGCGAGACGCATGAGACGCCCGACGACGGCAGGGTCCAGGGCCGGACCCGGAGCTATGGGCGCGGCGTTTTGGGCGGGTTTGCCGGTCCCGGAAGGGGCTCCGGCGCCGCTCATTTCCGCAGCCGCGGCGACCGAGGACGGGCAGGTTCCCGGCCCGACCCATTTTTCGAGGGCGGCCTGGAAATTTTCCAGACGAACGGGTTTGCTGATGTAATCGTCCATGCCGGCCTCGAGGCACCGTTCGCGGTCACCCTGGATGGCGTTGGCGGTCAGGGCGATGACGGGCAGATGGCGGCCGGAGGCTTCCCGGCGGCGGATTTCGGCCGTCACCTGGAAACCATTCATTTCGGGCATTTCGCAATCCATGAACACGGCGTCGAAGGAACCGGCGTCGAGTTTTTCCAAGGCCTCTTTGCCGCTGGCGGCGACCTCAACGGTGCAGCCGAAGTTTTGAAGCAACAGGCGGGCGACATTTTGATTGGTGGGGTTGTCATCGACGGCGAGAACGCGGGCGTGGAATTTGGGCCTGGTTTTTGGAATCGAAGGCGTTGGACCGAGCGCGGAACGGGCCAGGAACTGGGTGGGGGACTGATTGGAGCGCGCAGCCCAGGCACGGACGAGGACCTCCCAGAGTTTGGAAGGGCGGGTTGGTTTGGGCAGACTGGCAAAGAACCCTTTTTGCTCGGGCAGAGTGTTCTGCGGCCCGAGGGAAGTGAGCAGGATCAGCGTGGTCCGGCGCAAAGCGGGGTCAGCCTGGATGGCGAGCGCGAGGGCCTGGCCGTTCATGTCGGGCAACTGTTCATCGAGCAAGGCGATGTGGTAAGGGTCCCGGTCGAGTTGGGCGGCACGCAAGGCGGCGAGCGCCTGGCCGGCGGTGGAGAAAGAGCCGTTGCGCATGTGCCAGCCGGTGATCTGCTCATGGAGCACCCGGCAATGGACTTCGCAGTCATCGACCACGAGCACGCGAACTCCGGGGAGTTCGCGGGGCGGCACGGCAACGGCGCCGGCGACGGCCTCCAGCGGCAAGGTGAACCAAAAGGTGGACCCCATGGCGGGGATGCTGGCGACGCCGATGCGGCCGCCCATCAGTTCGACCAGGTGCTTGGAGATCGCCAGGCCCAGGCCGGTGCCTCCGAAACGATGGCTCACGGTCGTATCCGCCTGGGCAAACCGTTCGAACAGAAGCGGCAGCTTCTCCGGAGGGATGCCCATGCCGGTGTCTTGCACGGAGAATTTCAAATGGCTGCGCTCGCCGGCGGGTTCCTCGCGCTGCACGTTGAGCAGGACCGTTCCGGCGGCGGTGAACTTGAGGGCGTTGCTAACGAGATTGGCCATGACCTGGCGGATGCGGGCGGCATCGCCGATGACCTGGGCCGGGACCTCGGGCGCGCACCGCAAGACCAGTTCGACGCCCTTCTCCGCGGCCCGGGGGGCGAACAGTTCGCCGACTTGTTCGACCTCACTCTGAAGGTCAAACGGATGGGCGTCCAGCGTGAGCTTGCCGGCCTCGAGTTTTGAAAAGTCCAGCACCTCATTGATGATGCTCAGCAGGGACTCGGCGGAGTCATGAGCGATTTGGACGCATTCGCGCTGGCGTTCCGGCAGCGCCGAGTCGCACAGCAGCCCGAGCACGCCAAGAATGCCGTTGAGCGGCGTGCGGATTTCGTGGCTCATGCTGGCGAGGAACTGGCTTTTGGCATTGTTGGCCTTGAGGGCGGCGGCGGCGAGATTCTCAGCGCGCCGGCTCGCCGCGGCGAGGCCGGCGTTGGAGTTTTCCAGGGCGCGGGTGCGTTCCAGGACCAGGCCTTCGAGGTTGAGCAGGTGCCGTTTGGCCTGCGAGGCGAGGCGCCATTTTTCGGTGAGCGCGCTGGCCAATTGGAGGACCTCGATGACGTCAAAAGGTTTCTTGAGAATCAGCAAACGGTCAGGGGCATTGAGGCGCCTGGCCACTTCCGTCCAGGAATAATCCGAATACGCCGTGCAAAGGACCACCTGCAACTCGGGAGCGGCTTCCCACAGACGGGCGGCCGTTTCGATCCCGTCCCACCCGGGCGGCATGCGAACATCGACAAAGGCGAGCGCAAACGGCCGGCCGGCCTGGAGCGCAGCGCCGAGATGCTCGAGGCCTTCCTGGCCTTGAAAGGCCGAGACCAGCTCGTACCCGGGGCCGGAAGCAGGCGCGGGGTTTTTGCCGAAGAACCCGGTTTCCAGCGCCTCGAACTGGCTCTGCTCCTCAGTCTGCCCGCACAGGATTTTGCGAAAATCGTCGTGGATCGACCGGGTATCGTCAATCACCAGGATGCGGCGGTTGGGGGGAGCGGTGGTTAAATTCGTCATTTGGGGTTGCTTCGGACTTCGCATTTCTTCTGGTCCGCCCTGGGGGCGCCAGGGGCCGTTGGCGGATGACCGTGGCCGCCGGGAGCGCTGGTGGCAGACTTGATTGGCCTGAAAGTCCAGCCGTCTGTCTCGTTCTGAGGCAAACAAAACTGGCTCGGAGTTCCGGGCATGGCGATAGCGTTCATGAAATCCGCATCTGGCTTGGAGCAAGCAGGAAACGTGCGAGACCGGTGCTTTTCTAGACCGGCACGTAACTCACTCTGGGGAAAGCTCCAAAAAACATGCACTCCATATAGCTAGCTCTCCAGCCGGGAGGCGATCCGTCCGGTCCATAGCGATGCGAATTGCGTCAGCATGACCGAAACGAAAAACAAAAAGAACCCGCTTTGTACCCGGATCTTCGCCACGCCGCCGGATTTCAGGGTCAGCACCAGAATCGCCACGACGAAAACGTCCAGCATGGACCATTTACCCATGTTCGACACAAATTTAAAGAACGTCCGGGCCTGACTGGCGGACAATCCGGGACAGACCCAGAGGGCCAGCAGAGCGTTGATTTTAACGAACGGGAAGCAAAGCGTGAACACAAAGAGGATCAAAAACAAGAACAGTTCGCCCGACCGCCAGAGAATCCCCAGCCCTTGATAAACGGAAACCTGGTTCTCGAACAACCACAGCTTGGTCACGGACGTGAACGGCTGGAAGATGCCCGCAACGAAGAATCCCATCGACGTGAGCAACATCAGGGCGATTGTCCCGCCGGTTCGTCGGTGGACCATTATCAACGGCGACTTGCGTTCCATGAGTGTTACCGCAGTCTAACCCGGATCATCCATGCGGACAAACGACCTTCCGGCGGCGAGAATTAGACAGATCAACGACTCACATGGCGGCTGTTAGCTCTAGGCGGTTCGTTGGACGCGGAGGTCATTTCCGGGCTCGTTCGAGGAATGTGCCTAATCGATACCCGAGCAGTCCCGACATTGCCCCGACTAAACACGAGCCGGCAACCAAAGCAACGCCTACCCGGGGTATCGCTGGAGCCGCGAAAGCATAAACTGCTGTACCCCAGACTGCGGTGCCAATAACGCCGCACCCGAATATCCCCACAAGTGTCCTCCAACCTCGCCTCGTTTGTGTCGTTTGCTTTCGAGAACTCATTTTACGAAATTACGCGTTGTCCAACACTCAGCCCACCGATGGCGGCCTGCCGGTGATGCCGGGATTGTGAAACTGCTCCGCCGGGCCGCCACTCGGTGAAGCGTGTAGTTGAGCCGAAGCTTTGCTCTCACGTAGAAGTCTCTCAATCTCCCGGTCTCGCCCCATCAGTAACTCTGAAAAACCTAATCGTTCAAACCCCAATAAAGTCAGCAGCAACATCAAAAGCAGAAAATGAACGTGCGAATGGCTCGCAAAATGCAAAACCCGAAGAATCTCTAAAATGCAAAGAACGATCGTCAGCGACAAATAGGAATAGGGCCACACCCGCCGTTGCGAATGTCTATAAACGAACGTGACCCATCTTTGGAGAAGCGATGCTTTCATAATGTTGTGCGTCTGCTGCCTAACGCGATCCTGAGTGGTGCGCCGCAAATGATGCCCCAAATGGAACCGGGACCCACTCGCCCGACAAATCTTCACATTAAGTTCCTTGACGCACTGGCTATGTCAATGGCTTATGACATAATATTTACAGAATGGATGTAGCTAAGTCTTGTTCGCGGTATGTCAATAAAGGGTGAGTGGGCGATCGCGGGCTCAGGTTTTAGGCTTTAACCGCGACCACGTTCATTAAATCCGCTTTAACCTAATTCAGTCAAATTTAGGTTAATTCAGCCTGATTTAACCACAAACGCTGGGGACTGTGGACCTTGGACTCATCAAGCACGTCACTACCCTTGTCCCCCGTCACTCGTCCCTCGTCACTTCCCTCCGCGACCTTGGACTTTGGACCTTGGCGCCTGCCGCACCGACACCAATCGACACCAAACGACGCCAAACGACACCAAACGACACCACAAACGCCAGCGCCGCTTGGACTTTGGACTTTGGACTTTGGACTTTGGACCGCCGCACCGACGCCAAACGACACCACAAAAGTTGCAGTTAATTTCACTTGGTTTCACGAAATTTCACTTTATTGCGCCAAATTACAGTTCGACCGTTTTTCGAAGAACAGCGTCATCGTCCGACTTCGACTAACCGCGACCAACTGCGAGTAACTTCGGCCACCCCCTCCCCGTGGACGGGGATTAGGAGCCCAGTTTGCGCGTCCGCCACGCTTGTGATCCTGGGCGTCGTAGGCGATAAGTGATTATGGAACAGAAGATTGTTCGCGGGAAACGCGTATTGCTGGTGGATGACGAAGCCAGCGTCCGAGGGGCGTTTCGCATGATGCTTGAGGTCGATGACCACCAGGTGACGGAAGCGGCCAATGGCGCGGAAGCGCTGGATTTGTTCACCAAAGGTGAATTCGACCTGGTGACGACGGATTTTGAAATGCCGATCATGAAGGGCAACGAACTTGCGATGAGGATCAAGAGCGCGGCACCAAAGCAACCGGTCCTCATGATCACGGCGTATGGAAGGGAGGTTGGCGGCTCGCAGAACCAGGCGGACGCGATCATGAACAAACCTTTCATCATGAACGACCTGCGCCAGGCGATTGCAAAACTGCTGTAGAAGCAAGAAAGCCCGCCAGTCCCGGTGGCCGGTGGAAAAGGAAGCCGCTGTGAGCCAAAGAGCGACCCCTCACCCTGCCCTCTCCCCTGAGGAAGGGGAGAGAGAGACCCACGAATTTCAGGGGAGCTGGCGGCCCCAAGAGGCAAATTTTGGGCTCAATCCTGCTTACTCAGCCGTGGGAAACATGGTGACGAGCAGATATGTTTTGATTGGGTTGCTGGCTGGGGGGCTGGCCTTGGCGGCGGAGGCGGGACCGTTGAAGCGGATTGGCCATACGACGCTGACGCCACGCCATTCCAGTCCGGACGACAAGGGGATGTACACGGCGTTCATCGATCCAACGAACGGTTACGCGTATTTTGTGGGCAGCTACCTGTTCAAGCTGGACATCACCGGGAATCTGCCCGTGCAGATCGGTCCGGCAACGAACACGGGCCAGTTCATTAACAACGCGTTTGATGCCGCGGCGGGATATGTGTATTTCCCGGGGGGAACGCTCAAACGCTATGCGGTGGGGGCGGGCGCCAACCCGGTGACCAACGCCGGTTCACTCACGCTGGCCGCCGGGACCGCGGCTGCCGTCGTCCTGGATGATTCCGACCCAAATCCGGCCAACCACTACGCTTACGTGCTTTGCACGGTTTCGGGGAGTCCCGCCCGGGTGGCCAAGGTGGCGCTTTCCAATTTTACGGAACAGGCCTCGGTGACGCTCAATGCGGGCGAAACCAACTTTTTATTCGGCAGCGTGGTCGATGCGCAAAAGGGTTACGCCTATTTTGTGACGGCCCCCAATACGAATTCCTCGCCGGCAGTGGTGAAAATCAAGCTGACCCCCGGCGCGAACGCGCCGGTGCGCATCGGCGCGGTGAGCCTGAATTCGGTGGGCACATTTATTGACGGCGGTTCGATTGATACGCTGCATGGCTACGCCTATTACGATACTTATGACTCGGACACGAACATCCCCGGCAAAATCTTCAAGGTGAAGCTGGAAGCCGGGGATGTGGCTCCGACCCTGGTGGGCTATGTGAATCTGCATCCGGGTGAGGGGCGACTGGCCGCCTCGGTCTGTGATCCCGCGGGTGGCTATGTGTATTTCGCGAATGACAATTCTTATCCCGGCGGGGTATATCAGTTCAGCCTGAACGGGACGAACCTGCCGGTGGAAATCAGTTTTTTGCCATTTCCAGGAGGCCCGGATGCGCCACCGCCCAACGGCATGACGACCAATAACACGACCACCAACCTGGACGGCATCCTTCCTTTCGGCGAGGTTTTTCTCCGTTCGGCGGTGTTCGACCCGGTGCGCGGTTACGCTTATTTCGGACAGGACAGCCGGCCGAACCAGGTTGTGAAGATTCAAGTCGCGCGGGATACACCGGTCATCACCAATTCGGCGATGCAGCCTGGCAACGGGTTTCGACTCACCTACACGAACACGCCCGGCGTAGCCGGCACCGTGCTGGCCAGCACGAACCTGTCGCTGCCGATGAGCAATTGGAACGTGCTCGGGGTCGCCACGGAGATTTCTTCCGGCCAGTTCCAATTCACCGACCCGCAGTCAACGAACAACCCGCAACGCTTCTACGAAATCCGTTCTCCGTGATTTAGGGCGGCCTTACCCGACTTTCAGGAGTTTATTGATAGCCTGGCGAAACTCCAGGAGATCGAAAGGCTTGCCCAGGACCAAATCGGCCGCGACCGGGCGGCCCGATGATTTCAATTTTTCCCGGTAAGCAGTCAGGATCACGATTGGCTGGGTGGGAAGGCGCGCTCTGATCTCAGCGGCGAGCTGGTCGCCCTTCATGTTCGGCATTTCGTAATCCGTAATGACCAGGTCGAACGTGCCCAGCTCAAGGGCGGCCAGGGCTTTGGAGCCTCCGCTGACAACCTCAGACGCATGACCGTCCAGGGCAAGGATTCTGGTCAAGGTGCTGCACACCAACTCGTCATCATCGACCACCAGGACGCGCCGTCCGGATTTTTCACCTATGGCCATAAGTCATAATCTTTGCTTACTCGCATATTTCGGCCTGTGAGTCCAACGCAATCGAGTCGGGCGAGTAATTGGTACATGGTTACATGGTTACAAGGGTTACATGGTTACAAGGGTTACATGGTTACATGGTTACATGGTTACATGGTTACATGGTTGCAAAGTTACATGGGCCGTGGTGTGTGAGGGGTGATGGGTGCGTATCCGATGCGCCGGGTGGGGGCACCCGACCTACAAGACCGCTGTCTGCCGTCCCTGGCGGGACTTGACCTTTCTCTTCCCTCCTTCCCCACCGTTGAAACGGTGGGCTATTTTCGGACATCCCTCCGGGACAGAACCGGCACTCGGGACCTCAAATCCTAGTGGCAAACGCAGCAAAAAGCCCGCGATCCGAATCGGACCGCGGGCAGGTTTGAGCGATTCTCGTCCGGCAAGACGCCGTTAGAACAGAGGCTGGGTGCCTTCGATGCGGACCGCCTGGAGTTCGTAGGGGTTGAGGCCGAGCAGCTTCAGGATGGTCGGGGCGATCTGCGTGGTCTCCACGGGCCTGGTGACGGCAGTGCCGCCCAGCGCGCCGGGCCGGGCCAGAAGGATGGGGACGTTCCGGTCCTCGGTGTGATCGCCGCCGTGCTCGGCGATCTTGGCCTTGTGACCCGTGTACACGACACCGTACTGGGCGACTCCGAGCACGTCGGGCACGCGCGGGTCGCCCGGCTCGACACCGATCACCCGGGCCGCCGCAGCGCCGGTATAGACCTGTGTGAGACCGGCAGAAGTGACGGGCTTGCCGTCCACGCTGGCGGTCGAATCGTTGTAGTTAAGGAGGAACTGGCTGGCATAACCGGCGGCAACCGCCGAGCGGTCGTTGAGCCAGAGGAGCATGCCATCGTCATCGACGCCAAACGCGACGAGCGGTGCGGCATTCGTATTGCCGCCCTGGTGGTCGTGGTTCCACGCAGCATTGAGAGCGTTGATGATCTGGCCGTCCTTGATCCGGTTGAGGGCAGCGCGGTTCATGGGCGACTGGCCGTGCTTGGCCGAAATGATGATGGCGGTATGGTCGAGGAGCCCGCGGCCGGCGAGCGCACTAACCATGCTTCCGAGGGATTGATCAACGAAGTTGAGAGCGTTGCTCAAGACCGGTCCGGGAGTGGCGCCATCCGCCAGGTAGCCGCCCAGGGCCGTTCCCGACAGGTCACCCTCCGTTCTTGACGCCGGCAACTTCTGGCCGGTCGAGACGGTCTGGAAGTTCATGCCGAAGAGCGCCGGGGTTCCCGGGTTGCCGGCGCCGTTGTGGCGGTGACCGTTGATCCAGTTGATGACGGCCTGGACCTTGTAGCCGTCGTACTGCTGGGTCAAGAGGTTGTCCGTGGTCCAGTCCGGCTGGCTTGGGTCCGTCGGTGCGGCCGGGTTGGCGCTGCTGTTGATCTCGGGAGTGAAAAAGTCGTCCACGCCGTCACCGGAGGGACCGGACATGATCTGGTAGGCGGGGTGCTTGTCCGACCAGGCGGTCAGCAGATGGTGCTGGTGGGCCACTTCGAAGACCGTGTTCACTTTCAGGTATTGGCTGGGATAGAGCGGCTGGCAACTCGAGGGAGCGACGGGCAACTGCGAGGGATTGATCACGTCGAGCGGATTGCCGGTCATTTGCAGGATGTTGGCCCAGGGGTCCAAGCCGGGAGCGGGCACGAGCCCCTGGCCCGCGTCGAGGGCCAGGTTCAAGTCGAGGGCCTCGAAGTAGGTGACCTCGCCGCCCGGCGCCGGGCCGGCGCAGTTCGTGGTGCGGCAGGGAACACATTATGATTCCAAGTGTCGTCGTAGTAGATGCCGGTGGTTGACGGGTTGCCTCCGGTGACCTGGCCGACCATTCCGGGGAATGAGTCCGACGGGAAAGGCGTGCTCGCGTCCGAGTAGTCAACGCCACGAGCCACCAGAGCTGCCAGCGTGGACCCGGGGTGGGTCTGGGCATACCAGGCCAGGTCGGACTGATGCATTCCGTCCACGGAGACGAGCAGCACATGGTCGACCCTTTCGGGGCCGGTGGATTCTTCAGGTGAATCCGCCTTCGCCGCTGTGGGCAGAACTGAGCCAATCCCCACCAGACCCAGTCCGCAAACCAGTGCCGCAGCCGTTTGGGCCGCCACCATAACTTTTGTTTTCATATCGATTCTTCCTTTCATGTCGCTTGGTTTTGTGTTTCGACCACGCCGCGCGGAGACGATGTTATGTTCAGGTTGCGCGCCGTGGCTTTTGTTGACGGCCACACTTTCACCTGCGCTCGTTGAAAGTAAACGTGACGAATCGTAACGATTCGGTTGCGAACAAGTGGCAGCGGAGCGCAAGTCCGCAAAGTGGATTTCCAACAAAGGTTAGAGAAAAAAATTTCCGCTGGTGCGAGAATTGGCAGCCAATCCGGACTGCGCCGGCGTTGGGAAGTTGCTGCGGACAGGAAAGTCCGCGCTCCGGGCGGCGAAGACCGACCGGTTTCTGGGTTGCCTTGCCTTCAGCTTGTCATTCTGAATCGGGCGGGCGATGGTGTGCTGTGTCTGAGCACAAAGCGATTATCAGTTGGAAGCGCACGAGTCCCGATTTCCTGAAGGGCAGGTATTCGCGGGAGCACACGTGGACGTTTGACGGCGGGATAACGGTGCCTGCATCGCCCTCACCTTCCGCGGTGCCCGCGCCGTATTCAAACCCGGCGCACGTTGACCCGGAGGAAGCTTATGTCGCGGCGGTGTCGAGCTGTCACATGCTCACCTACCTATATTTGGCTTACCGGCAGGGATTTCAGGTGGATAGCTATCAGGACGAGGCGGTCGGCAGCATGACCAAGAATGAAAAAGGCATTCCGTGGGTTAGCTCGATTAAACTCAATCCGAAAATAACTTACAGCGGCGAGAAATTGCCCGCGGCAGCGGAGGAGCAGCGGCTTCATCACCTTGCGCACGAGCAGTGTTACATCTCCAACTCCATCAGAACAGAAGTTACGGTTGGAAGCGGGCAGCCTGAGGCTGAGCCGGTGCGATGAGGGCGCGCGATTTCGGTCGAGCGCTGTTAGTGTTGCGATCATCGGAGTTAGATAACGTCAGTCCGCATGATTCAAGAGAACGCAACGCGCGGAGGCTAACCATAAGTTGAGGAACCCTTTGCATCTATTGCGGCCCAGGAAGGTCCGGGTTTGCATCCGACTCGGTTGTCCCGTATGGTTTGTGAGCTAAGCCTTTGACCAGGTATCTACGGGCGGATATTGGGCCGGAGCTGTCATTGAAATTCTGTAGTTTGTTTTATGCGTGCTCGGCGTTTTCTTCTACCCGCAGTCGCGGGTGCCTGCCTGGCGGTGATCCAACATTGCCAGGGACAGGCGAACCTGCCCATCTATACCGACAACCTGGTCAACGCGTTCCAGGATTGGAGTTGGAACTCGACCCGCAACTTCGCCAACACGATTCCGGTGAATTCCGGGACTCAATCGATCAGCGTGACCATTACCAGCTCGGGTGGCGCTCTGTCCTTGCAGTACCAGGCCGGCTTCAACACTTCGCCTTACGCCAGCCTCTCGTTTTGGGTCAACGGCGGTTCCACCGGCGGTCAACGGCTCCAGCTCTTTGGCACGCTGGCCAACTCGGGGCAGATTGCCTACGCCTTGCCGCGATTACCCACCAATCAATGGCAGCAGATCACCGTTCCGCTCGCCACGCTCGGCGTAGCCAATAAATCGAACTTCTCTGGCCTCTTCATCCAGGACACCAGCGGCGGGGCACAGCCGGTTTTCTATGTGGATGACGTCCAGCTCAACGCAGCGCCTGCGCCGGCGCTGGTGCATTTGAATGTTGATGTGACCAAAACCAACCGGGCAGCGGACGGGCGTTGGTTTGGAATCAACACCGCGACGTGGGACGGGAATCTCAGCCAGCAAACGACCACTCTCGGTTTGTTGCAGGATAACGGCTGTAAGGCGTTGCGCTGGCCCGGCGGTTCGACCTCGGACGCCTATCATTGGGCGTCGGACAACACCGGGAATTCGCGGTTTAATTACCTCGCCACAAACCTGGGCGCGCAAGTCTTCATCACCGTCAATTACGGTTCCGGCGGCAGCAACGAAGCGGCGGCCTGGGTCCTCGCGGCGAATGTAACCAACCATTGCGGTTTCAAGTATTGGGAGATCGGGAATGAGTGCTACGGCTCCTGGGAAAACGATGTCAACAGCCCGGCACATGACCCTTACACCTACGCGGTCCGCAGCGCGGGATATATGCAGATGATGAGGGCCGCCGACCCGACGATCCGGATCGGGATGGTAGCGGTGCCGGGAGAGGACTCATACGCTAACAATACGAACCATCCGGCCTTAAACCCCCGGACCGGCGTGACTCACAACGGCTGGACCCCGGTGATGCTCGCCACCCTCAAGAGCCTGGGAGTGACACCCGACTTCTTGATCCATCACGTTTATCCCGAATATACCAACCCGGTCAATCCGCCGCCCGCCGCCGACAGCGACCCGCTCCTGCTGCAATCGACGGTCAACTGGGCGAAGGACGCGGCCAACCTGCGCCAGCAGGTCAGCGACTACGTCGGCTCCGCCGGCACGAATATCGAACTGTGCGCCACGGAGAACAACAGCGATGCCTCGAGCGCCTTCGGCAGGCAGTTGACCAGCATCGTCAATGGCCTGTACCTGGTGGACAGCGCGTGCCAGATCATGAAGACCGAGTTCAATTCCTATTTCTGGTGGGACCTCAGAAACGGCCATAACAGCACCGGCACCTTTGACCCGACCATCTACGGCTGGCGCACCTATGGCGATGAAGGAATGCTCGACGGCGTTTCCGGCAAGTACCCCACGTTTTATGCCGAGAAAATTCTGAAGTTCTTCGTGCGGCCGGGCGACACCGTGCTCAACCCCACCAGCGATTACCTGCTGCTGGCCGCCTATGCCGCGCGCAAAGCCGACGGCGGGGTCTCCTTGCTGGTGATGAACAAGGATACCGTCACGAATTTCACCAGCCAGATCGCGCTCAGCGGTTTTGTGCCCACCAATGTGGCGACCGTGCGTTTCTACGGCATCCCGCAGGACGACGCGGTGCGCACGAACAACACAACCCCAGGCGCACAGGATATTGCCACCAATATCTTAACCACCGCCTCGGCCAATTTTAATTATAGTTTCCCGCCTTTGTCCGTCACGGTCTTCACCTTTGAGCCAATGGCGCCGCCGCCGGCCGCCACCACTCTGGCGTTGGCCTCCAGTGGCAACCCCTCGACCTATGGCAATCCGGTGACCTTTACGGCGACGGTCCGGACCAACGGCGTGGCGGTGGGAGGAATTACGGGGGAGACCGTTACCTTCTATAGCGACGGCGTTCAACTGGGGACAGGCACCTTGAACGCGGGCGGCCAGGCCTCTTTTGGCACCACCGCCGCGCAACTCTCGGCAGCGGCCCACAGTGTCACCGCGGGCTACACGGGGGATTCGCTCTACGCCGGCAGCACCAACTCACCCGCTCTGGCACAAACCGTCAACCGGGCCACGCTTACACCGGGCTTAACCGGGACTGTGAGCAAGAACTACGACGGAACCACGACCGCAGCCCTGGCGCCGGGCAACTACACACTGTCGGGCGTGGTCAGCGGTGACACCGTGACGTTGAACGATCCCGCCACCGGAATCTATGACACTCGAAACGCCGGCGGCGCCAAGACCGTGACCGTCACGGGGCTCGCGCTCTCGGGCGGTTCTGCCAGCAACTATGTGTTGTCGAGCACTTCCACGTTCGGTGCCGTTGGCGCCATCAACAAGACCAACCTGACAGTCACCGCCGCTGCGAACAGCAAACCCTACGACCGGACAATTAGCGCGGCGGCCACGCCAATGGTCACCGCGGGCAACGTGCAGGCCGGCGACACGGCCAATTTCACCGAGAGCTATGACAACAAAAATGTCGGCACGGGCAAGATGCTCACCCCCGCCGGTTCCGTCGCCGACGGCAACGCGGGGAACAATTACGCCTACTCGTTTGTGCCGGTTGCGAACGGCGTGATTGTGGCTGCCGGGTTGGCGGTTACGAATGTTGTGGCGCTGGACAAAGTGTACGACGGGACCACGAACGCCACCTTGAATGCCGTCAATGCCGGGTTGGCTGTGGTATTGACTGGTGACACGGTGAGTTTGGTCGCCAGTAACGCGGCCGGGTATTTCGCCGACGCGAACGTCGGCACCAACAAGCCCGTGACAGCAAGGGGATATGCTCTCGCCGGGGCGGACGCCGGCAATTATCTCCTGGCTCAGCCGACAGGGTTGATGGCCAGTATTCTGCCGTTGGTAGCGCCAGTCCTGGACGGGATCTCGCTGGGAGCAGGGGGCACCCAGTTGACGTTCCACGGGCAACCGGGACAAAACTACCGGGTGCTGGCGGCCGGCGCTCTGACCTTGCCGTTGAGCCAATGGACCGTTCTGGCCAGCGGCACGTTCGGCGCGGGCGCAGCGACGAGCACCGATCCGGCAACGAATCTGCCCAGCCGGTTCTATCGTATCGTCTCGCCGTGAAAAGAGTCGCCAGGCAGGCGACCGATACTTGGGCAACCGGTTTTATTTTGGGGACGGTGGGGGCTCAGCGGGCAGGCCGCTCTCGCGCTAACGAGACGATGAGAGATTCCTCGGCATACTTGTTCTGAGTGAGCGCAAAGAGTGATGGCTGCCACGGGTCCAGCGTGAAGTGGAGGCGGCCGGTGTGCCCAAGATATTTCTGAGCGCGCAGGTCATAAACATGCGCCGGTTGCTTGAGTGTGGCTTCGACTTCAATTGGCCGTTCAAAGGACTCGTTGCCGCCCGCTTGTTTCAGGTCTTCACTCATTTGATAGTCGATATTTCGTTCGAAAGTGATCAAATGGTCGTCGCCGATATGAAATCGGTGGACGCGCAAATGAGCAGCAACGGAGACTGAGACCTCCGGCTGCACCGGCGCAAGTTCGCCGCGCAGCCAGCCTGAAAACCCGGGCCCCGAGTCAGCCTTGCGTCGCTCTGCGGCGTACGCAGTGATATCCGCAACTCTCACCGCTGGGGCCCGGCCCGCTTCCAGCCGCATGCAGGTCAATGCGTTGGTGGCGATGCCTTCAAACGCTTCGAGTGCGTTCCTGGTCCGCAGCTTGCCATGCTCATCAAAGGTGCCGGGAAGGCCGTCAGCAAAGACTTTATGCGGCTTGTCCCCCGCATGGTCCGTGGCCAGGAAGCTCTTGATTCGCCGGGCCTCCAAATCCGACAGCGCGTACGAGCCCGGCAGCACCAGGACCGCCGTTCCAGCCTGGGGGAGCGCGCCCTGTTCGATTTGCTCGGAGGACACGAACTGCGGGCTGAAGCCCAAATCCTGGAACGCCTTGAGCCACGCATTGCGAACTTTGGCCAGGCGGTTGTGTTCCGCCTCGAAGCTGGAGAAGCGCCGCAGCCAAGTGGAACCATCCACCGTGGATTCCAATAACCAATCCACCTGGATGGAGGGTTGGGAGTAGTGGACGAAGATGGGGTCGCGGTCGCGTTCGGCGCGCAGGAAGAGCCGGGCCAGGGGCGAGGTCATCTCCTCGAGCACGGGTGTCAGCGCCTTTGCTTTGGGCGTCAATTGGTAGTCGCTGGTCTTCCAGTCGATGCAGTCTTCGCTCCACCAAACCAGGCAGCCGCGGTCCCCCTCCAGCAGCAGGTGCCACAACCGGCGGCCGGCGGGATTGGCCTGGGATTCAAAAACGGTGGTCAAGAGCGGTTTGCCCGGCATAAACGAACCAAAGATCTCGCGAGCGCAGCCGATGTCATAGGGTTCGACCCAATCCAGCGCCTGGGATAGGCGCCACAGATCATACCCGCCAAAGGCGTGCGGCATCTGTGTGCCTTCAACTCCGACGGGCGTGCGGGGGTCGAGCTCCCGCGCGGCCTGGCGCAGAGCGTCCAGGGCCTGGGCCAGCGAGCCGTCCATGTAGCTCCGAAAATCTGCCCACGGCGAGAAGTTCCAGCGGGTCGGCGAACGGTGGGCGGCGGCCAAATCGAACCTGAGTTGTTGCAGCTCGGACCAATCCGGTTTTCCGCGCGGCAGAGCCTGGCCGGCAGCCATGCGATTCTTGATCCTATCGGTGGTGAACGGTATGACGTCATCCCAGGAAGCGTATGGCGTTTCCCATTCGGCATTCAGGGCGCCGAGGCCGCCGTAGCGGGCTTTCAGCCAATCCCGGAACCTCGCCAGGGCGACTGGGTTGAAGTCGTAATCGAACGGGTTGGCGGAGATGGTGGTTGAGAGTTCATCCCGGATGTTGTAGGCAAGCGGCTCGTAGTCCCGGTTTTTGCGGGCGAGGGATTGCATCTGGTCGCGCGCCCAGGCGCGCCACTCCGGAGCATCCAGGCAGTAATCGCGCTGGAGGGCGGAGTCCGGGCGCCCCTCCTTGGCCCAGCCGGTAACGAACTTGTCCCAGTCCCGCACATTTGAATTGAATTTCAGGCAAAGGCCGCGGTTGACGATGTTCTCGACATAGTAGGGAAAGTGGTTGTCCAGGAGCGGTTGGAGATTGCCGTCGTCATAGACCATCGCGGTGTTGATGCCCATCTCGCGCAGGCGCTGGAAGAACAGCGGCAATTTTTCGGGCTGTTTGCCGGCGGTGTCACCCACCCACATGATGGTGCGATAATCGATCCAGGGACGAAGGCTGGTGGCCACGGCGCCAAACACCGGGGACACTGACGCGAGGCTGAGCAGACCAGCAAGCCCTGGCAGAAACGTCGAGCAGATGAAAGGAGGAGGCCGGCGAGACCAGGTTCGCATGTCTTCGAGATAGAGGCGCACGTCCCCGAGGTCAATTCGGAATGGCGGGGAGGATTTTGCGAGTCTCAAACAGCCGTGCCTTAGAACGTGCGCAAGGCAGGTCGGCAACCGGCAAAGGGAATCTGGCAAAGGGAATCTGGTTGCCAGCATAAGCTGGTTGGGCTTTAGTGGTCAGCCAGGATGAAAAGCGGAGCAACGGTTAATTGGGCCCTCTTGGGAATCGCCGGCATGGCGCTCGTTATGAGCAGCAGAGCGGGATTGCCGCCGGATTACCAGGGCAAGCCCTTTCAGGACTCGGCCTACACCGCGGGGGCGCAAGTGATCCCGGGCCGAGTCGAATGCGCTTATTACGATCTGGGCGGGGAGGGCGTGGCCTATCACGATACCGACCCCACTAACCACGGCAGCGGCGAACTGAACTTGAAGCCCGAACACCACCGGCCGCACGCTAATCCGTACCTTTGGGGTTTTCGGGCCAACGAAGGGGTGGATATTTCCTACACCAAAGACTTCGCCGACTTCAACCACACGAACTTCGTGGCGCCGGCAACCAATCAGCTTTACATCGGTTGGACGGCTGATGGTGAGTGGTGCAATTACACGGTGGACGTGAAAAAGGCGGGCACGTACCGGGTGTTGGCTTTGTATGGCAACGCCGCCAACACGATCCGGTTCTCGATTAACCATCAACCGGCCGCCGAGTGCAAATTACCCCTTGCCACCGGCAGCATGCATATCTGGAACAAAGCCGAGATTGGGACCATAACGTTCCCGGAGGCCGGCCTGCAGTTGCTGACCTTCCAATACAACAAAGGCAACAATTTCGCGTATTTCGAATTTGAGCCGGCAGGTAAGCCGTAGGCAGGGTTCACAGTGAAACAGGGGATAACATTCCGCGCGGCGACGCTCGACGATTGCGGAGTTTTGGCGGAACTGAACCATCAATTGATCCGAGACGAAGGGCATCGAAATCCGATGACCGTTGCGCAACTTCAGGAACGCATGCGGGGTTTTCTTGAGGGAGAGTATCGAGCGGTTCTCTTTGAGGAAGGCGGCAAGGTGGTCGCCTACGCCTTGTTCCGCGAGCAACCCGAAGAAATTTACCTGCGGCAGCTTTTTGTGGTCCGTGATCGGCGCCGTCAGGAGATTGGCCGCCGGGCAGTGGACATCCTGAGGTCGCAGGTCTGGCCAAAAGCCAAGCGTCTTACGGTCGAGGTTCTGGTGGCGAACCCTGGCGCGGTCGCCTTCTGGCGCAAGGTGGGTTACGCGGACTATTCGTTGAGGCTTGAAATAATGCCCTGAGCTTGATTGTCGTGGATGTCTGGCAGGACTTCGTCTCTCAACACGGGATAGTGGATTTGCCGAATTTCGTGCGAGTTGCCTACATCCACAATGCGAGCTATGTTGGTGGCCTTATTGGTCTGATTTTTGCTCTTTTTAATCTTCATCGGTCGAGGCGACAAGCCACCAAAGGAGGGAGTGGCTCTGCAATCAGGCGAACTCGGGTTTCACAAACAACCGAGGGGTGATTTGCTCGTCTTTTGACCTTAGCACGCGGCTTTTGTTTTAATATCAACGTGCACGAACCGGAGAACATTCTGGAACCATTGAGGTACCACCTCGAGTTGCGGGATTACCTCAAATCGGAAGAGCGCGAGTTGTGGAACTGGTTTTCTTCCGCGCAGGCGAAGGCGGATTACACGGAAAACCTTCGTCTTGAATTACTCAAGTCCACGTACCGCCTTGACGCCGAGGGGCACCCCGAACTTCACCAAAGTCTCAACGAGGCCAAGGCTCGGCTTGGACTCGACGTCCCGGTCACGCTTTACCAGGCCCAAAACACCTCGCAGCTCAACGCGGCGCTCTACTACATTCCTGGACAAGGCCACGTCGTGTTCTCCGGGCCGGCTTTTACGCTTTTGAAGGGAGAGGAACTGAAGTCCGTGCTCGGGCACGAACTTGCGCACTACCTTCTTTGGGAGAGGGACGCGGGGGAATTCCATATCGCCGAACGCTTAATTCATGCGGTGGCCAACGATCCGCGCGCGTCCGCGAGCCACGAGCAGACGGCGCGGCGTTATCAACTTTACACGGAGATTTTCGCCGATCGCGGCTCTCTGCGCGTCACCGGTGATGCCGGCTCCGTGGTGGCCGGCCTAGTGAAAATGCAGACCGGCTTGACCCAGGTCAGTGCCGCCAGTTATTTGAAACAAGCCGAAGAGATTTTTGCCAACGGCAATGTTTCCGCGGAAGGGGTCTCCCACCCGGAAGCGTTTATCCGCGCCCGGGCGCTTGCGTTATGGCAGGAGCAGGGTGAAAACGCCGCGGCGCAGATCAGCGGCATGATTGAAGGCGGAGCCAGGCTCGACGAGCTGGATTTGATGGGTCAAAAACGACTGACCTCGGCTACAAAGCGGCTCTTGCAATACTTGTTGAAACCCAAGTGGTTTCAGACACCCGCCACGCTCGGACATGCGAAGCTCTTTTTCGACAATTTCAGGCCAGCCGACGGGCATGACACTCTTCCGGGTGATGAATTGAAATTCAAGGACGCCAAGCTGCACGAATATCTTTGTTATGTCCTGCTCGATTTCGCCAAAGCCGATCCCGAGCTTGAGGAAATGCCACTGGCGGCGGCATTTGAGGTGAGCCGTCAACTGGAATTAGATGAGAAATTCGAAAAGCTGGCCGCAAAAGAGCTCAAGATGCGGGTCCGCGACGTGCGGCGAGTCAAGGAACAGGCCGCTGAAATGCTGGCCAAAGCGGAGGCGAACGGTGAGTGACGTGGTTCAAGCGCCGTTCCTGAAATTGCTCGAAGCCGGCGTGGCCAAGGGCGGCTTTGAAACCGATGACGCGCTGGCGGCATTGTTGCCTCTGATGAAGCAGGTGCGCGCGGCGCACGAGGCGGGATTCGTGGCGCCGCTGGAGGGAATTCGGGACCTGACAGTGACCGAACAGGGACACCTGAGGTTTTCGCCGGCCAAGGCCAGTTCCCCGGTAAAGAACACGGCCAAGGTGGAAGCGCTGCAAGCACCGGTCAGCCACGCCGTTGAAGTCGTGGCTGAATCACGCCGCACGGCGGACCTCGATGAAGCATCGCTGACCAGTTCCGAGCTCGGTGTCGGCTCGGCCGAAAGCGGCATCACCAAGCCCGTTTTTCTGCCGAACTACCAGTCCTGGGAGCAGGCGGTCGGACATCACGACGAATTGACTGATATCTTCTCGCTGGGGATGCTTCTCGCCAGCATGGCTTGCGGCCTGGATTTCACGGACGCCGGTGAGCTGGAGGTTTTTACCGTCAACCGCGCGAATCTTTTTGCGGTGAATCGCCGGCTGAACGCCGTGCTGGCTTCGGTGATCGTGCAGATGACCGAGTTGAACCGGCACAAACGCGCGCCGGATCTGGCGCAGGTGATTTCGCGGCTGGAGAATTACCGCGAGCAGCCGGTCGATTTTGATACCAACTTTTTTGGCCGAAAGGAATTCAAGGACTCCGCCCTGGCCGGCAAGCGCCGGTTAATCCAGTCGCACTTGCGCGACCGGCTCTTTGAAATTTCACGGCGCAACCGGCTCATCTATTTCAGGCCCACCCTCCAAACGCTCAATCTGACGGTAGCGTCCGTTCCACTCCTGCTGGATTACCGGAACATCAAGCGGGAGCAACTCTTTGTCTGGCATCGCGAACTGGCCGCCATTATCACCGAGGGCACGCCGATGTCACTGGGCAAATACCTGCGCTTCGAAGACGCGCCTTACATTCCCGGTGTCCTCGACAAAATTATCAGCGAGGCCAGGCGCGACCGCGCGGAGTTCGGCTTCGCCCAGCTTCGCCTGGTGTTGTGTTTCCTGCGCTGGAACAATCTCAAAGAAGCGCCCAACGAACGGATTCATTCGCCACTATTGCTGCTGCCGGTGGAACTCACGCGGAAGAAGGGGGTTCGCGACAATTATGTTCTGGCCGCGACTTCGAGCGAAGCCGAAGTGAACCCAGCGCTTCGGTATCACCTCAAGGAGCTCTACAACCTCGATTTGCCTGAAGTTGTGGATTTGAAGGAAACGTCGCTGGACCAATTCTGGGAGGCGCTCAAGGCGCAAATCCAGGCGAGCGAGCCCGGGGTCACGCTGAACAAAATTGATCGTCCGCAGATCGAGCTGATTCACGAGAAAGCCCGGCAGCGCTTGGATCAATACCACCGCCGGATGAAGCTCCAGGCGCGCCGGGCTCGCAACGCCGCGAAACCTCAATACAGTTACGACCGCGAGAATTTCCATCCGCTGGGGCTGCAGTTGTTCCTTCAGAAGGTGCGCCCCACACCGATGCCGCTGCGCGAAGTGATGGGCGGCGCCCCCCAGTCGCGAGTGCCGCACATGGTCGAACCGGAGGCGCCGGCCGAGCCGGGAAAAGTGCTGGAGACAGAACGGCGGATGTTTTCGCTGCGCGAGGGCGACAACCAGAATCCGTATTCGTGGGATTTCGACCTATGCAGCCTGACGCTGGGGAATTTCAATTACCGCAAAATGACCCTGGTGAGCGATTACGCCAAGCTCATTGAAACGGACCTGGCGAGCGGCGCATTCGACACCGTCTTTTCGCTCAGCCCGAAACCCCCCGAAGAATTGCCGCCCCCGCTGGCGCTGGCGGAGCAACATCTCATTGTTTCCTGCGATGCGGCGCAGGCTTCGGCGATTGCGCGCGCGCGGACCGGAGAAAGCTACATCATTCAAGGGCCGCCCGGCACCGGCAAATCGCAAACGATCACCAATTTGATCGCCGATTATATCGCCCGCGGGGAGCGCGTGCTGTTTGTTTGCGAAAAACGCGCCGCCATCGACGTCGTATTCCATCGGCTGCGCCAACAGGGTTTGGATGAGCTCTGCTGTCTGATTCACGATTCGCAAACCGACAAAAAGGCCTTCATTCAGAATCTAAAGCAAACCTGCGAACAATTCCTGGGCCAGGCCGGGCTCGAGCCTGACGCGGAAAAATCCCGCACCGCGGCTTTGCGGGCGATCGAGCAGGACCTGGCGAGCCTGGCCCGGTTCTCCGAAGTCATGCGGCAGCCGCACGCCCATACAGGCATCGGGGTGCGCGCGCTATTGCACCGGTTGGTCGAACTGCGAGGCCGCGCCTGTGATTTGCCGGCCCGGGTGGAAGAGCTCCTGCCGGAGTATCCCCTTTGGCTGCAGCACGGCGAGGTAGTTGAGCGTTTGCGCTCGGCGCTGGCGGACCTGGGCGAAGACCTGTGCTTTGCCAAGCACCCGCTCCGCTGGCTGGGCAAAGGTGTTTTGGAGGCTGACCGGCCCATCGAAGCGCTTACGACGTGCCTCGATCGGGTCGAGGACCTTCTGGACGCGATCGAGAGCGCGCTGGAACTGTCCGGGCTGCCGGATGAGTTATGGGACACGTTCGAGGAGATTCAAACGATTCTGGAATTCGCCGTTCGTGTCCGCCCGCTGGCCCAGCGGAATCTGCTGAGCCTTTTGATGGGAAATCCCACGGCTGCCGCCTTTGATAAACTTGCGGGTGAACTCATTGCGCGAGCCCAGGCGCTGGCGCAGGCGCAACAGAAGACGGTGGCATGGAAGGAACCGCTGTCACCGGACGATGCGCAGAACGCGCTGGCGCAGGCTAAGGGTTTTGAAAAGTCCATCTTCAAATTCCTGCAGCCCGCGTTCTGGCGTTTGAAGAAGACGCTCCAGGCCAGATACGATTTTTCACAACATGCCGTTGCTCCCGCCTGGAGCAAGATGCTTAAGGACCTGATGGCCCAACATGAAGCTCAAGCAGCGTTCGATGAGGTGTCCGGGCAGGCGCGCAAAGAATGGCAAACGGATGACGTGGAGGCGTTTCGTTCCGTGGTGGTTGAACTCCGAGCCGACCGCCGCACTGCTCATGCTTCGGTCAAAGCGCTCCTGCAACAGCTCGCCCAATCGGTGGAGGCCGGCGGCCTCATTGAAAGCCTCGCCGGCATTCACGAGCGTTTCACGGAACTGGACACGACGCTCCACTCGCTTCTCGCCGAGCATGAGCAGTTTGATTTTCCCGAACTCGCGCAAGTGCTGGCGAAACTGCGGGAGCAAACGGCCACCCTGGCGGAGTTGTCGCCCCTTCTGGCTGAACTCGTCGAATTGCCTGAGCCGTTCAGCCATGCCTTGCGGCGGGCCGAAGTGCCGCTCGGCGAATTCGAGGCTGCCATCGGGCACAAGAGCCTCAACCAGGTGTATCGGCAGGACCGGGCCGTCAACCGGTTTGAGGGCGGGGTTCTCGCCCGCAAGATGGAGCAGCTTGAGAAGCATTACCGGGAGTGGCTCGGATTGAACGCCCGGGTCATCCGCGCCGCGGTGCGCCAAAAGTTTCTCGAACACGTCAACCTCTCCTCGGCGCCCGTGTCCCAATTGCAGCCGGAGCAGAAGGCATTCAAGAAATCCTATGCCGCGGGCCGGCGTGACCTGGAGCACGAATTCGGCAAGACCATGCGTTACAAATCGATTCGCGACCTGGCCGCGGGCGACACGGGGCAGGTCATCCAGGATTTGAAGCCGATCTGGCTGATGAGCCCGCTCAGCGTCTCCGATACGCTGCCGCTCAATCCGGACCTGTTCGATGTGGTGATCTTCGATGAAGCCAGCCAGATTCCGCTGGCGGAAGCCATTCCCGCCATCTACCGCTCGCACCAGGTGATCGTTGTGGGCGACGAAATGCAGCTCCCGCCTACGACGTTTTTCGCCGCCGGCCGCAGCGAGGGCGAAAGCGTGGTCGTGGAGGAGGAGGGGGAACGCGTGGAAGTGGACATGGATTCGGACAGCTTTCTCACGCAATCCGCGCAGAACCTTCCGTCCACGCTGCTGGCCTGGCATTATCGGAGCCGCTACGAAGCGCTCATCAGCTTTTCCAACGCCGCGTTTTACAGCGGCAGCTTGTTTACGATCCCCGACCGCCAGCGCGCTGCGGATAACCTGCCGGAGCTCCGGATCACGGCGGCGGAACAGGGCCAGGATTATGTGGACGCGCTGCTTGCCCGCAGCATCAGCTTTCATTTCATGGAGAATGGGGTCTATGAAGACCGCACGAATCCGAATGAGGCCGCTTACATCGCCCAACTCATCCGCGGCCTGCTTCGCCGAGAGAACAAACTCAGCATCGGCATCGTCGCCTTTTCCGAGGCGCAGCAGGCTGAAATCGAGAATGCCTTGAGCCGGCTGGCGGACGAGGACAGCGACTTTGCGGCGCGCCTCGAAGCCGAGCACGCGCGCGAGGAGAACGACGTATTCTGCGGTTTGTTCGTAAAGAACCTCGAAAACGTGCAAGGCGACGAACGGGATATCATCATCATGAGCGTCTGCTACGGCCACGATGCCGGCGGGCGGATGTTGATGAACTTCGGGCCGATCAACCAGCGCGGCGGGGAGAAACGGTTGAATGTCATCTTCTCGCGTGCCAAGCATCACATGGCGCTGGTCAGCTCGATCCGCCACCACGACATCACCAATGATTACAACGATGGCGCAAACAGCCTGAAAAATTTCCTTCAATACGCCGAAGCCGTGTCAAAGGGCGATGTCGCTGGTGCGAGGCGCGTTCTGGAGAATTTGAACCCACTCGCGCGCAAAGCGCTCGCGCCTTTGAGCAAGGGCGACGTGGTCGTGGAAAAGTTAGCGGCCGCACTGCGGGAGCGCGGTTATACCGTCGATTTGAATGTCGGCCAATCGAAGTTCCGCTGCGACCTCGGCGTGCGCGCCAACTCGGACGGCATGTATCAACTTGGGATTCTGGTGGACACGGACGGGCACTATGCGAATCCAAACCTGCTGGACCGCTACCTCATGCAACCTTCCATTCTACGCGCCTTCGGCTGGCGCTTCGCCCTGGTGCTGACGAAAGATTGGTATCACAACCCTGACGGCGTATTGGCCCGGCTCGAGAAGTTGCTGCGTGGGCAGGAGGTGGAGGAGCAGATCGATTCCCCTGAGGACGAGTCTTTTGAGCCAAATGCCCCGCCGGCCTCCGAGCCGATAGTGTCAGCGAAATCAGCTTCGCCCCGGGCCGTTGCGGCGCCGGTCGCCGTGCAAGAGCGGACGGTGACGGCAATGCGAACCCCTGTCCCGGCTGCGCCCCCCAAGCCTGATTCTGTCCGTCACCTTGAATTTGTCGGCGGCTCATCCCGGAAGTTTTGGGAGATTGCGATGTCGGGCAATTCATTTACCGTGCGCTTCGGCCGCATCGGAACCGCAGGCCAATCGCAAACGAAAACATTTGCCGATCAGACGAAGGCGAAGAGCGAAGCCGAACATTTAGTCTCCGAGAAATTGAGGAAGGGTTACGTCGAGACAAAGTGATGACCGTTCTTGCATGAAAAAGGAAAAGGTTCTCTCTGCGATCGTTGTGCTGTTGATCAACGTGTTTCTGCCCCTGGCTGCGCCGACCCAGGTTCTGCCTGCCGACCAGGTGCCGGATGTTGTGAAGGAGGGCCTTCGGGCCAAATTCCCGACCGCCAAGCGCGTGGAATGGAAGCTCAAGTCCGACAAGAACTACGAAGCGGAGTTCACGCTCAAGAGGACCGAGATCGCCGCTAAGTTTGACGGGGCGGGCAAATGGCTGGAGACCGAATCGGCGATTTCATGGTCCAAAGTTCCCAAAATCGTCCGCGACACAGTGGCAAAGAGATTTAAGGGTTACAAAACGGTGGAGAGTCAGAGCGTGCAGCGCTGGAACGAGCAGCAGTTGATTTATGAGCTGCATCTGGAAAACGCCAAGGAGATTGTGAAAGCACAATTCTCCAAGGACGGAGCGGTTTTGAACCAGTCCACAAAACCCAAATCCGGGAAGGACACGCAGGCCGCGATTGCTGCGGATGGAAAGGTAAAATTGGTGATCGGCTGGTAAATCACCCAACCGGCAACCTCAACTCGCATGGAGGATTATCATACGACAACACGACCTCCGCCTGGCCCAAGCCTGTTTCCAAGGCAGCCTTTTCCGCCTGCTCAATCTGCTCGAAATCGAAGGCGACGTTGGCATCATCGGTCCAATTGGCTACGGTTTGAAAGTAGCTTCCGGTTTGAATGCTGCGCAAAAGGATTCGCATATACCACAACCATCAGTGCGCTGTTTCGTGGCAAAAAGTATCATCCCATGGAAAATTATTTCCTGTTCACGATTGCGATTTGCGGCCTGCTGGCCATCGCAAATACCGGCTACACCCAAGGCATTGGCGTTCACCAAGTGAATGGGGTCGCTGCGGAGACGCCGTTTACAGGCGGCCCGGTTGTTCCGACTGTGAATAGTCCTCTGTATATGGGCGCTAACCCGGATATTTCATAAGGGGTCGGGCGAGTGGCCGCGTTAGCCGACTTCGCCAAAAAAAATCGTCCAAGCGGCAGGTTTTTCCAAATGCGGGGAGGGGCTACCGCG
>DATMQA010000114.1:0-31132 GCA_035566895.1 Binatia bacterium
GAACAGCATGCTATGGACCGGTTGTTTGCCCAGGTAATGGTCGATCCGAAAGATCGTCTTCTCGTCGAAGGTTTGGAGCAGGATTTTATTGAGCGCGCGCGCTGAGGGCAGGTCGCGACCGAAAGGCTTTTCGATGATAACCCGTGCGTTGCCGTTGCCACCTGTCCGGGAGAGCTGTTCCACGACCGTGCCGAACGCAGCGGGCGGAATGGCGAGGTAGTATGCCGGCCGCTGCGCGGAGCCAAGCGCCCGGTGCAGCGCCTGAAACGTTCCCGCATCGTTGTAGTCACCGTCCACGTAGCGCAGCAACTCGCACAGTTTGTCAAACGCAGCCGGGTCCAGGCCCCCGTGTTTCTCCAGGCCGTCCTTCGCCCGGGCCTTGAGCTGGTCCAGGTTCCAGCCCGCCTTGGCAACGCCGATGACCGGCAGGTTGAGTGTGCCCCGCTTTACCATTGCCTGCAGCGCCGGGAAGATTTTCTTGTAGGCCAGGTCGCCGGTAGCTCCGAAAAAAACCAGGGTGTCGGAATGGGAAGAGTTCATTGCATTTTAGCTGCCGGTTTTTCCAGGTGACCGCCAAATCCGAAGCGCATCGCCGAGAGCAACTTGTCCTGGAAATCCGCCTCGCCGCGCGACGCGAAGCGCTCGTAAAGCGCCGTGGTCAACACGGGCACCGGCACGCCCTCATCAATCGCCGCCTTGATCGTCCAGCGGCCTTCACCGGAATCGGAGACCCGGCCGGTGAACTGCGCAAGCTTGGGATCCGCGACCAGGGCGCTCGCCGTCAGATCCAGCAGCCATGAGGCGATCACGCTGCCACGGCGCCACACTTCGGCGATGTCGGTCAAGTTGAGATCGAATTGATACTGTTCGGGATTGCGCAACGGCGTCGTCTCGGCGTCCGTCTCGCTTCGCTGTTTCCCTACGTTGGCCGCCTTCAACACCCCCAACCCTTCGGCGTAGGCAGCCATGATCCCGTATTCGATGCCGTTGTGAACCATTTTGACAAAATGGCCGGCTCCGTTCGGGCCGCAGTGCAGGTAACCTCGTTCGGCGGTGCCCCCAGGATTCTCGCGACCAGGGGTGCGCGGAATATTGCCGATGCCGGGCGCCAGGGTGGCGAGAATGGGATCCAGACGTTGAACCACGTCCTTTTCACCACCGATCATCATGCAGTAGCCACGTTCCAATCCCCAGACGCCGCCGCTAGTGCCCACGTCCACATAATGAATTCCTTTTGAGGCCAGTTCCTTGGCGCGGCGGATGTCATCCACGTAGTAGGAATTGCCTCCATCAATGAGGATGTCGCCGCTCTCCAGCGTGGGTAATAAATCGGCAATCGTGGCGTCCACGACGGCAGCCGGGACCATCAGCCAGACCGCGCGCGGCTTGTTGAGTTTCCTGACCAAATCAGCTAGCGAGGCGGCGCCGACGGCTTTCTCTTTGACCAGGTCATTCACCGCATCGGGAGAACGGTCGAAGACGACACATTGATGTCCATTCTTGATGAGCCGGCGCACCATGTTGGCGCCCATCCGGCCCAGACCAATCATTCCAAGTTGCATGGTTGTCTTCGCTTTCATGATCACAAGGTTCCTTGCATCCTTCGGTAACAACGGATCAGGTTGTTTGTTGAACTATCGTGTTTGAGATTAGGCGCGGCTTCCCTTTCCAATTCCGGAATGATGCGCTGGGCGAGAGCTTTGCCGAGTTCCACACCCCATTGATCGAACGAGTTGATGTTCCAGATAACGCCTTGAGTGAAAACACTGTGCTCGTAAAGGGCGACGAGTTTCCCGAGCATTTCGGGCGTCAGACGTTCGGCGAGAATGGTGTTCGACGGACGGTTGCCCTCGAAAACACGATGTGGAACGAGCCAGTCTGGAGTTCCCTCAGCTTTCACTTCCTCTGGTGTTTTGCCAAACGCCAGCGCCTCGGCCTGGGCGAGCACGTTTGCCAGCAGGATGTTGTGGTGCCTTCCCAGAGGCGTCAGCGTGTGGCCGAAGGCGATGAAATCGCATGGAATCAGCCGGGTGCCCTGATGAATCAACTGGTAGAAGGAGTGCTGTCCGTTGGTCCCGGGCTCACCCCAGAAGATTGGACCAGTGTCGTAGGTCACCTGCTTCCCTTCGAGCGTGACGTGCTTGCCGTTGCTCTCCATGGTCAACTGCTGCAGGTAGGCCGGGAACCGTTTCAGGTACTGCTCGTAAGGCAAGACCGCGATGGTTTGGGCATCGAAAAAGTCGGTGTACCACGCGACCAGCAGGCCCATCAGCGCCGGCAGGTTTTTCTCGAAAGGCGCGGTGCGGAAGTGCTCGTCCATTTCGTGGAAGCCCTCCAGCATCGCGCGGAAGTTGTCCGGCCCGATGGCCAGCATCGTTGAGAGTCCGATGGCCGAATCCATCGAGTATCGCCCGCCCACCCAATCCCAGAAACCGAACATGTTCGCGGTGTCGATGCCGAAGGCGGAAACCTTCTCCGCATTGGTGGAGACCGCCACGAAATGTTTGCCCACTGCCGCCCGGTCGCCGCCAAGTCCGTTGAGCAGCCAATCACGCGCGCTTTCCGCGTTGGTCATGGTCTCCAGCGTGGTGAAGGTTTTCGAAGAGACGATGAACAGCGTTTCCGCCGGGTCGAGATCGCGGGTCGCCTCGACAAAATCAATACCGTCCACGTTCGAGACGAAACGGAACGTCAGGCTGCGGTCGCTGTAATGCTTGAGCGCTTCATAGGCCATCACCGGCCCGAGATCGGAGCCACCGATGCCAATATTCACAACGTTCTTTACGCGCTTGCCGGTGTTGCCCTTCCAGTCACCGCTGCGGACGCGATTCGAGAAACGCGCCATCTTGTCGAGCACCGCATGGACCTCAGGGACGACATTCCTCCCATCCACCATAATGCTGGCGCCCTTCGGCGCGCGCAGGGCCACATGAAGAACGGCGCGGTTCTCGGTGGCATTGATTTTTCCCCCGCCGAACATCGCATCCATCTTCACGCGCAAATTGGATTCCTCGGCCAGTTGCAAAAGCAGCTTCAAGGTTTTTTCCGTGATGCGATTTTTGGAGTAGTCCAGAAACAGTCCGGCAGCTTCGGCAGTGAACCGCTCGCCGCGTTTTGCGTCTTCGGCGAAAAGTTTCCGCAGATGCAGCTTCTTGATTCGTTTGCTGTGCTCGGCCAGTGATTTCCAAGCCGCGCGTTGGGCGAGGGGTTTGATTGTTCCCTTCATGTCGTCCTTGGATGCTGTTAATGTGAAGTGGCGCCTGGGGATGTGTGCATGTTCATCTCATCAACGGTCTTTAGAATTGGCTTTGGCATACTCGGAATCGATCACCTTCATGATTTCGCGCAAGTCGGCATCCCAGGCCGCCATGAGGGCCTCGGGAGTTTTTCGAGTCAGCGGCGTTTCGTGCGCGCAGACCTTGTCCAGCGCGATGCGTCCTGGGGTGCCATCCTTGACTTCGTAAAACATAAAGTGAATCTCCATTGTCCCGACCGGTTGCGACGCCTTTCGAAAGTCGCCGTAGAGTTCGTTGACGGAAACCTCGGCAACCAAGGTCGGGGTCAGGCCGCTGCCCGTCTCCACGACCCGCCCGAAGACGCCGCTTCCCCGCATCCAGGCGCGAATGGACTCTCCCAAGGCGCGTTCGGGCGGAATTAGAAAGCCCGCGTAAGGATCTTGTTCGTAAGTGTTCTCGGTTGTCCTGTAGGTAAAAGAGCGACTCTGAAAAAGTGGCGAAATGGAAACGCGGTTTAGAGCAACAATATTGGTCTGCGCCTTCGTGATCGGCGGATCAGCGGGCAAGGAGAAAGCAAACACCTGCCGTTTCCACGCAGGCCCGGAGGCGCAGCCGCACAAACTGGCGGCGGCCAGGAGTATGGGGCCTGCGTTTCTCATTTTCTGGGCGGCTTTTCCAATTCGGTCAGCGGCCGAGGGGGCTTGCTGAACAGTACCGAAGAGGGTCGCTGTTCCAAGTTATGAAGCAAGACAATCATTTCGTCGGTAGCGGCGCGCACATTGGCCAGCGAACTGTTCAGTTCGCCTGTGTCCACGCTGGCAAGCAGGTGACGCAACTCCAGCACCGTGCTGGAAAGTTTGGCCTCCAGCGCGGCGGTGTCGCGGCCGATGGCGGGCAAATCGGCCCCGTTGATGGCGTTTTGCGCGTCGGCGAGAGTGCGTTGAAGGCCGCGGTTGGTTTCGCGGAATTCGACGATCAGGGACCCGGCATTCGTGCCCAGTTGCTTGAAATCAACCTGGTTGACGTTACCGGCCAGTTGATTTGCGACGTCGATCAAGGTTTTCACTCGTTCCAGCAATTCCGCAAGGTCGAGGTCCTCGGCGTGACGCAAACTTTTCTCCAAGGATGCCATAACGCGGTTGAACTGGCTTGGCGCTGAGGGAATATAGTAGTGCTTCGGAGTCCAGGCAATCGGCTCGACGGGATACAACTTGGGATCGATGTATTCAAGGGCGACGATATTGGCGCCGAGAAAACCCTGCCCTTGCACGCGCGCGCGCAGGCCCTGCGCGATTTCCGTGTCAAGCAATTGCTGGATATTGCCCGTCTCGGTCCCCCAGACCGTGCCTTTTGGAATCTCGAATTGGATGAGAACATATTGCTGCTTGTATGCCGGGTATTCGGTCCCGATGAAATCAATGGAACTAACTTTGCCGATGGTCACGCCGCGCAACTTCACGAGGGCGCCGACAGAGAGATTTTCCACCTTGCCTGTGACACAGGTTTCAAAGACGTCGCGTTTGCCGAAATAAGTTCTCAAACCCATCGCAAAGAGGGCCCCGACAAACAGCAGGGCTCCCACCAAGACGAAAAGACCAATTCTAAAATTATGCGTTTTTGCGCTCATGCCACCTCCCGCTTTAAAAACTGCCGCACCCACGGCTGACTCGCGTTTTCCCGCAACCACGACGGCGCACCTTCTGCGACGATTCCCCGGACTTTCGGGTCCAGCACGACGACCCGGTCGGCCACGGAATAAATGCTGGCCAATTCGTGAGTGACCATGACAAAGGTGATGCCAAGCCCCCGCGCTAATTCGCGAATCAGGGCATCGAGCCCGGCCGAAGTAATCGGGTCGAGGCCGGCGGACGGCTCGTCAAGAAAAAGGAGGCAGGGGTCCATGACGATGGCGCGCGCAATGCCGGCGCGCTTTTGCATCCCGCCGCTCAGATCCGCCGGAAGCTTCGTCGCGGCCGATTCCAGGCCGACCAGGCGCAACTTGGAAAGCGCGATCAAATCCTTTGCCAGCTCCGACAGATCCGTAAATTCATCCAGCGGCAAACGCACGTTCTCGACGGTCGTCAGCGAGCCGAACAAAGCGCCGCCCTGGTAGAGGACGCCGAATCTTTGCAGGATGCGCAAGCGTTCGTCGCCTTCAGCGCGGACAAGGCTCGCCCCGGAAATCAGGATGTCACCTCGCAGCGGCTTATAGAGCCCAATCAGGTGTTTGAGCAACGTGCTCTTGCCGGAACCGGAGGCGCCCAGGATGGCGAACACTTCGCCGCGACGCACCTCGAAGTTGATCCGTTCGAGCACGAGATGGTCGCCATAGCCAACCGTGAGATCGCGCACTTCAATCATGGTTTTGGCGGCTCCGTTCATTTTCTCAACGTGTAAGTTACCGCGGCGAAAATCGCGTCGGCGAGAATGATTAACAAAATGCTGCTGACCACCGAACGCGTGGTCGATTCGCCGACCGCGCGGGGTCCTTCGCCGGTTTGAATCCCGCGCAGACAGCTCACCGAAGCGACAATCCCTCCGAAAACAATGCTCTTGGAAATCCCTTCGGCCAGATCGCCAAAATGCAGCCCGGATTGGACCTGGTGCAGCACCATCCGCAGCGGAAAACCCAGTCCCAATAGCACCGGGATTCCACCGAGCAGACCCGCGTACATCGCGAAAATGGTCAAAACCGGGGCCAATAGAATGCCTGCAACCACGCGTTGGACGACCAGGAATCGCACGGGTGACAAGCCCATCGTTTGGAGGGCGTTCAGTTCTTCATTCACTTTCATGGTGCCCAGCTCGGCGGCGAAGGCGGAGCCCGACCGGCCCGCGAGCATGATTGCGGTCATCACTGGACCAAGCTCGCGCGACATCACCAGGCCCAATAAGTTCGCCACAAACACCTGCGCGCCGAGTTGCGCCAGCGGCTGCGCCGACTCGAAGGCAATCACCATGCCCACCAGAAAGGTCAGCAAGGAGACAATGGGCAGCGCATTGACACCGGCGATCTCGAACACACGGAACACTTCTTTCCAACGCATGAGCCGCGGACGAAATATGCTCTTCGCCACTCCCAGGGAGACTTCGCCGATAAATTCGACCTGTTGACGCAAATCGCCTAGCCACGACCAGGTGGCCGCGCCGACGTCTTCAAACAAAGACGAACAGGGCGGCTCATGTTCCTGCAGGGCCTGAAAATCCTCAGTGGAAAAACTGCCCAGCAGATGCTGAAACTCCGGACTAAGACCGGTAACATTAACCGTTGTGCCCGGGGTCATGCCGCCGATGGAAAGATAATAGAGCAACGCCAACCCCGCGCTGTCGCAGACAAGCTGGCGCACGTCGATCTGAAGGCTGGCCATCTCGATTCCGGCAAATTCGCGCTCAAGATTAGACCACGCCACCGGAGTGGACTCCGCATCGAGTTCACCCGCAAACGTGAGCTTGCCCGTGCCATCGGGTTGCAACGTGAGCTCCCAACGAACCGGCAAATCGACTGGATGTGTGACAGCCATTCAAGGGTGTTGATTCGGTTTTATTTCGTCCTGCCAACCTCCGCCGAGGGTTTTGTAGAGTGTGACCACGGCCAGGAGTTGATCCCGTTGGGTCCTGGCCAGATTGAGTTGCGCTGGGAAGAGCTGCTGCTGAGCTTCCAAAACCTCGTAATAATCGGCCTTGCCAGCCACATACCGCTCTGAGGAAAGCTTCACCGCCGTTTCCAGTGCGGTAACTTCATGCGCCAGATGGTCGCGGATTTCAGCGAGTTGCGCCCGGGAGACCAGCGTGTCTGAAACTTCTCGAAACGCATTCAGGATGGTTTGGCGGTAGCGCAGCTCGAATTCTTTCTGCGCGGCCTTGGTTTGGCGGTATTGGCCCACCAACCGGCCTCCCTCGAATAGCGGGCCGGTTCCTTCAGCGGCAACACCCCACGCATTTGCACTGCCCAAAGTAAAGCCGGACAATTCCGGGCTGACCTTGCCCAGCAGCGCGGTCAGTCCGATTCTGGGGAAGAACTCGGCGAGCGACTCGCCAACCTGCGCGTTGGCCGAGTGCAACAGTTGCTCCGCTTCCCGCACGTCGGGCCGGCGTTCCAGCAGGGCGGAAGGTAATCCGGCCGGAATCTCCGGCACTTCCTGGGTGAGCAGCGAAGCGGGGCGCGCGATGGGCCCCGGGTTCCGGCCCAAAAGCACACAGAGCTGATTTTCCGTGGCCGAAATGCGTTCGCGGATGGCCGGGACGGTAGCGGCGGCATCGTCCAAGGCAGCCTCTGCCCGCGCTGATTGCAAGGCTGAGGCAGTGCCGCCCTCGACACGCTGGCTGAAGATTCGCAGGCTCTCCGCAAAAGAATTGGTCGTACGACTGGCAATTTCCAATTCCTGATCCAATTCCAACAATTGAAGATAAGCAGTCGCCACGTCACTCAGCAGGCTCAGCCACACGCCATGCCGTGCCTCCACCGATGCCAACAACTGAGCGCGTGCGGACTCGTTGAGACGGCGGACGCGGCCCCAAAGATCAACCTCCCAGAACGCATTCAGCGTGGCGACTCCTGAATTGAGAGTGGCGGCATTGTTTGGGAACGCGGAACCGAACACATCGTTGCGTCCGCGGCTGACAGTTCCATTGTAATTCACGCTGGGAACGAACTGAGAGCGTGCTTGCATCGCGAGCGCGCGGGCCTGTTCGACACGAGCCATGGCAATACGCAGGTCATAGTTGTTGGTCAGGGCCTCACGGATCAGTGCCTGCAATGTGGCGTCCTCATAGACCTGCCACCAGTTCAATTCGGTGAAGGCGGTGTCGGTTGCCTCGTTGCCACTACGAAAGCTTGCCGGCGAATCGATGACCGGGCGCTTATAATTTGGGCCAACAGCACAACCGCCCAAAAACACCAAACACCAGGCACCAAACACCAAAAAAACCTCAAACTTCAAACTCCAAACTTCAAATAAGCACCAAGTTCCAACTTTCAAATCGCCACGGGTCGGCGAGCACGACTTTTGGATTTGGTCCCTGGGGCTCGGAGTATGAAACTGGCTCATAGCGATCAATCCGGGCTCCGCGCACCCAGTGGCGGGGCGCCACCGGCCAAATTAATTTGAGGAGCCGGCGTTTCCTTTTTTGTCCGAGCCGCCAGTTTCTCAACCACATAGAAGGTGACCGGAATCAGGCAGACGGCGACACAGGTTGAGGCCAGCATGCCTCCGATAACGACCGTGCCAATAATGCGCCGGGAGATTGCACCGGCTCCGGTGGCGAGCCCCAAAGGCACGGTTCCGAGGATAAAGGCGAAGGAGGTCATGAGGATGGGCCGCAAGCGGATGCGGGCGCCGGTCAGAGCAGCTTCGATTATCGGCTTGCCTTTCTCGTATTCGAGCCGCGCGAACTCGACGATGAGAATGGCGTTCTTGGCGGCCAAACCGATAAGCATGACCAACCCGATCTGCGCGAAAACGTTGTTGACCATCTGCCGGGACCACAGTGCGGCGAAAGCGCCCAGGACGGCGATGGGGGTGCTCAGCAGAACGCTGAAGGGGAGGCTCCAACTTTCATACAAGGCGGCAAGAATCAAGAACACGAAAAGGAAGGAGAGGCCAAAAATGGCGGCAGGGGGAACGCCTTGCTGGGCCTTTTGCTCCTGGAACGAGATCCCGAGATAGTCGAAGCCCATCTCCGGCGGCATGGTTTGGGCAAAAACTTCCTCCAGGGCTTTGGTTGCCTGGGCCGAGCTGTAGCCAGGCGCGGCTGCGCCATTAATTTGCGCGCTGCGATAAAGATTATACCGCATGGTGAACTCCGGTCCGGAAATGGATTTGGTCGAAGTGAGGGCCGCGAGCGGCACAGCCTCTCCATCGTGGTTGCGGACATAGAACAAACCCAGATTCTCGGCGCGTGTTCGGTAGTCGCCTTCGGCCTGCACATAGACCTGCCACTGGCGGCCAAAGCGGTTGAAGTAATCGATGAAATACCCGCCCATGAAGGTTTGCAAGGTCTTGTAAACCTCGGTTAGCTGCACCCCCTCCTTCAGGGCCTTGTCACGGTCCACATTCACGTAAAGTTGTGGCACGATGGGCAGGAAGGTCGTGTTGATACTGGCAATCTCCGGCCGCTTTTTTGCCGCCTCCATGAACTTGCTGACGTTGGCAGCCAGGAAGGAAATGTCTTTCCCGGCCCGGTCCTCCAGGACGAAGGTGAATCCACCGGAGGTGCCGACGCCTTGAATGGCTGGGGGCGGGAATGCGAAAGCAATTGCGCCGGGGATACGGGAAAGCTCTTGGTAGAGGCGCGCCTTGATGGCCTCGTAGCTCTCCTCGGGTTTGGTGCGCTCGTCCCAAGGCTTCAGGCTCAACCACAGAAATGCGCTGTAGGTATTGCGTGAAAAGCTGAGCAGGCTGAAGCCCGCGACCGTGGTGCAATCCCGGACTCCTGGCGTGGCTAGCGCGATGTCTTCCGCTTGCTTGCAAACCGCCACGGTGCGCTCCAGGGAGGCTGCAAAAGGAAGCTGAACGTTGGCGTAGAGAAATCCCTGGTCTTCCTCGGGTAGAAAGCCGGAAGGGAGGGTCTTGCCCAGAAGGCCGGCCCCCACCGCCACCAGGCCGAGAAACAACAGGCTGAACGAGGATTTGCGAATCAACGCTCCGCAAACGCCAACGTATCCATCAGCGGTCCGGGCATAAGCCCGGTTGAACCACCCGAAGAACCAACCGAGGGGGCCTTTGGCCTTTTGGGCCGGTCGGAGGAGCAAAGCCGAGAGCGCCGGGCTAAGTGTCAGCGCGTTGAAAGCGGAAATGAGGACTGAAATCGCGATGGTAACTGCGAATTGTTGATATAGCCGGCCCGTGATTCCTGGAATGAAGACCGTGGGAAGGAATACGGCGGAGAGAATGATCGCGATGGCGACGACCGGGCCCGAAACTTCCTCCATCGCCTTTAGCGTGGCTTCTTTCGGAGGCATGCCCTCGTCAATGTGATGTTCCACCGCTTCAACGACGACAATCGCGTCATCGACCACTAAGCCGATGGCGAGGACCAGCCCGAAGAGGGACAAAGTATTAATGGAAAAGCCCAACAAGGGGAAAACGGCGAACGTACCAACGAGAGATACCGGCACCGCCAATAAAGGGATCAGGGCCGCACGCCAGCCTTGCAGGAAGACAAACACCACCAGCATCACCAGGGCCAGGGCCTCCCAAAACGTCTTGCCGATTTCGCGGATTCCTTCGGTGACCGCTTTGGTCGTGTCGATGGCGATGCGGTAATCGAGATCCGAGGGGAACCGCTGCTTCAACTCCGCCATGCGCTTTTCGACGCCCTTGGCCGCTTCGATCGCGTTGGACCCGGGCAGTTGATACAACGCAAGAATGGCGCTTGGCTTTCCATCGAAACGGCCAATCACATTGTAATCCGCCGCCCCCAATTCGATGCGGGCCACATCTCTCAGGCGCACAATTGAACCATCGGGCGTGGCGCGCAGAACGATGTTCGCAAATTCGTCCTCCGATGCGAGCCGGCCTTGAGCGCGAACCGTGTAAGTGAACTCTTGCCCTGGCGGGCTGGGCCGGCCTCCGAGCCTGCCGGCCGGGTTGACGTTGTTCTGACTGCTAACCGCATCGATGATCTCAGGGACAGTGATATTGAGCTTGGCCAGTTGATCCGGCTTCACCCAAATCCGCATCGCATATTGGCCCGCGCCGAAGATCTGCACCTGCGAAATGCCCGGCACGCGGCTCAGAGCGTCGCTGAGATTAATGTAGGCGTAATTGGCCAGAAACGTTGCATCGTGCGTCCCCCCGGGCGAGTTGAGCCCGATGATGACGAATGGTGCGGTCAGGGATTTCTGGACCGTCACTCCATAGTTGCGGACGTCGGCGGGTAGTTGCGATTCGGCCTGGGCGTAGCGCAACTGGGTCAGCACGTGGTCGATGTTGGGGTCAGTGGCGAGATCGAAATTGACGAACATGCGCATCGTGCCGTCGCTGGCGTTGATCGAATACATGTAGTTCATGTTGTCCACACCGCTCATCTGCTGTTCGATGGGAGTGGCGACGGATTGCTCGATGGTCTGCGCATCCGCCCCTACATAAGTGGCGTTGATGTAAATCTCGGGCGGAACGACTTTGGGAAACTGGGCTACGGGCAATCCCGCTAGTGTCACCAGGCCTACAATGACCATGATGATCGAGATCACCATGGCTACGATCGGGCGATTGATGAAGAATTTGGACATGAGAACTATTTCGTTGGGGGTGCAGCGAGGGTTTGAGCAATTTGGTCTGGCACGAAATTCGTCGTGGCCACAGTCATACCTTCCCGGACTTTTTGGATACCCTCGACCACGACGCTTTGACCTGTGTGCAGACCCTCTTCAATCACCCAGAGATTTCCGCTGCGGTCGCCAACCCGCACCGGCTGGATGTGGACTTTGTTCTCCGCATCGATGACCGCCACCTGGTAGCTGCCTTGCAATTCTGAAACGGCCCGCTGAGGGACAAGCAGGGCATCGTGTTTCAGATCGAGCTTTACCCGCACCCGCGCAAACTCGCCGGGACGAAGCGAGTTGCCCGGATTGGAAAAGAGCGCCTCGACTCTCAGCGCTCCGGTGGTTTGCCCAATTTGGCGGTCCGCAGCGAAGATTTTGCCCTTGAGCGGATACACGGTGCCATCGGTGAGGATCAAATCGATCTCCAACTGCTTGAGCCGCTCGATTCGGTCGGTTTCAGTGGAGAAGAGTTTCGTGAAGTTGATATAGGCCTGTTCGGTGACGTTGTAATAGGCTTTGATGGGGTCGATCGTTGAGACCGTCGTCAGCTCACCGCTAGCCGGTCCAACCAGGTCGCCGATCTGTGCCCGTGCGATGCTCGCGATTCCATCAATCGGTGAGGTGATCCTGGTAAACTCCAGATTCAACTGGGCTTGCTCCACCTGGGCATTCGCCGAAACCACTGCGGCTTTGGCTTCCAGGTTGGCTTGTACTGCATCGTCATATTCTTCCTGGCTGATGGCCCTGTCCTTCACCAGCGGAGCGTAACGTTTGACGTCGAGTTCCGTCTTTCCGAACCTGGCTTCGGCCTGAGCGAGCAGGCCTTTGGCCTGGTCAAGGGCCGCCTTGAAGGGACGCGGGTCGATTTCAAACAATAAATCTCCCTTTCTAATCGGGTCGCCCTCGTGGTAATTCTGTTTCAAAAGATAGCCGGTGACTTGCGCACGGATTTGCGCATTCACTAACCCGTCTAACACACCAATCCATTCGTGATAAATCGGGACATCAGCCTGTGTCACGGCGGCAACCTCTACCATCGGAGGTAACGCCAATTTCGCTTGGGGCTTGTCTCGGCACGCGGGGCAACAGAGCAAAACTGTTGCGGCCAGGAACATCAGGGCTTTATGACCTTTCATTTTGTTCCTCCTTCTTTGGGTCCAGCAGGTTCAATTTTGGCGTTTTTCAAAGGTATACTCCCTCTAATGTCGACCTGAGCCGGTTCTCGATTCCCCGAGCCGATGCCAGCAGTGTTAACCGCGATCGCAATCCTCGGTTCGATGGGATGATTCTGTTCCCTCCAGGCGTCGATCCCTCCCAGCAACGGCCGGACGCGACTGAAGCCTTTCCGCTGGAGCCATAGGGCTAAGCGCGCGCTGGAAACCTCGTTTGGGCACGAGCAATACAGAATAATGTCCCGGTCCCGCGGAAACTCGCTCTGTCGCTTTTCGATCTCGTCCAGGTTGAGATGGATCGCTCCCTGAATCAGGACGGGATCTTGCTCGAGGGCGGCGGTGGAGCGTAGATCCAAAATGAGCGGGGTCTCGCCGGCATCCAGCTTTTCGCGCAGCTCGGCCACCGTGATCCGGGCCGTGCGCAACTCATGCAGGAGGCGCCGCCGTTGCCAGTATTTGTAGGCGACGTAAAGCACCGCCAATCCGATAATTAGACTCAGGGCACTCCCGCCGATTCGAGTGATTGCCGCACCGATTTGCTCGACCTGATGGCTAAAAAGATAACCGAAGCCAAGCAAGCAACCCGCATAGAGAAACGAACCGACTCCGTCCACGAAAAGAAATCGGCCCGCGCCAATTCCAGACATTCCCGCCAGCGGCGGCGCCACAGTATTCATGCCGGGCAGGAACTTTGCCACCAGCACGCCGCGCAGCCCGTACTTGGTAAATAGGTTTTGGGTGCGGCGCACGCAGGAGTCAGGCTCCAACGAGATTCGGCAGAGCAGGCCCAGCACCTGGTTGCCGCGGTAGCGCCCCAGGTAAAACCAAATCGCGTCTGCAACGAGACAAGCCATTACCGTGACCCCGAGCCCCAACGGCAGGCTAAATTTTCCTGCAGCGGAAAGCGCTCCTGCGGCCAGCAGCCAGGGCAGCGCCGGGAGTGGCAGTCCCATCTGCTCCACGAGCACAGCCGCGAACACAAGCGGCAAGCCATGGTTGATGAGGAACTGACTGGTCTGGGTCATATAATCGGGTTCCGAAGAAAAAGCTTAATCCCAAACAATCATGTGACACCGTTCAGGGGACACCAACCAGGTGTTCCGCCAGGAACCACACCTGCATTTCATTGGTCCGAATGACGTTACTCACGAGCAGGTCGTTGGTTCCATCGTCTCCCATTGCCGCTGCCTTCTTCGCTGAGGCGCGCGCTCTCTGGAGGATGATCTCGTGGGCGGTCAGCAGGCGCGAGATTTGGACCGGCACTTCCTCGCGCCCTTTGGGCGGACGCGGGATATTTGTGTTCTCGGCCACGTCGGCGGCCATGGCGTAGCTCAATCCACCGAGCCCCTGGATTCGTTCCGCAATCTGATCGACCAACTCGACCTGCTCGTCAAAGTGCTTGTCGAATAACAGGTGCAGTTGATAGAAGGTCTTTCCCGAGACCTGCCAGTGGTGCTTTTTATAGAGATCGCGGAGTGTCATCGTGTCGGCCAGGATTTGGTTTAAGCGCTCGACGCTGGCCTGGCAAACCTTCTCGCTCAAAGCATTCGGCAATTTCGCGATCGTTCCGAATGCCTGGATTTCGGCTGCTCTCTGGCCAATGTTCGGCCGGGCCCGTTCGGGATGATAGTGAAACGTAATGTTCGAATCGCCGTTGCCTGTTTTTCTTTTCGCTTTTGTGTTCATAAGTTCTGTCTGATGCTGTTTGTTCGCTCATCGCGAGACTTCCAGTCTGCTGTTGATGGTTTCTAGCGGTAGCCTCCGGAGATCACGAATGTTTCGCCCGTAATCCAGGCGGAGGTGTCGGACGCGAGGAAGACCGCGGTACCGGCGATGTCCTGGGGCTGCCCAATCCGGCGAAGCGGCGTCTGGGCTTCGACTTGCTTGCGCATGTCGCTCTCGGCGATGCCGGCCGAATGGGTTCCTTCCGTCTCGACCATTCCGGGCCGGATGGCATTGACGCGAATTCCGCGTGGGCCCAGTTCTGACGCTAGCGAACGCGTGATCGCGTCGACGGCGCCCTTGGTGCCGCTGTAAACGGCGGACTCGGGAACGGCCAGCGTGCTGACGATCGAACTAATGTTGATGATACTGCCCCCTGCGCCGTCGAATTGCTTCGCCGCCGCCTGCGAAGCGAGCAGCAGGCCCAGCACATTCAAATTGAAATGCTTGTGGAAGTGTTCCTCGGTCACGCTTTCCAGGGGCGAGAATTCATAGATGCCTGCATTGTTGACCAGGACGTCGAGTCGGCCAAAGGCCTTTTTCGATTTGTCAAACAGGCCTTCGATTTCCTCTGGCTTCGACAGGTTCGCTTGCACGGCGGTCGCTCTGCCGCCGTGAGCGGTGATCTCCTTCACGACTTTCTCCCCGTCTGCTTTGCTGGAGGAGTAATTGACGATGACCGCCGCGCCTTCCGCGGCGAGTTGCTTGGCGATGGCTGCGCCGATGCCTTTGGAAGCGCCGGTCACGATAGCTACCTTGCCGGCGAGCTTCCCTGAGTTTGTGTTCATAGCTTTCATAAGTTGATTTTTTCTCGTTTCGTTTTTCGTTGGCTTTCCTTGCGTCTGCGGCTGGCGGGGGCATTGCGAGCCCTCATGGCTGGGCGCTCGGCGGCCGAGCTGTGACCGCAACAGCGCTCCTTCACGATGGCCGTTACCTCATTGCAGTGCTCCGTTCTTGCCCAATCGCGCTGGAGTTCGAGTAAAACCTGCAGTGCCGTTACCGAGACCCCACCCGCCTGCTCAATGCGCCGGAGCGCTGTTTCGTGGGCGGCCTGGCTTGTGCCGCCCGAGGCGTCCTTCACCACATAAATGCCAAACCCTTCCTCCAACATCTGCAGGGCCGGAAAGGCCAGACACGCCTCGCTCCACAACCCCGCGATCAGAAAGTTCCTGCGACCGGTATTTCTGACTGCCGCGACAAAACCCTGGTCGTCCCACGCGTTCATGCTGGAACGTGGAATGGGTGCTTGGTCGGGAAAGAGAGCGAGCAATTGCGGTGCGATCCTGCCGTCAAATTCCCTGGATTCAAATGCGGTCAGAATTACCGGCACGCCGAAAATCTTTGCCGCTTTCGCCAACACCAACGCGTTCTGGAGCAAGTCCTCCCAATCCATGTCGGCGGCACCGAAGAACATCTGCGGCTGATGATCAATAAAGACCACCGCGCAATTGTCGGGCGTCAGCAGCCCTCTGTCAGTTGAACTGGCGCTCATAAATTGGGATTCCAGCGGTTCGATAAGCGAAACGAAAATCGCTTCCGCTGCTGGAGGACGCTATTGGTCACACGGTCTGACCTTTGCTCTTCCAAGGAACTAATTGCTTCTACTACTTTCGGAGTAGGTGCTATGTGCCTTGCGGTTAAACCGCGCCGAGGCGCACCAGGTTGTGAACGCTCCTGCTTGGCTGCGTTGGGGCCCATAACTTCTCCAGCGCCAAAAGGGCTTGCTCCTGCACCTGCAGATTGAGACCTCACCTTGCTTGTATGCTCAGATTCATACGGCAGTCAGCGCGGCCTGCGGCTGTTCCTCCCGGCGAGACTCAGTCGCGGTCCGTGATTTATCGAAGTCATTGATGAGCACGATGCGATAACGGGCCTTGCCCGAGCGCAAGCGCTCCAACGCATCGTTCACCTTGGACATCGGAAAATATTCCACAACGGGCGCGACGGAATGGCGGGCGCTGAATGCCAGCATGCGGTCGATTGCGGTGGGACTTCCGGTTGGCGAGCCGGACACGGATTTCTGGCCCACGATCAAACCGAATGCGGGCACTTCGAATGGTTTGAGCACGGCTCCCACATTGTGGAAGCAACCGTTGGGAGCGAGGGTATCGAGGAAGGCAGAAATATCCAAAGGCGCGTTGATGGTGGAAATGATCAGGTCAAGACCCCTGCCAAGTTTTTTCAGCGCTCCATCCTGCCTGGTGTTGTGCACATAATGAGCGCCCAGTTTTTGCGCTTCCGCCTGCTTGCTGTCACTAGTGGTGAAGGCATGCACTTCGCAGCCCCATTTGTTGGCGAATTGGAGCGCCATGTGTCCCAATCCACCGATACCAACGATCCCTACACGGGCAGTGGAGGGCACGTCATGGATCAGGAACGGCGAAAATACAGTGATGCCGCCGCACAGGAGCGGTCCCGCTTTTTCCAGGTCCAGCGCATCCGGCAAAGGACGAGCCCACGTCCACTGGGCTCGAACACGATCCGCAAAGCCGCCGTGGCGCCCGACAATGGTCCCCTGAGCAGTGGAGCAAAGGTGTTGCTCGCCGGAAAGACATTCGTGGCAGGCGAGACAGCTATGCGAGAACCAACCGAGCCCGACGCGCTGTCCGATCTTGAGCCCCTTCGCCCCTTCACCCAGTGCGACGACGGTCCCGGTCACCTCATGTCCGGGCACGAACGGGTATTGGGACATGCCCCATTCGTTGTCGAGCATCGAGAGGTCGGAGTGACAAAGGCCGCAATGTGAGACCTTGATCTCGACTTCTTCAGGACCAATTTGCCCCGGATCGAAGCTGAAAGGTTGAAGCGAGCCGTGGGCAGTCGTGGCGGCATAGGCATTGAATGTTGTCATATTATCCTATTGGTTGATGGTTAAACGTGTCTTGTTTGCTGAACGAGTTGGATTCCTTCTCTTGGTTAGCGTAATGGTTCGATTTCAAAAATGGTGCCAACGATCACGGGCGCGCCCACCGGCAGGCTTTGCACGCCATAGACCATCAATTCGAATGTTTTCGCCGTTTACCATCGGCGCCGATTGCAGATGGAACAAAGCATCCACGATTTCGGAGATTTGAACCAATCTCGGAACCGGGTGGAGCTTAGACCAGGTTAATCGCGACCTCGATGTTGCCGCGCGTGGCTTTGGAGTAAGGGCACGTTTGGTGCGCGGCGTCTAAAATCGACTGCGCGACTTGGCGCTCCACACCCGGCAGGCTGACATTGAGACGAGCCTTCAGAAAGTACCCGTCGTCACCAGTGCAAAGGTCCACTTCGGGGTCGATGGCCACGTCCGACGGGAGCTTCACCTTCATTTTGGAGGCAACATGCTTTATCGCACTTAGGAAACAGGCCGACCAACCAACGGCAAACAACTGCTCCGGATTGGTGCCTGTACCGGGGCCGCCAGGAACGGAAAGCTTTACGTCCAGTCGGCCATCAGATGTGCGGGATGCGCCTCCCTCACGGCCGCCGGTCGTGTGGGCCTTGGCCGTGTAGAGCAATTTCGCCGTTTGATTCGTGGTGCTCTGTTCGGACATTTCGGTCGTATTCATGCTTATCTCCTTTGGTTGATGGTGAGTGTTTATGACTGAAGCGACTTAAACGACGTGCGAATCTCTTCACAAAAGAGTTGCGGCTGTTCCCAGGCCGCGAAGTGCCCACCTTTCGGGAGCTTGTTGTAATGGATGAGCTTGGGATACGCGCGCTCGGCCCAACTCCGCGGGGCTGTATAAATCTCATCCGGGAAGGCGCTGACGGCGACCGGAATCTTGACGCCCCTCACATCGAAGAAACCTCCTCTCATCGGAAGCTGCGCGGTGTCCCAGTAGAGCCGCGCTGAGGAGATCGCGGTGTTCGTCAACCAGTAGAGCGTGACGTTATCGAGGACATCGTCCCGCTTCAGTCCCTCGGTCTTGCGGTCGAAGACCCGGGCGATCATCTCTTGGCTGCGAGCGTCGTGGTCGAGCATCCAGGCCGCGAGACCGACTGGTGAATCCACGAGTCCGTACAGGGTCTGCGACCGGTTATTCATCTCGATGGCGTAGCCCAGCCCTTTCTTGTAGAAGAAATCCAGCTGATCCCAGGCGTGCTGTTCGTCGGGCGACAGACCCGCCGGCGGCGGGCCACCGGTTGAAAGCGCCTTGGACACATCAGGCGGAACCGTGGCCGCCATGTTGGTGTGGATGCCGAGTAATCCCGGCGGCTGCTGCAGGGCCATCAACTCCGACACGGCATTCCCCCAATCGCCACCCTGCGCCACGTATTGCGTGTAGCCGAGCCGTTGCATAAGAGTCGCCCATGCACGGGCGATGCGAACGGGGTTCCATCCGGGTGCCGTCGGCTTCCCGGAGAAGCCGTAGCCCGGCAGCGACGGAATCACCAGGTGGAAGGCGTCTGACGCGCTCGCCCCATGGGCCGTGGGATTGGTCAGTGGCTCGATGATCTTTAGCTGCTCGATGATCGAGCCGGGCCATCCGTGCGTGACGATCATCGGCAACGCATTGTCATGTTTCGAACGAACGTGGATAAAATGAATGTCGAGCCCATCAATCTCGGTGGTGAACTGCGGCAGGGAATTCAGCTTCGCTTCGCACTTGCGCCAATCGTAATCGCTCCCCCAATAGCTAATGAGTGCCTGAACCGTCGCGAGTTGCACGCCTTGCGAGGCATCCATGACTGTTTCCCGTTCAGGCCACCGTGTCGCCAATACCCGCCGCCGCAAATCGGCAAGATCCGCGTCAGGGATGTTGATGTGGAACCGCCGGATGCCGTTGGGCTCTCCCGTGGTGGCCGTCGCTGGTCCCTCGCCGGACTGCGCATCAGCAAAGCCCGTTATGCCCAGTTGAGCGGCGCCGACAGCCATCGCCGCATTTTGCAGAAAACGTCGGCGATTATAACCCACTTCTTCTGACGCCCTGGTCGCATCGGATATTTTCGTTGCATTCATATTTGAATTTCCTTTCGTTTAATTTTTGATAGTTGATTCTTGTGTGGTCGTCGTCTTATTCCTTTCGGCTGTGGTTCGCGGCTTCGAGGCGCGTAACGGGTGAAGATGAAGTCGCGAGACACGATGGCCTCATGGCAGGGAAAGCAGGTTTCCATCAATGCCTTGCCGGCAGGTTTGCCGTCGTTAAATTGAGCGTAGTCCCAGCCCCCGGTCGCGGCGTATTTTTTCGAGTCCTTGACCATAAATTGAACTCCGCTCGTGGGAGGGCCGGCCACGAAAGAATGCTGAATGTCCCGCTTCAACGCCCGCGCAAAGACCTTGTTGTTTTCTACCGACGGTGTGTAACTCCACGCCAGCCGGGCAATGATTGAGCCTTCCGGGGAGGGAAGCTTTCCTTCGCGATACGCCTTGACCGCTGTGTCGTTGCCCAGAATGGCGCGAATATCGTTGAGCCTGCCTTCTTCGTGCGCCACGGAAACCAACTTCCAGTCGAGGTATCCGCGGGGGATTTTGGTTACAAAGATAGCAGAACTCTCCTGGTTGTTGGTCTTCGTCCCGACAGCATCGGCCATTGTAGTACCGGTTTTGTCCGTGGGCTGGGGACTGGTGTCCTGGGCTTGCGATTTTTTTCCGATGATGACGACGGAGATCATCAGCGCACCGACAATGAGGAATACAAAATAGTTTTTCACGTTTTTGAATCTGCTGTTTTGCTTAAAGAGTCGGCGGGCCTTTGAGATCGCCGACCGCCGAACTCATCCGCATGAAGCGAGACAAATTCCCGGAGGCTCATCGCCGGCCGGCCGGTCACCCGTAGCACGCCGTCCGCCATCCGGTCATACCGCCCCGCCCGGTTCAACTCGGCCATCGTCACCAGATGCCGGGTCAGATGCTCCGGCAACCCCGCCCTTTTCAGCACCCGCTCCCAGTCATCGGGGGAAATGTCGGAGTACGTGATCTCACGGTTCAGCGCGTCCGAGTACTCCCGAGCGACCCCATCCATGTCCTGCGACCGCGGACCGGTGAGTTCGTATATTCGGCCCAAGTGCGGCGCAGGGTCGGCGAGGACAGCAGCGACTACCCGAGCGACATCAGCCGTGGCAACCGGATTGGTCTTGCCCCGCCCGAATGGCAGTTCGATACGACCTCGCTCGCGGACGCTCGGACCGGTGAGGGGAAGGAAGAAGCCCTCCAGGAAGACCGTCGGCCGGATGGTGACGACCGGCAGGCCGGACCACGCGAGCGCTTGCTCGCTGAGCCAGTGCTGCCGCTGCTGAGGGCTCGGGGTGGTGTTCTGGATGCTCATCTGGGAGACGGTCATCTGGGACATGTTGACCAGGGCGTTCACCCCGACGTCCCGGGCGACCGCCGCCATGGTCACTGTCGCCTCCAGGTACCCGGGGGATACGGACATGCCGAAGTAAACTCGCCGACAGCCGCGGACGACCCGATAGACGTCGGCCGGTTCGAGCAGGTCTCCAACCACCACCTCGGCGCCGGCAGCCCGCAAGGCCGCCGCCCGGTCGTCCTCGCGGCGGACCATGGCGCGAACCGGAAGCCCGCGATCGAGGAGCAGGCCGGTCACCGTTCGTCCGACCGCCCCGAGTTGACCGGCCGCCCCGGTGACGAGGATCAATGCGTTATTCGCTGTATTCATTGTTGAATTAGCTGACGCGTATCACGCTACCGCGAGTGATTCTTGAACGACGTTTGCCGCGGTACGGATCACGTCGAGCACGAGCCTGGGGTTGGAGAGCATGGGGACGTGGCTGCTATCGACCTCGTAGGTGGTGGCGCCCATACGCTTCGCCACGAACCGTTGCAGCTCGGGTTGCACGGTGCGGTCACTCGTGGCCACGATGTACCAGCTCGGTTTCGACCTCCAGGCGGTGCCATCAAGCTTCTGGTTGAACAGGTCCGCGGCCGGTGCGAAGTGGGTCGCCCAGACGACCTTCTGCTCCTGCTCAGACAGGTCTCCCGCGAAGCACTCGACGCCTTTCTGAAGCATCCAGACGCGCCCGTCCGCGACTTCGATGTGGGAGAAAACGTCTGTGGTGGGGAACTGGCTTAGCTGGCTCTGCGAGGTCTCGCCGGCGTCCGGGGCGAGGGCGGCGATGTAAACCAGTCCTGCAACGCGGTCATCGCTGCCCGCGGCTGTGATGACGGTTCCGCCGTAGGAGTGACCGACGAGGATGGCGGGACTGCTGACCCGCCCCAGCGTGCGTTTTACCGTGGCGACGTCGCCTTCGAGAGTGTCGAGGCCGTACTGAGAGGCGATCACCTCGTGCCCCTCCGCCTGAAGCGTCGGGATCACCTTGTTAAAGCACGAGCCGTCGGCCCAGATCCCGTGGCAGAACACGATGCTCGGTTTGATTTCGATTTGGTTTGTAGTTTTCATGTTTTTGCTTCGTTTGTCCTGAGTCTGCAGATCTTCTTTCACGGCTTCCGGCTGATCCTTATTTCCCTTGTTCATGATTCCGCCCACACTGACAACGAAGATAATTCCCCGTGCGTGTTCCGCTATTGCCCGGGAGGCTCGATTTCCATTCTGCCAAAGGATTACCTGCTTCTACTCCTTTAGAACGAGGACAAGAGAATACCCCTGCCAAGCAGAGTTAAATCGGCCCAACCGGTATCCAGGCCGGCCTGCGGCTAGAGCTGTACCAGACCCCGCCGGCTCGCGGCGGCGATGGCTTCGGTGCGGCTCAGGACGTTCAGTTTGGTGAAGATGCTGCGCAGATGAGCTTTCACGGTGGTCTCGCTGATGTAGAGGTTCGCGCCGATTTCCTTGTTGCGCTTGCCGCGGGCCAGCAGCGTCAATACGTCCAGTTCCCGCCCGGTCAATGTTTCGCTGCTGACGCCGGCGGCCAGTTTTTCCACCAGCGACTGAGGGATGCAGGTCTCGCCCCGACTTACGCGGCGGATACAGTCCATCAATTCCTCGCGCCGCGCGTCTTTCAATACATAGCCTTTTGCTCCAGCCTTGATCGCCCGGTAGATCTCGTTATCGGTGTCATAGGTTGTGAGCACGATTATTCGGGCAGAGGCATCCTCCAGGCGGATTTCCTCGATCGCACCTACGCCATCCAGCACGGGCATGCGCAAATCCAGCAGCGCCACGTCGGGGCGATGCGCTCGCCACAGGTCCACCGCCTCGCGGCCGTTGGCGGCTTCGGCGACGACCATCATATCTGCCTGGAAGCCAATAATCGACGCCAATCCTGCGGTGACAGTCACGTGATCGTCCGCAATGAGCACCCGGACCTTGTCCGTGCCCGGTTGTTTGGCTCTGCCTTGAGGCCGCGAGGGACTGGCGGTTGGGGGCCGATCTTGAGATTTGAGTGCGCCAGTCATGACTTCGCAAGTTGAAAGGCGTTTGCGAGCGGAAGGGCAATGGAAATGGCTGTGCCCTCACCTTTCGCGCTGTGGATCGCCAGTTGGCCCCCCATCCCTTCGACCCTTTCTTTCATTCCCTGCAAGCCGAACCCATCGTGCCTGCCTGATGGATCGAAACCGCTTCCATTGTCGCTTAGATTCAAGCGAATCTCCCGATCATCGAAGACAAGCTGCGCGCTGAACTTACTGGCCTGTGCGTGACGCAGGACGTTGGTCAGAACTTCCTGTCCGATGCGCAGCAGATTCTCGTCCCATTCCACCGGGAGTTCCCGTGGCTTGCCCCGCACCATGAATTCCGCCTGCACCGGTGTGCCCGCAGTCATCTTCGTGATCATACCCCTGAGGGCATCGCATAAATCTTTCTCCTCGAGAGTCTGCGGGCGGAGCGCCCGTACGGACCGCCGCGCTTCCTGCAAGCTCTCACGGGCCAACTCGCCGGCGCGAGTGAGGTGCTCCGCGGCTTTCGCGGCCAGCCTTTGGGACAGCGCCTCCTCCACTGCTTCCAACTGCAGAATCACGCCGGTGAACCCTTGCGCGAGCGTGTCGTGGATGTCGCGCGCCATGCGATTGCGCTCGGCGGCCACCGCTGCCTGGCGGCTTTGCCGGGATAGGCGCCCTAGTTGGATGGCCAACATGGCCTGATGAGCCAACGCCTGTGCCAATTCCATTTCCTCCGTCCGAAACGAGCGCTTTCGAGTAAACCGAATGCCAATCACCCCCTCGACCATACCGGCGATCAGCATCGGCACGATCAGGATGGAAATGACCCCGAGGGACAGCACGTGTTCACGCCAGGGGAAGGGGGGCCCTGCTCGAATATCCTCCAGCACGCTGGGCTTGCCGGTACGGAAGATCTCCGGCCACATCCAAACGTCCTCGATTTTTAGCGCGGGACTGATTTTCGCCAGGGCCGCGTCGGATTTGGTCAGGAGCCTGCCCTCTTCAAACGCAAATTCGAAATTGACCAGGCCTGTGCCCTCGTTTCGCAACCAGATGCTGCTGCTGTGCGCCTCCAACTGTTCGGTGATGGTCCGCAAGACATGCTCCACCAGCCTGTCGGGGGCGGATTCCTTCGCCAGGGCATCTAAAGTGCGCGTGAGGGCTTCCGTCTGGCCGCGAGCAACCTGTTCCGAGCTCCGAAGAGCTTCTCCTGCCCGCTTGCGCTCGATGGCGACCGCCGCCAGGTGTGTCATCTGCTCGATAACACCCCGCTGCTGCGGTGTGGGAAGGCCCGGTTCACGGGAATAAAGCGCGAATGTTCCCATCACCTCGCGGGCGGTGGACAATATCGGTGCGGACCAACATGCACGGAGCCCATGCGGCAGGGCCAGATGGCTGTATTGGTCCCAAAGCGGGTCCGTCCCGATGTCAGAAACGAAAACCGGTTCTCTCCTGTAAGCCGCCGTTCCGCAAGAACCGGAACGAGGACCAATCCGGCCGCCGTCAATCGCCTCAGTGTAGCTTTTGGGAAGGCTGGGCGCTGCTCCGTGTCGCAGGCTTTTCCCATCCGGGCTTACCAGGAGAATCGAAACGAGAACGTTACCGGACATCTCCTCCCCAAATCGACATAAGACCTCGAGTGTCGGCACGAGTGCATCACCGCGAGCGATCATCTCCAAAAGCCGCTTCTCTCCTGCGACCAGAGCCTCCGCGCGTTTCCGCTGGGACACATCCATCACTGCCCCAACGAACTCAACCTCTCCTGCATTATTTCTGACCGCATGGGCGAGCACATGGACATGCTTGAGCGAGCTATCCGGCATCAGCACGCGATGTTCAAAATCCAGGCTGGTTCCGTCACGCGAAGCGACCTCAATCATCCGCTGAACCAGGGCCAAATCCTCGGGGTGAACTCGCTGCAGCACCAGTTCCAGCTTAGGCGTTAGCGCCCGGTCGTATCCGAGAATACAGAATGTTTCCGCTGACCAAATCAGCTCGCCACTGGAAACGTTCCAGCCGAAACTACCCGTGTGGCTCAGTCGTTGCGCTTCGGCCAAATAGGCCTCGCTTCGCCGCAGGGCTTCTTCACCGTGCGTGCGCTCGATGGCGATGCTGGCCAGATGCGTGAACCGTTCGATGAGTTTCTGGTCCGTCCGCGTGGGGCTGCGCGGTTCGCGGGAGAGGATCGCGAACGTGCCCAACACTTTGCCCTCCGAAGAAAATATCGGGGTTGACCAGCAGGCCTGCAGCCCGTGCGACAGGACCAACTCGCGGCAGCGCCCCCACAGCGGGTCGGTCTGAATGTCGGACGCGATGACTTGCTCCCTGCGGAACGCGGCCATTCCGCACGGCCCCCAGCAGGAAGCGATTTCCCGGCCATTGAACGCCTCAGTGTAGCTCTTCGGCAGACTTGGCGCCGCACCCTGCCAAAGCCGGTCCCCCTTCGCGTCCAACAACAGAATCGAACAAAAAGAGCTGGGGCACATTTCCTCTACCACGCGGCACAACGCCTCCAGGATCGGAGCGAGGGCATTGCCTCCCGCGATCATTTCGAGCACCCGCCTCTCTCCCGCCAGCACCGCTTCTGCCCATGGACGCTCTTCTGGAAGCGCCAGCCCGCACTTCGGTCCGGGTTCCGGCGAATCCAGGACGGTGGCGGCAGTTTCCTGCAAATAGGCACTCATGGTTGATCACGTGGCCATCGGTTAATCATAAGATTATAAACGTCGGTTATCCGCAGAATAACACATATTGCTGCCCGCGGCAGCGGCGCGCATTCTTCCACGTACAGCACACACCCGCCTCGGTTTCATTGAACCATGAAAGCAACATTGTTTTGATGTTCTGGAAAGGCGGCAAGGTAGGTGAGTACCCCAGCCCGCGTTCTTCGATTCGTGCTAAATGGGGACTGCTGGCCGGCTAGGAAGAGAAAGCTAAGGCGGGTTCCCGGGCGCCGGGGTGCGGACCAGCGGCAGGCGTACCTTGAAACGGGTCTCGCCGGGTTTGGATTCGAATTCAATCTCCCCGCCGTGGCGATCGGCGACGATTCGATTGCTGATGAGCAGCCCCAGGCCGGTGCCCGAGCCCACGCCCTTGGTCGTAAAGAACGGCTCGAACATCCGGGCCTGGGTTTCGGGTGGGATGCCGCGGCCATTGTCCACGATTTCCACGACCAATTGATTATCTTCGACGAAGGTGCCAACACAGATCTTGCCTGAGCCATCAACGGCATCAACGGCATTATCGATGAGATTGGTCCAAACCTGGTTGAGTTCGCTGCCATAAGCCATGATGCGTGGGGCCGAGCGGTCGAACCCCCGGACGAGGGTAACGTTTTTCAACTTGTGGCCCAGCATGGTGAGCGTGCTTTCGATGCCGTCGTGAACGTCCACCTCTTGCATCGGGGATTGATCCATGTAGGTGTAGGATTTTACCGCCTTTACAAGGTCGGCCACTCGACCCGTGCTTTGGTCCACCAGTTTGAGCAGCAACTGCAGATTGAGGCGGGCTTCGAGCCAATTCAGGGCGGCGGTACGGCTGCCGGCCTGGATTTTTTCCGTCAGCGCTGCGAGCCAATCGCAACCCAATCCGGCGCTCACAAACACCGGGGCGAGCCTCCACGCTTCGGGAATGCCATGCGCCTCCAGCCACTGCGTCAGCGCCTCTTCGCGATCACTGCGGGTCAGGGAATCGAGCGGCGGAGCCGCTTCGAGGCGATGCGTCGCGTCTTGTTCAGAGGCCAAAAGCTGTTCCCATTCGGCAGGTTGCAAAGTCTTTGCAAGCTGGCGAACGTGGGACTGCGCGGCGCTGATGGTTTCATGCAGTTGCGCGGCGGCGCGGCGGGCCGCCGCAGCCGGGTTGTTCAGTTCATGCGCTAAACCGGCGGCCATGGTGCCCAGGGAGACCAACTTTTGACGCTGGTGGGAATAACCCTCGAGGTTGCGCAGCCGGTTGGCGGCGGTCCTGAAGATTTCCGTGGCGACGCAATGGCAAGTGCTAAGCATCCGCCAAAACTTCTCCCGGTTGAGCCGAAACAGGCGTGCAGGCTTGGCCACCCGCACCACCGCATGCCAGGGGGCGTCCAATAGCAGCGGGATTTCACCCATGAACATACCCGGCTTGTTCACGCCCAGCAGCACCTCCTGGTTGTCATACCGCCGCGAGATGCGAATTTCCCCTTCCAAATTCAGGAAGAAAAACTCCGCGGGCGCATTCTCCTCAATCAAAGTGGCGCCCGCAGGCACCTCGATGACTTCCCCGCTTCGAATGCAATCAAGGTGCTCGTCCTTCAACCCGGCGAACAGAGGCGTCTGTCGAACCGTTTGCACCAGGGTGGCATCCATATTCATAGTGTGCTCAGGTATTCATGCACGAGTTTCACCGCCATCGCGCCTTCCCCGACTCCGGAGGTAACTCCTTTCGCGGAGCGATGACGCACGTCGCCCGCCACAAAGATCCCTGGAACACTTGTCTCGAGGTAAAAGGGATCGCGATCCACCGTCCAACCCTGCGGGCGCCGCGATTCCCGCTGCAGCAAATGCTGGCCGGATACGACATAACCCAGCGCGTCTCGCTCGACTACCCCGGCAAGCCAGTCGGTGCGGGGAATGGCTCCGGCGTAAATCAACAAAGCGGTGGCGCGCACCGTTTGCTTTTCTCCGGACTTCTTGTCCTCGATGACCAGTTCCTCGCAGCGTTCCGACCCGCGCACCTCCACCACATTCGAGTTGACCTTCACCGCGATGTTTTTGGTCGCGTGAATCTGGTCCTCCAGGTATTGGGACATTGTGCCCGAGAGCGATTCGCCGCGAACTACCATCGTCACCTGGCGCGCGAATCCTGAGAAATACATTGCCGCCTGGCCGGCGGAATTGGCGCCACCGACGATAAAAACCTCGCCGTCCCGCTGCGAAAAAGCCTCGCTCATCGGGGCATAGTAGTGAACCCCCGCCCCTTGCAACTTCTCCAGGCCCGGAACCTCCAGTTTGCGGAACGCAATGCCCGTGGCAATCAACAACGCCCGCGTCACAACCTCGCTGTCATCGGACAGCCGCACCACCCGCGACGGCCCCTCGATTCTCACACCCATAACCTCCTGCGGCGCGAGAATCTCAACGCCAAAACGCCGCGCCTGCGCCACTGCTCTCCGCGCCAGGTCGCCTCCGCTCAACCCGGTCGGAAACCCAAGGTAATTTTCGATCCGGGAACTCCTGCCCGCCTGCCCGCCGGGAGCTTCGCGTTCGATGAGCAGCGTGCGCAAACCGTCGGCGGCTCCATAGACGGCGGCGGCCAGCCCCGCGGGACCCGCCCCCACAACCACCAGGTCGTAAAGCGGCTGTTCGGCGCGCGTTCTCAACCCTAGTTTGCTCGCGACGGTCGCGCCGGTCGGGCTGGCCAGAAACGAGCCGTCCGAAAAAACCACCAGCGGCAGCGAGGAACATTCGATTTTGCTGCTGGTGACAAGCTGTTTGGCGGCTTCGTCCTTTTCCACATCCAGCCATTGATAAGGAATAAAATTACGGCCGAGAAAATCCCGGATGTCCATCGCGGCCGGCGACCAGCGAGAACCGACCACACGAATTCCGTCGAAGACGGGATGGTAAGACGCCTGCCAGTCGTCCAGCAGGTCGTCCACGACCCCATAGAGCCGCTCTTCCGGCGGATCCCAGGGCTTCATCAAATAGTGATCGATTCTGACGCTGTTGATCGCCCGGATGGCGGCATCCGTGTCGGCGTACGCGGTCAATAGGGCGCGTTTGGCGTCCGGGTAAACCTCCAAGGCTTTCTCGAGGAACTCGACGCCGGACATCCGTGGCATGCGCTGGTCCACCAGGAAAAGCGCCACCGGCTCATTGCGCAGTTTCAATTGTTCGACCGTGGCAAGCGCCGAGGCGCCCGAATCCGCCGCCATGACGCGATAGCGATTCCCGTACTGCCGGCGTAAATCACGCTCCACCGCCCGCAACACGTCCGGGTCGTCATCTACTGTCCAGATTACCGGCTTGGCCATAAACCCTTCTGTCCGCTAAGAACCTATGTAAGTCAACTTGGTCTTGAGCTCAACCGGACAAAGATTCGCCTTGTAGGAGACGACGTAAGGAGTCTCCGTAACCCGGCTCTGCTCGGCCAGCAGGTCGATGCCGCACCCGGTTATTTTAGGTCGAACAAAAGGAATTGCGTGCCGGTCCGGCTATGAATCTCCAAGGTTTCGGCGTTTTCAATCGCTACGCCGTCCCCGGCCTCCAAATGCTCACCCGACACCTCTACCTCGCCCGCAATAACGTGGAGCCACTGCCCGCGCTTCGGTGAGGATTGGTGCGCGAGCCGCTGGCCGGCATCAAGTTTGCCGAAGTAAACATCCGCCTCCGCGCGGATGCCGACCGCGCCGTCCCGCGGCTCGCCCGCGAACAGCAGCGTCAACGCATTCGCTTTCGCATCTTTGCCCAACGCCTTCTCCGCATAACGCGGCTCGCCACCGCCCATGCGTGGGATGAGCCAAATCTGAAGGAAATGGACCCGTTTCTTTGGGGATGGGTTGAACTCGCTGTGCAATACTCCGCGCCCGGCGCTGATGTATTGCAGGTCACCCGCTTTGATGACCCGGCCATTGCCCATCGAGTCCTTGTGCTCCAGTTCGCCCTCAATGACGTAGCTGAAGATTTCGGCATCCCGGTGCGGATGCTCGCCAAATCCCTGGCCCGGCTCCACTACGTCGTCGTTGATCACCCTCAGCGAGCGGAAACCCATGTGGTCCGGATCGAAATAGTTTCCGAACGAAAAGGTGTGGCGGCTATGGAGCCAGCCGAGCTCGGTCTTTCCACGGGCCGAGGCGGGGCGCTTCACGATGGTCGTTTCTTTCTTCACTGTTTCATTTAATGTCGTTGTTTTCATGCCGACAACCTCGTGCTGGGACAATTGAGAAGCTAATGCTTTGTTCTTTGGTCGCTAATGCTTTTCAGTTATACCTGTACCGATGGAACTCCGGCACCTGCGCTATTTTGTCACCGTCGCCGAAGAACTGAACGTCAGCCGCGCCTCGGCGCGCCTGCGCATTTCCCAGCCCGCCGTGAGCCGGCAGGTGCGCGACCTGGAAGAGGAATTGGGGGTTGCCTTGTTCCACCGGCAGAAGACCGGCCTCAAGCTGACCGCGGCCGGGGAAAACTTTTTGGCCCACGCCCGCGATCTCCTCCGCCGCAGCGCTCAGGCGGCCCAGGCGATGGCCGCATTCCGCAAACCAGCCGCGAAGGGTGCGCTCAGGGTCGGCTACATAACGCCCGTGCTGGCGAGCCTCCTTACTCCGGCACTGCGGGATTTCGGACAAAAAAGCCCGGAGGTCGAGGTTGTCCTTCGTGAGATGGCGCCGGGCGAGCAAGTGAAGGCTTTGCGGGAGGGTCGCATCGACCTTGCGCTGCCCGGCAATCCGTGCCCGGAACTTGGCAAAGAATTCGAAGTCGTCGTCTTGCGGCGAATTCCCTTTGAAGCCGTGTTGCCCGATAATCATCCGTTGGCGCAACGCAAGCGGGTCGGATTGGCAGAGCTCAAGGACGAGACTTTTATTGGATTTGACGAGGACCACTTTCCGGGTCGGAACGAAGTGATCTGTCGTGCCTGCCAGCAGGCTGGCTTTACGCCACGCCTGCGTCACCGGGTCGAGGGCCTGAGCGCATTGTTGGCCCAGGTGGCGGCCGGCAACGGCGTCACCCTCACGCCGGCGGAGGTCGGTCAATTGCCTCATCCGGGAGCGGTGCTCGTGCCCCTGAGACCACCCGTTCCTTCGGTTGCCTCTGCCGCTGTTTTTCGGAAGGGAGAACCCAGGCCCACCCTGGTCGAGCTGATGGCCTCGCCCAGGCGTTCGGCTTAGGAGGATTTCGTTCCGGTCAAAGCCTCGCGCATCGGCGAGCTGGCGGCTCGCTTTGATATCGTTTTGGACATCACCCCGCCGGCGTAAGCGGGTCCGGAAGAGAGGGTGGGGACCGCTCGTCCCCACCCATCTAACTGATCTAACCCATGTAACCCATGTAATTTTTTAACCTTTTTAACTCTTTTAACCCATTTAACTCTTTGGTTGTGGCCCTGCCGCGCTGGGTCCATTCGCGGTCGAGTCCCCGGGCTCAGTCGCGGGCGCATCCTCTGATGCCGGTTTGAGTTCATCGATCAGAGCACGGGCTTCGGCCTTAGGCACGTAACGGCGAATGGTTTCCAGCATATCTTCCTGGCAATAGCCCTTCGCCTGATTGCCGTTGATGCGGAGGTTGCGCGGGCGGATTCCATACGGGCTCAACTGCCGCGCGAGCCAGCGGTCGTCGATGGGTTTGCCGCGCAGCAGGTCCTTCCAGGGGCGATTGTTATAGGCGTTGAGGCGTGCGATGAGGTCCGAGCTGAACAGCCGGTCGGTCTTGGCGAAGTTGAACTGGATGTACACGTCGAACAGCAGCACCGAGATCGGATTGGAATC
>DATMQA010000115.1:0-18024 GCA_035566895.1 Binatia bacterium
AAGGCGGCGATAGACGCGGGAGCTACTTCAAACAAGGAACCGAGCCTTCGGCCCGAATGGCGTGCCGACTACTTCGCGGCAAACATCGGCGACCCGGACGGATACAACATCGAGATTGCCTATAAGCCCTGGCTCTACAAAATAAAAGGTACGAGCCATCTACCCATCTGGGGCCAGCCGCCATAATCCGGCCCTCGGCATTCCCGTAGCGAGGGAGTAGACGCTATCTATGAGGAATAATCATTCCTAACTAGGAATGGGGGAGAGCGGCGGGGTGATTCATGGATCGGCTTGATGCGATCAAGATATTTGTGCGGGTGGTGGAGAGCGGAAGTTTCTCAGCAGCCGCGCGCGAACTTGGCGTGGGGCAGCCCGCCGTTAGTAAGCAGGTAGCGAGCCTAGAGGCACATCTCGGCGCACAACTGCTTATGCGTACATCGCGCAATCTCAGCCTGACCGAAGCCGGCTTCACATTCCACTTGGGCCAGAGTGGGACCCGTTTCCGGCGCCCGCCTCAGTAAAGTACACTACGCTGGTGGGTGCAGCTCAGCGATCGCGCGATGTAGCCGTCGGATAAGCGAATCCAGCAATTAGGACGCCTTCAGCTCACAATGATTTCACTCGCAATTGGAAGCGAAGAGGCGTGAATCAACGAGGCGGGTCAACTGAGACAACCCACCGCGCGTTTATCCAGCGGATTGCCGACGATGTGGTCCTGTGGTCGGTACACTAAGGATTGCTATCTTTTGCGACGGGAGGATCTATTTATTTCCTCCAACAGGATTTTCAGGAAGGCCTCGGAATGCGGATTGGGCCGGAGCGTTGGTGTCCCCGCCGCAATCAGGAGCGGAGCCAGCTCGGGCGAGAACCGGATCACTGTGAGGGTTGAGGGAAGCATGGGGAAAATGCCTTCGGTTAAGACCGCCATGCCAGCCCGTGCCTCAAGGGCGATGAACAGCGCGGCGATGTCTTCTGAAGTGTGATCGCGTAATTTTGGCTTGACACCAAATGGTTCGAGAATGGCTTTAAGTCGCGGAACATATTCCGGATACTTGTCAGCGCCCAAGCCGAGCAGCGTCTTGTCACGGAGCTTTTCGGGATGAATCCTGGTCAATTTCGCGAGCGGGTTTTTCTTCGCGACCACGAGCACCGGCGCGAGCCGTTGCAATTCCACCCATTGAAACCCTTTGAAACGCGCTTCCAAACTTTTGGGAAGGATCGCGATGTCAATTTGTTCGGCGGCGGCTCTTTGCCACATCGTCTCGGTCGTGAGATCGGAGAGCTCAAGAAACACATCCTTGTGGTAAGACTGGAAGCGCTCAACGACCCGCGGCATGATTCCGGCAGTGAGGGAATGAACATACCCAATGCGTAGCTTCTCCCCCGGCGGGCGTGTTTTGATTCTTCGAACCGCGACGTCCACCCGAGCCAGAATATCCTTCGCTTCTTCGTAAAAGGCTTCCCCTGCCGAAGTCAGGGAGAGGGTGTTTTGGCCGCGAACGATAAGTACGACTCCTATTTCGTCTTCCAAGCTCTTTACCTGGCGGCTCAAGGCCGGCTGCGTCAGGTGCAACTGGTTTGCGGCCCGGCTAAAACTTCCATGTGCGGCCACGGCGGCAAAATATCTCAAATGACGAAGTTCCATACTCACCCAGCTTAGGTATTACGAAAAGTATGAGCTACACCAAAAACACGGCATTAGCCAATTTTAACGTCTTTATGAATAGTTTGGGAAAAGTCCGCAGCGTGGACGAAATGTAAAAGATTCAACTACTAAAGGAAAAGGAGTTATGAGCAGAACTATGTCCCGCAGTCCAGCCACCGTCAATCATCAGCGCGCTTCCCGTTACCATCGCGCTTTCATCTGGGGCGAGGTAGAGAGCCTCAGCAGCGACTTCCTCAGGTTTTGCCATTCTCCCGTTCAGTTGTGTCGACGCCATCTCGCGATAGGCGGTTTTCGGGTCGGGGTAATCTTTCAACCTCGCGAGCACGAACGGCGTTTCCACTCGGCCAGGGCGAACGCAATTGAACCGGACACCGGTATGCGAATGATCCAGCGCCAGCGCCTTGGTCATTCCACGACCGCGAACTTGGTCGTCGTGTAAGCGAGCCGATCCCGGAAGCGCCGCCGGTGATCAGGGCCGCTTTGTTCTTGAGATAATAGATCGGGTCACGATGAATCGCATCGCTGCCATGGCCGTGACCAATAGGATAGCGGGTCATCGCGCGTGGAGACGCTTCGAATCATGAGGTGGCTCAGCGGCGATAACCCAACTCCGCGCCGCCGCTCACGTGCATAATGTGACCCGTAATAAACCGCGCTTTGTCGGACAGCAGGAAAACACAAGCATCTGCAATGACAGTGCTCTCCGGGCAATAACCGAGCGCATGGATTTGGTCCAACCAATGCACTGCCGCCGCAGGATCAACCTGTTCCGAGCACCACTGCCGCAACATCGGCGTCCAAACGCCCGCGGGACAAACCGCGTTCACGCGAATGCCATACTTGGCGTAATCCAATGCCATGGACTTCGTGAGTGCGTTCAACCCGCCCTTGGTGGCGGTGTAGGCGGCGTGAAGTTCCTGGCCGATGACGCCGACCAGACTGGAAGTGTTGAGGATGCAGCCTTTGCTGGCAACGAGAGCGCCGAAGGAGTGGCGCGTCGTGTGGAGCACGCCTTTTAAATTCACAGCGCACAGCTCATCCCATTCCTCATCGGTTGTCTGATGAAGGGCTTTGGAGGGGGAGGATATCCCTGCGTTGTTATGGACCGCATCAAGCCGGCCAAAACGCTGTAGTGACTTTTCAATGGCGGCCTTTATTTCCGCATCGCGGGTAACATCACAAACGAGGCCCATATGTTCCGCGCCCAATTCGGCGGAAGTCGCTTCCACACCCTCCTTATCACGCGCGACAATTACCACTTTTGCCTCTTCGGCGGCGTAGGCCCGGGCGCAATCGCGGCCAATTCCGCAAGACCCTCCTGTCAGAAAAATCACTTTGTCTTTGAGCAGGGAAGTACTCACGGCAAATAGAAAATCTCCTTCGTGTCCGCCCAGGTCTTTCCTGCCGCGGCGGCATCCGGCAGCGGCACTTGGCACGGATCGGTCTCTTTCCACCAACGCTGCGTTTCTGGATCCGCCGCCATCCTCTTCATGTCCGCCTCGAAATCGGAGCCCGCATACTCGAGGTAGGCAAAGAGATACAGCTTGCCGTCGATCTCCCGTTCGTGAATGGAAAAATTCTGAATGTGGCAGGCTTTAATTTCCTTCAATACGCCCGGCCACGGTTCGGCGTGAAGGCGACGATAATACTCGGCTTTCTCCGGCTTGAGCCCCGTGACCCACGCATACCGCTGCGTCACTCGATGTGTCGCGCAACCGCCGAGCAAAGCGGCCGCCGCTAAACAAAACAATGTTCTTAGAACCGGCAGTTTCATTTCGTCATGGGAACGTTAGGTAAAGCCCAACAAACGTAGCCAATACAACAACGGCAGCCAACCGATAATTGCCAAATCCAACCCCGGCTTCGAGACGCAACGGTTCGCGCCAGTTCTCCCACACGAGCGGCCCGTGCTTCAGGTTTGAGCCGCTCGGGAAACAGGAAGCTCGTTACTACCATGATGGCCAGGCAGCAGACCAGCAGCAGAAAGGCGACCATCAGGAAATCGCTGTGATAGATATGGTTCCAGTCCAGGACGAAAGCGACCAGACCCAAGCGCCATAAGAAGTATCAGCAGGGCTCATTGCAATTCCATCTCATTGATAGTGGGTCCTTCAGTTGCGTCCAGAACCCGCAGCCGAAACTCACGACCCGTTACTGGCGCAAATTCCTGCTGAAAATTACTGCCTAAGGTTGTCCCCTCTAAAATAGTTTTCCAGTTACCTTCATCGCGCCGCTGCAACTCAAATTTTCGCACGCGGTTATAAGCCTCGGAAATCTTCACGCGCCGGACTGTCCGCGGCGAATTCAAAGTTACTGCTATCCACGCCTGCTTCGTCCCCTCATCTGTCGCCCACCGCGTCTGGGGGTCCCCGTCGAAGGCAAACTGCGGGCCATAATCATTAGTTTGATTCTGGTAGATGTTTGATGCCTCGGCGACAAAGTTCAGTGGTATCTCCAGCGCAGGCAGATCCATCGCTGTTCCTTCAGGTTGTAATTTCACGATCGTATCAATGGGCTGGCGCTGCGGAATCCTGAGCCGCAGTTTCCCATCCTGTTGCGTGAATTCGACTTTATCGCCGTTCAACAAGGCGGCGTCAACCACTTTGCGCGGGATGTCCGGCAATTCAATTGCGTTAGAAGAACTGTGGAAAACGTGAAGATAAATCGTCCGCTCCGTGCGCGTCGAGGCCAGGGCCCGATTGGGCTTCCACGGACCGCCTCGGGTCCCATAAATGCTTTCGCCATTTCTTTTCAACCACTGGCCGATTTCTTTCATGCGCTTAACCTGGCGCGGTTCAATTCGACCGTCCGGCATCGGGCCGACGTTGAACAGCAAATTACCGTCCCCACCGGCGCAGCGCACGAGTGTTGCGATGCATTGCTCAAGTGATTTCATCCGATCATCTGGTTTCCACGCCCACTGTTCGCAAAGTGTCATGCAGGTCTCCCAGGGCCGCTCGTCCTGATAGCTGCCAATGCGTTGCTCGGGCGTATCGAAATCTCCGGCCAAGCCGCAGCGGTTATTGATCAGAATGTTTGGTTGGAGTTGGCGGATCGTCGGGAATAGCCGCTCCGCATCCCAATCATTGGCTGAACCACCCAGCCCGTCAAACCAGATCACGGAAATCGGGCCATAGTTGGAGAGCAATTCACGGACCTGGCCGTGCATATATTGCACATATTTTTCGTGTGTGGGCTTGCGATAGTCAGGATGGTGTTCGTCTGGTTGGGAATAATAAACACCAAAAGCCAGCCCAGCGTGTTGGCAGGCTGCCGCTAATTCCTTCACCACGTCTCGGTGAAAGGGACTTTCGGGGTTGGTGATTTTGTAATCGGTAAGTTTGCTGTCGAACTCACAAAAGCCGTCGTGATGCTTGGTCGTAAAGACCAGATATTTCGCGCCCGCAGCTTGAGCTATGGACACCCAATCGTTTGCATTGAAGTTTGTCGGATTAAACTGCCGGTACAAAGCATCGTACTCTTCCGCCGGCACAGTCCCGCCTGGCTCGCCGTTCGGACCGGGAATGCGCGACCAGCCAATCTCGGTCCCCTTGAGGCTGATGGGCCCCCAGTGGATAAACATTCCAAAGCGCTTGGCCTGCCAGTTCTTAATTGCCTCCAGCTGCGCCGATGTCGCGGCGGCTGAGGTTGCGTGCGCAGCCCTTCCGGTCAGCCACAGGCAGCACAAGCAAGAGCCGACCAACAGTAATCTTTTCGTAATCTGTCTTTTCATTAGTCCTTTATGTTTGGATAGAGTTCCCACCGACTTTACCACCAGGTAAAGTTCATATCCACGGGTTGGTTAACGTCCATGGTGACTGGCAATTTTGAGACAGCCACATGGCCATCGCCGTAGAGGATGTTCAAACGGCGCTGGCCCTTATAATTATGCCAGACACTCTGGGGCAAATTGAGGGGCCGGTTGGGATGCCAGATCCAATCGCCCATCAGGATCTTGCCCGTCGGTTTCCGGGCGACCAGCGAGTCTTTGATCGGAACGCCAAAAACATTGTCATCTGTCACCTTTTGGACGCCAAAAGCATCTATCCCCCACTCAACCAAGTAACTGTTGCCATAACGATCGTAGCAATTATTCACGTCATTTGGCCAATAGGGATCTCCTTTGTCGGAAGGGCAGCGGAAGATCTCCACGTTACCAGCGTACTTGTTAAGAGGGCGATTCGTTGCGCCCACTTCGGCGCCGTAACCTGGAGTGATGAAGGCGTTGGTAGGTCCCTGTCCCCCCACATTTGCCCAGCCGCTATGTACCGGGTAAGAGCCACGGTTGTCATCGGCATACATGATGAAGCAAAGACCAATCTGCTTGAGGTTGCTGGTGCATTTGGTGGCTTGAGCTTTAACCTTGGCTCTGGCGAGCGCTGGAAGCAACATCGCCGCAAGAATGGCGATGATGGCGATAACTACCAGCAGTTCAATCAACGTGAAGCCATTGCGAATTTGAGTGCGAGTGGTCATTGGAAGAGTTGGAATTCCCAGACCGTTGGTCCATCGGAGGCGTCCAGGATGTTAAGGCGCACGAGTCGGCTGGTTATTGGGGGGAAACTTTGGGACCACTGATTACCAATCGTCGTTCCCGTCCAGAAATTCTGCCAAGCGCTGCCATCAAACCACTGCAACTGGAAACTCTGCACGCGGTCAAACGCTTCGCTGATCACCACGCGACTGAAAGTTCTCACGCTGCGCAGGTCCAATTCGAGCCACGCCTGGTGGGTACCCGCGTCTGTCGCCCAGCGGGTCTGCAAATTTCCGTCTACTGCCTTGGTCGCATCGTAGTCCGCCTGGTTTTGATAAACATTGGAAGCGGTCGCAGCGGCGCCGGCAGCCAGCGATACGGGCAGCGGCACATCCACTGGCGGAATCAGACTGGCATCCATGTCCAGTTCCAACGCGAGGATTGTGTCGGTGGCTTGCCGGCTCGCTAGCGGGACGGAGATCTCAATGTTCGTCTCGGTCTGAACCACGCTTGCTGCTCCACCCGCTATCAAGTGTTGGCTTAATACTCGCGCCGGGATAGCCGGTAAGACGACCGGATCATAGACCCAACTGAGTATGTGAACATAAACCGTGCTTCCCTGGTATGTTGAGGCGCCATAGCCGCCCGGCTTGAACGGCCCACCGCGTGTACCGTAGATGCTTTGACCATATTGGGCCAGCCAAGCGCCGATATCTCTCAGCCGATTGGCCTGTTCCGGATCAATGATTCCATCGGGCCGGGGGCCGACGTTGAGCAACATGTTTCCATCGCCCCCGGCGCAGTTAACCAGCAGGTTCAGACATGTGGAGACGCTTTTTACCCCATCATTGGTTCCACCCCACGCCCATTGGTTGTGCGCGGAAATCGTCATGCACGACTCCCAGGCACGGAAGTTCTGAAATGCACCCACGGTCTGCTCCGGCGTGTCAAAGTCTTCGGCGAGTCCGCCGTTGCGGTTGTTGATCAGCAGCGTCGGTTGGAGCGAGCGGGCCAGGGCATCCAGGGCCGCTGAATCGTAGTCCGCGGCGGATCCGCCCAGGCCGTCGTACCAAAGGACATCCACGCGCCCGTAATCCGACATTAACTCGCGCACCTGGGTTTTCAGATAGTCCAAGTACGCCGAAGAGGAACCCGTAAACACCCAATCGGGCTGGGAGTAATAGGCGCCGAAACGCATGCCGGCACGATGGCAGGCCGACGCCAATTCTTTGACCACATCGCGTCCGAATGGGCATTCCGGCGACGTAATTTTGTAAATATTGGTGGTACCGATATCGGACATGTAATTTGTGGCGGAAGTATCGAACATGCTGAATCCATCGTGGTGACGGGTGGTGAACACCATGTATTTCATCCCGGCGGACTGCGCGATTCCTACCCACTGGTCGGCGTTGAAATTCGTTGGGTTGAATTGTTTGTAGAGATTGTCATAGACATTGGTCGCGACTTGCGCGCCACGCGACCAACTGATTTCGTCACCCAGAATACTGATCGGGTCCCAATGGATAAACATGCCGAACCGTGCCTCGCGCCACCACTTCAGGCGTTCTTCGCTCGCAAGCGGCGGCCGCGGTTCTTCCCGAACACGGTAAAAGCGCGGGCCGGGATTCGTCGATGCCGCGGCATCGAGGTAGTTCGTCACGGTGTCTCCGGTCGCGGGCAGGACTATCGTGCCGCTCAAGTCATTGAAGCTCGCGTCAAACGGCTCCGCGGCGACTTGCAGCACGTTGCTCCGCACACCCGCGGTCATCCAGGTCAACCGCCGCCCCCCGCTCTCCTGTGTCACTGAAATCAATCGCAAGGCGGAGTTCCGATTCGTCGGGTTTGTCCCCGCCAGGAACTCGTTCCAATTGCTCACCCCATCCCCATCCGGGTCCGCGCCCGCCGCCGCAGACGGACTATCGGGGTCGCCGAAATACTCAATTTGCCAAAGTCGAAAGGGCGAAAGCGTCACCATGAGTTTCACTTCGCCCGTTGTGTTCATGTCGAACGAGGCGGCATAGCCCGCCGGAACAGCGCCAACCGCAGGTCCATTCCACGCCAAACTGGTAAACCCGGAAAACAGTGTGTACGTTCCAACGCCAAGGCCGCCCGCATCGGAGATGTTGAGTGTCCCGCCAAGATTGAGGCTCCCGTTGACGACCACACGACTACCGTTGGTGCCTAGCGCGAAGAGAAGTTGGACCCCGTTACTGCAGATCAGGTCTCCATTAACCGTGAGCGTGCCTGGGGTGGCGCTGCCCGGCGACAGTGCGCAACCCGCTTGCAAGATCACGGACCCGTCCAACGTGCCTTTGCCAGCCAGCGTGCCATTGGCGGAGACTGTAACGGCGCCAGGACCAATTGAGCCGTCAACCGTCAAAGTTCCAAGGTTAACCAGGGTTTTGCCGCTGTACGTGTTGGCACCTTGAAGCGTCAACGTGCCGGTACCGTTCTTGGCCAGCGACATCGCGCCACCGCCTGAGTTTCGGATTACGCCAGCGAAGCTCGTTGAGATCGCATTCCCGTTCACCGACAATTGCGTGGGGTTAGGAGCCATATTGTCCACGACGCTCCCGGTGGAGCCGCTGAGCGAGCGCAGTGCCTGGCAAGTGCCCGAGAGATCCAGGGTCGCACCGCCCGTGAGCGTAAGGGCTGTGTCCGCTGGAAGAGTATTGTTGCCGCCAAGACCGAACCACTTGCGGTTCAGATACTGCTCGACGGCTAGGCGGTTGGCCTCGGTTAGTACGGTATCATAAATGAGCAGTTCGCCATGCCATTGGTCCCCGGCGTGATAAACACGGTCGCGATTGAAGCCATCGGCCGACACAGAACCGGTGGACACCACTTCGACCAGGTTGAAGCCGTTGTTGGCATTGGTTGGCATGGCAACAGCGGTGCCGTCCAAGAGAATGCCGTTAACGTACGTAGCGCCGTTCCGGATGTTCGCGCTGGTCCAGTTGTTCGGCGCGCCCACCCAGAGTGGGGCGGCGGGGTCGGTGTCGTTAGGACGGTGGAAGTCGTATGCGTTCGTGTCAGTGATCAGGAAACTGGAACCCTTGAAAATGGAGAACACGGTGCGAATGGACGTGTCCTCGTAGAAGTTCAAGCTGTCGCTTGAGGCGGGATTGTACGCCGGACCGGGACCGAAATGAATCGCGCCGAGACCATTGAGTGCGCTCGACACGTAGGATGGGCTGTGGCCGGTTTGTGGCGTGGCGTGGGCCTGGATGGGGCTCAAATCGTTCCATTGAGTGACGAGGCCCGCCACGATGGTCGTCAGATTGCTCGCGGTTGAGGCATCGAACCAACGCGCGTAACCTGGGACGGGTGATTGGACCACGCCACCTCGCAACCGCACCGTGGTGCTGTTGATGAAGGTGCTGCCAGCATACGTGTTGTTTCCCGCGAGAACCAGGGTGCCTGGACCGATCACAGCCAGTCCTCCAGCGCCGCTGATGTTGCCCGTAATCGTGATCGGATTTGCCGAGTCATTACGGATAGTCAAGGAATCCGCCAGCATTGCGTCGGTTGCCAGTGTGTCACCCCTGCTCGTGGCCGTCTGTGTGAGGGATGCAGCGCCGCCATTGTTCTGGAAGGTGAGCGTGCTTCCATTGGCCGCGATCGTGAAGGAGTCAGTGCCGTTGCTGTCGCCTAGCGTTAGCAAGCCGATCGTGATCGGCCCGCTCAGATTGATGATTTGATTGCCAGTTATATCGTTAGTTATCCAGGCAACTGCGCCATTTCCATTTGGGATTGTGGCCGGGGCGGTCCAGTTGGCCGCCACGTTCCAGTTCTGAGGCGCGGTAGTAATTGTATTGGTCCATACTGCCGCCGCCGCCTGCTGCACAATGAGCAATGGCAGAAGCGTCCCGGCAAAAATCCGTCTCAAGAGTGTTATCGAACGGCAGGAACGAGCGGCCTGGCATGACGACAACCATCCGAGACGTTTCATTTTCTACGCGCCCCCCGGCAACGGCATCGAGCTTACTGTTTTCGCAGCCGATAATACATTGTTCCGGCCATCACATTGGTAACGATTGGACCCGCGGTCGCGCCTGGCACATCGGCCCAGCCAGAAGGGTTGTTCAAGGTCGTGTTTTGTTGAAGGATATAAACCGTGCCCGGCCATGACAGCGTGAGCTGGTTTCCTGATATCGCGATGTTTAAGGCCGGGGGCCGCGGAATCTGGAAGTTGTAATTTGGACTGAAGACGCCCGAGAAGGTTGAGTACGCCACCCCGCCGAGAAGCCCATCCAAACCACGGGGTATGAAGCTTGAACCCGGCACCGCCTGACCGAAGGTGGCATATACAGAGCCGACACTGGCGGAGGCGGCGTTGTCCGGCGCAACATCTTCAACGATGAGGTTGCCGTTCAGATAGTAACGCAAAATATTATTCGTGCGACCGGGCCCCAACACATATACCAGCGCGATATGATTGAGGACACCGGCGGTAGGCACGTCATTGCCGGAGCTGTTCGCGCCTGTGCCTAAAAGTGCATCCATACCGAGCCGGTAAGTCGTCGGACTCGTATATCCCAGCACAAAGATGGCATCAGAATGATTATTGGCTGAGTAATAGATTGACCCGATCGAGAAGCTATCCGCGTAGTTATTGTTCTGGCCGGCTCCCTGGTCCGTTCCGGGTGTCGGCTCAAAAACCATTTCAATAATGAAATTCGTCTCAGGGCGGTTTCCCTTGTCCACGATGTTATTGGTGACGCTGAAGCCTTGACCCATCGCGGCCGCGCTCAAGAGCGCAAACTGATTCGAGATGGTCTCGGTTCCCTGAAGGGCGGCGAACGTGCCGGTCACGTCCACTTCGCCAGGCCCGAGTGTGTAGCTCGTGCCGCTCAGAGTTCCTTTGAATTGAACTTTCAAGAGCGGGTTGACGACTGCAGGCGGGACCAGGCTCAGCACTCCAGGGTCGCTCGTATGCGAACGGTTCGGGCTCGTCACCTGCACTGTGTAAGTCCCCGCCTGTGCAACTCCAGCGACAGGAATGAACAGCGCGGAATTGGTCGCGCCGGGAAGATTTGTTCCGGCATGCTTCCATTGGTAAGTGAAAGGCCCGGCCCCCTGGGCTCCAACGTGAAAGCTCGCCGGATCGTTGGTGACCACGATTAGGCTTGCCGGCGACTGCACGATGCAGAAGCCGACGGACGGCGGAATCACCTGCACTTCAGCAAAATCCAGGTAATTAGCCACGCCTACAGGATGTTCGACCCGAACGATTTGCCCCGTAACCGACGGGCTCACAAGCAGATTCGTCATGCGCGGGTTGGCGGTGAGCGGTACCGGGTTGACAATCATGTTTGTCCAAACTGGCGTTCGATTGACCGGGTCACTTAGAACAGTAATAACCAGATTCCCATCGCGGTCGGCGCAGCAATCTGTTCGGAACCACAAGGCGATTTGTCCAATGTTCCTGGCAGCGCCGAGGTCCACCTCCCACCATTCATTGTCCGCATTACCGGTGTGCATTATCGTGGTGGTGTCGCCGTCAATCGCATTGCTGGGAGGGAAGCCAAAAGGATTACTGGAGTCGGTGGCTGTGCCATCCAAAGCATAGTTTAATTGGTAGCTTGGCGTCGTGCCGGAAAGGTTGGTGGTCACAATTGCGTTTCCGGACAGATCTTTCACGCCGCTCACGGTCAGCGTGTACTGGTCACAAGTCACCAACCCGCCCACCGTGAGCGTGACATCCTTTCCACTGGGCTCCAGCGTCAGAGCGCTGATCGTTGGTCCCGAGCTGAAGGAGTAGTTCGCGGAATTGGTCGCGGAAACGGGGTCGAGCACCTCGCTGAAGTTTAAAGTCATCTTCAACGTGCTTCTCGCCGCGAAAGAATTACTGACGATGACGGGCGGGTTGGTGTTGCTTGTCACAGTAAAAACTGCCTGGGTGGTGACGGAATAGCCCGGCAAAAGCAGCTTTACTCCGTAGGTATATTGACCTACGCTTGCAAGCAAGGGCGTCGAATAGGCAGCAGCGTGCGCGCCGGCAATATCCACGTTGTTGCTCTGCCATTGGTAACTGAGGTAGTTCGCATTAGCGCCCGCGACGCAAGCGGCCACCGAGAGGTTGACCGATTGATTCACAGCCACAATGCTGTTCGTCGGGCCCTGGGAGATATTGATGGAAGGCGTATTCGTGTAAGCCTCGAGCACTTCGACCTCCGACAAGACCAGGTACGGATCGGCGGCGGACAGCAGCGAGTGCGCCACCTGCACGACCTGACCGGTGATCGCCGGGTTAAAGGTGTAAAGCAGATACTGCTTGTTGTTCGGAAAATCATGGCCGGGCAGCGTCCCGATGGAAGTATGAACCGCGTTATAATTCGAGGACACAGTGCCTCCGAGATTGTCGAAGACTACGACGGCAAGATCATCATTGCGATCTTGGGCGGTATCGGCGGCTGTGAACACGCGGATCATGCTAATGGGCTGCATCGAGCCCAAATCCACCTTCCACCAAGGGAGGGGATCCCCACCGGTATGCGCCGTCGAACCCGTCGTGCCGTTGCCGACGAGCCCCTCATTTATTCCATCGTTCGCTCGATTCGCGGGGTAAGTGCTGTAGGTGCTTGACTGGCTGGCTGTGCCGGCAAGCGCGAGATTCACTTCCTGGACCGCTTGGCTGAACACCTGCATTTCGTTGACCACCAGGTATTGCGAAACGCCCACCGGATGCTCGAGGCGAACGACCTGACCCGCCACCACATTCGGGAGCACGACGTCAATATTCCGGAAAGGCAATACAATTCCAGAACCGTCCAGTAATTGACTGTAAAGCTCGGTGGTGTGGCTGGCATTGTCATAGACAACCAACCGCAGATTGGCGTCACGGCTGTCAAAACTGTCGCTATCGCTCCGCAGCCAGATGCGAACCTCCTTAATTGGCTGAGCCGCTCCCAGATTCACTTCCCACCATTCGTTATCCGCGTTGCCAGTATGCGCGAAGGCCGTGTTATTCACGATATGGCCGTCGTTGCCGTACGCAGGAGGCAATCCGAAGGGATCATCCCTTTGGCTGGCCACGGAGCCATTGGACGACAACCCAAGGTTGATGCGGCAATCGGCAGCGGAAATCATGCTCGTTGAAAAAAGACCGCACATGACGGCGGCCATGGGGAGGAGAAACAGCTTCTTCATAACAGATTCGGGGATAGCTCGATATTATTGCCGTTTGCTTGAAACCCGCCTGCTCACGCAAGGAAACCAGCGCACGACGTTTGGTTTATGCTGCAACCGTATCCGCGAATATCGATTGCTTCAACTGGATCCGCATGCCATATTCAGAAGCAAAACAGCCATTTTAAGAAGTCCAATAATTGCACGCATGAAACGCCTGCGCCATCAACTCCCCTCTAAACGGCCTGCCTCTGCCAGACGCAAGGAAGTTCCGTTACGCGTGGCCGTGCTGATCGAATCCTCCCGCGCCTATGGCCGCGGCTTGCTCTTGGGAGTCGCCAAGTATGTTCATGAGTTCAGTCATTGGCAGGTTTATTCCCACGAGCGGGAATTGCAGAGCACGTTGCCACGCTGGTTGGATGGCTGGAAGGGGCATGGCGTAATCGCGCGTATCGAAGGCGCCGCCATGGCCCAGGCCATTCGCAGATTGCGCGTGCCTGTCGTCGATCTCCGGCGCATTGGTACCGGCGCCGACTTTCCTGCACTGCACACCGATGAACACGCGGTTGTGCGTTTGGTGTTGGAACATTTTCTGGAGCGCGGGTTCCAGCATTTCGCATTTTGGGGATTCGAGGGGGCCGATTACTCCGAACGTCGTGAATTGCTCCTTCGGGAGCATCTCGCCAAGCGCAAGAAGGGACTTCACGTCTATTCTCCAACACTTCGCGCCCGCAAGAGCTGGACCATAGAATACGAACAGCTTGAACCGAAACTTGAACAGAGCGGGGTCCGCTGGTTGCAGAGCCTTCCGAAGCCTATTGCAGTGATGGCCTGCAACGACATCGCCGGCCTGCAGGTTCTCGAGGTGTGCCGGCTGGCAGCGTTGCGAGTGCCCGATCAGGTCGCGGTCATTGGAGTGGATAATGATGAGGTGTTGTGTCAATTGGCCGATCCGCCCTTAACCAGTGTTGCGCCTGACACGGTCCGCATTGGCTACGAAGCCGCTGTCTTGTTGGACGAGATGATGGCGGGCAAGCGTCCGCAGCACACAGATCGCTACATCGAACCGATTGGCATTGTGCCGCGTCGCTCGACCGATACGCTAGTGATTCCGCATCCTGGCGCTGCCCAAGCATTATCGTTTTTGCGCCGCCATTTCCGTGAGCCTATTACGCTCAAGGACCTAGATAGCGAATTGCCAATATCGCTCCGCAGCATTCAAGATGCCTTCAAAAAGCATGTTGGCCGGAGCCTGCATCAGGAGCTTGATCGACTGCGCGCAACCTTCGCCAAAGACTTGCTCCGGGAATTCAGTGTGAAGCTCCAAACAGTCGCGGTGCAGTGCGGCTTTTCGAATCCGCGCCACTTTCGTCGCACCTTCTTACGCGAAACGGGGCAAACTCCGCAGCAATATCGCCGCGAATTTAAAGTATCCGCGCGCTCAAATTAATGCAGCGGCTGTGCGTAGGATTCCGCGCATGGTTTCAAGCTGGCGTCATCGTCACCGACTATTTTCCACGCTGGTTTTAATGAGCACTCAAAATCTGCAAGGCTTCTAAGTGCTGCGGATCGCGACGGACGATGCAGGCCAAAAAGGAGATTATTCCATCAAACTTCAGCAGACCCTTGCGGCTGAACTTCCTAAGTGTGGCGCTGCGTTTTTCCAGCATACGATTACGTGGTTTTCTGCAAGTGGGAGGTGTCGTGGTCCCGATCTGTCAGCGGTCAGTCAAAACCAGCCACAACGGGTCGAATGAAAACCAGCCACTTTGAGGGGAGCATTGCGTATGGGGCAGCCTGTGCTGCTCTTGGGCGCAATGAACGAACTCAACGTGAACTTGCAGCATTCGATATTAACTTTGGCGGGCAATGGCTGGTCCAACCGGCGGATTGCGCGAGAACTGGGCATCAACCGGGAGACGGTGGGCAAGTATTTGCTGCTGGCCCGGCCAAAACCAGCCATTCCGACCCCCGGCTCCGAACCTGATCCAAATTCAAAACCGGCCATTGCGACCTCCGGCTCTGAACCTTCCCCGGATTCAAAACCAGCCATTTCGACCGCCGGGTCCGCCGCCGGTCGCCCGAGTCTTTGCCAGCCGCATTCGCCTCAAATTGAAGCGGCGGCTGGGGTGGGGCTGAGTGCCCAACGGATTTACCAGGACTTGGTTTGTGATCACGGTTTCGTCGGCAGCTATCAAGCCGTAAAACGATTCGTCCGGCATTTGCGGGAGACACAGCCGATCCCCTTTGTGCGGATGGAGGTCGAGCCGGGAGCCGAGGCTCAGGTGGATTTTGGGCAGGGTGCGTGGGTTGTGGTGGACGGCAAACGCAAGCGCCCCCATTTTTTCCGCGTGGTCTTGAGCCACTCACGCAAAGGCTATAGCGAAGTGGTGTGGCGGCAGACCACAGAGTGCTTTATCCGTTGCCTGGAGAACAGTTATCGCCATTTCGGTGGGGTTCCAAAGACAACGGTCATCGATAATTTACGGGCCGCGGTCACGCGGGCGGATTGGTATGATCCAGACATCAACCCGAAGGTGGAAGAGTTTTGTCGGCATTACGGGACGGTGATAATGCCCACCAGGCCGGCCATGCCCCGCCACAAAGGAAAAGTCGAAGCCGGTGTCAAGTATGGCCAAAACAACGCACTCAAGGGGCGCAAGTTCGCGAGTTTGGCTGAACAAAACCTGTTCTTGTCAGATTGGGAACGGACGGTGGCCGACACGCGCATTCACGGCACCACCCGGCAACAGGTCATCAAGGTGTTCAACGAGGTGGAGCGGTCCAAACTGTTGCCGTTGCCCGCCAGCTTGTTCCCGGTTTTTGAAGAAGCGCCGCGCAGTGTCCACCGGGACGGCTACGTTGAGGTCCAACGGGCTTATTACTCGGTGCCCCCGGAGTATGTCGGGCGACAGGTGTGGGTGCGCTGGGAGTCCCGATTGATCCGCGTCTTTAACCAGCGCCGGGAACAAATCGCACTGCACGCATTGGCCGAACCGGGCAAATTTACCACCGACCCGCTCCACCAGCATTCACCGTATCGGCACGTCATTCACCGCAATCTGGATTACCTGTTGGACCGGGCCCGGCTGATCGGCAAACACACCGGGACGTGGGCCGAAGCGATGATTCAACAACGCGGCCCTATCGGAACGCGAGTATTGCATGGCCTGTTGGCCCTGGCCGGCAAACATCCCGTGGCTGCGCTGGAAGCCGCCGCTGAGAAAGCCCTACATCACGGCACTTGGCGTTTACGGGATTTGCGCCTGTTGCTGGAACGGGCTGGGCCGTCGCCGCAACTGGACTTTCTGGAAACTCACCCCTTGATCCGGTCGTTGGATGCTTATGAGGCACTGACGCCGGATTGTTTTAACCCTCAACCCAAAACGGTCTATGAGCACGCTTGAAAACACCCTGAAACAACTCCGCCTCTCCGGCCTGCTGCAAACCCTGGACGTGCGCCTGCAAGAAGCCGTCGCCAACCGGCTGGGCCATGCCGAGTTCCTGGAACTGATCTGCCAGGACGAAATCAATGTCCGCCAGCAGCGGCTGATGGAACGCCGCACCAAGGCCGCTGATTTTCGCGGCCTCAAAACGCTGGAGGACTTCGACTGGAGTTTTAATCCAGCCATCCACCGCAAAGACATTTATGATCTGGCCACCGGCAACTTCATCCGCCAGGCCAAGGATGTCCTCTTCCTTGGGCCGCCCGGCGTGGGTAAAACACACTTAGCCCAGGCGGTGGGATATGAGGCCATTAAAATGAACTTTCAGGTGCTCTACCGCTCCATCTTCGACCTGGTGCGCGACTTCATGAAGGACGAAGCCTTCAGCCAGCAGGACCGAACCCTGCGCCGTTACCTCAACCCGGAGCTTTTAATCATTGACGATTTTGGCCTCAAGCAGTTGCCCAAGAACTCCGGCGAGCATCTTTTTGAGGTGATCATGCGCCGGTATGAAAACCGGTCCACCATCATGACCAGCAACCGGCCATTGGAGGAATGGGGCAAACTTTTGGGCGACGTGCCCACCGCCGGGGCGATCCTGGATCGTTTCCTGCACCACGCCCAGACGATTGCCATTACCGGGAGGAGTTACCGGCTCAAAGACCACGCCGCCATTGCCGGGAAAGAGGATAAAAACAAAAAGGCCAAATCCAAGTCCAACGAACCTTCGACCGCAGAACCGGCGAGCTGAATGGCTCGCTTTCCGGTTCTGCTCGTTTAACTTTGTTGCTCGCACATTATGGACAGCGCGACATATAGACAGCGGACGAGCCGAGCAGACGCTTTTCATAGAGGTACACTCACCGAGACAATTGCAGTTTTGGAGCGAACGAACACAGATTTGGCACTCAGAGTTCGCGGCCTGCTTGAGCAGTCGCCAATTCCGAAGCCGGAGCGACACGACGGCGGGCCAGAGAGCGACATTTTCCGGGTTGAGCTTCTTGTCACCGAAGTCGAGGCTGTTGTCCAGGCATTGGGTTTTGCTGAAGCAGGCGCGGTTGCCGCTGACGGTTCGACGACTCGCGAAGCTTCACGATTTGCCACTTTGTTAGATACTTGGTTGCGATATAGAAATCAGTTACACGAGAACCACGCCACTTAACGGTGGAACGAACGGAGCCAGTAGAAATGAAGAAATTGAAAAGCCCCTTGCCTGCATCAAGAAACCTGATATGAATTAAGCACCTCGGAGTGGCCGGTTTTGATTCGACCCTGACTGGCTGGTTTTGAAGTGACCCGTGACA
>DATMQA010000116.1:0-2889 GCA_035566895.1 Binatia bacterium
CGATAAGTCTGCCATCCTCGAGCTTGCTCTGGAATGGAACGTCATTGGCCCACGGAATCCATGTCCTATTTAGCCGTTCGTAAGTTTCTTTTTGTGCTGCTGACAGCGCCGAGGGATCTAACAACGGCAGGCGACCGCCCAACATCTCAGTTTGAGCAGGCACGGCGGATTCTCCTATTGTTCGACGAGTTGGTGTAAACAGCGCGAAAGAAAAGTTGACTTCAACGCTGTAGACCGACGGCACTGGAGGGCACGTCGTAAGCCATAAGGCTGAGCGACACGCACGTGAAATATCCAATGAGCACGGTCAAATCCGTAAGGCCTGGGTGGCCCAACAGTTCTACGGCACGTCGATAGAGGCCCATAGGTACGACACGGGGCGCAACTAAAGCCGACGTTACTTCGTAGACTATTTGTTGCCGGGGATCGTCAAAATGGGTGGGCAGTCCGGCAATCAGCGCCTCCACCTTCTCCGGCGGCAAGCCGCCGTCCCTCTCTGCTATCTTTTCGTGTTCATAATTGGAGTATGCCGCCAACCATCGACCGTTCGTCAGGTTTGTGGCGATCTCGATCTCGGCTTTGGATAGCGATGAGTGACCTTGGTAGTAAGCACCCAAAGGCACCATTACTTCGATGAGTTTCGGGTTTTGCAGCCAGATCTTGTACGGGCCGGGTACTTGCCCGCGGGTTTTCATTGTGAACTCATAGGCTTTTTTTGGTCGGGGGTCATCTTCTCAACGGGAATCTCCGTATATCGACCCCACGTTCCGAAGTCAGAGGTTCTAGACACGTGTTTCACCTCCTGCTGGTGTTGACCTTGTGTGCCGCTGACGTGCGACATCCGCTTGCCAATTTCGGCGGATGAAACTTTTGTGTCGCGTGTGGCAGCTCGGCTGGGTTACGACCGCTGCGGAAATAAATAATTCAGGGTGCGGGCAATGTGCCAGCGATTTCCCTACCGATGCCGATTGCCGCACCGGTCACTACTGCGACCTCGTTGTTCAGACGCATGATGCTCTTCAAGTCATGGAGCATTTTTGCCGTTGGCGCCCACTCTCCGTCTCCAGATTTTCATCCGAAGATTGATATAGACTCTTTCTGGGCCAACCAGAAATACGAATGAGCGACACCGCCTATAGGCAAGACTTCTAGGTTATTCTCTTTCAAAGGCCGCGGGCGATCCCCCGGTGTCGGCCAGCGTTGTTAAGTCGGGCGGCGGACGCAGCCTAATGCCGGGCCATTTTCCACTCGCATGCAATTCGCCAACGAGCGTCACGATCAGTTTCCGCATGGCAAGCGCTGCGGCGCTAACCGGCAACACATGTGACCGGCAGAGACTGGTTGGGCGGGACATCGTCGGTCCCACGATCCGGCGTATCACCGCGCGGAGGTCAGGTGTGCGTCTAGCCAGTGCAGCGGCTGGAAGAATAGTCGAGGCCGAACCTCCGTTCGCGATCGCGAGCGACGTCTGCACGGAATCGATGTCCGCAACGATATTGAGGTCGACACCTTCCCGCTGAAAGGTGCGCTCGATCATCGGACGCCAGGCACTGCCCGGGCTCGGAGCCACGAGCGGTACGTTTGCCAACATCGCCAGGGGACAATCGGCCTCCCGAGGCTCGCGGGGAAATCTGTAACGTCCTACAAGGTAGAATTCTTCGTCGAAGAGCGGGATCACCGACATTCCGCGGCTCTCCGCGTCGCGAAAGAGAAGGGCGAGATCGAGTTGCCCCTGAGACAACATTTCATCGATATGGCCGCTCAAGCCATCGACAATCTGCAATCGAATGCCCGGAAACGACTTGCGGGCGCGCTCGAATAAGGGGGCGCCCAGGATGGCGGCCATCGTCGTCGGCAGGCCGATAGCTACCGGGCCGGCTTCGCTGCCGCCGTCCTTCCGTATGTCCGAGCCGATCTGGTCCACTTGCCGCAGAATTTGACGAGCGTGCCGGTAGAGGATGCTGCCGGCCGCAGTCGGCATAATCCCTTGCGCGCTTCGGAGCAGGAGTTTGGTCTTTAGCTCGAACTCAAGGTTAGCGATCTGCTGACTCAGGGATGGCTGGGCAACGAAAAGCTTTTGGGCAGCTTTCGAGAAGCTTCCGGCATCGACGATTGCGAGGAAATATTTGAGATGCCGAAGGTCCATTGTGGCGCATCACTCGCCGAGCCAGATCCATGCAAAGCTTTAGGTTGAACCTATACCAAACCAACTTCCTGGACCATAAGGTCGAGCCGCGCGGCCTCACTTATTCCCCTTACGTATCCGAATGCGCAAGGCACAACGGCACCAGCACCGATGCCGGTCCGCCTGATACGCGCCGGCGCTAAGGGGCAAGTAGATTCTCCCACGGGGTGTATACGTCGCCTTCGGGTCAAAATCGGAAGTCGCGGCTCGTTATGATGAGGTCCGCTTTGCCCCCGATTGTGTTGCAAAAGTCGGCCGGTGGGCGGTTGACCTTCCAAAGTGAGCAATAATGGAATCTGAAACGGTGGTTTCTTGAATCAAAATTCTCTGCTCCGAACTTAATTTAGAATGGCGTTCCTCGGTCCCGGGCCAAAAATAGTTTTGCAACACTATCCCCCCGAAGCCGGACATCGGCTCACGAATTTATTCGGCTGCTTGCTCATTGGCCTGGCGCTTCGGTTGAAGGCATTCAAGCGGAGCTGACCGCCATGTCCGCCCGGAGCGGTGAGTTCACTGGAGAACGGTGGTCACCGGCCGTAAAAGAAACGCACAGGCGAGATAGGTCATGCCGACTTTTTGGAAGCCGCGGGACTGGGCGGCTGTCCCTTTCTTGTTGGTAGCCGCGGCACTGTGTACCGGCCAGGCGCCTTTGCCCGAACCGGTCACAGACCAGGAAACCGAGCGTAGACAGGCGGTGTACAGCG
>DATMQA010000117.1:0-77144 GCA_035566895.1 Binatia bacterium
CATAATGCGAGGATTTTTAGCAATTCGAGTGCCAAGTTTTGGTAATGATCGGCAGATCACACTCGGAGCTGCACCAATGGCTCAGCGTGGCGACCAAAATCCGGGTTGCGTTCACGTATTCCGTGCAGACGTTTGATGCCCAGGGCCAGACCGATTACCAATGGCTCTTGAGCCGGACCGCCGTGCCATTCTTCTACTCGGCGGCAATGACGGCTAAATCACAGGATCCTCGAACAGGATGACGCCCTTCGCGTTTCGGCCGGCGAGCATATCTTCGAGCGCTTCACCCAGTTGCTCCAGGCGGTAGGTGCGCGTGACCAGTTCATCCAGTTTGAGTTCCCCACGGCGGTAATGCTCGAAAATGCGCGGGAAATCCCTAGCCGGCACGCAGTCCCCATAGAGCGGCGTCAGGTAAGTTTTGTTCCACATGAACCAGGGCATTGGGACGGTGACCGGGTCGTTGATGCCGCTGACTTGCAGGGCGAAGCCGCCGTTGCGCACCAAGCGCAGGGGCGCAAAGGCCAGGGCCGGTACGGAGGTCGCCTCGAACGCGAAGTCGGCGCCGCGCCCGTCGGTGAGGGCCATCACCTCCCGGGCGAGTTGCGCGAAGTCTGCGTCCGCGGGATTGGCCAGAAGACCGTTGGTGGCGCCGAAGCGCTGGGCCTGATCGAGACTGGGTTGGCGCAAATCGATGGCGATGATGCGAGTTGCGCCACAAAGCCGCGCGCCCTGAATGATGTTCAACCCGACGCCGCCGCAGCCGATGACGGCCACGGAGCTGCCCGCGCCCACTTTGGCGACGTTGACTACCGAACCAAAACCGGTCATCACGCCGCAACCAACGATGCAAGCGCTGGTGAAGGGAACGCCCGCCGGCAGCGGAGTGACTGCGGGCGCGCGGACGAGCGTCAAAGAGGAGAGTGTGCCGAGGTTGAAAGAGCGTTCGACCGGCCGGCCTTGCCACGTGGTTCCCTCGGCATGCGCGTGCGCCTTCGAACGTTCCATCACATAGGCGGGTTTGCTCTCTTCGCAAAGCACCGGATGGCCGCGACGGCATTGAAAGCACGCGCCGCAGGGCACGGCCCAGTTCAACAGGACGGGCTCGCCCGGTTGAACGTGCCGGACTTGAGGCCCGATCGCACGCACGACCCCGGCTCCTTCGTGTCCCATTACTAGTGGCCGCTTCCAGTTGAGCGAAGCGTGGTCGGTGTGACAAATGCCGGCGGCTTTGAGCTCGACGAGGACTTCGTCACCGACAGGCGAGCCGACCTCGATGGTTTCCAGCGAGAATTGTCCGGCGCCATTGGCGATAGCGGCTTGGGCTTTCATGGACGGAGGGTAAAACCTCCGGAAGCAGTTTTCCAGCGGAGTTCACCACGCTCTGCAAGGGATGGACCGACAGAATCATGGCAGGACAGAATCATGAATCCGAGGGGGCCGGGGGACAAGCCTCCGCACCGCGGGATATAAGGCGTTTCCACTGTGCGCTGAAAAGCACACTATCCAAAACGCCGAAGATAGTGTAAAGATAAGCAGCAAGCCACCTTATGACAATGCCTTCGGACGCACCGGTTTCTCTCCCCCATCTCCCCTGGTTGAACCCAGCCGGCACGAATAAAAGCGAGGGCTGTTGTGCCGGGGCTTTCACTTTGATCGAGTTGCTGGTCGTCATAGCGATTATTGCCATCCTGGCGAGCATGCTTTTGCCGGCGCTGAGCAAGTCGAAGCAAAAAGCGCAGGGTATCGGTTGCCTCAGCAACACCAAGCAGTTGGCGATAGCCTGGTACATGTATGCGAGCGACTACAATGAAAAGCTCGCCAACAACTACGGAGTCGATCAAACAGTTCAGGCGATTGAGGCCAATATCTTCGATAACTGGGTCAATAACGTGATGACCTGGGATGCGAGCACAGGGACGAAGGATGTCAGCAACACCAACATCGCGTGGGTGGCCAGCGGCGTGCTCGGCCGCTACATGGCCAACGTCGTTCCGGCTTATCGTTGCCCGGCGGACCACTACCTCTCTTCTCAGCAAGTCCAGGCCGGTTATAAAGCACGCAACCGCAGTTATTCGATGAACTCGGTTTTTGGGCGTTTCAGCACCAGCTCCGATCCCAACACCGATCCCACGGTCGTCGGCCTCAACTGGGGGTTCAAAGAGTACAAACAATATCTTAAACAGGCCTCGATACCGAGGCCGGCCAAGACCTGGCTGTTCATCGATGAGCACGCAGATTCGATCAATGACGGCTATTTCATCAATAATCCGATCGGCCCCAACTTCTGGCAGGACACCGTCGGCAGCTATCACAATGGGGCGTGCGGATTTTCCTTCGCTGATGGCCATTCCGAGATCAAAAAATGGCTTAGCGGCGCCTCTAAATATCCTGTGATTTATTCTTACGGGCCGAGGATGGGTTTCGACGCGCCAGGGCGGGCCGATTTCGCCTGGTACTTCGAGCGTACCGGCTACATCCTGGCCAATAGCGGCGCGCCGCAGTTCAACTATTGAAGCCGGGTTTCAACGGAAGTGCCCGCGGAAATAGAAACGCGGGCCGTAATACACCGGGGGACCGTAATAATAAGCCGGTGGGCCGTAGTAGTAATAAGGCGGGCCGTAATAATAAGGCGGCGGATAACCCGGGCCAGCATAGGCAGGATACTGCGGAGGAGGCTGGGTCATGTCGAAGTAGATGCGTTGCGGGATGCGGTCCTCATGTGAAAAATGCCGGCCGGTGCCAAACACACGGGTCTGAACGTACTCGTTGGTATGCAGGGGATAGGCCCGGACGATGTAATAATAGGAGCCGAAGTCGTGGAAGGTCCCATCTTTGTCGCCAAAGATTTTGAGGGTCAGCGGTGTGGTGCCCACATACTCGCCGTTGGCCTCGATTTTGACACCCGGTTCGGAGGTCTCGACCTGGACATTGTAAGCAATGGTGCCGTGAGGTCCGCGCTCGACGCCGGGCGGCACGGTTTCACAGCCGGCAAGCAAGAGCAGCCCGCTTAAACCTCCAAAGAGAATCCCAATCGGTTTCATACAAAAACCTTTCTCAGTTCGTTATCCGTCAGCCGAGGGGCTGTTCACCCCAGTTCCACATCTAATCTAACTTCGCGCAGGCCGGCACGATTGACAAGGCCACGAATATTACGAGCGGCCACAGGACATCGGTGAATTTTCCTGGAGCGGGCAGGCGTGGCGGCGGCGCATTTTCGGCCGGTGCTGTCATGGATTTGATTAGCGCTGGATTCTACCCGGCCCAGAGGCGAGGAGCGACTATAAAGGCAGACCGGGTTTGGAATGGGAGGCGGAATTAACGGGATGCAGGAGCGCCCAAAACGACGGGGGCGGCGCACTCCGGTCTCGTAAGTGTGACTGTGAGTATGACTATGGCTTGACAATCTTAACTGCGTTCGTTGCATTCGGGCTGGCGCGCGCGCTGATTCAATTTTCCGGCGCCGGGATGCCGGTTAAATTCTAAACTCCGCCGTTCGCCCTGGCGTTTTATTCCTGGTCAGGAATCCATCCATAGGCGGACAGGATGCGGCGCAACCTCGGGTCATCGGCCGAGAGCGGGGTCAACCAGCTTCCGAGCAGAGTCCGCTTCCACCAGGCACCGGTTGGGTCGTGCGGCGGGGCGAATTCGTAGCGGTAGAACTGCGCGCGGATGTAATGCGGCGGCTTACTCGGGAACGGGTTATTGGCGAGCAGACTCAGGGTGCCGGCATCGTTGTGCAGCAGCTTCCAAACAAAGTGGAGCGTCCAGGGGTACTGGTCGGGGGTGGACATGGCGGCAAACCAAATCTGCCAGTCGATGCGCGGCTGATAGGGAGCGATGATGGCCGGCCGCCGGAACGGGTTGCCGGGTTTGGCTTTGAACTCGTATTCCTTCCACTGGGTGGCCTCGTTGAGAACGGAGTCATCGGTGCCCTCAAAAACGATTTCGGTTCGCACCCGGCCCACGCTGCCGAAGGCGCCGTAAGTGTTGACCAGGTGCAGGCGGTTGAAGGAGGTGTTCATCAATTGCCGGGGTGACAGCATATTGGCGACCGGCGCGATGCTCAAACCGGCCAAGACGGCGGTTAAAGCGACGGCGGTGATTTCCTGGGCGCGCAAGGGCTGGGCAGCCTCCGCGGCGCGCTGGGCGCGGTCCACCAAAAGGCGCGGCAGGAGTTTTCGGAGCAACGAATCATCGAAACACGCCAGCGCCGGGACGATGGTCAGCCAATTCAGGAAGGAAAGGTTGCCGCTGAGGATGAGAATGATTTGAAAAGTCACCAAGAGCACGCCGGCAATGTGCCGCGCCGCTCGCGGATAGAAGGCAAACCATGGCACCACAAGTTCGACCGCATGATTCCAGAGCGCGCCCAGTTTGTGAAACCAGTGCGGCCGGAAGTGAAGCCACCAACTGAGCGGGTTGGGAATCGGCTGGGTCTCATAGTGGTAATAGAGACAGGTGAGGTCGCGCCAGCAGGGATCGCCGCGGAGTTTGATGAGACCCGCGCCCAGCATGATGCGGAAGATCAGCCAGCGGAATAACCAGATGACCAGCCGGGGCGGCGGCCGTTTGGGAAAGGGCCGCCCATCCAGCAGCGGGCAAAGAAACACCGCCAGGAAGCCGGTCTCCAGGAGCTGGATTTCCCAGCCATACCCATACCAATCCTGGCCGATGTTCACGAAGGACATATACAGCGCCCAGAGCAGAGCCATGAGGAGCGCGTTGGCGTAGCCGAGCATGACGGTGACCGACAAAGCGGCGCCGATCCAGGCCATGACGACCAGGAAACGATCCGAAAGGTGAAGCCAGAAGAGGCTCGGCAATTGGAGAAAACCTGCCAGACCCGAACCGAAATGGGCGGTGACGCGTTCCAGGAAAAGATGGGCGGGCAGCAGGCCGTGTTCGCCGACGAGCGGAACGATCTGGTTGGCCGCTGCCAGGAACGCGACGAAATAGACAAACCCCAGCAACCGAAGGATGATAAAGCGCGTCAGCCAGTAGGAGGGGGCGCCTTGCGGCGTGGCAGGGCGATGGTCTTGCTCGGGCGGTTTGTTGCCGCTCACCCCAGCTCTCTCCGTGAACCACGACAGCCACGAAAAGGCACGAAAAGGCACAAGAATCATCGGAGCGAGCAAAGGAAACCGGCCCTAATGACAGGCGTCAAGCACACGCGCCAAACCATTATGCAGACCGTCTAGCGCAATATCTGGATGCCGCAAATCTTGGGCTCGTCCGCCGAGCCGCGGCTCAAGGCGATGACGATATGCCCATCGACATCGGGCGGAATGGACGTGAAATCCTTCACCACGGCTTTGTTTTTGCCGCCTTCAGCGGCGATGTCAAAATCGGCCAGCACACGTTTTCCGTTAACATCGACATTGAACTTGCGCTGGCCGGGGTCGAACTTCACCTCGGCAAAATGCAGGCGCACGGTATAGGCGGGGCCTTTCTTGACCGAGATGGTGTAGGTGCAATTGCCGTGGCGCTCGGTTTGATAAACGTCGGCCGGAGCCGCATTGGGCACATGGGTGTCGATGGTCCCGGTGCTCTCGGCGCCGGTGCCTCCTTTAAAATCCCAATCGCGGGCAAACACGCCAAGCGACGATGCGCCGAAGCGGAAGAAACCGATGGGACCGCCCCCGCAATTAAGGCTGGTGGTTTCAGTGAGTGGGTTTGCCGGACCGGGCGCCACGCCCAGAAACTGCGCGTCGGTGTTCGGGACCACCCGGAGGAATTTGGCGCCTAAACCGGGGGCGGGATTGACCGTGACATTGTAGCCGTCCACCGCCAGCAACGGGGCATCGCCGTCCAGGTCCGCCGATCCGGCTTCGATGCTGATGGTCCTGGTTTCTCCCGGCAGCAGGGAGAGATAATTGTCGCTATAAAAAACCGGCAGGACCCGCCGGCCCGAACGCGCTTTGCGCAGTTGCAGATGGGCCATCAGCGCGATGGATTTGGCCGGATTGCGGACGGTGGCGTCAATCAGGCATTTGCCGGCGGCGTCGTGCCGGCTGGCTTGGATTTCGAGCGCGACGGTGGGCAGCGTGTTGAGGGCCTGGAGGTCATCCTGGCGCTCCGGCAACTCCCGCCAATAAAAGTTCTCGGACAGGACCCGATCTCTGATGTCGCGCAGCTCGAGTTTGACGAAGTGGACAGGTGAGAGCTTGCCGGGAAAAGCAATGGCGCCGACGTCGGTGGCTGCGCTCGGGCCGGCCGTGAGGGTGTCCGTGTGGGTATATTGCAAACTGCCATCGAGGTTATAGACCGAGGTTTTGGCCTTCACGCCTTTGAGGGCGCCGGCGGTGTTGTTGATGACCATGACGTGCCAATCGTTTTGGTTCATCTGGATGTGGACCGGCTCGCAGGCCTTGCGTGCGCCGTAGAGGGAAGCATTGGGCTCGAAGTCATGGCTGTAAAGCTGCCAGACAAAGCTGGGCTGGGCCGGGTGGCTCATCCAGGTGATCACGCCCGTGGCCGGAGCGAACAGCTTGGCGAACCGGCCTTCATACATGGCGCGGAAGCATTCGTAATTGGCGAGCTGGGATTTGCGGACGAAGTCCGCCAGGTTGGAGGGAAACCCGTAGCGGCTGCTGATCATTTCCGGGTAGCGGTCGCCCTGTTGGGCGCCGGCGCAGAAATCGTGCTCCGCCCAATCATCGTTGATCACTTCCCAGTCGTTGGACGGCATCATCGCGTGAATGGCTTCCAGCGTTGGAACCGAGATCGAGCCAACCTCCGTCTTGAAGGCCTCGCCGAAGGTGTAGAACTCGCGCGGGGTGCGCCAGTGGTAAGGTCCGCCCGAATTGACGCCGCGGCCCGAGGTCGAGCTGGGCTGGTAGAGCCGGCCAGGGTCCAGTTCGTTGATCAGCTTTTGAATGCCGTTGCCGATGGCTGGCGGCGGGTCGCCTTCGTTGCGCGCGCACCATAGGGCGATACAAGGATGGCTGCGAAAGCGCAGGATTTTGTCGCGCACGTTGGCCAGGTAAAGATCCACGTCCTGGGGAATCGGGCCGTCAGCCGGGTGGGGTTCGAAGAACTCGTCCCAGAGCAGGATGCCGTATTGGTCGCACAGGTCATAGAGGTCTTCGCTGGTGCTTTGGCCGACCCAGTTGCGAATCATGGTGTAATTCGCAAGTTGATGCATGCGGATTTGGGCATCGAGGCGCTTGCGGGGGACGCGTTTCATCGCCTCGTCGATGCCCCAATCGCCGCCCTTGGACATGACGGGCACGCCGTTGACCGAGAGGGCGAGATTGTCCGAGCCCGGGAGGGCGTAATAGATTTTACGCACGCCGAAGCTGACGTCGCGCGCGTCCGAGATGGCACCCTTCACGGCGAAATTCAGGTGCAACGTGTAGAGGTTCTGCGGCCCGAAACCATTAGGCCACCAGAGCCGCGGTCTCCTGAGGTGAAGCGACGGCGTGGTGGCCGCGCTGAAGGTGATGGTCCGGGTCTCCTTCGGTTCGAGCGAGACGTTCTGCTTAAAAGCGGTTCCTTCAATCGTGCCGGTCAAGGTGCCCGTCTGCGCGGCGTCCGTGGCGTTGCGCACGGTTGCCTGGACCGTCAGGTCGGCGGCATTGGCGCTGGGCAGGTCCGAGGTGACAAAGGGGTCCTGCACGACGACCGGCCCGGTGGCCAAGAGGGTGACATCCTGCCAGATACCCGTATCTCGGTCGCGAATCGTGGGGATCCAGTCCCAACCGATGCTGCAAAGGAAAGTGGGGCCGTCGAGGCCGGTGACGCCGCCGTTGGGCCCGGTGCCCTTCGCAATGGTTTTCTCGTGGGTCTCGCCCGGATGCGGTTGGGGCAGGACATGAACGGCCAGGGCGTTGGGGCCGGTGGCGGCGAGGAACGGAGTGATGTCGAAAATGCTGCGGATGAACGCGCCTTTAATGGTGCCCAACAGGTGGCCGTTAAGCCAGACTTCGGCGATGTAATTGATGCCGTGAAAGTTCAGCCAGACCCGCTTGCCGGCGAAGGCGGGCGGCGGGGTGAAAGTGGTGCGATACCAATAGGTCGAGCGGCAAAGGCTGTCGGGGATTTTGTCCGGGCGATTGTTCTCGCCATAGAGCGGTTCGGGATAGACGCCGTCATTGACCAGGCTGGTCAGGACCGTGCCGGGAACGGTCGCCCGGAACCAGCCGTCGGTGTGTGAGTTGGTTCGGGAGAGGGCCTCGCCGGTTTGCGAGACTTTGGAGGCATCCTGGAGTTGCCAGCCGGCGGTGAGCCGAACCGGTTCCGGCAGTGCCGGTCCGGCAGGCAGGACGCCAGCCCAAAGGAGGGAGAGGAATGCCAGTTTCGAGACGGTGAACGGAGCGCTTTTGTGCTGCATCGAATTGTGGATATTCCGCCCAAAAACTCTTGCGTCAAGACCGAAATTTCCTTTCAATATCGGGCCATGGAAAAGAAGGTCCTCTTTATTGATGACGACAAAGATTGGCGCGAGGTAGTGGCCGAAGGCTTGAACCTGGCAGGCTACGAAGTGGTGACGGCGGCGGACGCATCGTTAGCCATGGAAGCGGCCGGGCGGGCCGAACCGGGCTTGATTATTCTGGACTTGAACCTGGCGGGCGAGAACGGGTCGATCCTGATGCAGTTTTTGAGAGCAAACCATCCGGGTGTGCCGATTCTCCTGTTCACGGGGATGCAACATGATGACGCGGCAGTCCGCGCCCTGTTGGAGCAGGGGGCGGATCAATATCTGCAAAAGGGCAGTATCGAAGAGTTAATTGTGACCGTCGGCAGCTATTTCAGGTCGTAGGTTTTGAAGCCGTTGGTATAAAGCTGGTTTTATCCAATCCGGTCGGGAAACACGCACGGCACCGGCTGGCGACCGTGTTTGCGATAAATCCGAAAATCTGTTTCGTCCACGGTATAGACCACGCTCCCAGGGAGAGTTTCTGCCAGTCGGACACAACAGGCGTCGCCCAAGTCCATGGGACGGTCTTTGTATTTCAGCACCAGGGCGCGGACGGCGGACACTTCCTTGCTCAGTTCGAGCGATAACACGAGATCTCCCACTTCGACCATGCGCAACACATCGTCCGGCGTTCCCAGCACTGCGGCGACTTCTGCGAGAATCGGCTCGGCCGTGTAAAACGGCGGCGATTCGCGCTCGAAAATGCGCGCAGCCCATTGATGATGAGCATCGTTCCGGTCCAAAAAGCCAATCAGCAACCCGGCGTCAGCGATCTTTTTCATAAGCGCGCCGTGCCAGTGCCCGCCGGACGGCGGCGTTGCTGCTTCCGCGTCCGAGGGCATAGCGTCCTTTGAGGGAAAGGGAGGCGAAGCGCTTGGATTTGGGCGGCTGGGAGGCGACATCGGCCTCGAGCACCTGGCGGACGTGCTCGGCGCGCGCCCTGCCGAGCGCAGCGGCTTTGCGATCCACCTTGGCCAGTAGTGAACCGGGCAGCCGAACCGTAAGAATGTTTGGCATACATATCCGAATACATCCAGCCACGACGGAAATCAAGCGCGTTTTTGAGAACCCAGGATTAGCCGGGAATACTCGGGGGGCGCGGGTCCACGGTCCGCAGGGAGCTGGAAATTTTGGAGAGTGGGGGGGTGAGATGGTACAGTGGTGTCTTTTTAATTTTGCACTCGGAATAAGTCGGAATAACTCGGAATTGCCGGGAATCGCTCAGAGCGGCGGCGAAAGGGGCGACGGTCCGGGGTGGGTGGGGGTGTGGGTGGGGGTGGGAGTACCCTCGTGGAGCCGTCACAGCGTCACACTCTGCATTTTACCGAGGGATTTTGAACGCCGAGCCGTCACAAAAGGTGGCACAAGGCGGCACAACCCGGCACATTCTGGCCTCAAGCGTAGTGATGGGCGGGTTGGCGGCGACTACGGCAGGAGCGCGACACGATAAAACCGTCCCGGCGAATCCAAGGCGTGGCTAAAAAGCCCCAGTTTGAACAAAAGCGAAGCGGCGCGGTCACTTACTTTGTGATACAAAGTGAATAAACCAAGACAAGCATATGGACAACATTAATCCGCTTCCGCCCCGTATTCCGCCGCCATTCCCGCCAAGACCGAGCGCGCGGTCCGAAGAACCGCTCGGCACTCGTACCGAGGAACTCGAGCCGATTACAAATCCAGTGGCGGCGAGCGAGGCTATCCTCCGGCAACCGCGGCGGGTGATGTACCAGGTGCGGCAGCCCGGTTCTGGCCGGCTCATCCTGGGAATGGTCTTTGTCGCCGTCGTCTGCAGCCTGGTTTACGGGGTCGTGGTCGGCACGTTTTCGAACGGCACCCAGCTTTGGGCGGCGCCCGCAAAAATCGCCGGCGGCCTGCTGGTGTCGGCGGTGATCTGCCTCCCGAGCCTCTACATTTTCACGTGCTTGAGCGGTTCACAGGCGCGCCTGGTGGAAATTTGCGGGCTGGTGGCCGGGTTGCTCCTGCTGATGACGATATTGCTCATCGGTTTCGCGCCGGTGGCCTGGCTGTTCTCGCAATCGACCGACTCGGTCATCTGGATGGGGGCGTTGCACCTGCTCTTTTGGCTCATCGCGACGTGTTTCGGGTTGCGGTTTCTCGATCACGGTTTCTCTCAATCGCAAGCACGGTCGAAGGGCGGCTTGCACACCTGGATTGTCATTTTCGTGCTGGTGGCGGTGCAGATGACAACGGCTCTGCGGCCGATCGTCGGGACGGCGCGAACGTTTCTGCCGGAGGAGAAGAAGTTCTTTTTGGCCTATTGGGCTGATTGCTTGCAGGCTTCGATGCCAGGGACGGCGTCGCCGGGAGCGAATTAACGGGAACGGCCACAAAATAATGGAGACAGGCTCATGCCAGCGTTCCCAACGCATCTGAAGTCGGTGGATTACTTTCTGCGCGCGGAACCCGAGGGCCTGGCCGCATGGGTGGTGGGCCGGGAATCCAGGCTGGTTTGGTTTTGCGTGCTTGCGGTGGTGGCCGGGGCGGGACCGTACGGGGCGGTCATGGGCTGTTGGTGGACTCCATTGCAGGCGTTCTACGTGGCGATCAAACTGCCGCTGCTCATTCTGCTCACGTCGCTTGGGAACGGCTTGCTCAACGGTATGTTGGCGCCGTTGCTTGGGCTCAACATCACGTTTCGGCAATCCTTGACGGCGGTGCTGGTGAGCTTTGCGTATGCCGCGATGGTGCTGGGGGCGTTCAGCCCGGTGGCGCTGTTTGTGGTCTGGAACACTCCGCCGCTGAGGGCGACAACCTGGTCCTCCTCGCCGGAGTATGCTTTTCTGCAACTCACGCTGGTCGTGTTTATCGCCTTGGCCGGGGTGGTGGGGAATGTCCGTCTGCTGCCGCTGCTACGCCAACTGTCGGGCAGCCGGTCCGTAGCGCGAAAAGTCCTGGTGGCCTGGCTGCTGGGCAACCTGTTTCTCGGCAGCCAGATTTGCTGGGTGCTGCGGCCCTTTATCTGGGACCCCGGCCGGCCGGTTGAATTCATTGGCCAACAGGCTTTCCACGGCAATTTTTATGAGGCGGTGTTCAATGCGTTAAAGCGAGTGTTGTTTTAAGTAGAAGCAAACAGGAGGCAACGGAGTTAGCGGAGGGGAGGGATTTTGGATTTTTGAGTTTTGATTTTCGATTTTATGTGCGCAGGTTAAGGTGCCGTGTTTTGGGCGGGCGCGTTCCGCTCATCCCGGCCCTCTCCCGCGGGGAGAGGGAGACCGTTGGCGCCCGAATTATGAACAGGGAACGAAATGTAGCAGCCGACGCAAGGAGGCTCTGATCAATACTTAAAGATGCCAGAAAATTTGAGCCTCCTTGCGTCGGCTGCTACAATCAGAGTGAGTGATTCTTCAAACTCGCTCTAAGATCTTCCGGGACAGGTATGTTGAAAAATTTTTCCCGGGGGGTGGGTTTGGCCGAGGGGGCGAAAGAAATAAATAATGTAGTTCGGATAGGTGCGGATAGCCGCGGATAGGCGTGGATGACCGCGGGTAGGCGCCGACGGGTGTCGGGAGCGGACAGTCTGGCCGAGAAGGGGACAGGGAGGGGGAGTGTGTTTGGGGTCCCCAGGGTGCTACAGTGCTACAACCCGCATAGAACCGAGTGATTTTGCGACATCAGGGTGCTACAAAGGTGCTACAAAGCTGCTACAAGGCGCTACAAAGGCCACAGTCCACGGTCCACGGTCCAAAATACCGGGAGAGACGATGGAATGCTTTAGAACCGCAGCGGAGTGACGGAGTGAGGGGGGTGGGGGTGGGAGTACCCTCGTGGAGCCGTCACAGCGTCACACTCTGCATTTTACCGTGGGATTTCGAACGTCGAGCCGTCACAAATGGCGGCACAAGGCGGCACAAGCCGTCACATTCTTGCCTCAAGCGGAGTGCCCGGCGGGTTGGCGGGGACTACTGCAACAGCACGACACGATAAAACCGCCTCGGGTCGGCAGGTGCGGAGTCAAAGCCCGCCATGGTGCCGTTAGTGGCGAGGGCGGCGTTGCCGATGTTGCTCCAGACGCTGCCGAGATTGGAATTGCACTGCAACTGGTAGGTTTGGCCGGCGACGGCGGTCCAGGTCAGGTTAACCTGGCCGGCCGTTTTCCTGACGGTTTGGATGATGGGCGCCAAGGGAACACTGAGCCGGAACGCGGTTCCAAGGTTGAAGTCGCCGCCGCCTGAGGTTACGCCATAGAAATTGCCATCGCTGGCCTGGAGCAGGCCGGCTATGGGCTCAACGCCCTGGGCCGTGCGGGCAGTCAAGCACCAATTGGCACCCGGGCGGAGGCTGGTAGGAGCCAGCCCCCGCCATGGGCGACTTACCGGAGCCGAAGCGACCTCGTAGCCAACTAATTAATTAGAATGTCAAAGAGCGCGAAACGACTGAGGCTGTGCCCCGATTAAGGAGACGACAGCCGGAGCTGTTTCGAAAGTGGGTTGATGGATGGGTGGATGGGTGGATTGATGGATTGATGGATTATTGGATTAATGGATTACTGGCGGCACCGGGCGTTGGGAATCGGGGGTGGGGTCAATTGGGCTGAGATTTCTGCTCGGGCTTGATCCACCTTGATTTGGCTTGATGGGAGCGCGGACGGATTAGTGGATGGGTGGATTATTGGATTAGTGGCGGGTTGCAGTTCGGCCGAGATTTCTGCTGGGGCTTGATCCACCTTGATTTGGTTTGATGGGAGCGCGGCCGGGGAGGAGCGGGCGGCCAGCAGTTCCTGGCTCAGGCGGTGTTTTTCCGCTTTGACCGCGGAGTTGGACTGGTGGCAGAGGGCGTGGACAACCTGGAGGTACTTGGCGGGAGTGGCCTGGAACATGTTCTTGAGGGCGTCGTCGCCGTGTTCGCGCATGGCTTCCAAGAGCTGCAGGGCGGCGACGTAGTTGCAAGCGCGGCGGACGTGGGCGATATCGGTTTCGCCGATTTCCCGGAGGAGGTCGATGGCCAATTCGACCTGAGCTTTGGCGCGGTCGATGGCGTCCTGGTGTTTGAGATAATCCTGGTAACCGCTCTTGACCCAGTTAGTTATGTTTTGGGTGTTGAGGCCCTCGCCGGCCTCGCCGAGTTCGTCGATGATGACGCGATAGGGGAGGCCATCATCGAGCATGTGGTTGAGCATGTCGCGGTTTCTTTGGGGAGGCGGGCGATTTTACCGTTCCGGCGGAGGTTTTCGGTTGGGGATTGCTGGTTGGCGAGCTCGGTGGTGAGGAGTTCGGTTTCGGGGGTGTCATTCATAGTTGCATTTTTGATTTTTGATTTTTGATTTTCGATTTCAGTTGGGTGAAGTCAGGGTGCGTCGGGGGGCAAGAAGTTTACCGTTTGTTGACCGATTTGACCGGCCGGTGGCGACGAGTTTATCCGCGAATAGGCGAGGTTTGCCGGAGTTAGGCGGAGATAGCCGAAAGCGGCCGGGACGCTGGGGACGAGTTGCGTGAGGGGCGGCGGGGGAGGAAGTTTACCGTTTGTTGACCGACTTGACCGGGTGCCTTCCCATGGCCGTGCTGCCATCGTCATCAGTTCAATGTTCATATTCATTCAACGAGGCTGCGACAACGCAGGCTCTATATATTTATGGCGATCAGCAGGCGGAATTTTCCATCGGGCGGCGATTTTGTTTAAACTTTTTTCCTTTGGCCGGGGTTTTTTAGGAGCGGGGTTCATACGAGTGGAAAAATTACTCGAATCTAGTCGAATTTAGTCGAATTTGGTCGAATGGGAGTCCCCGTGAGGAACTACCCTGGAGGCAGGGAGCAGGTTAAGGGTTGTGGCCGAGGTTTGGTGGCGCGCGGCTGTGTTCATCATAGCTCTATATATTGTAAGGAACGTCGGCATCAAAATTTGCCGTCGAGATGGATGGCGTGCTGGGGGACGGCTTCTCGTTTCCTTCTTTTCACTTGGCCCAGGTACAATGCAACCAGCGTGCCAAGCGTTTGCGTGGCGGGCCGGAGGTGTAGCAAGGCGGCCGAAAAGATGTGTAAGGTGCTCTAAATATGAATGCTTACATCAATTAGTGAGGCCAGTGGAGGGTTGGAGGGCGCCTAGAGAGTGTGACACGAAAAGTGTGCCACGGTGTGCCATGGCTGAAAAAAAGTGCGACATTTTGGCACAGATGGCGCAATAAGAGATAAAAGTTGAAACGTTGAAGCGCTGAAACGCTGAAACGCTGAAACGCTGAAAAGGAGAACGGGATAACATAAGTCGGAGCGGCAGTCCCCAGGAGGACCCAGGCAGCCCAAGAGAGGGGGGGAGTGAAGCGCTTTGATTGGAAAAAAATATCAACCTTGATTTACCTTGATTCACCTTGATTTCAGGGGTTTTCAACCTTGACTGGAACCTTGACGCAACCTTGACTCCACCTGGACTTGATGATTTGAGCAGGCCGAGCGTGCAACGGCGAAACACCGGAAAGCGCCAGCCGGCGGACGACAAAAAGGGAGAGACGCCCCCGGTTGAGGGGCGGGCACAAAACACAGGTTGAGAACATAGGTCCTCTTTCTTAATGCCGGCGCGTTACCCGTTATGCGGTGCGGGCGGCAGGCCCGATACGGCGCCAAGTATGCGATGAGCATGAAATGATCCCATTCTCATGGGTATCAAGTATGAGATGGAGGCACGAAGGGTGCCTATTGACTCTCGTGAAGGGAATCGGTTGAACAGGAGGAAACTGAGGGAACGAAGAAATGATCGCCACGAAAAGGCAAAAAGCATTTGGATTCATCCGCGATGGCACAGATGGACGTCCGAGATTGACTCCGTGGCCGCCGACTTCGGCACAATCGAACCCGAGAAATTTGACTACGCCAAACTCTTTAAGGAGTACGTAATCTGGGTCGAGCGGGAAACCGGCGGCAAACTTAAACTATGTACCAAGAGAAATTGAGGAGATCAGTTCGCCTGGACGGAGTTAACGATACTTAAGAACTTCTCATTCCGGGCGCACCGTCGCACCGAGCCTCTCATTGCTGCTCCCCAAGCAGTCTCTCCTTAGCTTCCTGTAACACACGAAGGGCTTGCTCGAAATCGAAAACCCAGGGCTGACCGTCCTGCCGAGGGTACAGCTCCAAAGTAAGGTTCGCCGACTCTTGGTTCAATTCAGCCCACTGAGCATTATCGGCGAACACCTCGGCTACCAGTCGTTCGCGATCCGGTGGGCTTGATATCGATATTCTGAAGTTTAGCGAGTTCATTTTTCTAAAGAACAAGAATTCACCTGCGCTGTTGAGACGTCACCCTGTCCTTTCGTCCCTATCGCAAACCCTCAGCCGAAAGCCCCGTTCGCCGCTGCGTTGTTCAGCGCTTTGGCTCCAGAGCCGTTCGCTGGGATACGAGCTAAACTGTTACATTCAAGCGTGTCTCGGTATGTTTGTAAGACTAAGGGCAGGGGTGGGAGCCTTTCCCATTCAATCTTACTATTCGGATCTTGCCGTAATGAGTGAGAGATATTATCCAGTGTAAGGAAGTGTCAAAGATGTCAATGTCGTCCGCCGCAGGATACCACACGTCTTCTAGGTTGTGGCAGAGGTCACTGAACTTCATCCTATCAATCTGATCGAAGCGGTACCAGTTGATTAGGACTGTTGCGGATGGAGTTATTCCTAAAGAGTGGAATATTGCGGCCAGATCCAGAACGGCGCCGACGGGACTAAATACGCGAACAACGGAAGAGATATCGTTAAGTCTCTGCACCAATGGTAAGCTGTCAGTGGATGTGACTAGGCCAAGGCGATCAACAAGACGCGTTTTAAGGGAGGCACATTCATGCGGTAGCAGCGTTTCAAACCAGGGAAAATCCGCACCGGCGTTATGGCGCTGAAAGTTTTCTATTTTGAAAGACTCCATAGGGTTCATTCGATAGGCTCGGCTCCATACCGACCGCCTGTCCCCTTTTTGCCCCCTGTGTAATCCCACCAGTTTATGTGGTATTTGGTTTCGGGGGAACCCGGGACTGCATCGGGGTGTGGCGGATCAAGGCGATAACCCTTTTTTGGTGTACCCCTTTGTGGGCTGCCGAATTTCCCAGGCTTGCCTTTGCGAAGCTTCCCAAGCCTGTCATAAACCTTCTTAAGAGCATTCTTGCATGCACTAAGGCTAGGCTTTCCTAGCTTTGCGGCTGCATTCGCTTCGGATCCTTCGCCGGGAATAAATTGCGCACCATCGGTCAAAATAGCGGTGCTCATAGCCCAATAATTGCCGTCAGCGCTTGCCGCTCCTTCGGCGGTTCCTATGTCGGACAATCCCCCGAACAGAAAATTAAAGGCCAATGGGACAGCATTGTATAACGCAGCACCTATGTTGCCCAAAGGTGTATCGCCTTCCAGATATGGAACCGGACCGGACGGCTGAAGAAAAGTACCGCTGGAATGATAATAATCAAGCAACCCCATGGGGTCCAGCGAACCAGCGGGGTCATTTGCAACGTAGGAGTAAAGATTGAGTCCGCCATCTTCCGCAATGGGGTCCCGATTCAGCCATCTTCCGGTCTCGGCATCATACGCTCGGAACAGGGCCAAGTGCAGTCCGCTTGGGGCGTGATAATAGAGGCCGGTGAACCCGAAGTCGGCGTTCACAGCTCCCCCGGCGCTTACGGTTCTTCGGCCGTAAGGATCGTAATCGTATTGCGCGGCGAGAGCGGCGCCGGACACGTCCACGAGTTCGCGGACGCTGCCGAGGTGGTCCCGGGTGAAATAGTAATTGTGCCCGGCAACCTGCTCGCCTTCCGGGTAGAATCGCTTCATGACGCTGTTGTTTGCGTTACGTTCTTCGCACATCTGGGCACCGCTCCACACGAAGCGTTTGGTGCTGGTGGTGCTACCGTTGTTCATTTCGAGAATCTGGACGCACCGGCTGAAACCATCGTAAGAGAATTCTGAGCGTAGCGCACCGTTATTGACGGCGACCAACCGGTCTTCGGCATCCCACTCGTAGCTCATATTGCCGCTTGCGCTCGTAAACCCGGTGCGGTTGCCATTGTCGTCGTAGCTGAAGGTCTTGTCAACGTCGCCGGTCAGATACAGGTCGTAGTTTTTCGTAGCGACGTTTCCGCCGTTGGCGCCGTCGTAGTCCTTGCCCACCACTTGAGCCGTCTGCCAACCGGTCCCCAGGCTAATGGTGGCGGTAAAGAGCTTGCCACCTGTGCCGCTGGCGGGGTCGGCGTCCACTTGTGCGGGTTGACCATTGACGGTAACGCTTGCGGCCTCATCGACGGTGCCGCGAAACCGGACTGGTGTTGAACCGCTGCCGGTGCGAGCCACTAGCTTGTTGACGGAGTCGTAATCAGACTTGCTCTTTTGGATTGGGAAGAAGGGCACCGGGATGAGGTGCGGGGGATTGGGAGGGAGGGTATAGGTCGGTCCGTTTTGGATTTGCTCCAAGGTTCGATTCCCCGAGGCATCGTAGGCGTAGGCGTAACCCTTTGCTGGATAAGATGAGCCATTTTGCGGCGAGACGGTCGCTGAGAGCAATTGGTCTTCGCGGTCGTTTTCGAGATTAACTATGCGCCCGTCCTGAGTGGGGAATTCATAGTCCTGAGTCCATTGTGCGATGCGGCCGAGTACGTCATATTGATAGCCGAAGGTTGAGTAGGGCCCTCTGGCGTCGTTATGTGTGTTATTAACAATGCTCTGGAGCCGCTGGTCACCGAGATTGTTGAAGTAACCGAAGTTTATGATTAAGCGGTCATATTGCTGGTCTGGGTACACGAGCGAACTGAGCTTCGGGGTTGCGTTGAGGTAAGTTGCGATCGTGGTGCCGAGGGGACTCACATGGCTGGTTACGCGTCCGAGGTCGTCAAAGACCACGAATTCCTCGATATTATCGATCTGCCTGTCGGTTGCGCGGCCCAACTCGTCGTATCCGTGGAAGATGACGGCGCCGATGGGTGTGATCTCTTGGGCGAGCCGCCCGGCTCCCAGCATGCCGCTGGGATTGATCGGGTTATAGCTGAACGAGGTAGTGCCAGACCCATCGGTCATCGAGAACAACCGCCGGTAGTTCGGATCGTAAGTGAAGCTCACGGGGGCAGTGGCGATGGCCGAATTGATGTAGGTGACACCCTTGAGAGTGTCATCCCTAAAATAAGTGTACTGTTTGACCTGGTTGGCACCGGCGGGATTCATTTTGGGGTCCGTCACCGTCTGCAGGCGGCCGCTTCTGGGTTCGTAGGAGTAATGGACCTTTTTGCCGTCCTGGTAATCCTTCTCGATGACCCGGCCCTGGAGGTCGCGGACCCAGGAAGTGATATGGGTCATCGGGTCAGTAATGCTGGAGAGGCCGCCGCAGTTGCACCAGGAGAATTGCGTTACGCGTTCCAGACGATCCTTGACGGACAGAGGCCGGCCAACGGCATCGTAAGTGATCTGGGTCCGGTGGCCGGCACGGTCCCAGGTGCGGATGAGGTCAAGGCGGGAGTAATCGTATTTTTCGAAGGTAGTGTCGGGATAGGTGACCTTGGTCACCCGGTCGAGCGCGTCGTACTCGAAGGTCAGGACATAACCTTCGGAATCAGTGACGGTGTGAACCCGGCCAAAGGAGTCATACGCGAGCGAGGTTGTTTTCGTGCCGCCCGACCAATCTTCATTCAGGGTTTGGAGGTAGCCGGAGGAGTCATGGACCAAGCGGGTGACTTCGGATTTCGGATTGGTGGTCTGAATGAGTTGACCAGCAGAGTTGCAGGTCAAGTTCCACGTCTGGCGCGAGGCGTCAATGTAGGTGGAAGGGCAGTGGTGGGCGTCGTACGGGCCAAACTCGGCCAGGACATCGTTGATGCCGCCGGTGGTCTGGCGGACCTTCAAAAGATCGATGCCATTGGCGTTGTAATCGAGGATGGTTTGGCGGTTGAGCGGAGCAGCATCGGTGAAGGAGATGAGGTTTCCCTGGGAGTTATACTGGAATTGATAGACTTGATCGACCGCGGTGCCCGAACCATCGGGGTTTTCGACCTCGCGGGCGATGGCCGAAGGGGTCCTCAGGCTAATGCCGCTACTGCGTGACGCGGTATTCTGGCTGGGGTATAGGAACCAGATGCGGCTTTGCAATGGGGCCTTTATGCTTTCGAGAATCCCGGAGCAAAGCGTGGCGCCGTTGTCATCGTCGTGAAGCCAGTGGTACATGGTTGCCGTCGTCAGAATGGCAGCAGGTGCAGATGGCGAGACTTGGGAGCCATAGAGGCTCATGGCTTTTTTATCGAAGTAGAAGGTATTCCGAAAGTTTTGAAATCCGGCTACGAGAGTCGGACTTGTGGTAGGCACCTCAAGTTCGGTGGCCGGGAAGGTGGGGTTGACCGTCAGGTCAATGGCGTCGATGTACATGACGTACTCACGGTCACCGTTGGGATCGGTCATGGTGAGGGTTCGGGTGAGGCCCGACTCCGTAAAACTGAATGTACTGACTCCATAAGGGGTAGTCATCTGGTTGAGGAAATCGCCCGGGCCATAGGCAAACGTTGAACTCATGCCGATGACATCAGTGATCTTCTCCAGTTCGCCGTTCGGGCCGTATTGGAAATAGGCAACGCGACCGAAGGGGTCTTGAATGCGAGAGATCTTCCATGGGTCCCAGGGTTGGTCACCCAGTTGAGGCTGGCTGTCGTAATACAGAATAGTGTCGTAGTAGAAAGTCGTGGTTTTGTTTGCGGCGTCAGTGATGTACTGAAGTCGTTCCTGGCTGTCGTAGGTGAGTGTTACGGTGTTTCCCGCCGGGTCAACTACCGCAGTAAGCATGACGAAGCGCTCGAAAGATGTGTTAAAATCGAAATTGGACGAACGTCGGTGAGCATAGATAAATTTTGAACCATCTGGGCAGAGGAGTTGGTACTGTTCGGGTGTGGAAGCATCGCCCGCGATGTACTGCAGAGTGCAGCCGTCACGATCGGTCGTGTAGTAACCGGTGGAGGAATTGTATCCGGCATGCTGGATCATCCCGCCACCTGGAACAAATCGCTGGACAGTGCCCCGAAGCGCATCGCCAGTCGCAAAAGTGCTTCCGTCGATAATGTAGGAGAACCAGTTGTACGTCCATTGATTACCAATGTTGGAGGCGCTGAAGGGTTTTAAGTACAGGGCCATGTACGGGTCGCGCTGGTTGTAGGTGGCCACAAAGTCGATGCGCGGGCCAATAGGAGGCGCGTACCCGATAGGCATGTCTTGAAGGTTCAGACTAACAAGCATGAGGTGTGCTCCAGCCTGGGCCATGCCGTGCGGGCAGGGCCGGGGCGTTTGGGCGTCCCGCGGAGTGAGGGCGTTTGGGTCCTTGCCCGTGGTTGGTCCCCTGCCCCAGACGGTTGCCGCCTGTTCCGAGGTGACAGGTCTCCACCCTTCCGTCAGTGATCCTTCCGGGACAAGAAAATAGCCATCGGACTCCTCGTCGAGCGTGGCCTTTGTCATCCAGACTTGTTGCCCGTAGAAACGGGTGAAGGAGGGATCGCTAACCAAGTAGCGATCGTGGTCCCGTCTTGTGATTGCGGCATAATGATTGAGTTTGAGGTGCACGAGTGAGTTGAGTGGGACAGGACTGCCTGGTGTGCGGCGGACGATCTGGTATTTCAGGCCACATTTAGAGGCTAATTCGTTGAGCCGGTCTAGAGAGATGCCTTTAAGGGTGGTTTTCGTTTCGAGGAGGCTCGCGGCGGCCGAATTGGTTGTTGCGCCGGGAATGAGTTGCAGGAGGGCAGACAATCCACACTTGAAACCCACCTCTGGCCGGTTCCTTGCGACCCAGAGCGTCTCGCGCGCCTCGGTCGCGATCTCGGCCGCGCCACCACGCATCTCCCACCCGCTGGCTTCGGCCAGCAACTGGTCCAGCTCTTCGCAGGAGCCGAGCCAGGAATTTGCGTGCAGGAGCTGAACGAGAGCGCTGTCAGCCAGGCGTTTCGTCTGCGAGTTGAGGCCACTTTTGCGGCCGGACCATACCTCTTCCCAGGCGTTAAACGCCTTTGAAAAGTGGCCGCTATGAAACCACACATTTCCCAGGCCAAGCATTAGGGACATTCTCCATCCCGAAAGCGGGTACTGCTGGAGGAAAGCAAGCAGGGCGGACTGGTCCTCGAGTTGTGAGCGATTAGCGTATTTCCCCATTGCTGCTGCGAGCGCCTGATTTTCGCCAGGCGTTGCCCTTCCGGAGCACGCCAACCCGTACTTGGCGGAGATTTCAGCATCCGTAGGCTGGGCCGACATCGGACGGGCCGGACCGGGAGCGGGGTCCGGGGCGGGGCTTTGGTTAATGGCCTGATTGCCGAGACCTGCTTGCTCCGGCGACGCCACGGCGGGCACCTGGACTGTGGGTTCCGGTATGACAGCCCACAGAGAGCTGGGTGCCGAATCCGATAGGAGCGAGATCACGAGCAGAAGCGATGTCGTGCGGGTTGGCCAGGAAAAGATTCTGTTTTTCATAGGTATAGGGTTTATGGGGCCGGCGTCGCGTTGATGGGCTGGAGAAGCTGGATTGTCGGTGGCGTTGTATCGTTAGGGTCTGAGGGTGGCGGCGGGTTGGAGGGGGGAGGGTCGTTTGGATCGTTCGGATCGGAGCCGCGAGCAAACTCCTGGAGGTTGGTCAAGCCGTCGCCGTCGGAATCCAGTGTATATTTTGCCAGATAATCTGAGGAAATCTGGTCGGGTGACAGAACACAATTGAACGTCTCCAGCTCGTCAAGGATGCCCCTGGCCTGCTGCGTACCCCCATCACTCCCCACTCGAAAGCCGAGAGCGACATTTGCGGTGGCAAGGACGATACCGCTGCCGGTTGCAACTTGTTGGCCGTTTACGTAAAGGACTGTGTTGGTGACCGAATAGGTGACGGCTACATGGTACCAGTTACTAGGGGTCCAGGCTATGCTCTGCGTAAGGTGAACGACGGGCGTGCCGCCATTGGAGGTGCTAAACTGGACCGCGCTGCCGTTCTGGGTCCAGCTCAGGGTCCACCCCGACAACATCGTCAGGAACGTGCCAGTGCTCGTGGACGCGCTGCCGCTGGTCCAGTTGGGCTTGAACCAGAAACAAATCGTTCCGCAATTTCTCCTTATGTTTGGAGTGCCGTAGGAATGGTCCCAGGCGGTTGGGTTGTTGAGGTTGGCAAAACCGGGCCAGGTTACGGCGTCATTCTGGAAGGCAGGATATTTCAGTTCGATAGCACCAGGGCTGTCGAAGTTTAACCCTTGGCCGAAAGGGGAACGGCTAAAGGCGGCGCTGACGTTGATAGCGCTCGAAGGATCTTGGTTGCCGTCCCCATCCAGGTTGTAATCGAAAGACCAATATGCGAGGCGTCCTGGAGGTAAGGCGGTGAAAAGGATCTCTTGGCCATAGGTGCCTGTGGCGGGACAGATGCCAGTGATACCCCAGCCCGGTATGGGGCTTCCGGTGAAGGCCCCGGCGGTAATGACAATCCTGCCGTTCGATAGAGGAACAAAGGAAATCGGGCCTTGGTTTGTAGTGGCCGAGCTAGGCTGGGTCTGCGGATGCAAAGATCCTCCTTGAGGCGACCACCCGTCGGAGGCCCAAGTGGCAGTTGGTGCGTTTATATTCCATGTAACGTTGCCATTACAATACGCGGTTCCCGTCGCCGCCGTGATTGTTCCTGGCAACGCCATTGGTTCGTTTATTACTCCCGGCTCTGGTGGAGGGGTAAAACTGAACCTAACCCCTGGTAACGAGACGGGTTGATAGGGAGTGCAAGGTGATTGCGGTTGGGGCCCGAGTGCGCGATTTATTTGGCCGGGCGAGAGGGGGAAGTTAAATGTCTCAAGTTCGTCGAAGGCGCCTCGGGCTTGGTTATTGCCAGTGGCATCGCTGCCGACTCGGAGCCCGCTCGCGGTACGCTCGTAGGCATTAGGGTAGAAGGCTACACCACTTCCGTTGGTTATAAGTTGGAGGTCAATCCAGAGAGAGCTGTCGGTGGGAGTGTAGGTTAGAACAATCTGATGCCACTGAGTGGCGACCCAGGAGATGGGTGCAACCAGATTTGTCATCGTGTTGCCCGCTTCGCCGGTGATGAACATGAATTGATTTCCGCCTGGATCCACGCAGAGAGACCACCAGCCAACTGGATCGGCGGGATTCCAGGACCCTATTTCGATGAGTCTTGCGGCGGAACCGGGACCGGCACCACCCAACGCGGTGCTGCTCCAGTCCGGACTGAACAGAAATCGGATGCTGCCCTGCTGACAGTTGATGTTAGGAGATCCGTTGGCCTCCGCTTCGCGGTATTGGAGGAGGGCGGGGTTCGGATTGTCCACAACAACCGCGGCGGTCATAAGGGTAGGGACAGATGAGAGATTGGTGGCGGATGTCGGGGCCTGACCATGATCGCCGAGCCAAGAGCCTGAATCGTCGAAGGTCCAATGCACCAATTTTACGGCCCACACACTGGTGGGATCGATGGGGTTTGTTCCATTGGCGATTTCCTGGCCATCGGTGCGTCCGTCATAATCCGTATCGGGGTTGGTTGGGTCCGTCCCAGCTTGGTATTCCTGCATGTTGCTAAGGCCGTCTCCATCCGGATCGGCGTTTGGATCGATGCCGATTCGGTTGAAGTAGCGGAATTCCCAGGCGTCGGGCAGGCCATTCCCGTCGGAATCGCCAGCGCAAAGGTCGGAATAGCTGCCGGAGAGTGCCCAAGGATCAACACCGGAAACGGGCGTGCCCACCGCACACATGGTCACATTATTGAGAGTGAGCCCGTTATCATTTGCCCCGATCCCGTTGCCGCAGATTTCGAAAGCCGAGTCGGAAACGGATCCGCTACCGCCATCGAAAACTACGCCGCTAGCGGCCCACCGGACCTTGACGCCGCTGACGGAATTGGGCCCCCAATACATCCAGAGGCCTGTCCCCTGAGGGACGGCAGGCCTGTGCGTGTTGTAGGTTGGGGAGCCATCGGGAAGGGATTCCCCGAAAAGATCATCATCTTTTGTCGTGACGATAGAGGGTGAGTCGTAAGTTCCATTGCAGACCACCGTGCCATACATAAGCAGCGAGCTGCCATCCTCCTTGATCACGCAATTTGGTTGGAGGGTCACAGTGCCCCCAAAGTAGCCCATGTGCACAAAATAGGTGTTTCCTGTGTCGAACGTGTAGTCCCCATTACCTGAAACGGCGATGTAGTCCAGAAGCACACCTGTGGGATTGTAAGGTACCCTGGCTAGCTTGATGGCCTTGCCGGTAGGCGTCTGCTTTCTGCGAGCTGGCGGCGGCGGCAGCAGCTTGGCCAGAGCCTTCCCTTTCAGGGTCGCCGGTTTGGCATTACTGGCCTGAGGTAGCGACGAGAGTTGTGTGCGGATCGCTGACCACGGAACAGATTCTATCAGCAGAGATCTCTGGTTGACCTCGACCCAGTGTTTCGCGACCGGGATTTTGCCGGGGTCGAGGGCCAGGTTTGGGACCCGAATCTGGGTTGCCGCATTGGGCTGGGCTGGGTTTGGGGTGGCGGATGAGGAAAAGCCGCACCCCAGCGGAAGCCAGAGGTCGCCGAAATCGAGTGTGTCATCCGTGAGGTCCGGCTCGACCATCGTGGACCGTAGTACCGGGTCGGTCACAGCTTGAAGGACCTTTGGTGTGCGCGCAGGGGTTGGGGCTCCGATGTACTCGTGCCAGACCTCGAGCCGGGCCGAGTCGGGAGAGAACCCATCCGGTAGAGAAAGGTTTTGTTCCAGGACGATGTCGCTTTCCAACCCGGCGCGCGTGCACGTGAAGCGGATACTGCCACGCACGGACGCGAACGCCGACCTGTAAACGATCTGGTTAGGCGGCAGGAGTTCGCCCATTGAGTCGCGCGTGAGCGAGATAAGGCTTCGATTGCCAGTAACGGGGGAATACCAGTAGAGACCGAGGATATGCGTTTTGAAAACGCGATTGCTGCGGGTTGTGATGCTCACAGCACCGGCCGTGTTAATGTTAGGGTCGAAATGAACCTTCGTCGGCCCGCGAATCGCGGCGGCGCTCCCGTCTGGCATCAGTTCGATGAGGTCCTTGGACTCGTTGTATTGGCCCGAATCGTCGAGGTAGTTGAGGCCAGCTCCTACCTGAACGTAGCGGTGGGTCTTGGTGGTAATGGCCCCGGTCGTGGCGTTGGTAACCTGCTCGGTGGCGAGGTGCTCCGTTGAACATTCATCCCTGGCGCCGACTTGCCAGAGGAGCGGCTTGATCTGGGGCGTGGATTGCAAGGTGGCGGAACTACCGGGCTGGGCGGTGAGAGGAGACGCCGTGTCCGCGACCTGGGCACCGGTGGTGGCCAGAAGGGAGGAAGCGAGGAGTATTGGAAGGAGGTTTTTCATAATTGGAAATTGGCGAGTGGTGTGGGCGGCACCCAGGCAATTCAAGAAGGTCGTCTTGAGCGCAGCCTCGTCGGCGGAAATCCTCGCGTCAGATTTCATAATTCCTTCGACGAGGCGATTTAGCGCTCCATATTCAGCTTCTACAATAGTAAAGGATTGTAGATTTCGGACTTTTTATGAGAAGTGAGCTGCGTGAGAATTCGACGAGGGGGCAGATTACTTGGGGGTTATTTTCAGGTGGTGTTTAACGAAATGGCAGAGGTGGGAGGCGTCCCAGAAGGATAGTTCTTGAGCCAGCTCTTTGTCGGACTTGCCGGCGCGGCGGCCTTCGGCGAAGAGGCCCAGCCTGAGGCGGTTGAAATAGGACTGAGGGGTGCGGCCGTAACGACGGCGGAATTGCCGGAGGAATTGGCGTTCGCACAGGCCGCAGCGTTTGGCGATTGGGGCTATCTTGAAGTGCAAAAGCCTGGCTAGCGCGGCTAACTGAGCGGGATTGGGGAGCGGCGGAGGCGGCGCGCGGCGTGTGGATGGGCGGATTGGGGCCGGGAGGGCCTCGCAAGGGGTTAGATTAGTGCTCATATAAGCTAATACGGAGAAAAATCAAAAATCTTTCAAAGAAAGTGGTTTGGAGGTCATTTTATTTGGGAGGAACAGGGATATTGCCCGGTTTGACCAGAAAGCCGGAATCGGAGGTTGGAGCCGCGGGGGCGCCGGAGCGTGATCGATGCTTACTCATCTATCCTTAATTCGTAAGAAAACGGAAAATCTTGCAAAAAAAGTGATTCGGAGGTCATTTTTTTGGAGGGGATGGGAGATGGAAGCTGGGAAAGGGATGTTTTTGCCCGAAGATGAGGGAGATGCACGCAGGTTCCAGGCTCTAAGTGATGAAGCTCTCGCTGGCGCTCGAACAAGCGTCCAATAGGCAGGTTGAGTCCGTTTGTGGCAAATTTGATGAACGCCCCGGCCCACTGAGGTGGGTTTGATTTGCAGATTACAAAAAAAGCTTATCGGCTATCTCCGCCTAACTCCATAGTCGTTCGATCCTTGCCAATGCCCCGCCCGACGCGCTACAACATTCGAGCGATGTCCACCGTTGCCGAGCAATTGCGCCAGGCCCGTGAGGCCAGGCACCTCAGTGTCCAGGAAGTGGCCGAGATTATCAAAATCCGCGGCGATCATGTCCGCGCCCTGGAGGAAGGCAATTTCGATGTCTTCTCAGCCCCCGTTTACATCCGCGGTTTCGTGCGCACCTACTCGACTTTGCTCAAAATGGAGGTGCCCCAGGTGATGGCAGCCCTGGATGCCGAGTTGGGCCAAACCAAGAAATTCGCCGAACCGCCGCCGCTCTCGGACCATCCCCGCGGCGTGCTGGATTTCATCATGCTCCAGCTCTCGCGAGTGGATTGGCGGCGGTGGGTCCTGGGCCTGGCCGCCGTAGTCATCCTGCTGATAATCGTGCTGGTCTATGCGGCCTGGTCCCATCATCGCGCCGCGGACCCCCTCAAGGGCCTCAAGCCGGCGGTTTACCAGCCCGCGCAGCGTTCCTCAGGAGAGACTCTCCCGCTGCCAAAGAAATGAAGAAATGAATCGTAATCGTAATCTCTAAAAGGATTACGACGATTAGGTTGGTCCCCCGTTGGCGAGGCTATCTCCCGACCAGCATCCTCCCTGCATACAGCACCAGTACCACCGCATTGACGTAACCCGCGGCCAGCACGTCGTCGATGGTAATGCCCCAGCCGCCGGGTAAATGCTGGCTTTGGCGCGCCGGCCAGGGCTTAAGAATGTCGAAAAACCGAAACGCCGCCACAACTCCCAGGGTGAACGGCCATTTCTCACCGGAAAAGAAACCCTCGACGCCCGGCTCCGAACCCGTCTGCCACAGCACAATCCCGACCCAGCTAAAAAAACAAAGCGGCACCGCCGCGATCTCATCCAGCACGACCGAGCCGGGGTCCTTCCGGCCAATCATTTTCTCGGCCACGTCGCATAGCCAAACCGACAGCGCCAGTCCGGCCAGTGTGCCGCCGATCAGGACCCAGAGCTTTCGGCTGGCCACCAGCAGGCCGAACCACACCACGCCCACCACCGAGCCGAAGGTGCCAGGGGCGAATGGAATTCGTCCGACCCCAAACCCCTGGGCAATCCAGAGCAAGAACTCCCGCGAGGTTGGCGCTGCCGGCTGGGCCGGGGGGTTCAGGAAGGCTTTGCTCAAGAGGATTAGCGCGAGCGCCACGATTAGAATGATTTCTCCCGCACCCATATCCCTCACATATCATCCAAATACAGCGCGCGATTTTTCCACAGGTAAAGCCAGCCGGATACAAAAGTCAACACCACCGCCACCCAAAGAGAGATAGGGGTGAACCAGTTGACCCAAGGCTTGCCCCAGACGCTAAACCCAAATACCGCGCGTCCGAACCCGCCCCACTCCCCGGTCGAGGCGTGTTGAACCAAAATTGAGATAATCGCCACGATCTGCGAAATCGTCTTATGTTTGCCGTAACCTTCCGCCGCCAGCACCACATTCTTCGAGGCCGCCAGCAGGCGCAACCCGGTAATCGCCAACTCCCGCGCCACTACGATCACCACCATCCACGCCGGCATCCACCCCAGACCCACAAACGCGATGAACGCCGAGCAGACCATGATCTTGTCTGCCAACGGGTCCATCAGGATGCCGAAATTCGTGATGAGGTTGCGACGGCGGGCAATCTGGCCGTCGAGGAAATCGCTTACGCCGCCCGCAATGAAAAGCACCAGGGCAATCGTCTGGTGGAATGGCCCCTGCGAAAACATCACCGCCAGGAACGCCACGGTCAGCAGAAAGCGCGCGAAGGTCAGCTTGTTGGGGAGATTCATTTCATTTCCAGGGCGCTCGCATGTTCATTCGCGTTTTTCCTCTTGTACCTTGCGTGCTGCCGCTTGCCAACCCGCAACTTTCAACTTATCGTTCGCACCCGAATGAGGCCCGGCTCCTGGCACGAACAAGGACCGGCCATTTAGCGCTATGTCCGAATCCTACATCCAGAACCTGTTTGCCGAACGCATCGGCGGCCGGCAGTATGGCAAAAGCCAGGCGATTTATAAGTTCGAAAAAATCAAGCGCGCCAAACGAGCCGCCATGGCGGCCCATCCCGGTGCGGAAATCCTCGACCTGGGCGTGGGCGAACCCGACGAAATGGCCTTCCCGGAAGTCGTTGGCAAGCTTTGCGAGGAAGCGCGCAAGCCGGAGAACCGCGGCTATGCCGATAACGGTGACGCGGCCCTCAAACAGGCGGCGGCCCGGTACCTGGAACGCGTGTGCGGGGTAACCGGGATTAATCCTGAGACCGAAGTGCTCCATTCCATTGGCAGCAAGGCCGCCCTCTCCATTCTGCCGGCGGCGCTCATTAATCCCGGCGATTATGTGCTAATGACCACCCCGGGTTACCCGGTCTTCGGTACCCATGCCAAATACTACGGCGGCCTGGTCCACAACCTGCCGTTAACCGAGCAAAACCGCTTTCTGCCTGACCTCGACTCGGTCCCGACAGAGACAATGAGCAAAGCCAAAGTGCTGGTGCTGAATTATCCGAACAACCCGACCGGCGCGAGCGCCACACCCGAGTTTTTCGCTAAAGCGGTCACCTTTGCAAAAAAACACAACCTTGTGGTGCTCCACGATGCCGCTTATGCCGCGCTGGTCTTCGAGGGCAAACCGCTGAGCTTCCTGGCAATCCCCGGGGCCAAGGAAGTCGGACTCGAACTGCACTCGGCCAGTAAAACCTTCAACATGACGGGCTGGCGCTGCGGATTTGTCGCCGGCAACGAATTGCTCGTCAAGGCCTACGGCGACGTCAAGGACAACAGCGATTCCGGCCAATTCCTGGCCATCCAACATGCCGCCGCACACGGCTTCGACCATCCGGAGATCACTGAAACCATCGCCGCCAAATATTCCCGCCGGATGGATGCGCTCGTGACCGTGTTGGCGCAGGCTGGCTTCAAGGCGCGCAAACCGAACGGCTCATTTTTCCTCTATGTCAGAGCGCCTCGAGCCGCGACCAACCCGGACGGCAAACGCACCGAGTTCTACACCGCGGAGGAGGTTTCGCAGTGGCTCATCACCGAGAAACTCATCTCGACCGTCCCCTGGGATGATGCCGGGCCGTATTTACGTTTCAGTGTGACTTTTGTCGCGAAGGACCAGGCGGATGAGAGGCGGATTATGGACGAGATTGGGCGTCGCCTGGGGGAAGTGCGGTTTGAGTTTTGAAGGTGGAAGGTGATGAGCTTATTTGTTCAGATTGTTCTGGCGCTTTTCATTGCCAAGTGGGCCGTGGAGCTTTGGCTTGAGCGGTTGAACCGGCGCAATGTGTTGGCCCATGCACAGGCGCTTCCGGAGGCCTTCCGCAGCATCGTCGATGAACCCACGTACGCCAAATCGGTCCGATACACGCTGGCTAAGGGGTGCCTGCAGCAATTCGAACTGACTTACGATACGGCCGTGTTGCTGGTCGTACTTTTCAGTGGAGTGTTACCCTGGTCATTTCATCTGTTTGCCCAAAGGTTGGGCCAGTCCGCGTGGGCTATGGCCGGGTTTCTTTTAGCTATCGGGGTCGCCCTGGCACTGATAAGCCTGCCGCTGGAGTGGTATGCCCAATTCCGTCTGGAGGAACGCTTCGACTTCAATACAACCACCCAAAAACTCTGGTGGAGCGACCGGCTTAAAGGCCTGCTGCTGGCGTTGGTTTTAGGTTATCCCCTGTTGGCGCTGGTATTGAAACTGGTCGAGTGGACCGGGCATTGGTGGTGGCTATGGGCCTGGGGCGTGCTGCTGGCCTTTCAACTGATCATGGCCGTACTCGCGCCGGTGCTTATCCTGCCGCTCTTCAACAAGTTCACTCCTCTGCCCGAAGGCGGCTTGCGCCACCGCCTGCTGAGTCTGGCTGAGCGCACCGACTTTCGCGCGCGCAGCATCCAGGTGATGGATGGCAGCAAACGCTCGCGCCATTCCAACGCCTTCTTCACCGGGTTCGGCGGCTTTCGCAAAATCGTCCTGTTCGACACGCTCATTCAGCAGTTGGCCGAGCCGGAACTTGAAGCGGTGCTGGCGCATGAAATCGGCCACTTCAAAAAGAAACACATTCCCAAAATGCTCGCCGCTTCCACGCTGGCTTCGCTGGCGGGATTCTACCTTCTGTCGTTATTGGCAGGGCAACCCTGGTTCTATCGGAGTTTCGGCTTCGAGCCAGGCATCATCGTGCCGGCCCTGTTGCTTTTCGGACTGCTGTCGGGCGTGGCGACCTTTTGGTTTTCTCCGCTGGCCCACTGGTGGTCGCGGCGTTACGAATACCAGGCCGATGCGTTCGCCGCCGGGGTCATGAAGGAAACGCGCTCCCTCATCGGGGCCTTGCGCAAACTTAATGAAAAGAACCTCAGCAACCTCACCCCACACCCGCTCTACAGCGGTTTCTACTATTCGCATCCAACCCTGCTCGAGCGCGAGGAAGCACTGGGCGCAGGCGGGCGTTTCGAAGGGCAGGGTATGGGAGAGGCTTTGACATCGGCTGGATTTCGTCCAGATTGAGTGCGGGGCGAGAGCAGCGGGCCGGATGATTAGCGCTGGATATGGCGGAGACCGACAAATTTCTGAAAGGCCAACTCTTGCTGGATAGCGGCCAGCTCCGTGGTTCGTTCTTCCAGCGCACCGTCGTGCTCATTTGCCAGCACGACGGCGAAGGCGCGTTCGGCCTCGTGCTCAATCGGGCCACCGGCAACCACGCCGGCGAGACCATCGTTGCCGATCTCCCTGAAACCCTTAAGGCCTGCCCGCTCTTTCTGGGCGGACCGGTTCAACCGTCCGCCTTGAGTTTCCTGCACACCGACGCCTTCGTTCCGGACGCCAATGTCCTGCCGAATCTCAGCCTGGGCCATTCTCTGGACACCTTGATCGAAATCGGTGAATCGTTCTCGCCGACACGAAAAATCAAAATGTTCGCCGGTTACGCCGGCTGGAGTCCCGGCCAACTCGAGGATGAGATGAAACGAAAAGCCTGGCTCACCCATCCGGCCTCCCTCGAACTGGTGTTTGACACCAGCCCCGAGCAGCTTTGGCAAAAAATTCTCCGCGAAAAAGGCTGGCAGTACCGCCTGCTCGCCCAGATGCCGGAGGACCCCTCGCTTAACTAATTCCCGCGTGCAGTCGGGCCTGTAGCCTGGCAACGGAGGACGCACTCGCGCTCGTGTTCAAGCTGTCAGCAAGGCAAGGAAGGTGGGGGTAGTATTCGCGGGTTACAACATTTCTCGAAATTGTATAGCGAATAAGCTTGACCTTTTGCACGAGTCGTGGTCTAATTCCTATCAACTATAGGGAGTCATTTGATCGCGTGGCAGCAGAGGGCTCGAGCTCGACTGGGGACCGTAACCGCGGATTCAAGGTGGCGGTGGCTTCAGGGTCAAGATAACTGCCAAGCCGAGGAGGCCGAAGGTAACTTTTGCGTCACATCCAGCCATCTTAATCCCAGGTGCGTTTTTCCTTCCCCTGACAACCGGCCATGAAACCTCGCATCTGCATCTGTTGTGGCGAAACGATGTCCGAAAGGGGCAACGCCCTTTCCCGCAACCCCAACGTCTGCGCCTCGTGTTCGAGCCTCGCTGACGGGATGGACGATCCTGTCCCGGAGCCGATTGCCCCGGAGGTCCTGCCCAAGGCCACGGGCGCCTCCGACCCCGAACCTCCCCATACCGACGAAGTCATCGTGGAATGGACCGCTGAAAAACCCCGGAAAGAACCCCTCCCTGAAAAAGCCGGCGCCGACCCAAGGTAGCCCTCGGAAGCCCTCAGTGGGACCGCTATGTTCGAGGGATGCCGGGGTCCAGGAAAACCCAAATCCGAAGCAGTGACACCCTTTTTCCTCCCGCTTTCCACCTCAGCCTGCTACCGTTCTCACCAGAGCACATGTCGTCCGAGCCCCGCAACCACGCCGCCACCGCGCCGCGCATCCTGATCGTCGATGACGACCCGGGCCAGCGCAGTTTGCTGGACTCCTTTTTGCGCAGCCAGGGCTTCGACACTCTGCCGGTCACGTCCGGCGAACAGGCGCTTGAAACCCTGCGCAGCCGGAACTTCAGCCTCATGATCTCCGACGTCCGCATGCCAGGGCTTTCGGGCCTGGAAACCCTCCGGCGTGCCCGCAAAGAGCATCCTATCCTGCCCATCCTGCTGGTCACCGCTTATGCCGATATCCGTGAGGCCGTTGGCGCCATGCGCGATGGGGCGCTAAATTACCTGGCCAAACCCATCGACCTGGATGAACTCCTGGTCACGGTCCGCCAGGCCACCGGGTTGACCAAGGCGGTCCCCATTAAATTCAGCGCAGACAAGCAACTGCCCGGACATATCATTGCCAAAAGCCCGCTGATGCAGGCGGTCTTCCACGACGCCTCACTGATCGCCCTCTCCGAAAGCCGCATCCTTATCACCGGTGAAAGTGGAGTGGGCAAAGAAGTTCTGGCCGATGTGATTCATGGCTGGAGCGCTCGTGCCGCAGGGCCGCTGGTCAAAGTCAATTGCGCGGCGATTCCGGAAACCCTATTGGAGAGCGAGCTCTTCGGCCACGAGAAAGGCGCGTTCACCGGCGCCACCGCTCAACGCATTGGCCGCTTCGAGCTGGCCAATGGCGGCACGATATTCCTCGATGAAGTCGCCGATATGTCCCCACCGCTCCAGGCCAAATTGCTACGGGTTACCCAGGACGGACTTTTCACGAGGGTTGGCTCCAACAAAGAACTGCAGACTAACGCCCGCATCCTCGCGGCGACGAATCGCAATCTCGAGGAAGAAGTCAAGACCGGCCGTTTCCGTGAGGATCTCTTCTACCGGCTCAACGTCGTGGAGCTGGATATCCCGCCGCTGCGCGAGCGCCCTGAGGACATCCTGCCCCTGGCCGACGCCTTCATCACCGAATTTGCCAGGGGCAAAGCCCGCTTTTCTTCGGCCGTCACGGATTGCCTCACCCGCTATTCCTGGCCCGGCAATGTGCGCGAACTGCGCAACGCGATGGAACGCGCCGCACTGCTCTCACGCGGGGAACTTATCCTGCCGGAACACCTGCCGGCCCGCGTCCGCGGCACCACTGGCTCGCCGGTCCCACCCCCTGCCGCCGACCCTCAACGCCTCGGTGAAATCGAACGCCAGGCTATCGTCCAGGCTCTGCGTAAACACGGCTTCAACCGGACCGAAACTGCCAAGGCCCTCGGCATCAGCCGCCGTGCATTGATCTACAAACTCCAGCGCTTCCGCGAGTTGGGCTTCCAGGTCGATGCCTAGCGAAGCGGCTTCCACAGAGGACAGACGCGCCCTGCCTCTTCTCGGTTGAAACGCTCCCTACCTTGCTTTGACGCCGAAGAATAAAATGACCAAATCAATCACAAACAGCAGCACAATCGTCACCTCCAAAATCAGCATCCACCGATTCGTCTGGTCGTGGTTCAAAAGCTGGTAAAGATCATCCAGCGTTTGAAGCTTCTTATCAATCGTCCGGTGCCAGTCCGCCAGGTGGAATCGAGCGGAGATATTCTCGTAAATTCGCGCCAGGTGCCAATCTCCGAAAAACTTGGTGATATTCGATAATTCATCGCTGAACCGCGCGAGGTCGATACGGATCTCGCGCAACTCGCGCAGGATACTGGCCCGTCCGCGCAGCGAGCGGCGGGTCAAATCCCGGTAGGCTCGCTCCAGCGAATCGTCCAGAATCCGGTCGTACGCCTCCAGCTCGGCTAACTGGAGATTCGCCAATTCCATCACATAAAGTGTCTCGTCGAAATTCTGTGGCTCATCGATTATCAGGGCCGCATCCCAATCGATCACCACCAGGTCGTGTTCGTAATAACTCAGGAACCGCCCGGTCGATTCATCCGCCTCCTGCTTCGAGAGATGGTCGCTATCCGGCTCTTGCGTCAGGAGCGAGGCGACCGCGCGGCGATGCGCCTTGAGCCAATGCTCGGCCCGTATCGGCGCACCATCTTCCCCCACCAGCGGCGATTGGATGCAGAACACCGTATAGGCCTCTTCCTCTGCCAGGCTCTGCACCGGCCGGATGTAATACGGCGCCAGTTCCTGCCGTACTTGTTCGGCCAGCCGCCGCACTTCCTCGTTGAGCGAGCCGTTGCTGAACTGTAAATCGTGATAGGCGACCAGGTCCTCGACCCGCTGCACATCAAACGGCACACGTACCGTGATACTGATGGCGCCGACCGGCAGCAATTTGATCACCCGCTCGACCCGCACCGGCCCATGCGGCCCCAGGCGTTCGAGCGGCGGCAGCCGCACCATTTGCGGCCGATAAAAGAACAAATGCCGCGGACTCCGTTTGCTGGCATCCACCACGAACTGCGCCACCGGCTGTCCCAGCAACTCGCGCACCGGCTGCCGCGCCATCTCGTATGCCACATCAAACGCATACACATACACCACCTCGCCCGTGTAACGCTCGATTTTGGGCAAAGCGATTTTGCGTTCTAAAGGTTGCGGTTGATTGATGGCCACCATCATAGGCGCCTTAAACTACGCTATGCCTAAGTGAAAGTCTAAGGCGGCTCGTCAACGTGTAACCCGGTTCATGCCGGTTGAGCCGGCGGGGGCTTGACGGGCTCCACCAGCCTTATCTGCTGCGCGTTCAAAACTCTGAAATGCCCGTCCTCGTCGTATAAGGCCACGGTGTCCTTGGTTGGGCTGACCGCCAGGTAATCCGTGTGTCGGACCGTGTAAGACTGGTTGTCGCCGAGAACGATACGAACCGGTTTGAAAGGGTCTGCGTGCATCAACTCTCTGATTTCATCGGTTATCATAATTTACGGAACTTAACCGGCAGCCCATTAAAAATCAATCCCTGTCACCCAAAAATTACCCAAAGCTTTCGGCCAGCGCAACGGCCTTCAGCATGGCCTTGGCCTTATTAACGGTTTCCTGGTATTCGCCCTCTGGGGTCGAATCATTCACCCACCCGCCGCCGGCCTGCACGTAAGCCTTGCCGTTCTTGAGCAGGGCCGTCCGGATAGTAATGCAGCAATCGAGGTTGCCGTTGAAGGAGAAGTACCCCACACAGCCGCCGTAAGGGCCGCGCGCCGTCTGTTCCAGCTCGGCAATGATTTGCATCGCGCGGATTTTAGGCGCGCCGCTCAAGGTGCCGGCCGGGAAAGTGGCGCGCATCAGGTCGTAGGGGGTGCGATTCGAGGAAAGACGGCCTTCGACCTGGGAGACGATGTGCATCACGTGGCTGTAACGTTCGACGATCATCAGATCTTTCACCTGGACCGAGCCGAAATCGCAGACCCGGCCCAGGTCGTTGCGCGCCAAATCCACGAGCATGACGTGCTCGGCGCGTTCCTTGGGGTCGGCCAGCAAATCCTGCTGGAGCGCCTGGTCTTCAGCCGGAGTCGTTCCGCGACGGCGGGTGCCGGCGATGGGACGAATCTCGACCTTTTGTTCCTCGCAACGGACATGGATTTCCGGCGAGGCGCCCACGAGCGAAAAACCGTTCAATTCCAACAGGAACATGTAGGGGGACGGATTAACCGAGCGGGCAGCCCGATAGATATCCAGCGGGGCGGCCTTGACCGGCGTGGAAAAGCGTTGGGACCCGACCACCTGGATAATGTCACCCGCCGTGATGTATTCCTTGGCCTTGAGGACATTAGCCATGAATTTCTCTTTTGGCACGTTGGATTCAAAAGGAATAGACGGAACCTCGGGCAGCAGCGTGGCGGGACGATGTTCGGTCGGCTGTTCGAGCAGGGAGACCAGGCGCTCGATCTCAGCGGTGGCATTCTCATAAGCCTCTTCCGGGCTGGAGGCATCCTCAAGAACCGCGTTGACCAGCACCGTAAGCGTCTGGGCGACGCGATCGAAGATGAGCAACTGGTCGGCGATGAGAAAATACATGACCGGGGTTTGCAGCTCATCGGCAGGCGGGCGCGGCACCACGGGCTCGACATCGTGGATGAACTCGTAGCCGATGAACCCGACTGCGCCACCGGTGAAGCGGGGCAGGCCGGGGACGGGCACCGGGCGGTATTTTTTCATCACCCGCTCGACAACCTCCAGGCCGTCTCTGACGGTTTGGGTGCCGCCTTCGGCGGGTCCGGTGCTGACGGCAAAACTCTCGACCACTTTTCCGTTCTCCACGACTTCAACGCGGTTGGCAATTTGGCGCACAATCGCCCGAGGATTGCAGCCGACGAAGGAATAGCGGCCAAGATGCTCGCCGCCTTCGACCGACTCAAAAAGGAAGGACTCGCCCGGTCCGCGGATTTTGCGATAAGCCGAGAGGGGCGTCTCGATGTCGGCCAGCAGGCGGCGGGTGACGGGGATGAGATTGCCCTGGGCGGCGAGAGTGAGAAACTCGGAAAGAGTGGGAGAATACATAGCGGGTTATGGGTTGGCCTCCTCTTAATCGTAATCTTAATCGTAATCTTAATCGTAATCTTGGTCTTAATCTCAATCCCTCTTGCCCGGACAAAGGCTGTAAGGCGCCGATTCTTCATGTATTCGGTCAGGCGAATTGCTTCGAATCAGACCGACCAGCATGGAAACAACTTCCTGTAAACTAACTTTCCCCGCGTTCGCTTCTCTTTCTCCTATTTGATTTTTTGCGAAAAGGATGTCCAAAGCGGCAGCGCACTCAAACGCTGAACTTCGGGCGCGATCGAAAAACCGGCAGCGGTCGGCAGGGGTGAACTTGCCATTCCCTTCGGCAAGACCCAGTGGGATGGCGGTCGAGGCGCGATCAAGTTTGGACCAGACCGGAAGGTTTCTGGGCGGAGCCTCCAGGAACTCGGCGGTTGATCGAATGAAGGTTAGCGACTTCTGATAAACCTTCAGCTTCTCATGATCAAAGCAGAAAACGTCAGGCTTTGCTTCCGCTGCTTTCAATTCATCGAACCGGTATTCGACCTCACCTTCATGGAGTCGATCGGGTGAGTTGCTTCGGATGAGACCGACCAGCATCGAAACGATCCCGCGCAACGATTCTTTTCCATCAAGGCACTGCGAATCATTCGCGTGCCTTCGAGCGGAAAGGACGTCCAGGCAAGCTGCGCATTCCAAAGCCGAACCACGTGCATTATCAAACGAGCTGCAACGGTCTGGTGCGGTGAACTTGCCGTTTCCCTCAGCGATATTAAGGGGGATAGAGCTTGCGGCGCGCTCCAATTGATCCCAAACGGAGAGGTGCTTAGGTATGCGCTCCAGAAGATCCGTTGCCCAAAGCACGAACTTGATCGACTGGCCGTAAACCCTGAGTCGCTCGTGGTCGAAGTAGGCGTTCATAGGAAGGGATTACGATTAAGATTACGATTAAGATTACGATTAGGCATCGCGGTCGTAAGCCCGGCGTCGCTCGTGGTCGAAGCAGGCGTTCATAGCCCGCGATGCTTAATCGTAATCCTGGTCCTGATCCTGGTCCTAATCTTAATCGTAATCTTAATCGTAATCTTAATCCCTTCCCGGAGAGGCGGCTTTCGTTTGCAATGACGCCGTCACCCCCTTCCTCTCCTCCGTCTTCGCCGCTCGCCGCAACCGGACAATCCCCAACAGGGTAAAAAAGGCCACCGCCAGCGCATAAGCGATAATGCCAAGCCCGATCGCCAGTGGAACCTGGTCCTTCTCCCAGTTGGTGAAATAAATCACCGCGGCGCCCACGCCGGCCGTCAGTGCCGTCTGGCCGAACAAACAGGCCAGGTAAAGCGTCACGCTGGTTTCCCGGACCCGTTCGACGTGCCACTCGCGGTAGAGCTGCTCGCCCAGCGACCGCATCAGCCACGCAGATTGAAAATTCCTCGCTGCCACCAGGACGCTGGTGGTGCTGATGACAATAGCCGGCAGCGGCCAGAAGGCGAACAGGAAGCACAGCGCCAGGTTGAGCGGAATGCCCCACTTCCACCCGAGCCGTTTGGCGATGGGGTTGCCCTCGAGGACCAGGTTAGGCGTCGCCACCCACGTACTGAGGAAATCCATCCCCCGGGAAACCAGCAGCAGGACAAAGACCAGCCCGTAGGTGCGGCTGGCAAATGGAACCAGGTCCTCCATCACTTCTTTCCGTAAATCTGCTCGGGCGTCTCGAGTTGTTTTTCGGTGATTTGGATGGCTTGGCCACCCTCCCGGACCGACCGGAAAAAGCAGGACTGATACCCTTCGTGACAGGCGGCCCCGATCTGCTCGACCTGGAGCAACAGCGTGTCGCCGTCGCAATCGAAGGCGACGTCCTTAACCGTTTGCGTGTGCCCGCTGGATTCGCCTTTCATCCAGAACTTCTGCCGCGAGCGGCTCCAAAAGTGGGTCTTGCCCGTCGCCAGGGTCTTCTCGAGCGAGGCCCGGTTCATCCAGGCCATCATCAGGACACGCCCGGTTTTTTGTTCCTGGACAATCGCCGGGATCAGCCCGGTGGTGGAATCGAATTTGAGTTGCTCGTAAAAGCTCATCGAAGGGGGAACGAAGGCGTCCATTGCGTATTCATTGTTTCGGCAGGAATGTAAGCATCACGGCGGCTAAAATGCAAACAAACGCGGTAAAATGGTTCCATTTGAGCTTTTCTCCCAAATAGAGCCAGGCGAACCCGCAAAACACCGCCAGCGTGATAATTTCCTGAATAATCTTTAACTGGGTGGCCGAATAAACCGAATTACCCCAGCGATTGGCTGGCACCTGCAAGCAATACTCAAAAAAAGCGATGCCCCAACTGGCCAGAATGACCGCCCAAAGGGCTCGGTTTTTGAATTTCAAGTGCCCGTACCAGGCGACGGTCATGAACACATTTGAACACGTCAGCAACAATACCGGCAACCAGCGTGATTGGGTAACGTCATTCATATTTCATAACCGCACCGGAATTCCCCTCCCTGCTAAAAACCGTTTCACGTCGCCGACGGTGTATTCCCCGAAATGAAAAATGCTGGCCGCCAGCACCGCATCGGCCTTGCCTTCGAGCAGCACCTCGGCCATGTGCTCCAGCTTGCCGGCGCCGCCGCTGGCCACGACCGGCACACCGACCGCTTCGCTAATGCGGCGCGTGATCTCTAAATCAAAGCCGGCCTTAGTGCCATCGGCGTCAATGCTATTGAGCACAATCTCACCCGAGCCCAGTGCGACCGCCTGTTTGGCCCACGCCACTGCCTCCAGGCCGGTTGCCTTCCGGCCCCCGTGCGAGAAGACCTCCCATTGGTCCGGCCCCACCTTCTTCGCATCGATGGAAACGACGATGCACTGGCTGCCGAATTTCTCGGCCCCGGCCCGGATGAGGTCCGGGTTCGCCAAAGCCGAGGAGTTGATGCTGATTTTGTCGGCGCCGGCGCGCAACATCGTGTACATATCGTCCACCGAGCGGAGGCCGCCGCCCACGGTGAGTGGCATGAAACACTGGTCGGCCGCGCGCTCGATGACATCGACCATGGTGGCGCGCCCATGCGCGGTGGCGGTGATGTCGAAAAAGACCATTTCGTCGGCCCCCTGCTCGTTGTAGCGCTGGGCCAACTCCACCGGATCACCGACGTTGCGCAATCCGCCGGCTTCGGCCTGGCCGAACTGCACCCCGCGAGTGACCTTTCCGGCATGCACGTCCAGGCACGGTATGACCCGCTTTGCTATCATTCTCTAAGATTGAAACGATTCACGAAGCCGGAAGCAATGTTTTCCACTGCTGAAGTTGGCGTAGTCCTTTTTATTTTCTGGCATCATCTCGCCGTCTTGCACAATATTCTGCGCGGCGATTCCGTTCCCAATGAAAGCCAAAATCATTATTACGCCAAAGAAAGCGGTGTTGGACCCACAAGGCAAAACCGTGCAAAGCGCGCTGACGCACATGGGCTACAGCGGCGTAGGCGCGGTGCACGTGGGGAAGTACCTGGAAATCGAACTGGCCGGCGCCGACAAGGAAGGCGCGCGCCGGCAAATCGACGAGGCCTGCCACAAGATCCTGAGCAACCCGGTCATCGAGGACTACCGGTTTGACATCGAGTGAGCCCGAAAGCGTTTACGAGTTATGATTTATGATTTGGCCGCGGTTGAACCTGTCACGGGAAACCGAAATCATAAATCATAAATGAATTTTGCCGTTCTCCAATTCCCGGGGTCGAATTGCGACCAGGACGTTGTTCACGTGCTGCGGCACGTGCTCGGGCACTCGGCCCGGCTGCTCTGGCATAAGGAACAGTCGCTGGGCGACGCCGATGCGGTGATCGTCCCCGGCGGATTCAGCTATGGCGACTATCTCCGGACCGGAGCGATTGCACGCTTCAGCCCGGTCATGGAGGCGGTGCAGGCGTTTGCGGCCAGCGGCGGCCCGGTCCTGGGCATCTGCAACGGGTTTCAAATTCTCTGCGAAGCGGGCCTGCTGCCCGGCGCGCTGATCCGCAATCGCTCGTTGCAGTTTCGGTGTGAGCACATTTTCCTGAGAGCCGTCACCGCCGACTCGCCCTTCACCAATCAGATTCCCCCCGACAAGCTCCTGCGGGTGCCGATCGCCCACGGCGAGGGGTGCTATTTTGCCGACGAAACGACCCTCGCCCGGCTCAAGGAGAACAACCAGGTCCTCTGGCGGTATGTCAACGCGCAGGGCGAAGCCACCGAAACGGCCAACCCCAATGGCTCGCTCGACCATATCGCTGGCATCTGCAACGAGGCCCGGAATGTTGCCGGCCTGATGCCCCACCCCGAGCGGGCCAGCGAGCCGATTTTGGGGTGCGCGGACGGAAGATTGGTTTTTGAAAGCCTGGTTCATGCTCTCGATGAGAGACTGCAGCCAGCCGCAGTTTAACCTGGCCACTATCAGGATAGCTTGCGACGAGTAAACTTAAGCTTTAGGATAGCTCCATGATTATCGTTCGGTTTCCCAATGTCGAGATGCGTCGGCGAGCCTTGGGGTACCTGCTGGGGCGGTTTCCGGGTAAAAGTTGGGCTAGCGGTGAAGTAATGGTCCCCGAACCTGCGCTGGCGCTCATGGCGGCTGAGAATATCACGTTTACGGTGGAAGGTCCAGCGAGTTACGAGCGGCTGCTGCGCCTTGACCGTACCTCCCCGACGGGTGGCTCGGAGCTCGAGCCGGTCGCATCGGCATGAGCACCCGTCGCCGTTACGAGATTCTCCTTCCAGTTCTATTCAATGACGGTCGGCCGGTGCCGGAGGCGTTACTATGGAAAACTGTAGAAGAGTTGGAAGCGCGGTTCCAGGCCGTGTCGTGGGAGACGCAGGTTGTCCGCGGTCTTTGGCAACACGAGGGCGCTTTGTTTCGCGATAACAATACAAAGCTGGTTCTCGACGTCGAAGATTTACCGGAGAACCGGGCCTTTTTTGTCGCCCTCAAACAAACGCTCAAAGACCGCTTTCAACAACTCGACATTTGGATTACCAGCCACGTCATTGAGGTTATTTAGGACGCCAATGATAGACCCCGCGATCACCCCCGAGCTTGTCCAGAAGCACAACCTCACGCCCGAGGAGTACGAAAAACTCAAGGCCGTTCTCGGCCGCGAGCCCAGCTATACCGAGCTGGGCATCTTCTCCGTCATGTGGAGCGAACATTGCTCCTACAAGAACAGCCGCCCGCTGCTCAAAACCTTTCCGACGAAATCCTCGAAGATTCTCGTCGGGGCCGGAGAAGAGAATGCCGGGATCATCGACATCGGTGACGGGCTGGCCATCGCGTTCAAGATCGAATCGCACAATCACCCCAGCGCCGTTGAACCATTCCAGGGCGCGGCGACCGGCGTGGGCGGCATCATCCGCGACATCTTCACCATGGGCGCGCGGCCGGTTTGTTCCGTCAACTCGCTCCGGTTCGGGCCGATTACCGAACCGGGCCCGGGACCGAACGGCGAGGGGCAAGCCCTGGCGGTGACCGGGCCGTCATCCGCCATCCAACCTCCAGGCCCCGTCACGCAGTCGCCGCTGGCCAACAACCGGCGCCTTTTCGCCGGGGTGGTCGCTGGCATCGCGCATTACGGCAATTGCTTCGGCATCCCGACCGTGGCCGGGGAGGTTTATTTTGACAAGTCCTACGAAGGCAATCCATTGGTCAACGCCTTCTGTCTCGGGGTGTTGCGGCACGAACAGATCGTGCGCGGCGCGGCAAAAGGCGTCGGCAACCCGGTGTTCTACGTTGGACCGGCCACCGGACGCGACGGTCTGGCGGGCGCGGCTTTTGCCTCCCAGGACCTCACCGAGGAATCGGCTGACCGGCAACGTGGCGCGGTGCAGGTGGGCGACCCTTTTATGGAAAAGCTGGTCTGTGAAGCCTGCCTGGAGCTGCTGGCCACCGGCGCGGTGGCCGGCATCCAGGATATGGGGGCGGCGGGGCTGACCTGTTCCACCTGTGAGACCGCCGCGCGCGCCGGCACCGGCATCGAAATTGACCTGGCAAAAGTGCCCCAGCGCGCGCCGAACATGACGCCCTATGAAATCATGCTGAGCGAATCCCAGGAACGGATGCTCATTATCGTGCAGAAAGGCCGCGAAGACGAAGTGAAGCGGATTTTCGACAAATGGGATTTGCCCTGGGCGGAAATCGGCCGGGTGACCGATACGGGCCGCATGGTGGTGCGCAACCACGGTCAAATCATCGCGGATATTCCCGCGAAAAAACTCGCCGACGAAGCGCCGCTTTATCAGCGTGAGGCCCGGGAGCCGGAGTATCTCCAGGCCGTGCGCGCCTTCAGCCTCGAGGCGATCCCCGATGCGCAGGACGCCACCGCTGTGCTCAAGACCTTGCTCGCCTGGCCCACGATTGGCTCGAAAAATTGGGTCTACCGCCAATATGATCACATGGTCCGCGACGGGACCGTGGTCTGCCCGGGCTCCGATGCCGCCGTCCTCCGCATCAAGGAAGACTCGCTGCCAGGTTCCGCCGGGGAAGAGACCACGGGTCACGCCGCACCCGTTGCCGAAAAGCTGGTGGCCCTGACGGTTGATTGCAACGCCGCCTACGTTTATCTCGACCCTTATGAAGGCAGCAAAACCGCCGTGGCCGAGGCAGCGCGCAACCTGGCTTGCAGCGGCGCCGTGCCGCTCGGCGTGACCGACAACCTCAATTTCGGTAATCCCTACAAGCCGGAGATCTTCTGGCAATTGCGCGAAGCCGTGCGCGGCCTGGCCGAGGGCTGCCGCGCGTTCAATACTCCGGTCACCGGCGGAAACGTCAGCCTTTATAACCAAAGCCCGAATGGGCCGATCGATCCGACCCCGACCGTGGCGATGGTCGGCCTCATCGAAAAACCCGAACACCTTACCACACAATGGTTCAAAGACGAAGGGGACGCGATTATCCTGCTGGGCGACCTGGTCGATGAAGACGACCCCCTGCAAGGGCTCGGCGGCTCCGCGTATTTGCAGTGTATCCACGGCCTTAAGACCGGGACCCCGCCCCGCTCCGATTTGGAGAAAGAGAAAGACCTTCATCTTGCCCTCCGGGCCCTCATCCATTCCGGCGCGATCAAAAGCGCGCACGATTGCAGCGAAGGCGGCCTTGCCGTCGCGCTGGCTGAAGGTTGCATCAGCCAGCAAACCGCCCGCGAGACCCCGCGGCTCATCGGCGCACAAATCGACCTTGTTCCCGACGTGCCTGCAGACGGCGAAAAGGTTGGGTCTCAGGCCGGAGTCGAGGCGCCGGCCGGAGAGGATAACAGCGACGCGGCGCAATCCTCACCGGCAGCCACGCGTGTCCACACCACCCGCCTGGACGCACTGCTGTTCGGCGAAACCCAGGGCCGTATCGTCATTTCCACCAGTGCCCTGGATGCCGTAAAAGTCGTCGAGCGCGCCAAATTGCTGGGAGTGAGCGCCTCGCGCATCGGCGTTGTCGGTGGTGATGTGTTGGAGATCAGAACCGCCGCCGGTGAGAGCAACTGGCCGGTGGCTGAGCTTTACGACCTTTGGTGGAACGCCATCGCGCGAGCGATGCGGGATTGAGCTCTTGTCGCCAATTGTCAAATATTGTTGCCGGAAGCTCATCTATAAGGTTGGTTTTTCCGCGATTAGCCGGTAAATTCAAAGAGGATTCCGGAGGTTGGGTCCGAGACCCAATTTCGGAAAGGGGCGGGCGCTCCCGGAGCAAGTTGGTGCTTGCGCAACGGGTGTTCCCATTGTTGATTGTTTGCGCGCGACGCGGTCTTTGACGAATGCAGTGCTACCCCAAACATTATTGCGGCGTCTTCGGCGTTTACGGGCATCCGAACGCTGCCGAACTGACGTACTATGGTCTCTACGCCTTGCAGCACCGGGGGCAGGAGAGTGCCGGCATCGTCACTTCCGACGGCCACCACTTCTACGAGCAAAAAGGCATGGGACTGGTCTCCCAGGTTTTCAAAGGCGACGTGCTCCATGACATGGTGGGCCATATCGCCGTTGGCCACACGCGCTATTCCACCACCGGCTCCTCCCATCTCCGTAACGCCCAGCCACTGACGGGCGATTGCGCCCGCGGTCGCCTCGCCATCGCGCACAATGGCAATTTGACCAATGCTACCGTGCTCCGCGACCAACTTGAAGCCAACGGCTCGATCTTCCAAACCACCGTCGATAGCGAAATCGTCTTGCACCTGATGGCCCAGCCGTGTCTCAACGGCGAGGGCAATGGCCTCATCCAAGCCGTTCGCCGCATCGAAGGCGCCTATTCGCTGGTCATCATGACCGAGACGGAACTCATCGGCGTCCGCGACCCCTACGGTTTCCGCCCGCTATGCATCGGCCGCCTCGGCGACGCCTGGGTGCTGGCCAGCGAAACCTGCGCGCTGGATCTAATCCACGCCAAATTCGTCCGCGACGTCGAGCCCGGCGAGATTGTTGTCATCGGCCAAAATGGCCTCACCAGCACCCAGGCCTTCCCCGAGCATGAGCGGCGCGCCTTTTGCATTTTCGAATACGTCTATTTCGCTCGGCCCGACAGCACCATCGCCAATCGCAATGTCTATAAGGTCCGAGTCGAGATGGGGCGCCAGCTTGCCCGCGAATTCCCCATCGCCGCCGACGTCGTCGTGCCGGTGCCCGACAGCGGCAACTGCGCCGCGCTGGGTTACTCGCTGGAATCGGGCATCCCCTTCGAGATGGCCTTTGTGCGCAATCATTATGTCGGCCGCAGCTTTCTGCAGCCTTCCCAGCTCATTCGCGATTTCGATGTCCGGGTAAAGCTCAACCTCATTGAGGGACTGGTGAAGGGCAAGCGCGTGATCGTGGTCGATGATTCCATCGTGCGCGGCACCACGTGCAAAGCGCGCGTCAACAACCTTAAGGAAGCCGGCGCCAAGGAAGTCCACGTCCTGGTAAGCTGCCCGCCGCACATGCACCCGTGCGTTTATGGCATCGACTTTCCTGATCGCAGCAAATTGATGGCCGCCAACCATTCGCTGGAAGAAATCCGCAAATATCTCAATGCCGACTCCCTCTATTACCTTTCCCAGGAAGGCATGATCAAAGCCACTGGCCTGCCGAAGGAATCCTTCTGCATGGCCTGCTACGACGGACGTTACCCGGTCTCTTACGACCCGACCATCGACAAGCACATCATCGAGCGCCGCAACGGACGCCTCCCTACCGTGGCCGAGTCGCTGGCCAAGGAACGGGCGCAAATCAAATTGCTTTAGCGCTCCTCGGCTGACATCTCAGCAGGCCCCAAATCCTCGCAAAGGTCTCCGGCGCAAATCCCATCGCCCGCTTCAGTTGGTAGTCGCGCTCCAGCACATTCGGCTGTCGTTGCCAGCTTCGAAACGTTTGCCAATCCACCAAACCTCGCATCCAGGGAAAATGCCCATACACCGGCACCGGAAAATCGCTGCCGTGTATCATCCTTTGCGCCAACGGCTCCTGCAGGCATTCGGGCACGTGCCGCCCTCGAATCGGCACGGTGAACGCGCTGGTATCCCCGTAAAGATTCGTAAACCGCCGGGTCATGCCCGTAAAAATGTGAAAATACTCGGGATCGAACAAGCCGCTCTTGGTCGCGCAATGCGCCGCGATAACGGTCACGCCGCATTCGAGAGGCAGCGCCAGGATGCGCGGATCCGCATATTCCTTCCGGACCACCGGCAAGGTATGCTCGCCGCCCGTGTGCGCCAGCAACGGCAGCTTCGCCTCGGCCATTCGTTCCCAAAACCGGGTGAAGCGGCGGTCATTGCAATTGATGTTGTGGCAATTGGGGAGGCATTTCATCATCACCGCCCCGCCTTCGAGGCAGCGCTCGAGTTCCTCCAAGGCATCCGGCCGCGCCGGATGTATCGAAACCGCCGGCAAAAACTCGCCATGTTCCTTCGCTAATCGCAGCACGTAATCATTCGGCACATAAAACGTGCCGATCCCTTCGATGGGCTGCCCCTGCTCGTCATAAACGAGGTCCTGCGCCAGAATCACGGCCGCTCCAAGCGACGAGCCGCGAACCATTTCCAGCAAACGCTCAACATAAAGGCGGTCCAGATCCCCCTTCATCGCCTGGCCCGGCAACCCGATATGCCTGAGCATTAACGCCGCCAGGGGTCGATACCACCCGCGGACCCGTAGCCAGCACCCAGTCCCGCCGGCGCCGTTGCCGACGATATGCACGTGGGCATCAACGGGTTTGGGGCTGGAGACTCCGGGCCGCGCGGATTCGCCCTCTGCGTTCGTCAACATTCCGTGGCGAACATATCGGCCTCCCTGCTCCCCGAACAGTCCGATTATCGACCAGGGAAAAGGTTCATTGTAGAAGACCGAGATCTTTGGATCCCCCTGTGGACCGCCGACAGCCGGGTCGGGTTTGCTCCCGGGATTAAAACGCTACCCGAGGGAAGGAACTTACCCTTCCGAGTACTTCACGGTTAGCTTCTCGACCGGCACCCTTTTGACCTGGCCCGCCTTCTCAAAGGCGAATGCCAACTCCACGTCCTTGAGTTTCCACTTGCGAATAAACTGGAGCGCCCGGTCGATCATCTTGAAATTATGAGCTTCCGCCGGGTTCGTGGTCCATTGGTCAGGCCCTTGGAAATAAAGCCCCGTCGATACCCTTCGCAAAAGTGTTTTCATCTTTCGTTCATCCCATTCAGCATGCCCAAAGACACTCTGCACTCCGATAGGAGCATACCCAATGCCAGCCTTGGTTGATATGAAAACCAGCCATTTTCATCGTTTTCCAGCGAATTCGCACCCTTTCCCGGCGTGAATTTCACGCATTTGGCGTGAATTTCACGCACCACGTGTTTCAGCTTGGCTCCCTTCCCTAATTCACCGATAAGTGACCCCGCCTTGAAACCGGAAATCGAACCAGGTAGCAGGATTCTCTTGGTGCGCCTCAAATCCTTAGGGGACATCCTGTTCACCCTTCCGGCAGTCCACCAGGTCCGGGCGGCCTTTCCAAAAGACCGGATTTCGTTCCTGGTCTCAAAAGAATATGCGCCTTTGCTGGCGGGTTTTCGCGACGTGGAGTCGATTGTCCCGTTGGATCGGGCAAAGTTCCGCGGATTTGACCCTAAGGCTATGGCTATGGAGGTTTATGGTCTTCTGCGAGTGTTTCGCCGGGGAAGATTCTCCCTGGCTGTTGATTTTCAAGGCTATGGCGAGACGGCGTTTCTGACCTGGTTCACGAGGGCGCCCGAGCGATGGGGGTCGGTTTATCGTCCAGCGCGCAAATGGGCTTACACGCGCCAGATGCGACGGGACCCGGGGTTGCACCCGGCCGAATGCCATTTGGAACTGGTCCGGCAAGGCCAGACACTGCCTGCGCCCATTTCAAACCACTACTTTCTTCCGGAAACTGCCTTAGCTGAGGCGCGCGAGTTCTTCGCGGAGCGTGGCCTGGATCCCGCCCGGCAGACACTCTTCATTCAGCCGTTCACCAGCTCTCCCCAGAAGGATTGGCAACTTGAAAGCTATCTCGGAGCCGCTCGGCACTGGCGCGGGCGCGGTTTGCAGATTCTCTTTGGGGGCGGTCCCGCTGACCGGGTCGCTCTTGAACCGGCGAGGGAGGCAGGCTTTCCCGTGGCCGCAGGCGCGCCACTGCTGCTCTCGGCGGGCCTGGTGAACCTTTCCACGCTGGTTTTGGGCAGCGACACGGGTTTGCTGCACCTGGCGGTCGCCATGGGCAAGCGCGTGGTTATGCTGTTGCCCTCAATCGCTCCCGGCAGTTGCCATCCCTTTCAGCACCGGGACTGGGCCGTGGTGCCACCGGACGGAAAGACGGTTGCGGGCATCTCTGCTGAAGCCGTCAACCAGGCCTGCGAGCGAGCTTTGGTGGAAATCGGGCAACCCAGGTCATAGGTTAGTCGTGCAGCGGTTGGCGCTGAGGAGAAGAATCCTGCTCCGCATCGTGGCTTAAGGATAGTGGACCGGAGCGCTCTCTCTGGACAGCAAAAATCTGCGGTTTGGGTTTCCCAACGGTGCGGCCGGAAGCTATGGTCCGTTATGGCGCTGGTTCGCATTTTAATCGACGGTTACAGCCTGTTGCACAACTGGCCTGAGTTGGCGCCAGGCCGCCCTCGCCATTCCGCCGCCGCGCGCGATGAGCTGATCCGGCGATTGACGCTTTATCGAGACGCGATTGAAACGCCCGTGACCATCTTCTTCGACGGCAACCGGCCGCCCGCAGGTAAGCCCGCGGTTGCGGCACCTCATCAAATCGAGGTGCTCTATTCTCGCGCGGGGCAAACGGCCGACCAAATGATTGAGCGGGCGGCGCATCGGTTCGCCCCTTACGGGGAGGTCCTGGCTGTCACCGATGACCTGGCCGAGCGCGAGACGGTGAGCAGCCTGGGCGGGCTGACTTCCAGTTGCTGGAATTTCATCCAAACCGTCGAAAATACCTTGGCGGAAATGGCCGATGAGATTAAACATCATAACCGGCAGGAGCGGCACCGGTTTGGGCGCCGTCGAGAGCACACCTGAACAGCAGCAGATGATGAAAAGATGCCACCAGCGAATTAGGGCGTTGGCCAGCCAGACCACGTCCGGGGTTTTGGTTTCAGCATGTATCGCGTTGTTCGCCGCGTATGGGCCCAGGAGACTCCAGGCTCAATCTGATCCGAATGCCACCGCTCCTCCCAGGAACCGGTACTTGCTCATCGTTGAGACGTCTCGCTCCATGAAAAATCGCGTCCCGGGCTTGGTTCAAGCCGCACAAGATTTGCTGGGCTCCCGCCTGGACGAGGTGCGGCCCGGAGACACTCTGGGCCTTTGGACTTTTAACGAAGCGCTTTATGCGGGAAGGTTCCCGCTCCAGGACTTTTCGCCGCAAACTCAGCAGGCAGTTGCTGCGCGGGTTGCCTCCTATCTGCAATCCCAGAAGTATGAAAAGCAAGCCAACCTCGAGAAAGTGCTGCCACAGGTCCAGCGCCTGATTGCCCATTCCGAATTCCTGACCGTGGTTTTGGTCTCCACCGGCAATGAGGAGGTCCACGGCACACCGATCGATGCCGCAATCAACGGCTCTTACAAACAGTGGCGCGATAAACAACAAGCTGCCCGGATGCCCCTGCTAACGGTGCTCCGCGGTCAACGCGGTAAAATCACTGATTTTTCTGTCAATCAGGCTCCCTGGCCCGTGGAGTTGCCACCCCTGCCACCGGAATTTCAAAGGTTGACGCTCGCCAAAAAGCAATCGCCTTCCGTCGCTCCGTCCACCGCCGAGGCGCTACTGGAATCTGTCAGAAAAGCCGAGTCCGCGCCCCCTGCGCCAGTGACGCCTGCGCCCGCGACTTTTGCGCCTGTGACACCTGCGGTCACGGCACCTGCACCCACGACCATTACTCCCGCGACCATTACCTCAACTCCTGCGCCGCAGCCTGTGCTAGCCGCTCAGCCAGTTCAGGTGGCCAAAGCACCCATCACTCCGGCGCCAACTCCATCGCAAGCTAAGGCCCCGGTAAGTCCCCAACTGCTCCCGGCACCGACCGCGCCCGGTCCAGCGCCAGGCCCGCCCCCCAAGGTGGCTCCTTCCCAAACGCCTGCCAACTCGTTACCTCGTCCTTTCAGACAGATCGTCGCCACCAATCTCGATCGGAAACAACCGGCAGGCCCATCTCAGCCTCTCGTCAAACCGTCGCCGGCGATCACCAAGGCAGCCACACCGTCCCCAACCAAAACGGCACCGGCACCCCAAGCGCCCGCTGGGCGGCCTCAGCCGGCACCGGCGTCAACCACTCCAAGTCCCAAGGCGCAAGTGGCGGCAGCTTCCACGTGGCAAGACCTGCTCAGCCCCAGGAACCTCTGGATTGCCGGGGGCTGCTTTGCAGCGCTGCTGTTGCTCGTCGTGGTGCTGGTATTGCGCGCCCGCTCTCGGAAGCCCTTCCACATCAGCCTGATCACCCAGTCAGTTGACAAGAAATAGCCGCCGGCTTGGGCTGCCCCTAAGCATTAACCTGAACCTTCACCGCGCGCCCGGCTATTGCGTCAACCCGCCCAAAGAGCCGCTGGATCTATGGAAAGATGAAAAAGCGGCGGAAGCGTGTTCTTTTCATTGGGCTCAGTTGGCCAAACGATATAAAGGGGTTGCCAATGAGCGATTGAGTTTCGATCTGTTGAATGAACCGCCGGATATTCCGGAGGAAACCTACGTGCGAGTCGTCAAGAGGCTCGTACAGGCGATCCGCGCCGAGGATTCCCAGCGGCTCATCATCGCCGACGGGCTCAAATGGGGGACCGTGCCCGTCACCGGGTTGGCGGAGTTAGGCATCGCGCAGAGCACACGAGGGTATGAACCGGTGCAGATTTCTCATTACAAGGCAAACTGGATGCGCGGTTCGGATAAATGGAGCGAGCCGACGTGGCCGCTGAAGCTGGGCGAACAGGTGAAGGACAAGGAAACTCTCCGGCGGGACCGCATCCGCCCCTGGAAACAATTGGAGGGGAAAGGCGTGGGAGTACATGTCGGCGAATGGGGCGCGTTCAATCGCACGCCGCACCAGGTGGTGCTGGCCTGGATGCGGGATTGGCTGGACTTATGGAAAGAGGCCGGCTGGGGCTGGTCGCTCTGGAACTTGAGGGGTGGGTTCGAGGTGCTCGACAGCCAAAGGGAGGATGTGGCCTATGAAGATTTCCGCGGGCACGAACTCGATCGCGAGATGCTTACGGCGCTCCAACGCGGGTGAGGGACGCGGCCACAACAAGCATAAAAGACACAAAGCGGGTCAAGGCTTCGGTGTCGTTTCGTTCCTTTTCGTGGTGACGCCGTTCATTCAACCCGCACCCAAACTGTTTTCAAGTAGGCTCGCTCGGCGCGTGAGATCGGAAAATCCGGAGGTTGAGGCGCGTAATGCTCTTGAACCGCCTTCCGCTTTGAACGGCGCAGGGCGTCTTTGATGCGGGAGAGGAATGCTTCCGGCGGCCAATCTGCCGCATTGGTCGAACAAAACAGCACGCCGCCGGACTTAAGCAGGGGCAGGGCCTTGGTCACTAGCTGGCCGTAATCCTTCTCCGCTCGGAACACACCGTATTCTTTCGATTGCGAGAAGGTCGGCGGGTCCAACAGGATGGCGTCGAAGCGACGGTTCTTTTTCCCGAGCCGGCCCAGCCAATCAAACACGTCCCCGTAAATGAAATCGTGCGCCGCCTGCTCGATCTGGTTGACGTCGAAATTGCATTTGCCCCATTCGAGGTATTTTTTCGAGAGATCGAGGCTGGTCGTGTGCGCGCCGGCTCTGGCCGCGCAGACGGAAAAGGCGCAGGTGTAGGCAAAGGCGTTAAGGATTTCACAATTTTGATTGGTGATTTGTGACCGGAAGCCCGGAAATCCCGCCGCGATATGCCCGGTGAGGAGCCGCCGGCGGTTTTCGCGCTGGTCCAGAAAAAGTCCAACGGAATAACCCTCACAGAAACTCAATTCGAAGGCCAGACCGTTCTCGCGGATGGTGAATCGTTCCGGAGCGGTTTCTCCCAAAACAAGTTGGGGCGAAGCCTCGGCAGCCCCTGCCTTGCGCACCCGTCGAATGAACAGTTTGTGATAGGCACCACGGGCGCAAAAGGTCCGCATTAGCCCTTCGAGCTCCTGCCGCTGCGCTGTGTTTAACGATTGTTCGCCTTGAGACAGCAAATAATCTCCAAGGCGGTCCACGTGCCAACCTGGCCAGCCGTCGCTGGCGCCGTGAATAAGGCGATATGCATTCGTCGCTTCCGGCTCGAGCAAAGCCGCTCGCAACCCCAGTCGAGCGTCCGCGGCGAAATCAGGCGGCGCCCTAAAAGTCATTTGCTGGCCAGAAGCGGGGTGTTTAAGACTAAGCTCCGTAGCGTGCAAAAAAATCCGCGGGGCAGGCGTGCCGCCGTAGAGCGTGTCGCCCAGGATCGGCAAGCGATTGTCCGCGGCATGCACGCGGATCTGGTGCGTGCGCCCGGTGAGCGGTTCAGCTTTGATGGCCGTGCAGCCGGCGTAAGGGCTAACGTCCAAAGTCAGCTTCCTCAGTTCGGCTGTTTCCAGCCGGCGAAAATGTGTTTCGGCGCCTTCGCCACCCGTGTGCCAGGGGCGGCTGACGTATTTTTCTCCAGTGCGTACGAGCGAGCTCTTGGCGACAAACTCTGTCTGGTGAACCGGGCGGTCCGTCAGCAGAAGATACTTCTTTCGAACCATCCGCTCGGTGAACTGTTGCGTGAGCGAGCGGTTGGCCAGGGGCGTTTTGGACAGGACCATTACCCCGGAGGTCTCCTTATCCAACCGATGAATGATCGCCAGACCACAGCAGAGCGGCTCGCGATCCCGCAGCCATTCGTATAAACCCTCGCCGGCATAGGGGCTGGGAGCGTGGGTATTCAGCCCGGCGGGCTTGTTCACCACCAAGAGGTGCTCATCTTCGAAAATCAGGCAGGGCAGCACTCGGACAGCACGTTAAATGGGTTGGCAGGTTAATGGGTTCAAAATCGCGCACGAGGCTGAGCGATTGCGCTTTGTTCACCAGAAATTCCACTTGCCCTGACACGCGACGTAGAGGCCGAGCAGGAAATTGGTGATGGCATGGGCCGTCATGGCGTCGCCGAGGCGATTTTTGCGTATGACGAGCCATTGAAATGCCAGGCCGCAAAGAAATCCCGGCAGCCACTGGTAATGCGCGAAGCCAAACAGGAGCGAGGTAACGATGAGCGAGAGCCAATGCAGCCGGTTGAACGGCATCGAGGGAAAGTCCAGCCGGACAAAATAGCGGTAGAGAAACGAACGATAAAAAGCCTCTTCAATCGGCGGCACTACTATGGCCGACCCCAGGGTGCGCACCGCCACAAAGAAAACACCGAGGGCTGAACCTTGGCCAAATTGCTTATACGGATTCCAAGGCTCGCCGCCTTTCACTAGAAAATCGAACTTCGGATAATACGGGTCCAGTCCCACCCAAATGATAAAAACAAGAACGCCGACCGCTACCGCCTCCCAACTGAGCGCCCACCGCATTTCGGGCACCAGCAAACGCATCTCCCAAATGCACCAAAGCCCCACAACCATCTTTGCCAAATAAAACCAGAAGCGCGCCGGGCCGCTAAAGTTATCCTGTATAAGGGTCAGTACCAGGATCAGGACGTACGGCACCACGCGGGCGTGGATTGCCGAACGTTCGAGTTTTTCGCGCAAGAGGGTCATCCCAGAGCTGCGGCCCGCGAAAGTAAAGGGACAGGCCCGCCGAAAGTCAATTCTTCAATCAAGACTTCCGGGATGCCCACGCCGGCTCCCAATCATCCGCTCCAACTCAGTCCGACAGGTTCAGCACATTGGTCTGGCCGGCCCCTGTCAGGGTGGCGCTCTCTTTGTTAATGGCCACGACGCGGAACTCCCCGATGCGATCACCAATGAACACCGTCTTGCCACTGATCATCGCCGAGGGACGGGCCGGATTATAAACAATAACCTGCAGCCTGAGCGGAGCCGGCTTTGGGGGCGCTGGCTCAGTCGCCACAGAGGAGTTGGTCGGTGCGTTACTTGCGTCCGAACTGACTGAAGCGGGCGCCGTCGAGACCGGAGCGGCAGCCGGGGAAACAGGCGTCGGTGGGGCGTCGGCGGGCGTTTGGGCTCTAACTTCCACGGGGTCTGCGGGAGCCTGTTTTTGGAACAAACGCCAGGCCAAAAAGAGCCCCAGGAGGGCGACGATGGCCAGGCCGACCGGCACGATCAAACCCAGGCTGTGCCGCGCATATTGTGCGGGTTCGGCCGGTCGAAGCTGCGGTCCGGGCGACGGCGACGGGGCGTGCTGTTGCGTTTCTTTGGCTCGCTTCAAGGCATCATTGATCAGGCTCATGTGTCGATATGTCCTTCCAGTTCGCGAATGGCGCGGTTGACCAGGCGATAGTCTATCCGCGTTTGCCGCTCGACAAAGCCCGCCAGCAGGGCTTTGTCGCAAACGGCGTTGACCAGGCGCGGAATCCCCTGAGTGTAATGATAGATCCGCCAGAGGGCCGGGCGGGTAAAACCGGGCGTTCCGTTGCCGCCCGAGAGATGGAGCCGATGCTGGACATACTGGCTCACCTCGATGCGGCTCAGCGGCAGCAAATGATAGCGGACAGTGATACGCTGGCGCAATTGGCGCAGGCGTGGATTATTCAATCGATCGCGCAATTCGGGCTGGCCCATCAGCACGATTTGGAACAGCTTGCGGTTATCCGTCTCCAGGTTCGAAAGCAAACGAACCTGCTCGAGTAATTCATCCGTCAGGTCCTGGGCCTCGTCTATAATCAAGACCGTTTCCTTGCCCCGCTCGACCTGCTGCAGGAGGAACTGGTTGATTACCGCAATGGTGTCCAGCCGGTCCAAGCCGTTGACCGGCAACCCAAACTCGATGGCGATCGCTTTTATCAGCTCGTCCGCGCTCATCACCGGATTCAGAATCAGGGCCGTCGAGAAGTGCTCGTCGAGTTGTTCGAGCATCGCCCGGCACAGGGTCGTTTTGCCAGCGCCGACTTCGCCGGTAAGCTGCACGAAGCCTTTGCGCTCGCGCAACCCGTAGAGGAGGTGATTAAAGGCCTCGCGATGCTTGGCGCTGTAGAACAGGAACCGCGGATTTGGCGTGATATCGAAAGGGGCCTCGGTCAGCCCGTAGTAGTCCAGGTACACGACGGTTTTTGAGCAAAAAAGGTGCCGACAGGAAGAGCCGCTGGGGGCGGTGCCTTGCTCGTGGGGAAGTGTCTCAAAGGCTGACAAAACTGCCTCATTGAAAACCAGGAGCCGAGACCCCGAAGGGCGAAAGAAGGCCGAAGTCCGAAAGAGCCCCAGCCGAGGGCCTGCTCGCCCCTCTAGATGCCTGACGCGCGGTGGAGGATTGCCTTCGCCGCCCTCACCAACGCGGCGGTCTCCGTCGGTGTCCCAATCGTGATCCGCAGATAATCGCGAACCCCAGGATGGTCGAACCATCTCACGAGGATTTTCCGGTCGCGCAGTTTCCGCAGCCAATCCTGCGCCGAAAACTCGGGCGGACGCGCCAGAATGAAATTCGTCTGGCTGGGAAAAACCTGGAACTCCAAGTCGGCCAATTCCCGAGTTAGCTTTTCCCGGGTGGCAATGATTTTCCGGAAGTTTTGGTGGTAATAGGACAAATCGTTCAGCGTGGACAGGGCGGCGACCTGACCGAGACCATTGACGTTGTAGCTGTCCCGGATTTTCTGCAATGCGGCAATCAGCTCGGGGTGGCCGATGAAATAGCCCACCCGCTGGAAACAGAGTGAATAAGCCTTCGAGAATGTCCTTGCGACCAGCACCTGCGGGTGCTTCAGCGCGAGGGAGAGCGCGTTTGCATCGGCGAAATCAACATAGGCTTCATCCAGTACCACCACGCCCTTTTGCCTGCGGCAAAGGGCCTCCAGTTCCGCCGTGCTATAACCCCGGCCACTTGGCGCATTGGGCGTGGTTACAAACGTGAGTGCCGCGCGGAAATCCCATTGCCGGCCGCGTTTCAACTCGACCAGGGAAGGCAGGGTGAAACCCGGGTTCAGCAACACCGGGTTGCGTTGGGCGCCATGAATTTCCGCCAGCACCGGATAGAGCGAATAGCTGGGTGTGAAGAATTGGACCACTGAGCGGGTTCCTTTAGTCCAGGAGTATGATGGTTCCACGAAACACCGCACCGCCATCGCCAACAATTCGTCCGAACCATTGCCGACGATGATGTTTTCAGGCCGGCAGCGGTGGAGTTGGGCAAGCTTTTCGCGCAACGGTTGCGCGGTCGGGTTCGGATAAAGCCGCAAGCGCCCATCCACGGCCGCTTTGGTCGCCGCCAGCACTTTGGGCGAAGGCGGATAGGGGTTCTCGTTTGTGTTCAACTTGATCAAACCCTTGAGCCTGGGTTGTTCGCCAGGCACATACGGGTGCAGGCGCTCCACGAGCGGACGGATTAATGGCTGTCTTAAGTGTGGTCCCATCACTTGATACGCGCTTTCATATATCGGCTGAGGAACGGACTTCGGCCGAGCGCCAATGCGCATCCAGTCCTTCCAGTTCGGCGAACTTCTTTACTGCGGGCAGCGCCCTCTTCAGCGCCGTCCGGTCGTACTCGACCACACTCGTGCGCCGCTGGAATTGGTCCACGGTCAACCCGGCGAATGACGCGCCTGCCCCGCCCGTCGGAAGGGTGTGGCTCGGGCCGGCCACGTAGTCCCCCAGCACCGTCGGCGACCACGGCCCGAGAAAAATCGCGCCGGCAGTCGAAATGCGTTCGGAAAGTTTGCGGGCGTTGCGCGTCATCACCTCGCAATGTTCCGGCGCGAGTTGGTTTGCCAGCGCCGCCGCGTCCGCCTGCGTTTTGACCTGGATCAGCCAGGCGTTTTCCAGCGCGCGCTCAATGAATTCGCGCCGCGCCAGCGTCGCCAATTGTCGCCTGACCTCTTTCTCAACCGCCTTGAGCACCTTGCCGGACGTGGTCACCAGCCAAACTCGCTCATGACCGGAACCGTGCTCGGCTTGAGCCAGCAAATCCGCCGCGGCAAACCTCGGTGTGGCAGTTTCATCCGCTAAAACCAGCAGTTCGCTCGGCCCGGGCAGCAGATCTATAGCGACATGCCCGACCACGAGCCGTTTGGCCGTCACCACATATGCGTTACCCGGTCCAAAAATCTTCTGCACCCGCCGGAGGGTGGTTGTCCCGTAAGCCATGGCCCCAATCGCTTGCGCGCCTCCCACGCGGTATATCTCCGTCGCGCCCGCTGCCCGCGCCGCAAACAATAGCGCGAGATTGATCCGGCCGTCCCTTCCACAAGGGGTGCAAACGACAATTTCCCGACACCCCGCGACTTTGGCCAGCGTCACCGTCATCAAGGCCGTCGAAACCAGCGGCGCGGTGCCACCTGGGATATAGACACCGACGCGCTGGAAAGGCTCGAATCGCTCGCCCACCAGCGCGCCGTGAGAGTTCCGCATCTGCCAATTCTTGCGCCGGGATTTCCTCGCGAAAGCGGCAATATTCCTTTCGGATTCTGCGATCGCTGCTCTCAGGGAAGCGTCGGCTTTGAGCGACGCCTCCATCAACTCGGCCTGGCCGACTGCCAGTTGGTCCGCGCTCAATTTCGCGCCGTCGAACCGGTCGGTCAGCTCGAGCACGGCCGCATCGCCGCGCGCCTGTACATCTTCCAGAATGACACGGGTCCGGTGTTCAATTACCGGATCGAACAGGCTTGAAGGCGCTGTCACTTCGCGCAGACGCTCGGAAAAACCGGCGTCCGTATGGCGAATCACTTTCATCGGCCCGCAGGCTAAGGGAAGGTTTTCAGGTTATCAAGTTATCAGGTTTTCAGCTAGCGTTTCGAGAGGTCAACCCATTGAACAACATGCACCTACAACGTGATAACTGATACTTGATACTTTGATAACCTTGCCACCTCCTGAACTTGCCCCCTTCGCACAATTGCGATTCAATCCGCTTATGCGCAATCCCATCATTGCGGCTTTGGATGTCCCCACAGCCGACGCTGCTTTCGACCTGATTGAACAGCTCTCACCTGTAGTCGGCGCCTTCAAAGTCGGCAGCGAACTATTCACCAGCGCCGGCCCCGAACTCGTCCACCGGATTCGCGCGGCGGGCAGCGCGGTCTTTCTTGATCTGAAATTCCACGATATCCCCCATACGGTGGCCAAAGCCGTCGCCGCGGCGACCCGGCTGGATGTGCAAATGTTAACCATCCACGCCATCGGCGGTTTGGAAATGATGCGAGCGGCAGTGGCGGCGGCCCAACAGACCGCCCTGCAATCCGGACGCGAGGCGCCGCTGGTGCTTGGCGTGACGGTGCTCACCAGTATGGACAGCCGCACACTCGTCGAACTCGGATTGGACGGTAAGGTAGCCGACCAAGTCGTACGCCTGGCGCGCTTGGCAGTCGAGGCCCGCCTGCCCGGATTGGTCTGCTCGCCGCTGGAGCTCGCCCTGCTCCGGCAAATTCTGCCATCCGAGGTGCAGTTGGTGACACCCGGCATCCGCACCGGCTCAGAAAAAGCCGATGATCAAAAGCGCACCCTGACGCCGAAAGAAGTGCTGAGGGCGGGCGCAAATTGGCTGGTCATTGGCCGGCCGATTTACGCCGTCGAAAACCCGCGCCAGGCCGCCGAAACGATTCTCGCCTCGCTGGCCTAGAATCGGCAAGAGAGACAGCCGGCCACCGTCTATTAAACATGACATTTCTAACTATTAGAAAAACGGGTGAGATCTACTTGCCAAATTTAGCAAATAGGGACATATTGCGGCGAAGGCCGCGAAGAAAGGATCTAATTGAAAGCGCCCGTAGCTACGAACGAGGCGGAGAGGCTGGCAGCTCTACGCGACTACCATATTTTGGATACCGAAGCGGAGGGCGTGTATGACGACATTGCTCGCCTGGCTAGCTACATTTGCGGCGTCCCGATCGCGATGGTGTCGCTCGTGGACGGGTCGCGCCAGTGGTTCAAATCGAAGCTCGGCGTCCACTCCAAAGAAACCCCCCGCGATGTGGCCTTTTGCTCCCACGCCATCCTCCAATCCGAACCTTTGATTGTCCGGGATGCGATGAAAGATTCGCGGTTTGCCGACAGCGCCCTCGTCCGGAGGGCTCCTCGGATACGCTTTTATGCGGGTTTCCCGCTCGTCACGCCGGAGGGTTTCGCCTTGGGAACTCTTTGCGCCATCGACCGCAAGCCGCGGCAGTTATCCGTCGGCCAAAAGCAAGCCATGCAAGCCTTGGCACGACAGGTCATGGCCTTGCTGGACTTGCATCGCGTTTCCGAGCACCTGGCTGACACGCTGGAACACGTCCGAACCTTGCGCGGCTTGCTGCCCATTTGCGCCTGGTGCAAACGCATCCGCGACGACAAGGGCTACTGGAACCAGGTCGAGGCCTATCTCCGCGCCAATACGGAGGTCAATTTCACCCACGGCATCTGCCCCGAATGTCTGGAGAAGGAGCGCCCGAAGAAACGAGCGGTCACCGGTGCCGACACCTGGCCTTAAGCGAATCCAGCGTTGGACAACGCCGCCGAGCCGACCGGCTTTGCCCGATTCGGCGCTGCTAAACCCCACGCATCGTCGGAACGTTATGCTGGCTCGATTTCCTGAAGAGCCCGGGCAAGACCAAGCACCGCTTTGGGAGCAACCCTCCCCGGCCGCTCCGCCATCGTGAAGACATAGTGGACTGCGCGCAGCAACGCCGGCTCGACTGACAAAAGGCCGCCGCCAGCCTCCTCCATCAGCTCTTTCCTGGAAAAAACCGTGGCGTGCCTTGCGATGTAATCGTGAATCGAAAGAAAAAGCTCCGCCTTGTGCACCGCCTCGCTTTGGTCCTCATAACAATCCGAGAAATACTCCACGACGCGCGCGCTGTTGGCCCGGCTGGTCTGTGCCCGGCCCAGGGCGCCAAACCGCGACGTGTACTCCCACTGGCGGACCATTCGCATCGCCTTGATTTGGTCGGCAAATTCCTCGTACGGGTAGCAAAACCGCAATGCCGGCGACATGTTCAAGCGAGTTCAGCATGACTGGGGGACCGGGAACGTTCAATGCGAGAGGTTACGGAGAAAGCGTAGGGGTTTCCCGGGACCGCCGACCGACGAGATGAGGCCGCCGTACAAGGTTCCGGTCAGTTTGGGCGAGTCGACTCAGGCGGCAGGCCCGTGATGATTCGCGCGCTGCGCTTATAAGTCAGATACGAATAGCCCCACTGGAGCAGAACTGACAGCTTGTTGCGGAAACCAATCAGAAATATCAAGTGGACCAGCAACCACGCCAGCCAGGCCAACATCCCGGAGAAGTGAAACCGGCCCACCCATGCCACGGCGGCCGAGCGGCCAATGGTCGCCATCGTGCCCCGGTCCCAATAACGGAAAACCGGACGGGGTGCGCGGCCCGGACCTAAATCCAATTCGTCACCGATAATCCGCGAAACGTGCCGGGCCATTTGCATCGCGGCAGGGGAGACCCCCGGAACCGGTTTGCCATCCTCCCCAAGCACCAGCGCCATATCCCCGATGGCAAAGACTTCCGGGTGCCCGGGCAGGCTCAAATCCGGCTGCACCTTCACCCGCCCGGCCCGGTCCAACTCAACGCCGAGTTTCTTCGCCAGCGGCACCGCGGAAACCCCCGCCGCCCACAAAATTGTCTCCGCGCGAATGATTTCCCCACCTGCCAGTTCCACCTCACCTCTGCGAATGGCCTTCACCGGCGCCGACGTTCGGATCTGGACCCCGAGGGCTTGCAACTGTCGCGCGGCGCTCGCGCTTAAATCCAGCGGCAGGTGCGCCAGCACCGACGGGCCGGCTTCGATCAAAATGATTCGAGCCTTCGCGGGATCAATGTGCCGAAACTCCCGGGTCAACACCGTCCGCGCCAACTCGGCAAAAGCGCCGGCCAGTTCCACGCCCGTCGGCCCTCCGCCGATAATCACGAGGGTCATCAACTTCTCCCGCCGCGCCTGGTCCGCAGTGTCTTCCGCCTGTTCAAAGGCCAGCAGCACCTGGCTGCGGATGCGTAGCGCATCATTGAGCGTCTTGAGTCCGGGAGCGAATTCTTCCCATTCCGGATGCCCGAAGTAGCTGGTAATACCTCCCAGCGCCAGCACCAGGTAGTCATAATCGAGCGTGCTTCGCTCCAGCACAACCTGCCTCGACGCAAGCTTCAAGTCCTTCACCTGGTCCATTAGCACGCTGACATTACTGTGGTCGGCCAGGATCGCGCGAATCGGCTGAGCAATGTCCGGCGCCGCCAGTCCGGCTGCCGCTACTTGATAGAGCAACGGCTGAAACAAATGATGATTGGTGCGATCCACCACCGTGACCTGCGCCGCTGCGTGAGCGAAGGTTTTGCAGAACGTCAGGCCCCCAAAGCCTGCCCCCAACACCACCACGCGCGCATCTTTGCTCTCCGCCATGCCAGAGTGTTCACCGGTTGGTTCAGGAAAGCAACGAACGCCTCTTTCGGACGCGTTCACGGTCGGCCCAGGACTGCCTGGTGGCGACCAGGGATCAGCCAGGGGAGGGCGGAGCGAGTCTTCTGGGTCGGCGGCTAGATTGGGTCGTCCCGATCGATGAAGTTGATCAGCAGCAACGCGCCCCCGCAGGCCCAGCCCCAAAACCAGACGCGGCCCAACACGTAGAACACCGTTGACGCCCCCAGAAGTGAGAAGGCGACGGCATATCTCACCGACTTCGGCCGGCCCAGCCACCACTCAAATAAGTTCTTGTACATAGCCAAATCGCCCGTGAAATAGCAGGAATCCTGCCAGTAAATGCAAAATTGTGGGCTTGCCGATTAACGCTAAGCGCCTTAGGCTTCGGCCTCATTTTGCAACTCATGAAAAAGGCATCCAAAGAATTCTTCCCTGGCATTTCGAAAATTCAGTACGAAGGCCCGACTTCAAAAAACCCGCTCGCCTTCAAGCATTACAACCCGGACGAACGCGTCGAGGGCAAGCTGATGAAGGACCAACTGCGTTTCTCGGTCACTTATTGGCACACTATCCGCGGCCAATTGGCCGATATGTTCGGTGTCGGCACCGCCGTCCGACCCTGGGAGGACGGCACCAATTCGATGGCCATGGCCGAGACCCGCGCCCACGTCGCCTTCGAGTTCTTGGAAAAGCTCGGCGCGCCATTTTACGCGTTCCACGACCGCGATGTGGCGCCCGAAGGCAAAAGCCTGGGCGAAACCAATCGGAACCTGGACACTATCGTCAAAGTGCTCAAGCAGGAACAGCAACGCACCGGTGTCAAACTACTCTGGGGGACAGCCTGTCTGTTCGTCCATCCGCGCTTCGTTCATGGCGCGGCCACCAGTTGTAACGCCGATGTCTTCGCCTACGCCGCCGCCCAGGTCAAAAAGGCCATCGAGGTGACGCACGAGCTGGACGGCGCAGGGTACGTTTTTTGGGGTGGACGCGAAGGCTACAGCACGCTCTGGAACACCGACCTCAAACGGGAGATGGACCACCTCGGCCGGTTTCTGCACCTCGCGGCGGACCACAAAAAGTCCATCGGTTTCAAGGGCCAGTTTTACATCGAGCCGAAGCCAAAGGAACCAACCAAACACCAATACGATTCGGACGCCGCGGCTTGCTTGAACTTCCTGCGCCAGTACGACCTGCTCAAGGATTTCAAGCTCAACCTCGAAACCAACCACGCGACCCTCGCCGGTCATTCGATGCAACACGAATTGGAAGTTGCCATCGCCGCCGATGCCCTCGGCTCGATTGACGCCAATACCGGCGACCTGTTGCTGGGCTGGGACACCGACCAATTCCCGACCAACGTTTATCTGACCACCGAAATCATGCTCTCGATTCTCAAAATGAGCGGGCTTCGGACCGGCGGCACCAATTTCGATGCCAAAGTCCGCCGCGAGAGCTTCGAACCTGTGGACCTCTTCTATGCGCACATCGGTGGCATGGACGCCTTCGCGCGCGGGCTAAAGATTGCCGCCGCCATTCGTAAAGACGGCCGCCTGGCAAAGTTTATGAAAGAGCGCTATAGCTCGTGGGACAGCGGCATCGGCGCAAAAATCGATTCGGGCAAAGCCGGCTTCAACGAACTCGAAGCCTATATGCTGCAAAAGGGCGATATCACACCGAACAGCAGCGGCCGGCAGGAGTTGCTGGAGAATATCATCAACGAGTTTATTTAACCGCGAAGGCGCGAAGGGCGCGAAGAAGGACAGCCCCCAGTCTCGCCTTTTCGGTTAGGTCACCACGGGTTCCCGTCCGTCGGCACCTTCGCCATCCAGGTCGATGAGGATGTCCCTCGGCTCGGCGCCTTTGCTGGGGCCGACAATGCCGCGGTTCTCCAACTCGTCCATAATCCGGGCGGCGCGCCCATAACCCAGCCGTAATCGACGCTGCAGCAGCGAGACGCTGGCCTTCTGCTCGCTGCGAATCACTTCGATGCACTGCTGAATGATTTCCTCGTCCTCGTCGATGCCGCTTTCCTCCTCGAGACTGGCGGAAGACCGCGAAAGCTGCTGGTGAATTTCCAGCTCGTAACTGGGCTTGGCCTGCCGGGCAATGAAGTCCACGATGCTTTGGATCTCCTGGTCGGTGATCAGCGCACCCTGGGCGCGAATCAATTTGGCCGAACCGGGCGGCAGATAAAGCATATCGCCTTTGCCGAGCAATTTGTCGGCGCCCATCGCGTCGAGAATCGTGCGCGAATCCACCTTCGCGGCCACCTGGAAGGCGATGCGGGCAGGAATATTGGCCTTGATGACGCCGGTGATGACATCGACGCTGGGCCGCTGCGTCGCCACAATGCAATGGATTCCTGCCGCCCGCGCCATCTGCGTGATGCGCGCGATGGCCATTTCGACGTCCGCCGGCGCCACCAGCATCAGGTCCGCCAGTTCGTCGATGATCACCACGATGTAGCTGAGCTTCTCCGGGATGACAATGTCTTCCTCGCGCGGCACGACGATTTCTTCGTCCACCTCGACGGCAAATCCGTCCGTGCCCGGCTCGACCTTTTCTTTTTTCGCCATCAGCGGCAATTCCGGTTCCCGGGCCGGCAGGGGCTTGTTCTTGGGGCGGGAGTTGAACGAGGCGATATTGCGGACGCCAACCCGCGCAAAAATCTGGTAGCGCTTCTCCATTTCGTTGACGACCCAACGCAGCGCGAGGATGACCTTCTTCGGGTCAGTGACCACCGGTACGACCAGGTGCGGCAGCATGTTGTAGTGCTGAAGCTCAACCACCTTTGGGTCGATCATCACAAACCGCAATTGGTCGGGAGAAAAGCGAAACAATAACGACGTGATGATAGCGTTGATGCAGACGGACTTGCCTGAGCCGGTGCTGCCGGCAATCAACAGATGCGGCATCTCGGAGAGATCCGCTACAATCGGGTTGCCATACACATCCTTGCCCAGCGCCAGCGGAATTTTGGCTTTGGTATTGCGCCACTCGTCCGACTCGAGCAGATCGCGAATAATCACCATCGTTTTGATCGGATTGGGCACCTCGACCCCGACCGAGCTTTTGCCCGGTACCGGCGCCAGAATGTGGATGCGCTCGGCCTTGAGCGCCGCGGCGATGTTGTTGTTGAGCGCAGTGATCTTTTCCAGCTTCACTCCCGGGGCCGGGTGCAGCTCGTAACGCGTGATGGTCGGGCCCTTGGTGATGTCGCCCAGCGAAACCTCGATATCGAACTGGGCCAGCGTCTGCTGCATCAGTCGCGCATTGGCCATCAACTCTTCTTTGGACTCCGTCGGTTTGAGCGTCGGGTCGGCGTGTTGCAGGAAATCAAAGGAAGGCAGTTGATAATTCCCGATGAGCGGTGTGGAAGCGACGGTAATGGGTTTGGGCTTTTTCGGCGGTTTCGGTTTGGGCGGCGGCGCGTCTGCCGGCGCGGAAGTGGCAGCCACTGCGGCTTCGGGTTCGGCTTTGTCTCCATTGGTGTTTCCAGCGCTCACCACCGGTGGGGTTTCGTCTTTGGCAGGGTCGGATTTCACCTCGGCCCGTTTGCCGGCAACCCCAGCCTTTTTGCCAAGTATCTCGGCGGTCGTTGCCGCAGCTACCTCGTGCGCCGGAATAATCTCCACTTCGTCGGCCGGCGCAGGTTCTTTGCCGGCCTCGAGCAGGGCCGGCTTTTTTGCACGCCCGGTTTTGGCCTGAGGCACGCTCAAATCGCGCACCTGCGGTTCGGGTACAGGTTGCATGTCCGCACCCAGCCCCGAGCGGGCGACTTCCTCCTCGAGCTGCTTTTTCTGCTTTTGCAACTCGCGCGCGCGGCGTTCTAACGCCTGTTCCTCAACAGTCGCTGGACGCGCCTTGCCGGCTCCCGCCCACAGGCGGCGGATCCATTCCCCAAGCTGGAAATTCGTCAGGTAGAGCAGGCTGATGAAGGCCAGCATCAGAAAAAGAATTGTCGCGCCGACCGTGCCAAAATAGCCGAAGAGATACTGATTGAAGCCTTGGCCGATGACGCCGCCCGGCGTCGTGTTCAGGTTCCGCTGCAATCCTTTCAGATAAGGCCCGTAGAGGTCCAACAAACCCATGCAGCAGATAAACAAAACCACCGCCCAGGGCCAGCGTCGGCGCAGGTAAGCGAAGGTCTGGAAGAAGCAGCCCATGCCCACCAACAGCAGCAGGACCGGCATTTCGTAAGCCGCCGCTCCGACCCAGAACAGCGAATAATAACCCATCCAGGCGCCGAACGGACCAATCCAGTTGTGCACGGTTGAATTGGTCGGCAATCCATTGGCCGAGACATCCCGCGGGTGATACGAGAGCAGCGCCGCCAGCAACAGCACGGCCAGGCCCATCAGCACTACGCCGATGATATCGTTGAATCCATGCGAGGAATCGCTCGAGGTTTTTCGCGCCATCAGCGTAAGACTAACACTTCCACGCCGACAGAGACAAGCAAGAGGATGTCACCACAATGTTTGGACGTTCGGGTATTTCGCAATCAGCGTGTCAGGCGTGATCAGCCACAAGCCGCGTTCGCAGGCCGTGGCCACCAACAAGCGGTCGAATGGGTCTGCGTGTACTGCGGGCAGCCTGGTCGAAGCGATGGCCGTGGCAGCTTCGATGGCTAACAGGTCCAGGCGGTGATGCTGGATCATCGCCGGAAACCATGTCTCAACCGGGGCGGGCAGTTTCAGTTTGCCTCGGGCGGCTTTGAGGCCGATTTCCCAGGCGGTCACCGCAGAAACGCTGACGGTGTTTGCCTGGTCGGCCAGGGCCGAAGCAGCCGCAGAGGAGAGTTGCTCGGTCCCCGCGCAGAGCCAAAGAAAAGCCGCGGTGTCGAGCAACAGGTTCATCGCAGAGCCTCCGGCCATTCGTCAGACTGCAACGGTTCGAGTGGGTCGTAGTTGATTTGGATCCGGCTCAGTTTGGGGTGGGGTTTCAGACGGTTAAACCGGCGTCGCCCCTTGGCGGCCTTATTCAACTCCGCCACCGGTTTGCCATGCCGGCACAACAGGACCGTTTCACCGCGCTCTTCGACGGCTTTGACCAATTCGGAAAGCCGCGTTTTGGCCTCGTGCATGTTGACTTGAATCATACTTAGCTAGGTTAGCTAAATTGCTTTCGAGTGCAAGCGGAATCTGGCACGTAAACATGCCACTATGTCTTTGTTCTTCACCCGATAGCAGGTTAGCCTGTCCGTTGCTGATGAGCACAAGCCAAACCCAACCAGGCATTGAGCCAACCCCCGCGGGTGCGCCGAGCGCACCGGCAGCCGCTCCGCCTCCCACATTTCGCCTTCCGGAATTGCTGGCGCCGGCAGGGGATTGGGATTGCGCCCGGGCTGCCGTTGAAAACGGCGCCGATGCAATCTATTTCGGACTGGAGAAGTTCAACGCCCGGATGCGCGCCCATAATTTCACCGAAGCCGACCTGCCTGAATTGATGGAGTTCCTGCACCGGCGTGGGGTTAAAGGCTATGTCACTTTCAATACTTTGGTGTTTGAGAACGAAATCGTGCAGGCCGAGCGGTACGCACGCACGATGATTGCCGCCGGCGCGGATGCGGCGATCGTGCAGGACGTGGGGATTTGCCGGTTGCTCCGGCGGCTTTCGCCCGATTTTCCGATTCACGTCTCCACCCAGATGACGATTACCAGCGCCGGGGGCGTCGAGTTTGCCCGCGAACTGGGCTGCAACCTCGTCGTCCTGGCCCGCGAATGCTCCCTGAAAGAAATCGAAAAAATCGTGACGAGTGACGAGTGGCAAGTGACCAGTGACGAGGACGTCACGCGTCACCCGTCACCCGCCGCCCGTCACCCGTCACTTCCAATCGAGGTGTTCATTCATGGCGCGCTCTGCGTTGCCTACTCCGGCCAATGCCTGACCAGCGAGGCGCTGGGCGGACGCTCGGCCAATCGCGGCGAATGCGCCCAGGCCTGCCGCATGCCCTACGAATTGATTTCGGACGGCAAAATCGTGCCGCTTGGTGACCGCAAATACCTGTTGAGCCCGCAAGACCTCGCCGGCCTGGAACTGCTGCCGAATTTGGTCCGCCTCGGCGTCGCTTCGCTTAAAATCGAGGGCCGTCTCAAATCCCCTGAATACGTCGCCAATATCACGCGGATTTATCGCGAAGCGTTGGACCATTTGCGGGGCGACGAGAAACAGGCACCACACCTCACGCGCCACACACCACGTTCCACCTCCACTCCCCTCTACGAAATGGAGATGGCCTTCTCCCGCGGCCTTTACACAGGCTGGTTCCGTGGCATCAACAACCAGGAACTGGTCCATGGTCGGTTCGGCAAGAAACGTGGGGTTTATCTGGGCCAGGTCGCTGAGGTGCGCCGTCAGGGTGTAGTCATCGCTCTCGAAGGGCCTCTGAAACCCGGCGACGGCGTGGTTTTCGACGCCGGCAAACCTGAGGAGGAGGAGGAAGGCGGGCGGGTCTATGAGATGCGGAATGTAGAAAGCGGAGCCCGCTCTCCAAATCCTCCTCGTCCTCGTTCCTGTCCTCCTGCTCGGAATTCGCAAATCGTCGACGACGACAACCACAAGCGGCCTTCCTCGACTGGCGCGACGCCCGTACTGCTCTCCTTCGGCCAAGGCGACATCGACTTCGGTCGCATCCACGTTGGCGATAAGTTGTGGAAAACGAGCGACCCGGAACTCGAGCGTCGCCTGCGCCAAAGCTTCGGAGCGGAGGCGCCTAAATTTCAACGCTCGATTACGATCGAGATCCATGGCCTGGCAGGCAAGCCGCTCACGCTCATTGCCCGGGACGAGCTTGGCCATGTTGTCTCCCTGGCTTCAACCATGCCACTGGTGTCCGCCGAGAAACAGCCCTTGACGACCGAGCGCCTACGCGAGCAGTTGGGCCGGTTGGGGGGAACGCCTTTCAAGCTGGGTGCATTGGAGAACCGGCTCGAAGGCGGGGTCTTGCTGCCCGTCAGCGAACTCAATCGCCTCCGTCGAGAGCTGGTGATCCAGTTGGAAATACTGCGTGCCAAACCGCCACGCTGGCAATTTCACCAGGGCTCCGAGTCCCGTATGACAAGTGACCAGGACGCCAACCGTCACTCGCCAACCGTCACTTCCTCGTCACCCGTCACCCGTCACCCGTCACTTCCCCAGCACCCGTCACCTTCTGCTCCGCAGTTAAACGTCCTGGTTCGCAACCTCGCCCAACTCCAAGCCGCCCTGAACTGCGGCGTGCAAACGCTTTATTGCGAGTTCGAGGACCCGAAGAAATATCGCGAAGCCGTCCAAATCGCTCGCGCCAACCAGGTTCCCCAGGCGGCAAATGGGCGTGGCAATATGGAAATCTTTGTCGCGCCACCCAGGATTTTCAAAATGGGCGAGGAATGGACGCTCAAACAGGTCCGTTCTTGTGAGGCCGACGGGTACTTGGTCCGCAATTACGACCACCTGAGCTTTTTCGCCAACGACCGCCGCATCGGCGATTACTCCCTCAACATCGCCAACCGGCTCGCCGCCGATTATTTCAAAAACAAATTTGCGCTCGAGCGCATCACTGCCTCCTATGACTTGAACTTTACCCAACTGGAGGCGTTGCTCCAAGCCACGCCGCCGGAGTGGTTCGAAGTCACTATTCATCAGCACATGCCGATGTTTCACATGGAACACTGCGTTTTCTGCGCCTTCCTCTCCAACGGCACCGATTACACCAATTGCGGCCGGCCTTGTGACCACCACGATTTGACGCTGCGCGATCGCGTCGGCGCTGAGCACCCGGTCAAAGCGGACGTTGGTTGCCGCAATACCGTTTTTAACTCGCTGGCCCAGACCGGCGCAGAGTATGTCGCCCGCATGTCGGCTCTCGGCGTGCGTCACTTTCGCCTGGAATTTCTCAACGAAACACCGTCGCAGGTCGCGCAAACGATTCAAAAATACCGACAGTTGCTCCGCGGCGAAATCACCGGCGCCCAATTGTGGAAGGAGCTGAAGTTGTTTAATCAGCTCGGAGTCACCCGCGGACAGATTGCCGGGTAGAACGGCCCGTTCGGGCAGGGCGCATCTGTCCCCGCGAGCCGGAGAGTCCCTTGAACCGCGCGAAGCGTTTGGAGTGCGTGCGCTCGGCGCCGCTTTGTTTTTCCCTGATTGGCCGAAAAGGGTACAACCCCGTGCGTCAAAAACGGCGCCGAGCGCACGCACTCCAAACGCTTCGTGCGGTTCCTACGACGGCTCTGCCATCAGGTCATAATCCGTGTGGCCCACGACCCTCACCTGCGCAAATTCGCCCGCCGGCAATTGCCCGCGCACATACACACGGCCATCGATATCCGGCGCGTCGGCTTCGCCTCGGGCGACCAGGTAACGTCCCTTGAGGCGCCCCGTGTGCCCATCCCGCCCCCGAATCAAGCCGTGCTCCCAGGAACGGATGCGAGCGTGCGTGAGCTCCCTGGCTGTGGCCTCGTTCTCCACCAGAACCTTTAGCGTGCGGCCCACGAAGGCTTCGGAGACTTTCACCGACACCTCATGCTGTACCGCCATCGCTTTGTCGCGCCGTCGGCGTCTGATTTTTTCGGGGATTTGACCCGCCATTTGCCCCGCCCGGGTGGCTTCCTCCTGCGAATACGCAAAGATACCCAGGCGCTCGAATTTCGTCGCGCGCATAAAATCCAGCAACGCCTCAAAATATTCCTCGGTCTCTCCAGGAAACCCGACAATAAAAGTGGTCCGCAGCGCAATGCCGGGGACGCCGGTCCGAATCCGCCGCAGCAACCCGACGATGTATTCCTGCGACGTTTCGCGCCGCATCCGCTCGAGCATGTTCTGATGAATGTGCTGCAAGGGAATATCAATGTAGCGCGCCACTTTCGGGCACTCGGCGATGGTTTCGATGAGTTCATCGGTCCAGTGCGCCGGATGGGTATAGAGCAGCCGCACCCAGAAATCCCCGGGCAAAGCATTCAACTGCCGCAACAAACTGCAAATCGTCGTCGCCTGGGCCGGCAGCGCCTTCACTGCGGCGTTGAATCGCTCCGGCCCCGCAATCGCGCGGCTGTGATTGGGCCGCAAATCCAGGCCGTAGTACGTCGAATCCTGCGAAATAAGATTCAACTCCCTGACTCCGTCGGCCAGCAAAGACTTTGCCTCGGCGACAATATCGGCCTGGGCGCGGCTGCGGTGCGAACCGCGCATTCGTGGAATAATGCAAAAGCTGCACGGATGATTGCAGCCCTCCGCTATCTTGACATACGCAAAATGGCGCGGGGTCAGCCGAAAGCGGGGGGTGGCGTAATCGGGGACATAGGTAGGGCGTGCGGTGACACTGACCAGGGGCGGTGGCTGTGGAGCACTAAGGGGTGATGCTTGAGTCGCGCTGCTTGAAGCGTGCTCCAGTTCTGCCAGGCGCCCCACAATCGCTTCCTTCTTGCCCTTGCGCTCCGACCGTTGCCCTTGGATTGCGGACGGTGGACCGTGGACTTTGGACTTTGGACTTCGGACTTTCCTGGCTCGCCTTTCCCATGCCTGCCGCGCGATATCCGTCACCTGGGCGACTTGGTCGATGCCCATGAAGGCGTCCACTTCAGGCAGCAGTTTGGGCAACTCTTCACGAAAGCGCTGGGGCAGGCAACCCGCGACGATCAACCCCTGGCCCCGGAGGTTGGCCTCACGCACGGCGGCCGATTCGAGGATCGTATCCACGCTCTCCTCCTGGGCCGCATCGATAAACGAACACGTATTGACGATGACCACGTCCGCCTGGCTGGCATCATTGGTGATTTCCACCCCGTCCTTTATCAGCGTGCCGAGCATGATTTCAGAATCCACCAGGTTCTTCGCGCAACCGAGGGAAATCAAACCCACTCGCAGTCTTCGTTCTGGAGATTCTTTTCGCATCAAAGGCCCCCAGTTTACCCTATCCCTTTGGGACGAGCAACCCGGCTAAGGATGCTTCTTTAAAAACTCCTGTACGGGCGCAATGGCCTCCGGTCCGCCAAACCCGTGTCCAGCGCCTTTCATCGGCACCAGGGTCGCATCCACGCCGGCCTGCTTCAGCGCCCCATAAAACGACTCGCTCTGGCTGAAGGGCACGGTGTGGTCCTGGTCACCGTGCATGATTAAAAACGGCGGCAAATCTTTAGACACATAGGTGATGGGGCTGGCCTTGGCCGCCTGCTCTCTGTTTTCGAGCAACGCCCCGCCAATCAGTTTCGACTCGGGCGAATCCAGGCTGTTATGCCGGCTATCTTTTTCCGCGTCGCCGATGTGTAGAAAATCCGTCGGTCCGAACCAATCGATGACCGCCTGCACCCGGCTGGATTCCTTCAAGTCATTTACGTTGCCCTCCAAATCCATCACGCCGCCGGTGGTGCCCAGGAGGGCCACCAGGTGCCCGCCGGCCGAGGCGCCCCAGGCGATGAACTTCTTTGGGTCCAGATTGTACTTCTTCGCATTGGCCCGCAGCCAGCGCACCGCCGCCTTGCAATCATGAATCTGGGCCGGGAACTTTGCCTCCTGGCTGAACCGATAACCAACATGAGCCACCGCGTAACCCTCGCCGGCAAAATGCAAGGCGGGACTGGGATTGGCCTTGCTGCCGGACATCCACGCGCCGCCATGAATCCAAATGATGAGCGGCACCGGTTTGGCGCTTTTATCCGGCAAATAGAGATCGAGCAATCGCGGCTTGCCGTCGGCGCGGCCATATTCCAGATCGTGCAGCACCTTGACCCCGGGCGGGAGCGAAAACCGGGGCGGCCCCTGGTCGGGAGCCGGCTGGCCGAAGCCGGCCTGCGGCCCCAAGGCGGCCAGCAACAGTACCATCTGGAGGAATCTTTTCACGACGGAGTTGTGCCACAAAAACCTGGAAACCGCAACTGCCCTGGGAACCACGAAATACCGAGAGCGGCGGAGCGGCAAGCAGGAGTTAAATCGGTTAAAGGAGTTAATTGAGTTGAATTGAGGTACACCGCTTTCAAACATCTGATTCGGCGTGGCTCGGACTATTATCCTCAGAATTGTCCCGAGGCTTCCTGTGTAACCATGTAACCTAGTAACCATGAAACTCTTTAACCCTTCTCCCGGCGTTGGGGTTGGACCCTCGCCGGATTCCCCGCCGCCATCGACCCGGCCGGCACATCTTTGGTTACGACCGCTCCCGCGCCGATCACTGCCCGGTCGCCGATGGTCACTCCTTTGAGAATAATCGCTCGTGCGCCCACGAACACCCCGCGGCCGAGTTTCACCGGACGGGCGGTCTTTCCCTTCTCAAGCTCCCAATCCCATTCACCGGATGGGACGTGGAAATCATTATCCAGGATCATGGTCCCCGCGCCACAAATAGTCCCTTCTCCGATTTCAATCGACGCAGCCGCGCAGAGCACCGTGCCGCTGAGGCCGACTCGCGGTCCGAGGATGAGCTGCGCGCCGGACAGCATCGTCCGGAGCACCGAAGGCTGGCTCAGCCCCAGCGGGTTGGCCCGCACTGCGCTGGCGATCGTTGCTCCGTCCCCGATAACAAACCGGCTGGCGGAGGCGACGCTGATGATTGGCCGGCCAAGAAAAAGAGCGCGTCCCAGGAACCGGACTCCCTTGAACCGTGCCTCCCAGCGCCAAAGAAAGGAGGGTCCGTGGCGAACCTGGCCCGCCAGCCAACCCAGCCGCGTGGCCGCCGTGTGCTCGTTCGCTTCGCCCGCCCGCAATTCCCGCTCTTGTAGCTTCGCGGATTCCATCCTGCTGGTCAGGTTTTCAGTCCGGCCAATCCCTTGTCGAGCACAATCTGCGCCGAGCGGCACAGACAGAGACCAGGGGTAGTGGAATTCCGGGTGGCGCCACTCGTTCTCGCCGTTCTCAACTTCCTGTCCTCCCACCCGTAAACGAGTTCACGTTTCACGCATCACGCATCACTCCGCCCCCCTCCTTGCTCCCATCCTCTACACGCGCTATTGTTCCCCTGGATGAACACCGCCGCTGTCCTGACTTTGGCGCTGGCGTGCGCCTGGGCAGGCATGGCGGAGCTTGAGGCTTCGGCTCGGCCCGACGACATTATGAAGACCAATGCTCCCACCGGCGCCCCGGCGCATACCAACCGCCTGGCGCGCGAGAAATCGCCCTACCTGCTGCAGCACCAGCATAATCCCGTCGATTGGTTCGCCTGGGGCGCCGAAGCCTTCGAAGCGGCCCGCCGCGACAAAAAGCCCATCTTCCTCAGCATCGGCTACTCGACCTGCCATTGGTGCCACGTGATGGAACGCGAATCGTTCGAGAATGAGGACATCGCCCGGTTCCTCAACGAACATTTCGTCAGCATCAAGGTGGACCGCGAGGAACGGCCCGACGTGGACCGGATTTATATGACCTTCGTCCAGGCGACCACCGGCCAGGGCGGATGGCCCTTGAACGTATTTCTCACACCGGACCTCAAGCCGTTTTTCGGCGGCACCTACTTTCCGCCGGATAACCGCTACGGCCGCTCGAGCTTCCTCCAGGTTCTCCAGCAAATCCAACAGCTCTGGGACACGCGCCACGACGACGTCACCAACTCGGCCTCCCAGATGCATGCCCGGCTCGAAACCGCCACCGGCGGCGCGACGGCCACCGAGGCCGCCTCCCACTTCAGTCCCAACGTCGTCCGCAAAGCCGCTTCGCTCCTCAAGAAAACCTACGACCCGCGCCACGGCGGTTTCGGCGATGCGCCCAAATTTCCCCAGCCCAGCCAGCCGCAGTTGCTGTTGCGTTACGCGCGGCGGTTCAAGGACGAGGACGCTCTGCGCATGGTCCTCCAGACTTGCGACCGTATGGCCGCAGGGGGCATCCACGACCAGCTCGGCGGTGGTTTCGCCCGCTATTCCGTCGATGCGGAATGGCTCGTGCCCCACTTCGAGAAAATGCTCTATGACAACGCGCAGTTGACGCAATTATACCTCGACGCTTTCCTGATCAGCGGCCAGGCGCATTACGCCGAGGTGGCCCGGGACATCCTCGATTACGTGCTGCTCGACATGACCGCTCCCGAAGGCGGGTTCTACTCCGCCGAAGACGCCGATAGCGAAGGCCACGAGGGGAAATTCTACTGCTGGACGCTCGCCGAACTGCCCGACCTGCTCACCCGTGAGGAGTTAAAAGTCGCGGTGCGCTATTTTGGCATCACCGAGCGCGGCAACTTTGTGGATCACAGCCATCCCCACCCGCTGCCGAACCAAAACGTGCTGAGCGTGGTCGAGCCCAAACTCACTGGTGCGGAGAAGGCGCTGCTCGAATCGGCGAAGCGGAAAATGTTGACGGCGCGGGCCAAACGAGTCCGTCCGCATCGGGACGACAAAGTGCTGGCTTCGTGGAATGGACTGATGCTGGGCGCCCTGGCGCGGGCGTACGCGGTGTTAGGAGATGAGAGGTATCGCGCCGCGGCCGAAAAGAACGTGGGATTCATCCAGGCGAAGCTGTGGGAGCCAGGAACGCCCGGGACGCTTTACCATCGTTGGCGTGAGGGGGAGCGCGACCAGGCGCAATTGCTTGGGGCCTACGCCTCGTTGCTCTCGGGGGTGGTTGCGCTTTACGAAGCGACGTTGGAACCGCGCCACCTCGAGTTTGCCATCGGCCTGGCCGAGGCCATGCTCGCCCGGTTTTACGACGCCGCGCAAGGCGGCTTCTGGCAAAGCGCTCCCGGCGCGCAGGACCTGATCCTGCGCCTGAAAGAGGATTACGACGGCGCCGAGCCTTCCGGCAATTCGGTCGCGATCCTGGCCCTCCTCAAGCTCGGACGCATCACCGAACGCAAAGGGTTTACCGAAGCGGCCGAGAAAAGTTTGCGCTTGTTCGCCGGGCGGTTGGAGGAGACGCCCCAGGCGGTGCCGTATATGCTGCAGGCCCTCGATTTTTCGTTACAGGAACCCAAGCGCGCCGTGGTCGCGGGCGACCCGGACAAACCCGAACCGCGCGCCTTGCTTCACGCGATTCATTCGGTCTATCAGCCGAACAAAGTCGTGCTGGGCAACAGGGGACCCGTCGAGCCTTTCGCGAAAACGTTGGCCGCGAAAAACGGCGCGGTGGTCTTTCTCTGCACCGCCACCGACTGTCAACCGCCGACCAGCGAACCGGAGCAAATCAAGGCGTTGCTTAAATGAGGCTGGTAAAAAGCTCTGGCGTGAGGAAGGGTTTTGCCAGGTCGAGATCATCGCGCGTTGAGGAGGGCTTGACGTGGATGCACCGTTAGATAACCTGCCCGCATGAGTTTGAAAGCCAACGAAATCTGTCCAACCCGCCAACCGAGCACGAGCAGCGCCTCGAATCCGTCGCATCCGAGGAATTGGGCTTTTGCGCTAATGTTTGCCGCGGTTCTGGTTGCCATGCCATCGTGCAGCAAATCCAACGACCATACGTCTCTGGCCCCGGTCGAGGTAAACGGAGTAAAGGTGGATATGCCTAAGTTGCAGCAGGCTTTTGCGACTGGCGACCCACAAGCAGTGAACTGTGCCCGGGAAACAACCTTGGCGTTCCGGTATAAAGACTTTGTGGGCGCCTTGGCACAACTGGACAAACTGGTGAATTTGCCCAGCTTGACAGATGAGCAGAAGAAGGTGGCAAACCAAGTACTCGAGCAGGTCAAAACGCTGGCAACCCAGTCGCAACCATCGGCTGGTCACTGACCCAACCTAAGCGTTCGTCTCGAGGCGGAACCGAGCGCTGGAGAAAACCGCCAGGTCCCGACAACCCGGCTAAGGGTATGCCGACACCCCGAGGGCGTGTGAGGCTATCCAGAGCACATCCACATCGCCAGGCAGGTTCACATTCAACTGCAACAACGCACCGGTCTGCAAGGAGGGCATTGTCCTTCCATCCCGCCATCGATGGATTTCGGAATGGCCATCTAGAAATGTAAAACCGGCTGCATTACCATGGTAGCTGGCCGGATAATCGATAAGCTGGTAAAGGTTGTCCGGGTCGGTTGCCCACCAGCCGTCGTTGATGCTATCCTCGCGCTCATCCAGGTAAATGAATGTTATCGCAGGACCTCTGAGAGCGGTGGTTTTTTGGTAATAAGGGCCATACTTGCTGGGGCTGGTCCAGGTGCGAGACCCAAGCTCCGGGGGCGAGGCTTGGGGGGCCAAATCACCGCCAATCCAGTTTTGGCACGAAAGGCTGCGCACCCGGTCCTTTCTCACACCGAGAACGGTGACTGCCGA
>DATMQA010000118.1:0-82250 GCA_035566895.1 Binatia bacterium
GCTCGAGCCGGAATTGAGCGAGCCCTGCCCATTGGCCGCCCCCGGGGCGCCGTTTTGGCCGGGCAGGTTGATGGCGCGCAGGACGAACGCGGTCTTCTTGAAATAGCTCGAGTTCAGAATCCCTTTGAGTTCGTCGTTGCCCCGAAGGAACGTATCGGCTTCATCAATGAAGAGCGTCGGCAGGATCTGCGCAATGACGCGGAAGAAGGAGGGCGCGGTCACGTTGGAAGCCACCACCGCGCGCTGGGTCAGTTCGCTCAGGATCGTAATGAGCGTGGACTTGCCGCAGCGATGTTCCGGCGACTCGATGCCGAGGTACGTCGTGATGTCCCGGTATTCAAACGCAAAGGAATGCGGCACCCACAGCGACATCGTTACGGGCGCCCACTGGGGCAGCACGACGTGGCTGACAAGTTTAAGGCGGATTTCTTCGAGCAGCTCGGCGGCGTTCACCGGGTGCGGCCAGGGCACGACCGGCGGAAGCGCGAGGATCTCTTTGAGGTATTTGTCGAGTTCGGCCGTGCTCTGCGGGGAGGGCGGCGCGCTCGACGGAGCCGGCGGGGCCGCGGGCTTGCTGTCGCCGGATGCGGATGGACCCGTCAAGGCGGGCTGATTTTCGGGATTCGAGTTTTGTTTGTTTAGTTCGGCATTATTGTTCATGACCCACTGCTTTCTATTTTTGGCCTAAACAGGACAAAAAAGGTTTAGGCATGATACTGCACACGCAGTATCAGTGGATGAAATGCAGCGATTTTCAGGCCAAAGGGCGGAACGATGCGAAATCTAACAGGAGCAAACTGAGGAAACAGAGATTTTTGAGAACCAGCCATTGCGCCGGGGGTGCAGCTCAAATTCCGAAAAAGCGGGATTCGGCTGGGTGTTTATGCCCTCTGTTTCCTCCGTTTCCTCCTGTTACATTCCGGACTCCCGCTGACTCCCGGCTGCTCCCGGCTGCTCCCGATGACTCCCGATTTTCGAGCGGACGACCGTGAGTGATCGGGAGTAAACGGGAGTTGGCAACGCTGGGACCGTGAGTGATCGGGCGCGAGTAAAGCGTTCAGCTTTTCAGCGTTTCAGCGTTTGGTTTGAGTGGGCATAGGGGGGTACCTTGGGGGGATACAGCCGTCCCACCGTCCCAAGCCCGGTAAACACGGGCGATTCTCACTCTTGCAGCCGTCCCATCCGTCCTATTCCTCCCACTCCCAGAGACTGCAGCCGTCTCTCTGTTGCCTCCGTTTCCTCCTGTTAGATTCTGGCGAAATGCAAGTCAGTGTGTCCAAATTTGCGACGCTGGGTCACCCGTCACCGGCCGCTGCTCGAGCCGCCACTCGTGCCGCCAAAAGGGGTTTCGGTGTTTCAACTTTTCAGCTTTTTCCTGAGTTCCTTTTCCCAACCGCCGAACCTCGCTGCTCCGTTAACGGCTGGGCATTAACCCACACCTTCTAATCGAATACACGTAATGCAGTTTCACCGGTGAGTGTTCACGAAATGCCCAATGTTCACGGACACGTGAACACTGGCCCCGGCGAGACTGGTTGGCGATTTACTGGCAAGGCCGGCGTTTACTGCGCAGTAAATCGCCGGACCGGAGCAATTTCAGGAGCAATTTCAGATTTGAAATTTGAGATTTGAGAGGAGAGCCTCGAGCAATTCTAAATTATGAGCGCCGCCGCCCAATTCATCATCGAAGCGCTTGACCCGGCAAAGCATCGGCGGGACGTGTTCGATTGTGGGGTCGAGCCGCTGAATGACTATCTGCGGACCCGGGCGCGCAGGGAGATGGAGACCGGCACATCAGCCTGCTTCGTGCTGGTTCCGCAATCGGCGCCGGAGCGGATCGCTGGGTTCTACACGCTGTCGGCAGCCACCATCCGGCGGTCCGAACTGTCGGAGGGTCTGCTAAAAAAGCTGCCGCGCTACCCTGAGTTTCCCGCGACGTTACTGGGAAGGCTGGCGCGTTCGCTCGAATTCAAGGGGCAAGGGACCGGCAACCGGCTGATGGTCAGCGCGTTTTCCCGAGCGGTGGAGGGGGCCCGGCAAGTCGCGTCGTGGGCGGTCGTTACAGATCCCAAGGACAACGAGGCACGCCGTTTTTACGAAAGCTTCGGGTTTCGGGCTTTGACCCAGGACCGCCTTTTCATTCCGATGAAGGAGGCCGCCGAACTGCTCACCGCTCGATGACCGTCTCGCGATACAGCGCCAGGGCCTTTTTGAACCGCCGCGTCGGGGGACGAGGCGGCGCGAGGAGAGCCTGGACGAAGCGGCGGGATTCCTTCGCGTTGAGACGGATGGTTTCGCGCTCTCGCACGACTTTCTCCGCGGCCGTCCGGCTATGGGAAACGACGAACCTGCCGACCGAACACCCCTCCAACACGGCGGCTCGCGCGAGCAGCGCCTTGTCTTCCGGGGTTACCCTGGCTACCAATCGGCCGGATTTACGTTGTGCGGTGGCGCTTGCCATGAAAGCAATGTGTGCCACATTGTGCCACAAATCAAGTCGTTTATTGTCGGCAGAGCCACAATCGAAAATCAAAAATCAAAAATCTCCTCTTGGGACGGTTGGTACGGTCCGGGACGGCCGTGGGACGGCTGCAAGAGTGAGAATCGCCCGTGTTTACCGGCCTTGGGACGGTGGGACGGCTGTACACCCCCAAGGTACCCCCTATCCCCCCCTCTTCCTCCCCGTCTTTCCTGGACCCGCTTTTAGCGGCTATCCACCCTACGAGCCATCTCCACCAATCTCCACCAATCCCGAGCAATCCCGACCTGAAATATTTCGGCGAAGTGTAAGAGTGACGCAGATTGGCCTTCGGTGGGGGCTTCGTAACGGAATCGTAACCGTCACGCCACCCTTCCGCCATCCTGCGTCCCTAACCTCCCACCCTCATGCATGAAGAGTAACCTGGTGGGAAAGTTCTGCTGCGTCCTCTGGTGCGCACCGTGCTTGGGGTCGCAGCTCTTTGCCGCCGAACCGGCCCCGAACCCGGGTGCCCCAGCCTCCGCTGCCGTCACGAACGCCCCTGCCGCCATAACCAACAGTTCGCCCCACTTCAACGTGCGGGGCTTCGAGACCCGGGGCGACCGAATGCTGCCGTTGGACGCCCAGGCTGCTGTACTTACCAAATACACCGGGACCAATGTCAGCCTGGCTGACCTGGTCAAGGCCGCCTCTGATTTGCAATCCGAGTATCGAAACCGGGGCGATGGCACGGTCAGTGTCGCCATCGCGCAAGAACGAATCACCAACGGCGTCGTCACGATGAACGTCTTTCGCGGGCTCGTGCCCCAGATTCTTGTCTCGGGCGTGCGGTACTCCGGTTCAACCGGCCAACCGGTCCCCGCCTCGCAGCTCGCTCTCGCTAACACCGCTCCCAACGCCACCAATGCCGCGCCAGCTACGCGCACTAACGCGGGGCCGCATTTTGTTGTTCGCGGTTACGAAATTCGAGGCGACACACTGCTCTCCACCAACACGCTCATGGATATTCTGGTCAAACACACGGGCACCAATATCGGGATTGGGGACATTACCAAGGCCGCCTCGGAGCTGCAGATGGAGTATCGAGACCGCGGGTTCCCGACGGTCAGCGTCACTATACCCCAACAGGAACTCACGAACGGCATCGTTAAAATCCGCGTTTTCCAAGGCCGATTGTCGGACATCTCGGTGACCGGCAACCATTACTTCAGCTCTAACAATGTCATTCGGGCTTTGCCGAGCCTGCGCACCAACGTCATTATGAACGGCCTCATTTTCCAAGCGGAACTCGACCGCGCCAACGCCAACCAGGACCGCCAGATTTACCCGCAAATTCAGCCCGGGGCCGAACCCAATACAACCGAACTCCTGCTGAAAGTTAAGGACCGGCTGCCGCTTCACGCCAAGATCGAGCTGAACGATCAAGGCTCACCCGGCACACCTGAACTGCGCATCAATACATCCGCGGTGTACAACAACCTTTGGGAACTGGAACACTCCATGGGGGTGCAATACAGCTTTTCGCCTGAGGCCTACAAAACCGGGGAACAGTGGGACTTTTACGACGTGCCGCTGGTGGCCAATTACAGCGGCTTTTACCGGATGCCCCTGGGAAATCCGGAAGCCGTGAGCGAGACGATCGCCACCAAACCCGGCACCTTCGGCTACGACGAAGCAACACGGAAATTCCGGCTTCCGCCAGCTTCCGGCAGACCGGAGCTCAATGTGTATGCCAGCCGTTCGGCGATTGATACCGGCCTGGAAACCACCTTCAGCGGAAACCTGTTCAATACCAACGGCAATTCCCTGGACCGCCGTGACGTCCAACAAGACCTCACCATTAATAGCGATATTGGCTTCCGCTTGACCATCCCCGTGAGCGGCTCGGAAAACTTTAACTCCGGTTTCTCCGGCGGATTCGATTACAAGGGCTACGACATTACCAGCTCCAAAACCAATATTTTCACACTGAGCCAGGTCGAAATTGACAATACTTCAAACCCGCCAAAGACCAACACCATTGTTTCAGTGGATTCTTCACCCGTGCCGACGACCCACCGGAAGCTCGATTATTTGCCGTTGGCATTGCGCTATGATGCGAGTCTGCGTGACTCAATGGGCATCACGAGCTTCGGTCTCGGCTTTAGCGGCAACCCATGGCACTCGGGGTTCACCGAAGATGTGCAAGAAATAACCGGCTCGTTGCAATCCTCCGGGCACTGGTTGGTGATCAACCCGAGCTTGTCGCGTGATTTCTTCATCCACACCAATTGGGTATTGTCGGCTCGCGCGGACGGTCAATGGGCCAGCGAACCCTTGATCAGCAACGAACAATTCGGCGTGGGAGGAATCAACAGTGTTCGGGGTTACCGCGAAGGGGAGGTATTCGGCGATAACGGCTGGCACGTCAGCCTCGAGCAGAAGACCCCGCCGCAGGTCGTTGGCTTGGTTTCCCCCAGAAACCCACTGACGCTGCGTGGCGCGGTGTACATGGACTATGGCGAGGCGTACCTCATCGATCCCAACGGCCGGGACGGACGGATCCCTCTTTGGGGCACCGGCTTCGGCGGCGTCGCGACCATTGGCTCACACTGGGAGGCCCGGTTCCTGTTCTCCTGGCCATTGCTCCGCACCACCACAACCGAACCCGGTGTACCGCGTTTCGATTTCTCCCTGACCGCCCAGTTTTGACCACGAATGTAAACGAATGACCACGAATGGACACAAATGGACACGAATACGCCGGCGTTGAATGGCTCCTTGGAACGGGACGACCTTGGGCGTTTTTGGAAATGTCACCAACATGTTACAACGCCCACCTTAGCGAGGGGTAGAATGCTCGAAAGGTCAAAAGATATGCGACTCACTCACGTTCGGTCCGGGCCCGATTTGCCACCGCGGCGCGCCGAGGACAGACGCGCCCTGCCCGCCCGGACGGGGGAGAGACTAGCCGCATCGGTTATGACTCCGCTGCTCTGCGCCTCTCTGTGTCTTGCCTTTGTTCAATCCAGCGCCAATCCCCTCGGGGGCACGGTCAGCCAGGGGGCTGCCTCCTTCAAGAGCCACGGTCCACAACTGACCATACACACTTCGGACCGGGCGTTCATCAACTGGAGCAGCTTTAATATCGGAGTGGGTGAAACCACTTCGTTTATCCAGCCTTCCTCCTCCTCGATCGTGTGGAACCAGATCCACGACAGCAACCCGTCGCAGATTCTCGGTAATCTCAACGCGAACGGTTATGTCATCCTGCAAAACCAGTCCGGCTTTTATATCGGCGGCCAGGCCTCGATTACCGCCCACGGGTTGCTCCTGACCACCGCACCCATCCCCATGCCCGACCTTATTAGCGGCGGCGCCTGGCAATTCAGCGCACCGCCACCCACGGCCAAAATCATCAACTACGGCCAGCTCAGCACTGACAAAGGGGGGTCGGCGTTCCTGATCGCCCATGACATCGAGAACCACGGCACGATTTCCGCCAACGAGGGCAGCCTCGGCCTCTTCGCCGGGAAGGATGTCCTTATTTCCGAGCGTCCCGATGGCCGGGGTCTCAGCGCCCAGGTCACGCTGCCCGAAGGCTCGGTTGACAACACTGGCAAACTAATCGCCGATGCCGGCACGATCGCCTTGCGCGCCCAGGTGGTCAACCAGGGCGGCGTGGTCCAGGCCAATTCCGTGCGCGAAGTCAACGGGGCTATCCAGTTGGTCGCGAGCGACGCGATCAACTTGGGCGCCGGTTCGCAGATACTGGCCAAAGGCGACGAGCAGGGGTTGAGCCCGGGCGGCACCGTGTTGATCAAGTCGGCCGGCAGTTTCTCCGACCAGGCCACTGCCAGCATCGACATCTCCGGCGGCGCTCAGGGCGGCAACGGAGGCCAGGTCGAGATTTCGGCGCCACGGATGAGCGCCATCCACTCGCGCATCGACGGCCAGGCAGCCGAAGGTTTCCTGGGGGGCAAACTCCTTATCGATCCCGACAATATTCTGCTGGCGAATTCGGGAGATGCCGCGCCGTCTTCCGGCGTGGTCAATCCGGGCGACCCGCCCAGCCAGGGCAGTCCGGACACATTGACTTTGGACGTGACCTCATTCTCGCCAAGCCTGTCGCAGATCACCCTCCAGGCGACGAAGAACATCAAATTGAGCGCGGGCACCGTTTGGACGCTGGCCGATCCCGGCGTGGCGGCCAAATTGACGTTGTCCGCGGGCAACAATATCACTTTCGACGATGGTTCTGCGATTCAAGCCGGAAACAATTGGAGTGTGAACCTGGTGGCGGGGACGCTACTGAACTCCGCTTCCGGCCGGCAGGCCGGCAGTGACGGGGTTTATCTGAATGGCAGTTCTTATATCCAGACCCAAAACGGCCACATCGGCCTTTGGGCCGCCAATGAGGTGCTCGTAGACTCCGGCGATCCTTCAACGGTTGGGAACAACGGGATTCGGACCCTCGCCGGCGGGAGCATCGATGTGACGGCGCTCTACGGCGATGTGAACTCAGGCGGCAACCCCCAGGGGTACTTGTTTGGTCAAAGGGCCAAGCCCTACTATGGCGTTTCGCAAACGCTTGGCGGCATCAGCACCGCTGCCGGCGGCGATGTCACGATAACGGCCGGCGGCAATGTCACCAGCTACCTGCCCGAGCAAAACGATTACTTAAATGCCAAGTTCGATGGCGGCAGCGGCGCATTTGGTCCTCAGCCGGGTAATGTCACCATCGCCGCTGGTGGAAATGTCTCGGGCCATTACGTGGTGGCGAACGGTATCGGTGAGATCAGCGCGGGCGGGGATGCAGGCGCGCCCACGGCCAGCGGCGGCTTTGCCTTGAGTCTCGTGAAGGGGACCTGGAGCGTCTCGGCGCCCAATGGCAGCATCTATGTCCAGGACATCCGCAATCCCAATGGCATCTTCAACGACAATACCAAGCCCGGCTACGCCGGTTACCATTACTTTGATTACGATCCGTCCGCATCGGTGCTCCTCCAGGCCGCGAATACCGTCGAAATTACTGGTGCGGGCGCGCCCCATACGACCACCTCGGCTCCCAACACACCCATTCCGTTTCTGTTTCCGCCGTCCCTTCAGGTCATCGCCGGCTCAGGCGGTTTCGTTCTGGGCGCCGACGTAATCCTGTTTCCTTCCCCGTCGGGCGATTTGCGCATCACCACCCATAACGGAGGAAACTTCCAGAGTTTCCAGGACCCGAACGATCCAGTGGACCTGATCGTCCACAGTTTGGAGATGTCCGACAGCGCCGCCCGGCAATGGGACCCCTCGGGTAACAGCTCCTTCGGCACGTTCCTCCGTGACGATAACGCGCCCACTCCCCCCGAACTTGATAATCCCAATCCTGTCGAGATCTCCGTTTCGGGAAGCATGAACAACGTGACGGTCCGTACCACCAAGGCCACCCACGTCACCGTGGGAGGCGACATGTTCAACGCCGGTCTCTTGGGGGAAAACCTTGGCCCCGGCGACGTCACCTCCATCAATGTAGCCGGGAAGATTTCTTATCCTCCGATCTACTCGTTCCAGCAATTGGGCGAGTCCATCGTGGGGGCAGACCTGCGAAACCCCTCGGCCTGGGATGGTATCTTCTCGCTGTTGGTGGACCCGGTTCGAGTGGCCGCCCTGGATGTGCCGGGCAATGCCAGCCCCGCGGACCTGACGGCCTATGCAGACTCGGTGCGCTTGTCTCTGGCTGCGAACCATACCCTGTCCGGAGGCTTCCTTTTCGATCCTAACGCCAACCCGGGCTTTGTTTATGACCGTTCCACAGGACAGCTTGGTTTTCAGTTTCGGATGAACCAAACCATCCGAAGCGTCCTGGAAGGGCCGCTGGAAACCATCAAACTGGACGACTTTGGCCGCCCGATGATTCAGCATGGATTGGCCAATTTGGGGCAGGATCCGACCAAGTTCTATTTTGCGACCACAACGCTCAACTTTGTGGCCCCTGCTGAAATTGAGGCTCTCTACAACAAGAGTCTGAGTGCCGTGCAGGATGACCAGCATCTCTCACCCGGCTTTCAAATCGGCGGTCCCGGCAGATTCACCGTCAACGCCGCCTCAATGGACCTGGGCAGCAGCCATGGCATTATTTCGTGGGGAATTGGAAACGGAGGGCAATCCGGGGCTTTGGATTATGGGACCCTTGCGGGCGTCACTCCAGCCGAGAAAGGCGCGTCTGTGTTGGTGACAGTCGCCGACGATCTAAACCTGCTAACCTCCACCATCGCTTCGATTGATGGCGGGAAGGTCAGCGTGCACAGCCAGGCGGGGGCAGTGACACTCAGCCTGGGCGACTTTTCCCTAATCCCGTCGGTGGTTGGCGCCGTCTGTTACGGCATCTTTACTTCGGGAGACAGCTCTGTGGAGGTGGGCGCCGAGAAAGACATCAATGTCGGCGGGGCGCGCATCGCCGCGTTCAATGGAGGCAATGTCTTCGTAGAATCTGACAGGGGCAATGTGAACGCCGGCAACGGCGCGAACTCGACCCTGGTCGTGCCGGTGATTTATCGGGACCCTGCCTCTGGTCTTTTAATTTCAAGCACAATACAAGATCCCAGACCCTACGGCAGCGGGATTCTGGCCATCTCGACCATCAACAAGTACCAAGCGCCGGGAAGCAGCGGGTTACCGGGAGACATCATCGTCAACACTCCTCAGGGTGACATCGTTTCCACCTTGGGGGGCGTTCAACAGTTTGCTTTGAACGGCAGCATCGCGGGCGGCCCGACGATTACTTTGACGGCCGGCACTGCCGCGTCCGCAGGTTCGCCGGGTTTCGCGGGCAATGTCGATCTTGGCCAGGGCGGGGTGATCGGCGGCACGATCAATATTACCGCGCAGGGGAATATCAAGGGATTGATCGTCTCTCATCAGAACTCGACCATTAACGCGGCTCAAGGTTTCAGCGGCACGCTCCTGTCGGGCGGCCTGGCCAACGTGTCCGCCGGCGCCGGCGCCATTTCCGGGACCATTATCGGGATCGGTGGCGTCAACGCCTCCGGCGGAGCGGGCGTAACGGCGGCTTTGCTGGGCCAGAATGTTTCGATCGGTGGTGGGGCGGCCCAGTCAACTCTGGGAACGACTGCCAGCGCGACGGCCACCAGCACGGCTGCAGCCGGCCAGGCTAACACCGTAGCCCAGCAGGAAGTCGGCACCAAAACCACTTCTCAAGACGACGAAGACAAAAAGAAAAACGGCCTGCGCCCGTCTTTGGTCCGACGGGTTGGACGGGTGACCGTCATCCTCCCTCCAGCGTCGTAAGGCTGCAAAGCCAGCGGGTGCGAAAGGCTGCAGGTCCCCGCTTTGTTCCGCGCCTTTTTCGTCGGCGTAATGTGGTTGCTTCCAAACCAGCGCGAGCGCACTTCGGCTCTCGTACAGGGTTGACAATATATACCTTACAGCGTATATGTGGGGTGGCGTATATGAAGCTGTTGCAAATTTACCGCTGCCTTTGTGATGAGACCCGCCTTCGCATTCTTCATTTATTGACTCAGGGGCCGCTCTGCGTCTGCCATTTCCAGGATATTTTGAGAGCGCCACAAGTCGCGATTTCAAAACACCTGGCCTATCTGCGGGGCAATGGCCTGGTGGTCGCGCAACGCCATGAGAAATGGATGATCTACCGGCTGCCGGAAAAGGCTCCGCCCGAACTCGATCTGCAGTTGCGCTGTTTGCAGGACTGTGTGCACTCCCATCCAATCTTCCGCCAGGACCTAAAACGCCTCAAACGGAGGAAGTGCGAATGCCAATGGGTTAAGCAGGCGGTTCAGGTCGGCGGGAAATGAACACGACTGTTGTGCCTATGGATATGGACCAGACATCGCCTAAACGCCTTGCCTTTTTTGAGCGGTATCTGACGCTCTGGGTTTTCCTTTGCATGCTCACCGGGGTAGTGCTGGGGAAACTTCTGCCCGGCGTCACGGCGGCGCTGAGCAAAATGGAATTCGGAAAAGGCTCGCAAGTGAACATCCCGATTGGCGTGCTGATCTGGCTGATGATTTATCCGATGATGCTGAAGGTAGACTTCAGCGCGATTGGCGGCATCGCCCGACGACCAAGGGGGTTGATGGTGACGCTCTTCGTCAATTGGCTGGTTAAGCCGTTCAGCATGGCACTGCTGGCGTGGATATTCATGCAACACGCATTCGCTGCGTGGCTCGACCCGGAGACGGCAAAGAACTACACGGCCGGCCTTATTATTCTTTCAGCGGCGCCCTGCACGGCCATGGTATTTGTTTGGTCGTATCTTACCGACGGCGACCCCGCCTATACGCTCGTGCAGGTCGCGGTGAACGACCTGATTATGCTCGTTGCGTTTGCTCCGATTGTGATGTTCCTTTGTGGCGTGGCCCAGGTCGTGGTCCCGCCAAGAGTGCTGCTCACGTCGGTCGTGGTGTTCATTGTCATTCCGCTGAGCGCAGGCTGGCTCACACGGACGCTCCTGCTTAAATCACACGGGGAGGCGTGGTTCGAGCACAGTTTTCTCCCGAAGTTTCACCCAGTAATGATCGGAGCCCTCCTGTCAACCCTCGTGCTGATCTTCGCATTTCAATCGAAGAACCTGACGAGCCGATGGACCGCGGTGCTGTTCATCGCGGTCCCGATTATCATCCAGGTCTATTTCAACTCCGGCCTCACCTACCTGCTCATGCGCCGGCTGCGTGTCGAACACAATGTCGCCGCTCCCGGTTCGTTGATCGGCGCCAGCAATTTCTTCGAGCTGGCGGTAGCGGTTGCCATAACGCTTTTCGGAGCGGATTCGCCCGCCGCATTGGCTACGGTGGTCGGGGTCCTCGTGGAGGTGCCGGTAATGCTCTCTGTGTGCAATTTCTGCAACCAATCACGCGACTGGTATGGTCGCGCCGCCAAACCAGAACCAGCTACCTGCGTATGAAAAAGAAAGTTCTGTTCGTTTGCGTCCATAACAGCGCCCGCAGCCAAATGGCCGAGGCCTGGCTCAATCATGAGTGCCCGGAGCAGTTCGAAGCTCACAGCGCGGGTTTGGAACCAGGCGCCCTCAATCCACTCGTTGTCGAAGCCATGAAGGAATCCGGCATCGATATCTCCGGAAACTCGACCAAAAGCGTTTTTGACATCTTCAAAGCCGGCAAGATGTTTGCCTACGTCATAACGGTTTGCGACCAGGCGAGCGCCGAACGTTGCCCCATCTTCGGAGGGGTTGCCCGGCGTCTGGTCTGGAGCTTTCCTGACCCCGCAACGCTGAGCGGCACCCACGGCCAAAAGATGGAATGCGTGCGCGAGATTCGTGATCAGATCCGGCAGCAGGTGCGGCAATGGTGCCGGGAGACATGTGGGGCTCAAGAAGGTCATCCTTCCGTGCAAGTCGCAGCTACCAGGTAGCAAGCGGCGTGGAGCGCGCGCACCCCACACGCTTCGCGCGGCTCGGTTGTGGGTCCGCTGGTCTCTAGTGAACGCCCACCCGATAGAATCGAATCGGATCGGTCGTGGTGTCGGCCAGCGAGTTGGTGTTGCCGTTGCCGGTCAAGGTCGCGGCTGAGGACGCCCAGTTGCTGACCGGGGCGGATAATCCAGCCGAGTTTGTATAATAGAGGGTGTAAGTGGCGCCGTTCGTGGTGGTAAAATAGACGGTCGAGGTGCTGCCTGAACGCGTAACCGATACGATCTGCGGAGGAGGCGGCGCCGGTAGAGAGGCCGCTTCCCGGGTGAACGCCAGCGTACCATCGGACTTAAACTCGAAATAGCCAACATAATAAGCCAGCCCATTCGTGCCGGTATGCGGGTCCACAATGGGATTGCCATGAGAATCTGTCAGCGGCCTTACCTCGTACAGGTCAGACCGGACTGAGCCGCTGAAGCTGGCTGCGGTGGTAATTTCCAGATTCCCACTATTGGGTTCGGTGTTGGGCCAGGAATCGTTAAGAGTGCCCTGGGTGGCATCAACCAGGCCCTTCATCCAAACCGACAGGATATTATTCGGGTAAGTGGCGATGGGTTCGCGAACCAGTGAGGGCGTGTTAAACTGGTTCGACGTGACGAGTTGTTGCGAGATGTAGGCAGCATTGTTGAAGATCGAGTCGATCTTGCTTCTCACCGTGTTTTGGGTCAAGCGATCCAGTCTGGATACGTCGGCGCTCCGAACGGCATTGTTCGCACGGGGCACGGTGACCCAGAGCGTATAGGCAGGGTAGCCAGGATAACTCGTCCCCTGATAATCGCCGGTCACCGCCCAGGTCAGGTAGTTCAAGCTGGCAAAGCACCCGGGAACCAGTTGCGAAGCTGAGAACTGGGTATTGGTGATTCTGGTTCCTATGGCCGCATTGACATAATTGCTGGCCTGGCCGAGGTCAACGACCACTTCATTATTCTCCTGGTGCGTTCCGGTTTTGCGCAGCGTCAAAAGCAAGTCGGCGGTTTGGTACACGAACGTTTGGGCTTCTGCGGCCTGGATGAAGGTTAAAAGGGTGCTGCCGGCTAACGCTGCACTAAAGATTAAGTGTAGTTTTCTGGACATAAATGATTCTATAGTTTCCTGATACCATTTTTCTCTCTAAGGTCCGCAATACTAAGGCCTGGCCGACAGCGAGACGCGCAGCAATCGGACATTCACTGAATGTTTCAGGACCTCATCCCAAGGAATGTAAGCCGCTCGGGGCCAAGCAGTTTAGAGCAAAACCGGTTTGAGTTTTTGCTGCCGCATCCTCGGCTCCCATGGATTGTAACACCGCTCCTGATTCCGTAACCTCTTTGTAACCTACCGTGGATTCTGATCAACCTGCCATCACCAGGGAGCGTGGTGGTCGAAGTTTACCGGTCGCTCCCACATTTTTCGCTGATCGTTGCGCCCGAGGACGGGCGCACGCCGGCACAGTAATGACCAAAAAGCCGGCGTGAACACTCGTCCACGCCGGCCTGGCTTATGGCAAGGAAATGATTCCGTTCGCAACCACCCTCTTAGAGATGAATCGGATCGGAGGTAGGGCCGTTGCGCACAGCATGCATGTCGCTCAACTTAATCGTAAACGTCCCGTCAGCGTGGCCGGAAATTCCTGTGGCGGCAGTCAGGCTATTAAACACTGTTTGGGCCTGGCTGCTGACCGTGTTCTTACGGTAGAGGAATTCATTGCCCCAGGCATTCCACCGGCCTTCTTTGACAGCGGCTTCGCTATAGGCAACACCGTCGTAAGTTAGAGGCGTCGCCCCGAGCGCTTCCGCGGAGGCCGCGTCGGAGATGCCGAGGTTGGCGATTACGCTGAATTTCTCAACCCCGGTGCCGTTGGGTGAAATGTCCACCGAAGTCGCCTGGGTAAGGTCGTAACCCATTTGGGTGGCCAGGGTACCGCCGCTGGAATAACCGAAGTCGCCCAAGACGACGCCCCCACCTTGGTTTTTCATCGAACCGTCAGAATTGACCTGAAGCTGGGACGGCGCTGAGAAAATCCCGAAACCCGTATCGCCATATTCATTTACCCGGGTGCCCGATTGATTGTCGCGGCCCGAGACATAAACGAAGTTGGTGTCGGTCGAATTGCCGGTGAACAGCGCCAGCGTCCCGCCGCCCACAATGGCCTGGCGGAAGGCCTGGTCCGTTATGTTCGTGAGACCGGCGGCGGAACCTTTTTCCTTCTCCCACTTGAAGGGAATGATGCAGACCTTAGTGCCGGTGATGGCCGCGCTCGGGTTTCTGGAAAAGGCCTTGTCGTTGTCCGCCATCGCCAGGTCAATCGTGGAGTTGATGAACGGGCCGGGAGTGGCGGAGCCGAGGCTATTCACAGCGGTGTCATCCAGGAACTGCTGGGTCCCGCTGCCCGCGATGTCCGCGATACCGCCTTCGGAACCGGACCAGTGGCATTTGATGACGGTGGGAACACTGCTCAGAGTATTGCTGAAGTTCATATAGCTGGCCTTGCTGGGATCAGCATTGCCCTGGGTGATAAAGGTCGGGGCGGCATCAAAAACGGTCGAGCCGTTCGTCACCGCGTTGAAAAAGGCGTTGCGCGCCGCAGTGGAACCGGTGACGTACACATACTGCGTGGCGCGGGCCAGGCTGGCAAAGCCCAAGGCCAGCGCGCCCGCCAGAACGAGTGATTTAGTATTCATGGTTTCTAATTTGTCTTTGGTTTGTTGTTGTTTGTTGATTCAGTGATTTTTGCAGATAGCGAAAAGAGAATTCAGCCGGCGGACGATTAACCTTTTCTGGCCAGTTGACAGCGAAAGGAGAACACCAACAGACTGGCTCCGGCGGCCAGGCTCAACACCGTCGGTTCCGGAACATAAGTCACCATCCCACCGACAGTGTCATAGGTGAAGAAGCCTTCGGGGATGACGCCGCCCGTGTTGGGGTTGGCGAAGAAATAGGCCGTTGACCCGGCGGCTACGTTCGGGTTGAAGAAGTTGTTTTGAAAGGTATTGCCCGGACTGCCGGCGGCTTGAGCGGTCTGGTAGGTCCAGCTAGTCGTATCGGAAGGGGCGGGCGTGCGGGAAGTGCCCAAGGTCAACGCGGTGGGCTGGCCGGAGATGGTCCTGACATTGGAGCTCGCGGTATTGTACAGAGCCGTTGGGTTGAAACCATTCTCAGCGCCGTTAGCCGAGGTGGCGTAAATGAACTTGCCAGTAGACTGAGCGCCCACCACGCCGAACTGCGTCCCGCGTCCAGCGCCAACGTTCCAGGTTTGTCCAAAGGTTAGTGACGAAGCTTGCCCAAGGTCATAGATGAAGTCACTCGACCCCCCGGTGAAACCGACCAGCAAATCGCCATTCACATAGTTCTGCGCCTGAACGGACGTAGCGAACGCCAGCCCAGCGCCCGCCAACAAAGCCATTTTCAAAGTGCGTTTCATAAACTTTTTCTTACTGAGTTTCCCATTTGGATGTTTGGTTGTGTCATTAGGTCGAGCCACCATGGGTTCGACGCAACAAACCCTACGCAAAAGCGGGAGCGGCCGGCATCCTGCCGGAGGACACGAGGCTATAATCTGATGACGTGACAGTGAGATTTGTAAATCACTGGTGGACAAAGCTCTGCGCGGGGTGAGCAGAATTATTCAGGCGCAGCAGCGGGGTCGTCTCAGAAAGGTCACCTTCGCCGGAGCCGTCGGAGCTTTGCATGGAGCGCACGATTCCGAGCATGCAGCTGGTTTTGTTGGCAAACGCACCGTCGGAATCGTGCGCTTCAACCTCTAATGACTGGACCGACTACTCTTTAGCCAGGCGATGAATGCAAGTTTTCAGAAAGCAATTCTTTCGTGCGTTCCGACCCGTCGCAAGGGCGCTCGTAACAGAAACGTAACCTTGCGGCCACAAGGGCGTAACTTTTGGTTCCTAGTGTCGCGCCCGTGCAAAGTCCAATCAGAAACACCAACGGAAGCGACCCCTTCTCCTTAATCACATACCGCAAGGGACGTGCCGTCCATCCGAGCAAGGTGCGGGTCACGTCCTCCAATGAAATGCATTTTCGAAACCTGCGCCGCCTGCGTCGGAACCTTTCAATCGCCCTGTTCTTAGGCACAGCAGCGGCGACAGGGTTTTGCGCCGAAACCAAGGACCCCCTCTTGGATTTAATGATCCAAAAGGGCATAGTCACGCAAGACGAAGCCGCCAAAGTCAGGGCGGAAGCCGACGCGTTGCGCACCAATGCCATCGCCACCGCCCCTCTCGCCGAATCCAAGTGGAACATCAACAACGCAATTAAGAACGTAGAACTCTTTGGTGACCTGCGCCTCCGCTTCGAAAGTCGCCAGGCTAACGCCCCGGACGATTCGCGGATCGAACTGAACCGTCTCCGCTACTCTGTGCGCCTCGGTCTGCGCGGCGAGGTCTTCGATGACTTCTATTATGGGGTCAGGCTGGACACGGCCGCCAATCCACGGTCCGCCTGGGTTACCGCAGGCACCTCTACCAGCGGCTCGCCTTACCAGGGGCCGTTCGGCAAATCGACCGGCGGCATTGACGTCGGCCAGGTGTATATCGGTGCGCGGCCTACGGATTGGCTCGACATCACCATCGGCAAAATGTCCAACCCGCTCTATACCACGCCAATGGTTTGGGACCCGGATCTCACCCCGGAAGGAGCGGCCGAGCGGCTAAAGTACACAGTCGGCAACGCGAACTTTTTCGCGACGTTCGGCCAATTTCTTTACCAGGACGTCAACCCGACCTACTCCTCGCCCGGCTATTTCAACATCGGATATCTCAACTCCACCCCCTCGATTCTGCTCGCCTGGCAAATGGGCGTTGATTACCACATTACCGACAAGCTCTCTGTGAAAGTGGCGCCGGTCCTGTATAATTATACTGGTCATGGCCAGAACACCACCGCACCAAGCTCTACTGTAACCCCTGATTTCTCAGGAACCTACGTCGGACAAGGCGCCACGAACAACCTTTTTGGACAAAACGGCGGGGCTTGGAGCGGGTTCCCCACCGGTTTTTATGATGGGTTCACCGCCAATCAAACCGGCATTCGCAATTTATTGGTGCTCGAGATTCCCTGTGAGTTGAACCTTAAACTGAACAAGCTCAACCTGCGTTTATTTGGTGATTACGCCGAGAACCTGAACGGAGCGGACCGGGCTCAGGCCGCGTTCACCGCCGCGCAAACCGCCTTCCAACCTGTTGGCGGAGGCGGCATCGCTCCGATTGTGTCCCCTCAGACCCAGGAGACCGGTGCCTACCAGGTGGGTTTCGCTGTTGGCAACAAAGACGCCCTGGGGATGGTTTATGGCTCGACCTCCAGGAAACACGCTTGGGAAGCCAGGGCCTATTGGCAGCACGTCGAACAGTATGCGCTGGACGTTAACCTAATCGACTCCGACTTCTTTGAAGGCCGCGCCAATCTCGAGGGTGTTTTTGCCGCGTTCGCCTACGGTTTCACGGACAATGTCATTGGGACCTTCCGCTACGGCTATGCCTCCCGCATCAACGACAAGCTCGGCACCGGCGGCAGCAATTTCGATATCCCCCAAATCAACCCCATCAACCACTATAGCATCCTGCAGTTCGACCTGACGCTAAGGTTCTGACCTGGGTCAAGACCGAGGTCCCTGAGCGATGTCCCACGCCAGGAACGCGTCCGTACCGTAGAAAGCACGGATTTGCTCTCCCTGCAGCGTACGTGCATCAGCCGGACCACAACGCGGCGTCGCAGGGTCCGTTGGAGAGTCTGAGGAACCTGGCGCACCTGTGGTCTGACTTCCACCATCGCTCACATTCGCCCCCGGAGCAGCATAGGACGGGCTGGGCGGCGCGGTCGCAATCGTTTGCGATGCTTGTGATGGAGGCGCTGCAACCGCCGGTTGAGGAATCCGGGACGGAGCTGTCGTATCGCCCGGCAGCATCGGCTGAACATTACGCGAGGATGCGTCCGAAGGCCGGTTCGCATAGGGGTTGATCCACAGCGGCGTTGCATTGTTCGGGGCCGGGGAACCGCCTGCGGCATCCAGAGGTGCGCCTGGGATGCTCACACCATCCTCCTGCATAGCTATCGTGGCGCCTGACGGAACTGTCCACAGTCGCGGATGCCGCTCCATAGGCGAGGGAGCGGACGCCGCAGGTTGTGGGGTTGAAATACAATAGCTGACCAGACGCGCCTTGATTTGGTTGGTGCCATGTTCGAAGAGTGCCCAGCCATTCTTCGCATCGACATCCTTGAGGGTAAAGCCGCCAGCAGACTCGCCCGGATGCAGCGCGAAGCCTTGGCTCTCGCCCACGATTTTAAAGCAGGCGAGCCGAGAGGCTCCAACCTCCATCAACCCGGTCAACTCGATACGGTCGGACGGGCTCGGCACGGCTGGCAGTCCCTGAGCCAGGAGCAATGACCCGGCGAAGGCGAGCGTTTTCACTTTGCGACCCTACGCAGGCGCTCTCTCACGGGCAAGTTACGTTTTTGTGTCGAGCGACCATTCACCAGTTGTCATCAGAACGTTGCCTGCCTGGCATCTGTTCGTAACAGAGGTCTGCCAGAAAGACCCCCCGACCAGCGGACTAGGCACGCATGAAAGCCATGGGCCATTTACGAATTGAAGAGGTCAAACTCTCCCCCGGCGAGGAATGGACCCGTCAAACCGGTCCCTGGTGCTTCGTGCGCGTCAGTACTGGGGCCGCCTACTGGCTGGACACGGCCAGGCCGCGCGCCCTCAACCAGGGCGAGCTGATCACTCTGGCGCCCAGCGTCAAGGCGGTGATCCGTGCCAGCCAGCTTAGTGACGTGCTGTTGCACGGATTTAATTTCGCCCCGGATTTGCTCTACGGTTTTTTCACTGTGGCCGAGCGCCATTTCTTCGAAAGCCCTGCCACCAGTCCAGTTGAACCCGTTCGGTTTCTGCCCTCGACGCACCCGATTAACCAACGCTTTGCTGACCTGGCAGCTCACCGCGAAGCCGGCCAGGAATTGACCGAGCGAGCGGCGGTGCTGGGTTTGGCTCTAGCCTTCTTGAGCGAGGGCGCGGCGCAGGGTCTGCCCGCTGCAGTCCGCAGTTCCCCTCAGGGGCGGTTCACGCAAATCGTCGCTGAAATGCCTGACATCGAACTCATTCACCAAACGCCCGAACAACTTGCGCGGCTCTGCGGTTGCAGTGCCCGTCATTTCAACCGGCTGTTCCGCGAACACTTTGGCGAATCGCCCCGCGCGCGCCAGACTGATTTGCGCTTGCTCAAAGCCCGCCAGTTGCTCAGCGAAACCGACGAGAAAATCGCCCGGATTGCCCTCGACAGCGGTTACCGGAGCTTGAGTTTGTTCAACGCTCTCTTTAAACGGCGCTTCGGCGTTAGTCCCTCCGAATGGCGGCAGCAAGTTGCGCAAAGGGCCTCTTGACAACCTGCACTTTTCAGCCATCGCTTTTCTTCCTGTCACGGAACCGACACGCCAATTTCACACTTCATTGCTTCCGTTTCACCCGCTCGCCCGCGATAGTTTTACCGGTTCAAAGCAGGATTGATTGGTGAGTGCGCGACAAGTGTTTCTCACCTGGAATTTGAACCGAGAACGATTATGAACATGATTGGCCCAATGCTCGCTGCCGAAGCTCCCGGCAATGCCATAACCTTTGCCTACCACCATCTTACCAAAGAAGGCTTCGCGACGGTGATCGCCCTGATCTTCGTTTCCATTTTCAGTTGGACCGTGATTATCAGCAAAGCCCGCCAGCTCATTCGCGCCCGCAAAATGGGGAAGAAATTCTTCGAGGCCTACCGCGCCACCCGCGACCCGATGGATATTTTTCGCGAGAAGAAGGAATTCGATGGCGCTCCCGCCTATGAACTCTATATCACCGGCGCCGAGGAAGTGGCTTACCACTTAAAGAACAATCCGGTCGAAGTGGTCCGGGTGAAGCGAGTCACGGCTGGCAATGACCCCCACGCTGCCTTGGGTGGAGAGACCGATGTCCTGTCCCGTTCCATCTCGACCAAGATCAGCACCCCTTCGTTTGAATCGGTCCAGGTCGCCCTCGAACGCGCCGCTTCGACCGAAGCCCTTTCGCTTGAGAAAGGGATGATCATTCTCTCGACGGCGGTGGCCGGCGGACCCTTCATCGGCTTGTTCGGCACAGTCTGGGGTGTCATGGAGACCTTCTCGGGCATTGGCCGCGCCGGCGCAGCCAGTCTCACCGCCATGGCGCCTGGCGTGGCAGCCGCGCTCCTGGCCACGGTCGCCGGCCTTTCCGTCGCGATCCCGGCGATGTTTGCCTATAACTACATGGTTACCACCATCCGCGGCATCACCCAGGAACTCGACGGCTTCTCCAGCGAATACGCCACGGAACTGGAACACAAATATGTTGATAACCGCCCGCTGGCCGAGGAAATCCGCGACGCTTTGCAGAGTAGCGGCATGCTCCAGCCAAGAGCGCAGGTCGCGCAACCGCCGGCTATTCCTGTTCCCGTACGGAAACTCAACGCCCCACCGCAGCCCGCGTTCACAACCTGAACGAAAAACCACCAATGGACACAAATGGAGTCGGCTCAGGGCGCTCATGGCCCAAAAATGGGGAAAACGATCGTTTCTCGGGAGTCGTGGCGCCGTTAGCGGGAGCCCCGCCCGTGCCCCCGTTTCCATTCGTGTCTGTTCGTGTCCATTCGTGGTTTGAACTGATGAAATGAAAAAATGTTCCAAAAGCGCACACCACGCCCTGGCCGAGTTGAACATCACTCCGCTGCTGGATCTGGCCTTTGTGCTCCTGGTCATTTTCATCATCACCACCACGCCCGTGGTCAACGACCTCGATGTCGATCTGCCTTCGGCCGCCAAACGGCCCAAGGACCCCAAACCCAAAGTCAACTATGTCACCGTCGAGAGCACCGGCCGCATGTTCTTGAACCGGGATCCGGTCGATCTCGCCTCGTTGCAGGAAAAGGTCGTCGCCCTCCGCATGGACGAACCGGACCTCAACATCGTCATTCGCGGTTCGGCCCGGACCAAATATCAGCACATCGTCGGCATCATGGACATGCTTCAACAGGCCAACGTCGGCAAAGTCAATCTCGCCACCGAATCTTTCCCGGATGGCGCAGCCGCAAAGGAGTAGCGTATGGAACACCTCGAGCACCGCAGAAAACGGAATTCGTCAAAGATTAACCTGATCATTTCGTTCACCTTCCACACCATCGTAGTGGTGGCAGTGGTTTTCCTTGCCGCGCGCGAAGGCATCTTGGGCAAAAAGCTCAAGGAACTCACCGTGACCATGGCGCCGAAGGAGAAGAAACCCGAACCGCCCAAGCCCAAAGTGCCCGAGCCGAAGCTCGACACGCCCAAACCTGCCAATACGCCCAAGCTTGCGGTGGCCCCTCCGCCCGTCCAGACGGCTCGGGCTGCCGCGCCGCCACCGGTTGACGTTCCGGCGGCTGTCGCGCCGGCGGCCGCAGTTCTGCCGGATATGACCTTCAACGATGGCGCGCGCGAAGTCCAAACCGTCTCCGATCCCAACGCCCTGTACAAAGGCCTGGTCGAGCACGCGCTGCGGTCCCGTTGGAACCGGCCGGAGGACATGGCCGACGACAGCTTCATTGCAGAAGTGGAACTGAGCATCGACGCCCAGGGCAACGTCACTGGCTCGCGCTGGCTGAAAGGTTCTGGCAATAGCCGCTGGGACAACGCCGTCAAGTCTGCCGTCGCCGCCACCAAAGTCATCAGCCGCCCCCCGCCCAAAGGGTTCCCCGCCGCCTTCGTCGCGCGCTTTGACGTGGAAAGCCTCCGGACGGAGGAAGTGGCGCAGCTTAATCCGCGGTGAAAAAGTTTTCCAAAGGCCATCACAGCTCGCTTAACGAGCTGAATATCACGCCGTTGCTGGATTTGGCGTTCGTGCTGTTGGTGATCTTCATCATCACCACCCCCCAGTTGTCCAACGATCTGGAGATGAACCTGCCGTCGCCCAAAAAAGAAAACGCCCCCAAACCGCCGCCTAAAATCAACCGCATTCTCGTCAGCGCTGTCGGGCAAATCACCTTCAATGACCAGCCGATCGAATTACCCGCGCTCAAGGAGACACTCGTCAGGCTCAAGGCCGGTGACCCCGACACCAGCGTGGTCGTGCGCGGCGCGGCCGAGGTCGATTACCAGCGCGTCATCGGCGTGCTGGACGCCCTTCAGCAAGCAGATATCACAAAAGTGGGCCTTGCCACCGAAACCGCGCCGTAGGTCGGTCAGTGCCTGCGGGCGGAGCGCGGACATTCCTGTCCGCAGCAACTTCCGAACGCCAGCTCGGCTTGGATTTGCCGCCAACTTCGCGAGTAAAACATTCCTGCGGGCAGGAATGTGCGCGCTCCGCCCGCAGGCACTGAGAAGCGGGTTCAAAAATGTCTTCGGGCAGAAAAGCAAGGTAGCCCCATTCCATCACTCCAGAACACCCCACCTGGGTGTCGTCACACAATCGTAACATAACGGACGCCATTCCGTAACATAGGTCCTTCAGGTTTTGCCGATGGTTCGGATAACGCAAAACAACTAGCTCAATGAAAAGAACACTATACTGCAAACTCATCGCCTTGGTCTCGCTAGCCGCCGCCATCGCCTCGCAGGCGCAAACTCAAAAGCTCTCACCCGAGGCCCTGCTCGATAAACTCGTCAAGAAAGGGGTGCTTACCGATCAGGAAGCCCAGGAATTGATGACCGACGGCACCCAAACCAACCTCCCCAGCGCGTCGAAATGGAAAATCAACGACGCCATCAAGAGCATCCAATTGTTCGGCGATGTGCGGTTCCGCTATGAATATCGGGCCGCGGAAAACCCGGGCCCGGCCTCCGGCGCCGCCGGCAACACCTATTACCGCGACCGCTTTCGCTATGCCCTCCGCGCCGGCTTGCGCGGCGATTTGTTTGACGATTTCTATTATGGCCTGCGCCTGGAGACCTCCAGCAATCCGCGTTCCCCATGGGTCACCTTCGGCGACGATACCGCCAGCACCCCCTCGGCCAAGACCAGCGACGGCGTCAACGTCGGCCAAATTTATCTCGGCTGGAAGCCGACCGACTGGTACGAGATGACCGTCGGCAAAATGCCCATGCCCCTTTACATCGATCCGATGCTTTGGGACTCCGACATTAATCCCGAAGGCGCCGTCGAGAAGTTCAAGCACTCCCTGGGCAACGTCGGTTTGTTCGCCAACTTCGGCCAGTTCATTTACCAGGACACCGACCCGGACCACGGCCTGCCTTCAAGCGATACCTTCCTGCTGGCTTGGCAAGTCGGCGCGAACATCAACCTCGCTAAAGACCTGTCCTTCAAAATCGCGCCCGTGCTCTATAACTATACTGGTGTGGGACAGAAAAACGGGTTGAACCAGCCCTTTGTTGGGGAGGGTAACGCGCTGGGTCTTAACACCAACACCGCAGCCGCGTTCAACCAGTCCGGCATCAATGATCTGCTGGTGCTCGAAGTGCCCGCCGAATTCAATTTCAAGGTCGGCAAGTACGGGGCGCGTGTGTTCGGCGATTTTGCCTATAATTTCGAGGGCGATGACCGTGCGCGGGCAGCAGCGGCCGCGGCAGGCCCGGCCATCCTGCCTCAGGCATTCACCGGCGAAAACAAGGCTTACCAGGCCGGTGTCGCTTTCGGCAACCTGGGCCTCGTCTATGGCCAGACCGCCAGGAAAAACACCTGGGAAGCTCGAGCCTACTGGCAGCACGTCGAGCAATACGCGGCGGACGTGAACCTGCTGGATTCCGATTTCTTCGAGGGCCGCGGCAATCTCGAAGGCTTCTACAGCGCCTTCGCCTATAGCCTCACCGACGCCATCATCGGCACCGTTCGCTACGGTTACGCCAATCGCATCAACAACAACCTCGGCACCGGCGGCAACAACCCCGACCTGCCGACTCTTAATCCCATACGCAACTACCACATCCTCCAACTCGATGTAACCTGGAGATTCTAGTTCGAGGCTTCACGCACCGAAAACCAGGCGGGCTGACCGCGTGCTCACAATGTTACCTCATTGTAACTTTGCATCCAGGTAACCATGCAACTATGTAACCTCGTAACCAGTAACTCAGTAACGTTAACCAAATCAAACATGAGAACATTCGCTTTGGGTCTTTTTACCGCCGCCGGCTTGCTGGCGGCACAGACTGGCGCGCTCGGCCAGATGCTTATCAACGGGGCCGGTGCCACGTTTCCCTATCCGATTTATTCAAAATGGTTCGATCAATACGCCAAAGTCGATCCGTCCGTCCGCTTTAATTACCAGTCCATCGGTTCCGGTGGCGGCCAGAAACAGATTCTGGCCGAGACAGTCGATTTCGGTGCGTCTGACGGCCCGATGAGCGACGACAATCTTTCCAAGGCGCCCGGAAAGATCCTGCATATTCCAACGGTCGCCGGCGCAGTCGTGGTGACCTACAACCTCCCCGGCAGCCCCAAACTCAAGCTCGACGGCCCGGCCATCGCCGATATCTTTATGGGCAAGCTCACTAAATGGAATGATAAGCGCATCGCGGAGTTGAATCCCGGCGTGAAGTTGCCCGACACCGACCTCGTGGTCGTGCATCGTTCGGACGGCAGCGGCACGAGCTATATCTTTACTGATTACCTCAGCAGCGTCAGCCCGACTTGGGAGAAAGAGGTCGGGCGCAATACTTCGGTCAAATGGCCGGCCGGCCTCGGCGCCAAAGGCAATGAAGGCGTCGCCGGCCAGGTCAAACAATTGCCCGGCACGATCGGCTATGTGGAACTGGCTTATGCCCACCAGAATAAACTGCCCTCTGCCGAAGTTAAAAATGCCGCCGGCAATTTCATCACGCCCTCGGCCGAAGCCGTCACCGAGGCCCTGGCCGCCGCCAAGGTGCCGGACGATTTCCGCTTCTCGATGGTCAATGCGGCCGGCGACAAGGCGTATCCCATTGCCGGCGCCACCTGGCTGTTGGTCTATGAGCAGCAAAAAGACCCTGCCAAAGGCAGGAAGCTGGTCGAGTTCCTCGACTGGGCGCTGACCAGGGGTGAAGGCATGACCTCAGCCTTGGATTACGCGTCCTTGCCGGAGAGCCTTCAGAAGCGGGTGTTGGAAAAGATCAAAACCATCAAATACTAACGAGCCGGAAAGTAGTCGCCATGACGTTGAACTTACAATTTGCGACTGACGAAGTTTCGCCGAAAGCCCGCATAAATCGTATATCGTAAATCGTAAATTCATGCCGCCTTAGAGCGTGATTTGAGATGAATCTCAGTACGGACACTCGCCTCTTTGTGAAGCCCCAAAGCCTGGTGGCCGGGGCGGTAGGGGAGCGCGCCTTCAGATGGCTGACGCTGGTGATGGCGCTGGCGGTTTTCGTGCTGATTGTGCTGATCGGTTACGAGTTGGCCCACGGCTCCCACCTGGCGTTGCGCAAGTTTGGCTGGCGCTTTATCACCAGTACGGAGTGGGACCCCGTCAACGAACAGTTCGGCGCGTTGCCCTTCATCTTCGGCACACTGGTCTCCTCGGCTATTGCCCTCCTCATTGCTGTGCCGTTGAGCATCGCCACGGCCGTTTATCTGACCGAGCTGGCGCCACAATGGTCGCGCCAGGTGTTGACCATGTTCATCGAGTTGCTCGCCGCCGTGCCCAGCGTCATCCTCGGTCTCTGGGGCATTTTTGTGATGGTTCCGTGGTTGCGCGAGAATTTGTTTCCCTGGCTGCGCGGCGCGTTCGGTTCTCTCCCGCTGTTCAAGGGACCGATCTACGGAGTGAGCGTGCTGGCGGGCGGCATCATCATTGCCATTATGATCCTGCCCATCATCACCTCGGTTTCCCGGGAAATCCTGCGCTCCGTGCCCGGCCTCCAACGAGAGGCGGCCTATGCTCTCGGCGCCACCCGATGGGAGGTGACGCGTATCGCCGTGTTGAGCTATGCCAAAAAGGGGCTCTTCGGCGCCGTCATTCTGGGCCTGGGCCGCGCCCTGGGTGAGACCATGGCCGTAACCATGGTCATCGGCAACCGGCCCGAGATTGCTGCTTCGCTCTTTGCTCCAAGTTATACGCTCGCGAGCGTGGTCGCCAATGAGTTTACGGAGGCCACCACCGACATCTACCTCCACTCGCTTTTCGAAATCGGCCTGGTCCTGCTGGGCGTGACGGTCCTCGTCAACGCCTTGGCCCAGCTCCTCCTTAAAACCTTTGCCGGCCCGGGCGTCAAACCGCAGCACTAGACGGATGATGGATGATGCACCACATAAATCTTTGCAAATCATGAAGATTGGTTTTGACCACGTATCCCGAGTTGGAACAATCGCGCCGGGATTTGTGGGCGCTTTGCTTCCGTCGCGATATTCCGCTAGGCCATCATCCATCATCCATCATCCACCATCCTCTTTTGCTGATGCACCGCTGGCGTAAATTCAAGAACGGCCTGATGCAGGTTGTCACCTGCGCCTGCGCTTTGCTGGTCATCACCCCGCTGGCGCTGCTCTTTTATCATTTGCTCAAGTCCGGCCTCGGCTCCATCAACTGGGCGTTCTTCACCCAATTGCCAAAACCAGTGGGTGAGGCCGGCGGTGGCATGGCCAATGCCATTGTTGGCACCTTCGAGCTGGTCGGTCTCGCGGCTTTGCTCGGGGTGCCGGTGGGCGTCCTCGGCGGCATCTTTTTGTCCGAATACGGCTCGGTGCGGCTCAATTTTTGGATTCGCCTGGGTGCGGACGTCCTCAATGGCGTGCCTTCAATCATCTGGGGCATGGTCGTGTACGCGCTGGTGGTCGTGCCGATGAAAGGTTTTTCCGCCCTGGCGGGCGGGATCGTCCTCGGCATGATCATGGTGCCGCTGATTATGCGCACGACCGAGGAAGTGCTGGCGCTGGTGCCCAACGGCTACCGCGAGGCCGCCCTGGCGCTGGGCATTGCCAAATGGCGGGCCATCGTGCAAATTGTCGTCCGCACCGCCCTCAAAGGCATCATCACCGGCATCCTCCTGGCGGGGGCGCGGGTCGCCGGCGAGACGGCGCCGTTGCTGTTCACTGCGTTTGGAAATCGGTTTTGGAACCATCACCTGACTGACCCGATCGCAGCGCTGCCGCTCCAGATTTTTAATTATGCCATCTCCCCCTACGAAGACTGGCATCGCCAGGCCTGGGCCGGCGCCCTGGTCTTGCTCTTGTTTGTCGCCCTGGTCAATGTCAGCGTCCGCGTGCTGACTCGTGACCGGTTCAGCCACAGGTAGTGGCGCTCGCGTATGCTCATGGCTACTGAACCACAGAAAGAACTGCCACGGCCGGCCGCACCACTTCTGGCGGTGCCTAAGCCTGTGCCGTCTCAGACCCGGGCCGCCCAGGCGCCGGGCACCGTGCCCTCGGCTCTGACGGTGCGCGACCTCTCGGTCTTCTTCGGCGATAACCAGGTCCTCAAGCGCGTCTCCCTGGATGTCCCCGCGCGCGCGGTCACCGCGATTATCGGCCCGAGCGGCTGCGGCAAATCGACCTTTCTCCGCGCTCTCAACCGCCTGCACGAACTGGTCCCCACCGCCCGCATGGAGGGTGAAATCCTGCTCTTTGGCCAGGACATTTACGGCCGCGCGGTCGAGCCGGTGGTGGTCCGCCGCCGAGTGGGGATGGTGTTCCAGAAATCCAATCCGTTCCCGACCATGTCCATCGCGGACAACGTCACCGTCGGCCTGCGGCTCAACGGCGTGCGCAACCGCCAGGTCCTGGCCCAGCGCATGGAACAGTCCCTGAACATGGCCGCCTTGTGGGACGAGGTGAAGGACCGCCTCGGCGCTCCGGCCATCAGCCTCTCCGGGGGCCAGCAACAGCGCCTGTGCATCGCGCGCGCCCTGGCCGTCCAGCCGGAAGTCCTGCTGATGGACGAGCCGGCTTCGGCGCTCGACCCGCTGGCCACCGGCAAGATCGAGGACTTGATCCTCGAATTGAAAAAGGATTACACCATTGTTATCGTGACCCATAACATGCAACAGGCGGCCCGCATTTCCGATTTCACGGCGTTCTTGTACCTCGGCGAACTGGTGGAATATGGCACTACTTCGAAAATCTTCACCAGCCCGTCCAAAAAACGCACCGAAGACTACGTGACCGGGCGCTTCGGGTAAGTTTAATCTATGGTTCACTTCGAACAGGAATTGGCGGATTTAAAAAGCAGGCTGTTGACGATGGCCAGCCATGCCGAGACCGCGGTCAAGCGGGCCATTGAGGCGCTGGTGACGCGTGATTACGACCTGGCCCTGCGCGTGCGGGGCGAGGATGAGGTGATCGATCGGTTCGAGGTTGATATTGATGAAACCGCCATCCAGTTGCTGGCCAAGGCGCCGCTGGCCAGCGATCTGCGGCTCATCGCCGTCGCGATGAAAATTTCTCAGAACCTTGAAAGGGTAGGGGACGAAGCTACCAAGATCGCCAACCGCGCGCGCGACCTCAGCCAGGAACCCCCGCTCAAACTCGTCGTCGCCATCCCGCAACTGGCCGACCTCGCCCTCCAAATGCTCAAAGATGCGCTCGATGCCTTCGTCAACCAGGACCCGGCGGCCGCTCGCGCGATCATCCCGCAGGACAAGCAAGCCGATGCTTTGAACAAAGAAATTCACCGCCAACTCGCGCACCAGATGAGCCAGGATGCCGAGACTATTTCCCGCTGCCTCAATCTTATGGTCGTGGCCAAGAGCCTCGAACGCATTGCCGATCACGCCAAAAATGTCGCCGAAGAAGTCGTCTTTCTTTGCGAAGCCCAGGATATCCGCCACACCGGCAAAACCACTCCCTAGCTCCACACTTTGGCGCCCTCCTTTGTCCCCCACTTTGCCGGAACGGCAACCTTGTTGGCGCTTGGAATTTGAAGTTTTCATGGAGTTTGAAGTTTGGAATTTGGAGCTTTTCTGGTGTTTGGTGTTTGGTGTTTGGTGTTTATTCCCTTATTCCCCCCGAATTCCATTGACGCGCCAAACCGGTTTTGCTCTTTCTTACTCATGCTCTCGAAGCCTTGTTGCCGCCGTACTGCCGTTTGAAATCCGCCGCATTGCCATGACCTCCCCCCGCTCCTTTTCTCGCCGCTCGTTTCTCAAAGGTCTCGGTGCCACTGCGCTAGCCGCCCCTTTCGTCACGCGCGGCCTCATGGCGCAGTCGCCCAACAGCGTCCTGCGGCATGCCAGCTTCGGCGCCAGCGGTATGGCCTGGTCCGATCTCGGCGAATTCGGCCGGCTCAAGGCATTTGAATTGGTGGCCGTCGCGGAAGTGGACCTGAACCGGACGGTCGAACTGAAAAAGCAGTTCCCCCAAGCCCGGATTTACCAGGATTGGCGCGAGTTGCTCGACCGGGAGGCCAGGCATATCGACTCCGTCAACGTCTCCACGCCCGACCATATGCATGCGGTCATGGGAATGAGCGCGATGCAACTGGGCAAACACGTCTATGGCCAGAAACCGCTCGCCCATGATTTGTTCGAGGTCCGGAAACTGACAGAGTTTGCCGCGAAGAAAAAGCTCGTCACCCAAATGGGCATCCAGATTCATGCCACCAGCCATTACCAGTTGGCGACCATTTTGATTCAGGCCGGCGCCGTCGGCCGCATCAAGGAAATCCACTCCTGGTGCCCGAAATCCTGGGGCGACCCGAACCCGCGCCCGGACCGCACCGACCCGGTGCCGCCCGGGTTCGATTGGGATCTGTGGCTCGGCACCTGCGCCCAGCGCCCCTTCCTGGGCAGTGCCTATTATCATCCGGCCAATTGGCGCAAGCGGCTCGATTTCGGCACCGGCACCTTCGGCGATATGGGCTGCCATATCTTCGACCCGGTCTTCGATTCCCTGGGATTGGGCGCGCCGATGTCCGTGCGGTCCGAAGGCCCGGCGCCAAACAAATGGAACTGGGCGATGGACTCGCGCATCCAGTATGTCTTCCCCGGCACGCGCTTCACCGCCGATACGACCCTGCCGGTGACCTGGTATGACGGCGAGCAGAAACCGCCGGCGGACGTGCTGGCGCTGCTCGAAGGCGACGAACGGCCCAATACCGGCTCCATTTTCGTCGGCACCCTGGGCACGCTGGTGCTGCCGCACATCAACCGCCCGCTGCTCTATCCGGATAAAAAGTTCAAGAATTTCAAATACCCGGAGATCACGTCGGGAAATCATTGGGGCGATTTTGTCGCCGCTTGCCTGGGCCACGGACGGACGGCGGCTAACTTCGGCTATGCCGGGCCGCTCACCGAAGCGGTCCTGCTCGGCGGCGTCGCCTCCCGTTTTCCCCAAACCACCATCAAATGGGACGCGTCCAGGTTGGAATTCGATTTGCGCGAGGCCAACCAGTTCGTTCGGCGCGAGTACCGCGCGGGCTGGGGCGTGAAGGAACTGTCCTGGTCTTAAATCATAATCCTGGTCGGAATCTTAATCGTAATCTTTCGTTCCGATCCTGTCCTCGTTCTCGTCCTCGATTTCCTCTGAATCGCCGAGATGAAAGAGGAATACGACCGGCATGCAAAAGAGATTACGATTAAGATTACGACCAGGATTGCGATAAGGCCCGCCGCCCTTCCCCTCGTTACCGAATCGTAACCTTCCCGACATGGTGCCGTGCAGTGAACCTGCTAAACCGGCATCATGCGAAAGAAGATTCTCGTGGTCGAGGATGACGCTGAATTGGTCGAGTTGCTGCGCTTCAATCTGAAAGCAGCGGGCTTCTCGGTGGGCACCGCTGCCGACGGGATCGAGGCGCTCAAAAAGGCCCGGTCGCTGCTTCCCGACTTGATTCTCCTGGACCTGATGTTGCCGGAACTGGACGGGTTTGCCGTATGCGAGATACTGCGCCGGGATTCGGCGTTGGCCTCCGTTCCGATTATCATGGTCACAGCGCTTTCCAGCCAACTGGCGCGGCTCAGCGGCCTGGAAGCGGGCGCCAACGAGTACATCACCAAGCCCTTCAGCCTCAAACAGCTCTTGATGACGGTGGAGGCACGCTTGCAACGGGCGGCTTAACTTGTCGAGGTTCAAGAAAAAATCCGGATCCCCATCATTTTGCCTCAATGATTCTGCCTCAAATTCCGGGTCCCCTAGCCTTGGATGCGTTTCCTCTTTCGTTTGTGCTGAAAATCCCAAATGCCAATCGCGATGCAAAACACTGCCAGGAACAATTCGCCCAGCGGTTTGAGGCGGTGCTGATCGTAGGCCTGCCAAATCGAATAGCCGCCAATGCAAACTCCGGCGAGCACAAAGTACCACCACTTCCACTTTTCACCCTCGCTCTCGGCCCGGGAGCCGGGTGACGCAAAACGCGTGGCGGCGGCAGCGAAAGGAGCGTCAGCAGGAGCAGAAGCAGGAGCGGGAGCAGCGGACGGCACCGGCATACTCAATCTGACACCGGCGGGGGCTGCGGCGGGCGTGGCGGGCGCGGCGGGCAAACTCCGGGCGATAATCTCGTTGGCTGCAGGTGTGCCATCGGCGCCACACACCGGACACGCAACGGGCATAGGCATGCGATTGTTGACCGGTTCGATATCAAAGGCGTAACGCTGCCCGCAGTCGCATTGTATCTTTATTGGAATCATGGTTGTGTCCTTTCTAATCGTTGTGCGATGCCGTCTGTCATGGTGCAACGAATGGTGTCCTGGGAATATTGTACCTTGGAAATCCAAATTGCAATCCGGAAGGGGAAACCTAAATCCTCGCCTAAACTCTAGTTGAGAACCACGAAATACACACGAAAGAAGAACCTTTTCGTGTGTTTGGTGTATTTCGTGGTTTCTCTCCGCAGGGCCGTGCAGAGGTCCGATCCCTGACCGCATCGGCTTTATGATTCTGTCCTGTCATGATTCTGTCGGTCCATCTTTACCTGGCCTCGCCAGGAATTCGTCCTGAATGATAGGGACCTTAAACTTCAGGAGACCGCCCACCGCTTCCTTTTCTCCATTCTTTGCGCTCTTTGTGTTCTCTTGTGGCAAATCCGCTTTCTTGGGTCCAGCGCAACGACTCACGGCAACTTGGATTTTCCCCCTTGTCGCCACCGACCCATTGCCGTTCCCTTCGTGTCCATTGGTGTCCATTCGTGGTCCCGCCTCCCCGTATCTCCGCATCCATCTCCCAAATCGGTAATCCATCACCTTCCGTTCCAGCCGTTTCCGCGCCGCCGTTACCGCTCCCACCCCGATCCCCAGCTCCTCCGCGATCTCACGCCGCTTGAATACCCCTTGCACAGACACCTAAACACTCCCCGCGCCCCTTTGTCCCTGCCTAAATAAATATCCACCTCCACTTCTCTCCGCGCCCGCGCCGCTTCCTCCTCATGCCGCATCGCCTCCTCGCTCGGATCGGCTATCGTTCCGGCGATCGTCGGAAAAATACTTTGCAACTCTCCATCTGCCCGCGCCGGCAGGATGTCCCACTCGTTCCGCATCTCCCGCGTCTCTTTCAATGCGTGTAGCCTCCTCACCTCGTTGCTCACCAGCCGTTCCAGTTCCCTCGTCAGCCGCTCCCACGTCCAACCCAGCGCCAGCCGGCACTCCCCAGGCAGCATTGCCGCTGCCGCCTCCGACGCCACGCTCTCCGCATCATGCCCCTCCGGCAGCACCCGGCCCCCGAACTTCACCCCGCGCCAACGCCGCCCCCTTATCTGTCCTTTGGCAAAAAGCCTCGCGTGCTTCAGCAGTTCCTTCCAGTCTTCCCACTGCAATCTTTCCAGCACCCAGTCTCTCACCCGGCTTGGCAGCCCCAATGTCGTTCCTGTCTTCGGCGTTTTCATTTTAGCCCCGCGCGTCCCAATCACCCACCGTTTGTAAAACGCATCACCTTCCATGCCACAAACCGCCTCCCCCCAACCTTCCAACCTCACACTTTTGTTTTTCCAAAAGCAAAAAATGTAAAAACCCCTCCCCGCCCATCCCAAAATATTTTCAAAAATACCGCCGCCCGATGGAAAATTCCGACTTCTAACCTTCCTTAATATATAGAGGGTCGTGTTGTCACGGCCCCCGGTGCTCAGGGCGCTCACCCGCCCGAAACGCCAATTATTTGAAATATTTGAAATATGAAAACTCGAATCGACAATATCGGCGGCACAGAAAAGTGCCAAACGCCGAGCCCCCTGATTAGCCCGCCGCTTCCGCAGGGTCGGCGGCTGTTTCCTGGAAACCAAACCGCTTTGGAGGTGTCCTTCCCGCTCTCGCTCGCCTCCGAATTAAGGCTGAATCAAACCAATTCAAGGTATTTGAAGCCAGATGAAGCCTATTCGCGGATAAAGTGCCCGCTTCCATCTGCCTCAATTCCCAAACTCCTCGGTGCGCGGCTTCCTTCGCCTCTTCCCGCCTTCGCTGTCACTTTCCTCCCGGCCCGCTCCCAGCGATGTAACCATTTCCCGGTAAACTCCACCTATTCCCACCAATTCGCGGATAAACTACCATGCTTATGAACACCTCTGGCTCCGACAGCCCAAACCCCAACTCACCCACACGCCTCACCGAAGCCTTCCACGAGGCCGCGCATTTCATCCTCCACCGCCGGCGTGCCGGCAAAATCGCCCGCCTCCCTGCCCCCATCCGTGAGAAAATAAACCTCATGCTCCTGGACGGTGTCCCCTACGCCACCATCGTCGCTCGTCTTGGCGACGCCGGCAAAGGCCTCAACAAAGACAACCTCTCCCGCTGGCGGAAAGCTGACCACCAGGATTGGCTCGCCGAACAGACCTGGTGCCAGGCCACCGCCGCTCGGCCTGCACCCTCCCCGCAAGTCAAGCATATCGCCCTCCTGCTCCAGCAACTCGACGCTGACACCCTCAAGGACACTATCGCCCGTCGTCCGGACAAATTTGTTCCCACCATGAACCTGATGGCCAGATTCTGCCACCTCTCCGCCGATCCGACCCAAAGTAAGCCTGATACCTGATAACCAGTCTGGAAGCAACGCATGACAGAAAGAGCCTCCTCGCAGCCGACCGGGTTGTGCCAAAATGGCGCGGTTTTCTGGCGCACTTGGCACACGTGGCACACTTTTGGTGGCACACTTTCGCCGGGTCCGCCGTTCGGTCCGGAGGAGACGTGTTGATTTTTAATTCCGGCAACTCGTTGATTAAAAGGAAGGTAAACGACCGTGAGATTCGAGGGGTGCCGCACGGCGGAGCGCGGAGAGAGGTTTGGCACAGTTGCTGCCGAGGTGGCAGTGAATGTCTTTGACGCCTCGCCCATGTTCCCGTAGCGTTTGAACGTCCTGGTTCTACCATGATTGGTTTCATCGTAAAAAAGTTCATCGGCTCGAAAAACGAGCGGGAAGTCAAACGGCTTCGACCGCTGGTGGCGAAGATCAACGCCTTTGAGGCGGAGCTGCAGCAGCTTCCGGAGGAGGCGCTGCGGCAAAAAACCGCGGCGTGGAAGGAAGAGCTCGCCAAAATCGAGGACAATGAGCAGCTCGCCGCCCGACTGGACGAAATCCTGCCTGAAGCGTTTGCGGTGGTTAAGAACGCGTGCCGGCGGTTGTGCGGGACGGAAATCACGGTGCGGGAACACCCGCTGAAGTGGGAGATGATCCCGTTCGACGTGCAGCTTATCGGCGGGTACGCGCTGCACTCGGGGCGGATCGCGGAAATGGCGACGGGCGAAGGCAAAACGCTGGTGGCGACGCTGCCGGTGTATCTCAATGCGCTGACGGGCCGGGGCGTGCACGTGGTGACGGTGAATGATTACCTGGCGGCGCGCGACGGCGAATGGATGGGGGCGGTGTATAAATTTCTGGGGTTGACGGTGGGGTGCATCCTGCACGACCAGTCCCCGAGCGTTCGGCGCGAGCAGTATAATTGCGACATTACCTACGGCACCAATGCCGAGTTCGGATTCGATTACCTGCGGGACAACGGGATGGCGCAGCGCGCCCAGGAACAGGTGCAGCGGGGCCATTACTTCGCCATCGTGGATGAAGTCGATTCGATCCTGATCGACGAAGCGCGGACGCCGCTGATCATCAGCGGGCCGGCGATGGTGACCTTCGACGAGCAATACGCCAATTTTAAGCCCCAGGTGGAAGGCCTGTTCGCGGTGCAGGAACGGCTTTGCAACCGCTTTCTCTCGGAAGCGGAGGAATTGCTCGGCAAATTGCGTCCGGAGGACGGTTCCAACGTGCAGGATGCCGAGGCGCTGGAACGGCAAATCGGGCTGCTGCTGTATCGGGTGAAGGTGGGGCAGCCTAAATCCACGGGCTTGATGAAGGTGCTGGAGGACCCGGAAAACCTGCGGCTGATGAACCAGGCCGAGCTCCAGCTTCATGCCGACCAGAAGAAGGTGGAGATGTACGCGGAGAAGGAACAGCTCTTCTTTGCGATCGACGAAAAGAGCCACGAGGCCGACCTGACCGAGAAGGGCCGCAATCATCTGAGCCCGAAGGACCCCGACGCGTTCATGCTGCCCGACCTGAGCACGGCGCTGCATGACATCGATACGGGGCCGGAACCCGACGCGCGCAAACGGCTGGAAGCCAAGACCAAGCTCCAGCAGGAGTACGAAGCCAAGGCCCAGCGCATCCACGCCATTTCACAGCTTCTCAAGGCCTACTGCCTTTACGAGAAAGACGTCCAATACGTCGTCGAAGACAATAAAGTCATCATCGTGGATGAAAACACGGGCCGCAAAATGACCGGGCGGCGCTGGAGCGATGGCCTGCACCAGGCCGTCGAGGCCAAGGAAGGCGTCACCATCGAACGTGAAACCCAAACGCTGGCGACTATCACGATCCAGAATTATTTTCGCCTTTACCAAAAGCTGGCCGGAATGACCGGCACCGCCGAGACTGAAGCGTCCGAGTTCCTCGACATCTACAAGCTGGGCGTGCTGGTCATCCCGACCAATAAGCCGGTCGCCCGCCGGGACGCCAACGATTCAGTTTATAAAACCAAGCGCGAAAAATTCAACGCGGTTCTAAAGGAAATTAAGGAAGTTCACGGCCAGGGCCGGCCAATCCTCGTTGGCACTATTTCGGTCGAAATCAGCGAGCACCTTTCGCGCATGCTCAAGCGGGAAGGCATTGTTCACTCGGTGCTGAATGCCAAGTACCACATGCAGGAAGCCGAAATTGTCTCGCGCGCCGGCCAGCGCGCGGCGGTGACCATCGCGACCAACATGGCGGGCCGCGGCACGGACATCAAACTGGGCCCCGGCGTGCTTTGGAATGTCGAGTATCTGCCCGAGGGGCAGGGCAAAGGGAGCCGGTACAAATTGACTGAGGCGACCACCGGTGAGGTGCGTGAGATTGAGGTGGAGAGCCCGGCGGCGGGTGTTTTCAATCTGACCCCGGATGCCAAGGTGGTCGGCGGCCTGCACGTGATCGGCACGGAACGCCACGAGGCCCGGCGCATCGACCGCCAGTTGCGGGGACGTTGCGCGCGCCAGGGCGACCCTGGCTCGTCGCACTTTTTCATCGGGCTCGAAGATGATTTGATGCGGTTGTTCGGCTCGGACAAGATCGTCAAGTACATGGAGAAGATGGGCCTGGAGGAGGGCCAGGAACTGGAACACCCGCTGCTGAACCGCTCGATCGGCCAGGCCCAGAAGCGCGTCGAGCAGCACAACTTCCAAATCCGCAAACGCACGCTGGAGTACGACGACGTGATGAACAAACAGCGCGAGGTCATCTATGGCTTCCGCAACGAAATCATCCACGCGGAGGATGTCCGCGACCGGTTGATGGACATCATGGAAGAGGTGGTCATCCAAAAGGCCGAGCAATTCACGACCAATGACACGGAGTTCAGCGAATGGAAGATTCGTCCGCTGGCGGATTGGGTCAACCTGAACTTCCCGCTTGGGCTGCCCGAGGGCGAGATTACCAAAGCGGCCGAGGCCGGCCACGAATCGCCGGTGCCGGGTTCGCTCTACGACGGCTTGACGGCGGCGCAGTTCGCCGTCTGTAATTTTATCTCCGAGAAGGTTCGCAACGCCTACGAGCTGAAGATCAGTTTCGAGAACCCCGAGGCCCTCAAAGAAGTCGAGCGCTACACCATTCTCAGCGCCATCGACAAACTCTGGCAGGAGCACCTCTACGAGATGGACAGCCTGCGCTACAGCATCGGCCTGCGGGGTTACGGCCAGCGCGACCCGCTGATCGAATACAAAGCCGAGGCCTATAAAATCTTCGACGAATTGATGGTTAACATCAAAACCGAGATTTGCCATAATATCTTCCGCAGTGCCTCCAGCCTGATGGCCTTCGAGAACTTCCTCCGCAGCGTTCCTCAGCGCACCATGCACCAAGCCACCAGCGCTTTTGGCGGCGGCGCGGCCGGGGCAGGCGCGCCAGCCGGCGGCAACGGCCCGGCCCAGGCCAGCGACATCGTCAGCGAAGCGGCGGCCGCCGTGGAAAAAGCCCGTCCCGTGCGCGCCGGCCCGAAGGTCGGCCGGAACGACCCTTGTCCCTGCAACAGCGGCAAGAAGTACAAACACTGCTGCGGGAAGAATTGAGTCGCCCGCGTGGAGGCTGGAAGCCCGCTGCGTTGCCTGCGGCAAGAGCATGCGGGTAAAATCCGCACAATTCCGGGTCAAACTTGCGGCTTGCCGTCAAGGCAAAAGCGAGGCATATTGTGGGTGATGAAACTGAGATTGGATCTGCTGGAGCATCTGACAGCAAAGGACATCCGCCAGGCAGCGGAGAATTCAGTTCACCGTTTCAAGCCAGAGCCCAATTTCTCAAAAACTGGGATTGGGAGTCTGTCGTCAGCATCAACCGAGGAGCGTGCGAAAGAGGTAGAGCACAGCATGGAGTTAACTCGGAAACTCAAGCAGCGTGCGCATCGGAATGGGAGACTCTCCGCAGCCAGTCATTAGCGCTTCAGGAAGTCGTTGATCGGCTTCGCGGTTTCCATAAGAAAGCGCCGTTTCTTTTGTTTAACGGCAACACCTTCGCGACCATTGGCCGAGAGTTAACGCTTGCCCTGTTCAGCGACTTGCCTGCCGTCCGTAAGCGCGAAGCTTCTTCCGCCGTCGCCCACTGCATCGCCGGGGTGCTCGACCGCGAAAGCATGGTCGCCATCGTCGAAAGCCTCTGTGAAACCGCCTCCTTTCAGCCAGGCGACCGCATCAAAACCCTTCGCGGTTCCACGCGTGGGCGAATCGTCCGCCTGCTTGAAGATGGCCGAGTGGTCTGGCAACCCGCAGGCAGCCACTCCGAACTTACCGCCCTTCCCGAAAGCCTCGTGCGGGACGACAAACGGCGACGGTGAAAACTCGTGGTCCTTGTGTGGTCCTTGCCGACTAATCGGCTGTTCTCTCGACACCGCGGCGAGGACCGTTATAGAGTTGGGCGATGTCCCTGGCGGATTTACGACGAGAGTACAACCTGGCGGGTTTGCGGCGCGGCGACCTGGAGCCGGAACCGCTGGCGCAGTTTCGCAAGTGGTTCGACCAGGCGCGGGGCGCGCGCAGCGGCGGGCGGGTGCGCCGGTTTTGTGTCCGGCTTTACAAGGCGCTGTTGCAGCTTGGCGGTTCCGAGGTCGTGGATGTGAATGCGATGACGCTGGCGACGGTGGACAAGGACGGGCGGCCGTCGGCGCGCGTGGTGTTGCTCAAAGGGGTGGACGACTGCGGGTTCGTTTTTTTTACCAATTACCGGAGCCGCAAAGGGAAGGAATTGGCGGAGAACCCTGAGGCGGCATTGGTTTTCTACTGGCCGGATTTGGAGCGGCAAGTTTGTGTGGCCGGGGAGGTCAGGCAATTGCCGCCTGCGGAGTCGGACGTGTATTTCAAGAGCCGTCCGCGGGGGAGCCGGATAGCGGCCTGGGCGTCGAACCAGAGCGAAGCGGTAGCGGGGCGCGCGGCGCTGCAGGAGAAATGGGAAGAGTTTGAAACGCGGTATCCCGGGGCGGACGTGCCCCGGCCACCGCATTGGGGCGGTTATGTCTTGATTCCCTCGCGCATCGAGTTCTGGCAAGGCCGGCCCAATCGTCTGCATGACCGTTTTTGTTACACGCGGCAAGAGGACAAAGGGTGGGCGATTGAGCGGTTGTGCCCGTGAACGCGATGGATGGTTCAATTGGTTGGATGGGTCAAAAGAGTTACCAGGGTTAACAAGATTTAATAGACTCCATGAGAAAGTCCGCTGGCTCCGACCGGTTTTTTAGCTTGCTTTCCCCGCGGGGGAGCGGATGTTTGATTTAGGTCGGGAGAAGTAATCAGCTTGAGAGCAGCCGGGATGAGGACGAGAGCGAGGGTTTGCCTCGGGCGCAACAGACGGAGCGTGGTATGAGAACGAAAGCAACGTGGTCGATGGTGGTCCTCTACGAGGACACCAAAGCGCGGGAATCGGCGGAGGCGTTCTGTGATTACCTGGTGAACCAGTTTTGGGTTGAATCGGGCCTGGACGTGAGTTGGTGGTCGTTCGATGCGCTGCGCGAAGGAGGCTCGGCCTCAAAGGCGGTAGAGAAGGCCCGGGAAACGGATTGGCTTATCCTCACGCTGCGCCCGGAAAGGGAGTTGTCTCCGCACTTGAAGAACTGGATTGAGACGTGGTTGAGCCGTCGGGGCAAACGCGAGGGCACGCTGGTGGGCCTGGTCAACGCAGCTCCCGGCCGACTCGCGGTCTGCGCGGAAACGCAACCCTACCTGAGGCAGGTGGCTCATCGAGCGGGGATGGACTACCTGAACCAAATGCCCCAAACAATTTCTCAACCCATTACTGATGCCAGGGATTCCTATACGGAACGCGCCAATCAACAGACCAGCGTGCTGGATGAGATTCTTCACCACCCCTCGCGTCCGCCCGCGGCGTTGCTCTGAAGAGGAAAATTGCAGTTGGCAGTTTGCGGGTTGAAGGCTCATTCCCGGTGTTTAGTGACCTGCAACCTGTCAGCTTCGAAGAGGAGAGTTTCCAGGAACAATAATCCGGTCCCTGCCAGTTGCGGAGTGGTTAGAGTTAGTACATGGTATGCCGCAACTAGGTCATGGATGATAATTCGATAAGGCACGGGCTAAAGCACTGGCGTAAACCCGCGTGGGCAGTTGCGTTTCTGCTCTGCTCGCTAGCGAGCAGAGCAGGGGACCTTGACGAATCGCTTTCCAGCACCCGTTTTTTTGAGCATGGAAACTATGAGGCCGCAGTGAACAGCGGCGTGATGTTCTCCCCCTTTGTCGCCGACAAGAACCGGCCAGTTATCAACTACACGCTCAGCGAAATCCAGGTCGGCTACATGCTCACCGATGTTCATTCGGCCGGTCTGTTGCGGGGAAACTTCGAGGTGGTAGGGGCAGGATTTGGCAGCGCGGTTTTCGACGGGCCGGGCGGCTACGTGGCGGGCTGCACCTTGTGGGGTCGTTACAACTTCGTCCCGCGGGCTTCGCGGTTCGTGCCTTTCCTGCAAGCCGGCGCCGGCCTGAGCCTGACTGACATCGACCGCTCGCTGGTGGGGCAGCCTTTTAATTTCAACCTTGATCTGGGCGCGGGGCTGCGGTGTTTTGTCGCCGAGCATTGGGCCCTCAATCTGGAATACCGCTACCAGCACCTCTCGAATGCCAACACCGGCAGGCGAAACGTCGGGATCAATTCCCACGGCCCGATGCTGGGAGTCTCCTATTTGTTCTAGCCGCTTATTTCGTTTCCGCGGCCGCGGCGTCTTCCTGCTGTTCGCTGATGACCGGCGCAATGGCCTGCAGTTTGTCCCCTTGCTGCAAGTCGATCAGTTTCACGCCCTGGGTGTTGCGGCCGGCTTCGCGAATGTCCTTCACAAAGGTGCGGACCATTTGGCCACCGATGGTAATGAGCATGATTTCGTCGGTTTCCCGCACGGTTAATGCGCCCACGACGGCGCCGGTTTTTTCGTTGGCCTTCATGGTGATGATGCCTTTGCCTCCGCGAGATTGGAGACGATACACCGGCTCGATGGTTCCGTTTTCGAGGACCATATCGAACGGGGTGCGCTTGCCGATGCCATTCTCGCCGGCCACCAGCAAAGTCGCATCGCGGACGACCACCGCCTGGGCCACGACGGCGTCGGGCTTTTCCAGGGTGATGCCACGCACGCCTCCGGCAGGCCTGCCCATCGGGCGCACATCCTCTTCGGAAAAGCGGATGCTCATGCCGTCGCGCGTGATGAGGACTACCTGGTCCTGGCCGGTGGTTAACTTCACGTCGATCAGGGTGTCGCCCGACTCGATGCCGATGGCGATGATGCCGCCTTTGCGCACATTAGCGAAATCTTCCAACGGAGTCTTTTTGACCGTGCCTTGCCGCGTCGCGAAGAAAAGGAAGCCTGGCTGCTGCCAGGTGGTATCCTCTTTGTTGGAGCCGGTTTTGGCCTCGATGCGAATCAAGGCGGCGACGGTCTCGCTGTTTTTGAGTTCGAGCAGGTTGGCAATGCTGCGGCCCTTGGACGCCCGCCCCATGTCCGGGATCTCGTGGACGCGCTCGACATACACACGTCCCATGTTGGTGAAGAACATGAGGTGGTCATGCGTGCCCGCCGTAAACAAATGCTCGATAAAGTCTTTGTCCTCCTCGGTCGCGCCTTCGCGGGTCGCCATGCCAATCACGCCCTTGCCGCCGCGGCGCTGGGAGCGATAGGAGCTGATGTTGGTGCGTTTGATGAGGCCATTGTGCGTCAGCGTGATGATGACGCCCTCGTTGGCAATCAGGTCTTCGATGGCGATCTCGCCTTCGTCGGGCACCAGTTCGGTCAGGCGCGGCGTCGCGTACTTCTCCTTAATCACGATCAGCTCGCTTTTGATGATGGCCAGCACGCGCGCCTCCTTGGCCAGGATGTCCAGCAGGTCTTTGATGCGCTCGAGGAGGCCGCGATACTCGGCGCGAACCTTGTCGATTTCGAGGCCCGTCAATTGGTAGAGGCGCAGTTCCAGAATCGCGTCGGCCTGGCTTTCGCTGAACGAGTAGCGGCCGTTGGTGAGCCGGGCCTCGTTGCGAATGAAAATGCCGAGATGCTCGACCTGCGCCCGGGTGAAGTCGAAAGCGAGCAGCTTGATTTTGGCTTCTTCCTTTGTGGCCGAACTGCGGATGATGCGGATGAACTCGTCCAGGTTGGACAGCGCTATCAGGTAGCCTTCGAGCGTCTCGGCCCGTTCCTCGGCCTTGCGCAGCTCGAAACGGGTGCGCCGCACCACTACCTCACGCCGATGTTCGATATAGGCGGCGATGAGTGCCTTCAGGCCGAGCGTCTTGGGCCGGCCGTGATCAATGGCCAGGGCGTTAACCGCGAAGCTGGTCTCCAGCGCCGTATGCTTGTAGAGATTATTGATGACCACCTTGGGGATGGCATCGCGTTTGATTTCAATCACCACGCGCGTGTTCTCGTCGGATTCGTCCCGGACGGCGGTTATATCGGTGATGATCTTTTCGTTCACCAGTTCGGCGATGCGCTCGACCAGCACCGCCCGGTTCACATTATAGGGAATCTCGGTGACAATAATCTGTTCGCGCCCGCCTTTGAGCTGTTCCAAGCCGACCCTTCCGCGTACTTTCAGGCTGCCCCGGCCAGTGCGGAAATAATCCTTGACGCCCTCCAGTCCCAGCAGCATGCAGCCGGTCGGAAAGTCCGGTCCCTTGACGTGCTTCATCAAGTCTTTGTCCGTGATGTTCGGATTATCGATTTGGGCGCAGATGCCATCGATTATTTCTCCGAGATTATGCGGGGCCATGTTGGTGGCCATGCCGACGGCGATGCCGGTGCCGCCGTTGACCAGAAGGTTTGGAAAGGCCGCGGGGAAAACGGTGGGCTCGGTGCGGGTCTCGTCGTAATTGGGGACAAAATCGACCGTGTCCTTTTCCATGTCCTCCATGAGCACGGCGCCCAGAGAGGCCAAGCGCGCCTCGGTGTACCGCATGGAGGCCGGCGGGTCGCCTTCGACGGAGCCGAAGTTGCCCTGGCCATCGACCAGGCGCTCGCGCATGGCCCAAGGCTGGGCCATATGCACCAGGGTTGGATAAATGGCCTGGTCGCCGTGGGGATGGTAATTGCCCATTGTTTCGCCGACGATCTTGGCGCACTTGAGGTGCTTGCGGTTGGGCATTACCCCCAGATCATTCATCGCGAAGAGGATGCGGCGCTGGGAAGGCTTCAAGCCATCCCGCACATCCGGCAAGGCGCGCGAGATGATCACCGACATCGAGTAGTCCAGAAACGAATTCTTGATCTCATCGGCGACGTTGATCTTGGAAACTTTTTCGTTGGGAGCGAACAGCGGGGTGCTGCCGGGAGAGGGCCCGGAAGCGCTTTCGTTGGTCTCGTTTGGCTGGTTTGGTTCGTTTTCGTCAGGCATGGGCGGGAAGGGGGGTGATCGAGTGGTGGAGTATCGGAGTGATGGGAGCGGGCCTGGTTATTGCTTTGGACGTTCGTTAAGCAAAAGGGCGTTGGGGTCTTGGGCCTGCTTCTCGGCAATCTTGCGGTTCAAGCAGTCAAGGTCTTCCAGAAAGCGCTTTTCGTAAGCGCCTGTTTCGTCTGGCTTGAGGGATTTCGTGTTCCCCTTTTCCTCGACTACGAAGTCAGTGCCGAACCTCCGAGCGCGGCGGATCGCGTCCAGGGCTGCATTGGTCAAGGCGCGCTCGACCTGGTAATCTTCAACATCCAAAAACGTTTCGTCCCAGTTTTCGCTTCCACTTTTCATACCTCTATTTACGAAATCGAGCGAGTGGTTACGTCCTCCGCGCGAGCCGGCAGCAAGAAAATGGCGAATTGTTCGCAAGCCGCGCGCATTCGGTGGTCGGTCGTCGCCAGCGAGCCGCAGCGGTGAAGGTCACAGGTCGCCACGTGCAACGCATCCAGGGTGCGGAGGGGCACCCGCGGGTGACACGCCAATTGAATGGCGGCCGCCCGCTCCAGTACCAGCCGGCTGAGGGGCAGCAGCCGCACTAAATCCTGCTCGGTCATTTCAACAAACTTCTGCCAGGCCCGGGTGCGTTCATCCGGGGCGAGGTGCCCGGCCCGCTCTTTGGCGAGCAGGGCAGAGCGGAGTTCTGTCAGCGCCAATTCCGAGGTGTCGAAGTGCTGCCCCAAGAGTGCCTTGTTGAACCACTCACTGTCGGTTTCGCGCACGAACAGTTTAACCAGGATGGCGGTATCCAGATACATTTCTACCATCCGCGGGAATCCCGATCCTCGCGAACCAACTCCTCGGAGGACGGTCCGGCATGTACCCGTTGTCCCAAAAGGAAATCTCCCATCCCGGTGAAGCGCTTTCTTCCTTGCTCGGCCTTGATGGGGCTGAGCAGGGCCTTGGGCACTCCCCCGCTGGTGATGGTCACTGGCTGACCTTGAGCCACCATTTCCAGCAGGGCGGAAAGCTTGGCCTTGGCCGCGCGCACCGGAACCACCAAGCCGATGCCTGGCATTGCGGCAGTCTCCTTCAGAATCAGGGGCGCGGTTGCTGTTTTCGATACGGGCCATTTGCCTGTGTGTTTCTTCTTCATTTCCAAAATGTAGTCACAGGTGACTACATTTGTCAAACGTCCAGATTCCTCACATTCAGGGCATTATCCTCGATGAACTGGCGACGCGGTTCGACCTCTTCGCCCATCAGTTTAGTGAACATTTCTTCGGCCTCAACCGCATCCGTCAGGTCGATGCGCAGCAGCTTGCGCCGCGCCGGATTCATCGTCGTCTCGAACAGCTCTTTGGGATTCATTTCGCCCAGGCCTTTGAACCGTTTGATCTGCAACCCGCGCCGGCCGACCTCTTTAATGCTGAAGAGAATTTCCGGAATCGCGAACAGCGGTTTGACCTGCTGTTTGTCGCCCTCGCCTTCGAGCAGTTCAAACAGCGGCTTGTCCTGGGCCGAATAATGCTCAACGCTGAGGCCTTTGCGCGCCAGTTGATCGAGCAATTCCTTAATGGCGTGGCTCTCGTAAAGCTCCTCGTGACGCGCCCGGCGCTGCGAGCCGTTTTTGCCTTTTTCAATCAGCGACGCATCGCTTTCTTCTTCCCCCGAGAGCCCGAGGTCGAGGTCCGGATTGGCTTCGGCAAACTTCGCCAACTCCTCGGTGCTTTGAAAGTAGTGCACGGTTTCCTCGTTGCCTTCGCGCACCTTTACCAGGTGGTGCGGCAATTCATGCGTCTTTGCATCGCGATGCTCCAGGTAAACGGCGAAATCCCCGCCTTTGCGCCGCAGGCCGTTGACATACTTGTCCAACGCCTCGAGCAGTTCCAGGATTTCGCTCAGTTGCTTTTCCGAAAGCTCCTTTTGGTCCAAAATGTTCCGCAGTCGCACTTCTTCCGTGCCGAGCTGGATCAAAATCCGGTTCAACTGCGTGTCGTCATCGACATATTCGACGCGTTTCTTGCGCGCGATCTGATAGAGCGGCGGCTGCGCGATATAGACAAAACCGCGTTTCACCAGTTCCGGCATTTGGCGGTAGAAGAATGTCAGCAAGAGCGTGCGGATATGCGAGCCGTCCACGTCCGCATCGGTCATGATGATGATCTTGTGATAGCGAAGCTTTTCGAGGTTGAAGGCCCCTTCACCGTCTCCATCGCCGATGCCGGTGCCGACTGCGGTAATCATGGTGCGGATTTCGGTGTTCTGCAGCACCTTGTCCAGGCGGGCCTTCTCAACATTGATGAGCTTGCCGCGGATGGGCAAAATCGCCTGGAATTTCCGGTCCCGGCCTTGCTTGGCCGAGCCGCCGGCGGAGTCACCTTCGACGATATACAGCTCGGTGTTGGCGGGGTCGCGGTCGGAGCAATCGGCGAGCTTGCCGGGCAGGCCGCCGCCGGTCAGGGCGGATTTTCTGACGGCTTCTCGCGCCTTGCGCGCGGCCTCGCGTGCGCGGGCGGCGTTCAAGCCTTTGTCCACCACCTTCTTGGCGACAGAAGGGTTGGCATCGAAGTGGGCCATCAAGCCTTCGTAAGTGATCGAGCTGACGACGCCTTCGACTTCCGGCGAAAGCAGTTTTTCCTTGGGCTGGTTATTGAACTTGGGGTCGGGATGCTTGACGGCGATCACCGCGACCAGTCCCTCGAGCAAATCGTCGCCCATGATCGCCGGGTCCTTATCCTTTAGGAGATTGTTCTGCTTGGCGTACTGGTTGACGGCGCGGGTGAGAGCGGACCGGAAGCCGGCCTGGTGAGTGCCGCCATCGGGATTATGGACGGTGTTAGTGTAGCTCAGCACCTGGGCGCTGTAGCTGTCATTGTATTGGAGCACGACATCCAGCGTGATATCCGCCTTCCGTGTGGCGCCGTTCTGCATGTATTCGTGCGGCCGTTTGCCGCTGAAGGAAATGACCTTGGGATGCAAAGGCTGTTTGCCTTTGGTCATTTGCTTGACGAACTCCTCGATGCCGTCCTTGTAGTAATACGACTCCCGTTTCGCCTCGGCCACGCGCTCGTCGAGAAAGCCGATTTCCAACCCCGAATTCAAAAATGCCAGCTCCCGCAACCGCTGGGTGATACGCTCCGCCTTGAACTCCGTGGTTTCCTGAAAAATCTCCGGGTCAGGCTTGAAGGTGATCAAGGTTCCGGTGCCTTTGGCTTTGCCGATGACCTCGAGCTTCTTGGTTGTCTTGCCGCGCTCGAACTCCATGTGATGGACTTGGCCGTTGCGCGACACCTCGACGGAGAACCATTCGGAGACGGCGTTGACGCATTTGGCGCCGACCCCGTGAGTGCCGCCCGAATAAGTGTAGCCGCCCTGGCCGTACTTGCCGCCCGAGTGCAGGGTCGTGAGCACCAGCTCGACGCCCGGAATCTTGTATTCCGGGTGAATGTCCACCGGGATGCCGCGCCCGTTGTCGAGGATGGAGATTGAGCCGTCGACGTGGATCGTGACGTCGATGTGGTTGCAGAATCCGGCGAGGTATTCATCGACGGAATTGTCGAGCACCTCGGTCACGCAATGGTGCAGGGCGCGTTCATCGGTGCCGCCGATGTACATGCCCGGTTTTTTTCGCACCGCTTCCAAACCCTCGAGTTTGCCAAGCTGGGCAGCATCGTACTGCCCCGGTGCGCTCGGGTTGGACTTCAAGGTTTCGGTTGCTTCTGCTACGTGTTCCTCAGGCATAAAAATGGGTCGGACGAGACAACTTTTGCCATCCGTTAACGGCCATTTGATACTAGGAAAATTGACCGCCAACGACAACTTTTATTTGTGCCTTTCCAGAGGCAAAAACCACAATTAGTTGTGGGACGGCACTCCCCTAAAATCAATCCATTGGGGCTGCGCGAGTGTTCGAGCCGAGCAGCTTAATATACGATTTCAGCCTCCGGAATGCAACCTGCGGTATAGCCACTTCGGCATCAAAATTCGATGGCCAGACGCATCCCGAAAATGACGAGAATGACCGTTAGGATTTGATGTCCCGCGCTTGAAAAGCGGCCGCGCCGATGAGGAACGAGGTGACGTTAAAAGCCAGCAGAACGCACAACGAGCCGATGAGCCGGTCCCAGGGGATGGGGTCGAGGTAGGCCAGGAGCCAAACGCGGAAGTGGTACGGCAGGAACCACTCCTGGTAGGCTTCCAGGAAAGGGATGTGCTCCATCACCAGGTTGATGAACAGGAACGAAAGGGCGAGGACCGTCGCCGCGGCGGGTTTCATGTTAAAGCACGAGAACATAAAGCCCAGGCTCACAATTACGCTCGCGTTGAGCGCCATAAAAAAATGCGAACAAAGGTAGAGCTTAAGGCCGTCGCTGGCGCTCATGAGGCTGAACACGTTCTCCGGCCAGGCGACGAAGACAAACATGCCGCGCCACGGAAACCAGAGGCGGGCAAAACCAAGGGCCGTCCCGCCCAACACCAGCACCAGCACGACAGAAAAAATCGCGCCCGCCAGCCATTTCATGAGCAAGAGCTGGAACCGGGAGATCGGCCTGGACAAGATCATTCGCAAGGTGCCGTCCTCGGCCTCTTTGGCCACCAAATCACCCCCGACCAGTGAGGCGTAGAGCGGCATCAGCAGGAGCACTTGAGGCGCCAGCATGACCACGGCAACGGTCAGCGCGGAAATGTATTCCTCCGCCAGGTACCCGTTACCGGCGAGGAGACGCTCGGCCTGCTTTTGCCAATGCGTGAAGCGGAACGTGAGCAACATCGCGTTCTGCGCCAAAAGGAACGCGCCGAAGCCGATGTAGGTGCGCTTTTTGCCGAATAGCTTCCATAATTCGTTGCGGAGGTGGTGGTAGAACATCGCTTCGCTTAAGGGGTTAAATAGGTTAAACGGGTTAAAAGTTAAAATGGGGATTCTCGAACCAGTTTAACCATTTAACCTTTGGTTTGGCCATTCATCAACTTCAGATAGAAACCCTCGAGCGTCTCCTCCTCTGGCGCGATTTCGTACACCGGCATCCCCTTTTCCACCAGCAGGCGCACTACGCGCTCAGGGCCGATGCCCTGCCTTAAGGAGATGAACTGGCCGCCCCGCTCCTCGTTAATCAATTCCGCCTCGCGCAGGGCTTTGACCGCCTGGGTAAAATCCGCGGTTTTGAGCCTCAGCCATTGCTCGCGCTGCCGGGTCTCTGCCAGTGAGCCTTCGAACACTATGCGCCCCTGGTTCAAAACCGCGATCCGAGTGCAGAGCTGCTCCACCTCGTTGAGAAAATGCGACGAAAGCAGGATCGTCAGGCCCAGCTCGCGTCGCAGGCGCAAAATCGTCTCTCGCATCTCGTGGATGCCTTCGGGGTCGAGCCCATCGCTTGGCTCGTCCAGGATAAGCAGTTCCGGCTCCGGCAGCAGTGCCTGGGCCAGAGCGAGCCGTGCCCTCATGCCGTGGGAATAGGTCTTCACTTTCGACTGCTCGCGGCCCGTGAGCCCGACCCACTGGATCACTTCCGCGATGCGCTCGGGCGGAGTCGGCGCGGTGTAAGAACTGAGGATTTCGAGGTTGCGCCGGCCGCTGAGGTAATCATAGAAGGCGGGGCTCTCGAAGATCGCCCCGACCTTCTGCAAGGCCTTGCTTCGCTCCGTGGTGACATCGTGCCCGCAGATGCGGACATCGCCGGCAGTGGGCCAAACCTGGCCGAGCATCATGCCAATCGCAGTGCTCTTGCCGGCGCCGTTATGCCCCAGCAACCCATAAACTTCTCCGGCGGAGACGTGTAAGTTCAGGTCCTCCACCGCCTGGCGGTGGCCGAACTGTTTGGAGACGTTCTTGAGCCGAATCACGGTTGTTTCATCGTCCCCGCCATCTCCAGGAGACTTTTCAAGTGTCCATCGGCGTAGAGGAAGTTCACTTCCTTTTTCGGTCCTCGGGCCTGGTGGAACTTCTCCTTGTCGTACATCAACGGCATTTGATGCGGATCAAAGCTCAGACCCAGCGCGCTCAAGTGCTCGGCATCCTCTCCATTCAGCAAAGAATTCCATGAGAAACTGGAGCCGGTTTGGTCGAACCAGGTAGGCCCAGCCTGTGGGAGGGGTTTCGGCTTGTCCGAGTCCCAGACATCGGATGGACATTTCAGGATCTTCAAATTGCCGAGATAATTCGACAGCACTACATCGGGAGTTGGATATTCGTTAGTCGTCGTGAGCGACTTGTCTCGCATGTACGGCAGACGGTTATTGTTATCCTGCACGTAGAGTTGCAGGGCGATGCCGACCTGATGGAGATTGCTCAAACATACGGTTGCTTTGCCCGACTCTTTTGTTCGCCCCAGCGCAGGCAAAAGCAGGGCGGCCAAAACTGCGATAACGGCGATGACGACCAACAGCTCAATTAGCGTGAACGCAACTCCATGAGCCGTTTGGTCTTCGGCCACGAATGGTTTTGGACCTTGGACTTCTGTCCTTGGACTTCGAACTTTCATCGCCCACGAAAGGGCCTTCCGCTTTCCATCACGCGCTGCAATTCTTCGAGCACGGGCGCCAGTTCCGCCTTGGTTTGGGCCGAGCTCTGGGTGTAAAAGGCCTTCAGCCCAATCGTGCGCACTTTTGCCTGAAGGTCCTCGCTCAACACCGGTCCGGCGTTCGTTCCGGGTGGATTCGGATCTCCGGCGCTTCCCGGCAACCGATTCTGGATGTCCCGCAACCGCCGCAGAGCGTCATCGACTGCTTTGCGCCGCTTATCGTCGGGCATCTGCTCGAAGGCGCTCAGCATCTGTTTGAACCCGGTCGGCATCGTCGCCTCAATAAAGCCTGCCTTTTCTTCCTCCGACATCTCCCTGAGCCAACTCCAGGCAAGCCTCTCCAGGCGGGCTTTCTGCCTTTCCTCCGGCGACAGGCCGTTCAGCATCTCCTCCAGGCGCCGGATCGCCTTGGCGCGGGTGTCGCCAGACAACTTGCTTAACTCCACCGATTCGACATAAGCCTTCACTTTCTCAGCCGTCATTTTGGCGTGCCTGGCCAAAGCATATCCAGCGATCGCGACAACCCAGATCGCCACGACGGCCACGACCGTGAAAATAACCGGACGCCAGCGCGGATTCACCATGGTGGGATTGTAACGCCGAAAGGATAATTGACAAGACCCGCCCGCCACGCTTGATGTTGGCTCTATCTGTCTTGACACGCAGAAGACCTTGTCCGATTTAGTTCCGCAGCTTGCCGCGCCGATCTCGGCGCCAGGTTTGGAGCGAGTCATGTATGGGAACACAAACAAAGCCGGACTATGGTCTCGATGCTCCCGGAGTGGTGCGGCGTCTTCTTTTCTTTGGCCTGCTTTTGATCCTGGCGGGTGTCGGACTGCTAATTGCAGGGGGTCGGACACGTTTTCTGCTGTGGCCGGGATGGTCGTTTGTGTGCGGCGGTATCGCTCAGGCTGCCACCGGGGCTGCGATGCTCTGGGGCAGCAGGGTGGGCAAACTCGGTTTACGTGACCAATTGCTCGCCAGCTTGCCCTGGCGCGGTGACGAACGGGTCCTCGACGTCGGCTGCGGCCACGGGCTATTTCTGATCGGCGCCGCGAAACGATTGACCGGCGGTTCGGCCGTCGGTCTGGACCTGTGGCAGGCTGAAGATCAGGCTGGGAACAGCCGCGAGGCGACGATGCGAAACGCGACTTTGGAAGGCGTTGGCGACCGAATCAATCTGCGGGACGGCGACGCACGCCAAATGCCCTTCGCTAACGAGAGCTTCGACCTCGTGCTTTCCAGTTGGGCATTGCACAACATCTATGAACCGGCCGGCCGCCGGTCTGCGCTGAAAGAGATTGTCCGGGTGCTCAAGCCTGGGGGCAGAGTCGCTATTGTCGATATCCGTCACTGCCAGGAATATGCGGTGGCGCTTGCAAACCTTGGGCTGGTGGACGTCCACTTGAGCGGTCCCCATTTTATCTTTGTCATCCCGAGCCGTTCGGTATCGGCAGTCAAACCGTTGCGTGGCGGCATGAACGCGGAGCGGGCGGAAGCGGGCTCACTCAAGCAGGGACACTAAGACCCGGAGTCGAGCCCGTCGAGACTCACTGCACCGCTGCGGAGCCTCGCTGCTGCAACCAGAGGATGTCGGGGTTATCCGGTCCTCCCTGGGACTGCGCGTTGATGTTGGCGCTGGGGCGCGACGTGCGCGGATCCCGCCACTTGTGTAGTTCTGTATGACAATCGGCGAAGGCGAACATGCAACCAAAATTGTGGCTGGTCCCCGGCCAGTCGTACATTTGCGTGGGCTGCGTCTTCATCGTGAACCGGAAGATCAGACTGTACAGGTCGAAATCATCTTTTTGAATAATCAGCCAAAGATTAGCCGGTCCGGGTTGGGCCATGTCAGCCAAGCGCCCGTACGTTTTCCAGGGACCTGCGACGGCGCGGTTATGGCCCTGGCCGTCAAGCCAACTGGCATCAACTGCGGTGTTGATAGGCCAGTTCGCCCTGGTGCCGACTGCCCCATTGATCTCGTAACTGCGGACCCGGGTGAAGGTCTGCCCGTTGCTGTCAGCCCAGACCTTTTTATCCGCTGGGCATTTCCAACTGCCGGCCGAGCGGACGTACGGGGCCATTTTGGCATATTGAGGATCGATTAGATAATTGATATTGGCGGCGTCGGTGCCAAACAGACCCCCATAGACCCAGCCATTCTGGCTGCTTGGATCATTGGGTGGCAGCCAATCATTGGCGTCGGCTGCATAGAGCTGAGCCCCTAAAGCCAGTTGGCGACCGTTTCCGAGGCAGTAGACGACAAAAGCCTTTTGCTTTGCCCTCGCCAAAGCCGGTAGCAGCAAGCTAGCCAGGATGGCAATAATGGCGATAACAACCAGAAGTTCGATCAGCGTGAAAGCGCCGCGGTTTGCGGCCCTGGTGCGAAGCTGTGGGTAGGCTTTCACTGGGCTTTGGGTCCTCGATTAAAACCATTCCGCTCAGGTTCGTCAACGAATTTCCTTCGGCACAAACATAAGGGTAATCGACAGTAATACTTATGTCAAATCAAAAGTCTCGGAGATCGGGCTTGATTTGAGCCTGAGCCTCCTTACTTTCCTTAGATGCTAGTTACGGACCAACCCAACACAGATTTAAGCGGGCCCCAGGCGGCGGCCTATCCGCCCTCCCGGCCCGCCGAATCTGAGTTGCCCGCGCACCCCGATCGCTTCGTGCGCCGGCACATTGGCCCGAGCCCCCAACAAACCCGGCAAATGCTGGAGCTCTTAGGCTACCAGAGTCTTGCCGCGCTGGGGAAGGCGGCCGTGCCGGCGGGTATTCAGCTCCAGCACGCTTTGAGGCTTCCCGGCGGGCGCAGTGAGGCCGAGGTAATCAGGGCGTTAAAGGAACTGGCCTCTCAAAATCAGGTTTTTCGCTCCTACCTCGGCATGGGCTATTCGGATTGCATCACGCCAGCGGTGATTCAGCGCAATGTGTTGGAGAACCCAGGCTGGTACACCCAATACACGCCTTACCAGGCGGAAATCGCCCAGGGCCGCCTGGAAGCCCTGCTGACGTTCCAAACGATGATCATCGACCTGACCGGCCTGGAGGTTGCCAATGCCTCGTTGCTGGATGAAGGCACCGCCGCAGCGGAAGCGATGACGATGTTTCATGGGTTGAAGGACGGCCGTGCTGTTTTCTTCGTCTCGCAAGAATGCCATCCGCAAACGATCGACGTCGTCAAAACCCGTGCCCGGGCGCTCGGCCTCGAAGTGGCAGTCGGTGACCATCGGAAGTTTGCTTTTAGCGAACAGGTTTTTGGCGCGTTGGTCCAGTATCCGGATACCTGCGGCGAAATTCATGATTACACAGGTTTTGCCGAACAAGCCCACGCGGCCTGCGCGCTGGTGGCAGTCGCCGCGGATTTGCTCAGCCTGACGCTGCTGCGCCCGCCCGGGGAATTTGGGGCGGACGTGGCACTGGGGAGCGCGCAACGCTTCGGCGTGCCGCTGGGTTATGGCGGACCCCATGCCGCCTACTTCGCCACCCGGGAGGCTTTGAAGCGCCACATGCCCGGGCGAATCGTTGGGGTGTCGAGAGACTCGCGTGGCCGGCCGGCCTTGCGGCTGGCGCTTCAAACGCGGGAACAGCACATCCGGCGTGAGAAAGCCACCAGTAACATCTGCACCGCGCAAGCCTTGCTGGCCAATATCGCGGCGATGTATGCCTGCTATCATGGGCCGCAAGGATTGAAACAAATTGCCCGGCGCCTCTACCTGCTCACAAAGGTCCTGGCGCGCGGCCTGACTCGCCTGGGCTACGCCATCGGACCGGGCGTCTTTTTCGACACGCTCCGCATCGAGCTCGGCGCCAGGACCCCGGCGGAGATTTCCAAACTGGCAGAAGCGGACCGGATGAATTTGCGGACGATCGACCAGCACACCATCGGCATCTCCCTCGACGAGACCACTGGCGAGAAGGACCTGCTGGACCTCTGGCGTGTCTTCAACGGCGGGCGCCTTCCCGATTTCAGACCCAATGAACTGCTGACGGAAGCGGATACCGACTACCCCGCCCCGTTTGCGCGCTCCAGCCCATACCTGACACATCCGGTTTTCAACCGTTATCACTCCGAGACCGACATGCTTCGTTACTTGAAGCGGCTTGAAGCGCGCGATCTCTCTTTGACCACGTCCATGATCCCGCTGGGGTCCTGCACGATGAAGCTCAACGCTGCGGTCGAGATGTTTCCCGTCACCTGGCCGGAGTTCAACCGCCTTCATCCGTTCGCGCCGCTGCGCCAGGCGCGCGGCTATCAGCTCCTTTTCCAGCAGTTGGAAGATTGGCTGGGAGAAATCACCGGCTTTGCGGGGATCTCGCTCCAGCCCAATGCCGGTTCGCAAGGCGAGTATGCCGGTCTTTTGGTCATCCGGGCCTATCACGCCAGCCGTGGCGAAGGGAGTCGCAACATCTGCCTGATCCCCGCCTCGGCTCACGGCACCAATCCGGCCAGCGCGGTCATGGCGGGGCTTAAAGTCATGGCGGTGGCGTGCGATAAAGAAGGCAACATCGACGTCGCCGATTTGCGGGCCAAAGCGGAGGCGCACCGGACGGAATTGGCAGCGTTGATGGTGACCTATCCCTCGACCCATGGCGTTTTCGAAGAAACGATCCAGGAGATTTGCGAAATTATCCATACTAGCGGCGGGCAGGTATATATGGACGGCGCCAACCTCAACGCGCAGGTGGGGCTGTGCCGTCCCGGGGATATCGGGGCGGATGTTTGCCATTTGAATCTGCACAAGACTTTCTGCATTCCGCACGGCGGCGGCGGGCCGGGAATGGGGCCGATCGGCGTGGCCGAGCACCTGGTGGAATTCCTGCCGGGCCATACGGTCGTCAATCTGGGCGGCGAAAATCCTGTCGGCGCGGTTGCTTCCGCTCCCTGGGGTAGCGCCGGCATCCTGCCAATCTCCTGGGCGTACATTGCGGCGATGGGTGGGGCCGGCCTGACTGAGGCGACGCAATACGCGATTCTTAACGCCAATTACATCGCGCGCCGCCTCCAGGATTACTTTCCCGTGCTCTATCGCGGTCATACCGGCCTGGTCGCCCACGAGTGCATTCTTGATTTGCGCCGCTTCAAGAGCGTTACGGTCGAAGACGTAGCCAAGCGGCTGATGGATTACGGTTTCCATGCGCCGACGATTTCCTGGCCGGTGCCGGGCACGATCATGGTGGAGCCGACGGAAAGCGAATCGAAGGAAGAGCTCGATCGCTTCTGCGATGCGCTGATCGGCATTCACGCCGAGATTCAGGCGATTGAAAGCGGGCGGGCCGATCGGCAAAACAACGTTTTGAAGAATGCGCCGCACACGGCCGACATGCTCGCGGCGGAGAATTGGGCCCATCCCTATTCTCGTGAACAGGCCTGTTTCCCCGCCCCCTGGCTGCACGATTATAAGTTCTGGCCCGCGGCCGGCCGCATCGACAACGTCTATGGCGACCGGAACCTGGTGTGCTCGTGTGTGGGGATGGAAGAGTACACGGAGCCCGCCGCACCTCGCTGAAGCGAGGCGTTAATGAGAGCCGCTGCTCAACGCCGTTGCTTCACCGCCCCGAGCACTGCCCCGACCAAGCCGTCAATCGTATGCTGCTTCGCTTCAACGGTGGGTTGGACCCCCAGCACCGCCAGCGTTTTGGATGTTTCGGGGCCGATGGAGGCGATTTTGGTTTCAGGAAATCGCTTTAGCCAGGTTGGAAGCTCGAAGCGTGCGTGGAAATGCTCAACAGTTGATCCGCTCGTGAAAGTGAGCCAATCCGCGCCCGACTCCAGCAGTTTGGCTGCAACGCCGCCGGGGTCTTCGGTTTCCGGGACGGTTTTATAGCAAGCAATATCGTCCACGATAGCTCCCAGGGCTTCCAGGGCGGCCGGCAATTCAGGGTTGGCCACCTCCGCGCGCAGCAGGCAAATCCTCAAATTTTCAACGGTCTCATATTCTGCGAAGGCCTCAGCGATCGCCGCGCCGAGGGCTTCATCCGGCATCAGGTCCACCTGGAGGTGCAGTTCCTTTAACTTCTTGGCCGTGGCGGGTCCCACGGCAGCGATGCGCGCTCCGCCAATGTCGCGCATGTCGTGAAATTGGCGGAAGAAATACTCAAAGAATGAGGTAACGCCGTTCGGGCTGGTAAAGACCAGCCAATCATACGAGTTCAACTCCAGCAGCGCATCGACCAGGAGTTCGCGGTGGGTGGGGGGCTCGAGCTTGATCGTCGGCACCTCCAGCACTTCGGCTCCCAGGTCGCGCAAACGGGAGGAGAGCTGAGGGGCCTGGTCGCGCGCGCGGGTGACAACGACGCGCCGGCCAAAGAGCGGCCGGTGTTCGAACCAATTGAGCTTGGGCCGCAGCTTGACGACTTCGCCGATGACCGCAACCGTGGGCGGGCCAATTTTGGTTCTGGCTGCGACTTCGCCGATGTTGGCCAGCGTGCCGTCGATCGATTGTTGGTGTCCGGTGGTGCCCCAGCGAACCATCGCGATGGGCGTCTCGGGGTCCATGCCGTGGCCGACCAGGGTTTCGGCGATTTGCCCGATGCGATCGGTGCCCATCATGATGACCTGGGTGCCGGGCGTTTTGGCGACCTGCGCCCAGTCGATTTGGGAGGCCTCTTTGGCGGGGTCTTCGTGGCCGGTGATGAGCGTCAGTTTCGAGGCAATTCCTCGATGCGTCAGCGGGACACCCGCATAGTTCGGCACTGCCACGAAGGACGAGATGCCGGGCACGACCTCGAACGGGACGTCCGCATCGGCCAGTTGCTCCGCCTCCTCTCCACCGCGTCCAAAGACATAGGGGTCGCCGCCCTTAAGCCGGACCACCGTTTTGCCGGCGCGCGCTTTGGCTATGAGCAGCTCGTTGAGTTCGTTTTGGGGGATGGCATGGTCGCGCGCCCGCTTGCCGCCGTAAATGATCTCGGCGGAGCTGGGGGCCAGGCGCAACAGCTCGGCATTGACCAGGGCGTCATATACCACCACCTCTGCCCGCGCCAGCAGTTCGGCCCCGCGCAGCGTCAGCAAGCCGGGGTCGCCAGGCCCGGCGCCCACCAGATAAACCATGCCCCTCGGTTTCATTTGTCCTGGTTAAATCTCCACGAGTCGCTTCGGACCCACGTTGCGGCCGAGGGCAACTCCGAGCCCCGAGCCGATGCTCCGCACTCTCTGCTTCTCCGCGTTAAGTTCATGCCCGCTCATTTATCCAGCAAACATTACGGGAGAAAAACCAAATTTCCAGATTTCAATCGAGAGCCCGCGGGATTATGCTTGCCACGCATGAGGGTCGCTGCGGCAATTTTGGCGGTGTGGTTGCCGGTCCAGGGACTAGCCGGGACTCTGCCACCCATCCAGACTGTTTTCATCATCCTGATGGAAAACGAGAGTTGGTCCAATATCCAGGGCAATGCCTCGGCTCCTTTTATCAATGACACCCTGCTTCCGATGGCCTCTTACTGCCAGCAATATTACAATCCGCCTGGGGTGCATCCAAGCTTGCCCAATTACCTTTGGCTCGAGGCAGGGACCAACTTCGGCATCTTCGATGATAATGACCCTTCGCTCGACCACCAGAATACGACCAACCATTTAGTGACACTGCTCAACAATGCCGGGATTTCCTGGAGGGCTTACCAGGAAAGCATCGGCGGGACCGACGTGCCGCTCGTGGATACCAACGGTTACGGTGTCCGGCACGATCCCTTTGTTTATTTCGACGATGTGACCGGAACCAACAACCCGAGTTTCGCCTATGGCATCGCTCACATCCGGCCTTATTCCGAGCTGGCGGCTGACCTGACCAACAACACGGTCGTGCAATACAACTTCATCACGCCTATCGACTGCGACAACATGCATGATGACTGCCCCCCCACCTACAACGCGATCGCGCAGGGAGATACCTGGCTGGCGAGCGAGGTGCCGAAAATCCTAGACTCGGCGGCGTATCAGAATGGCGGCGTCCTCTTTATCACCTGGGACGAGGGGCTGGGCAGCGACGGTCCTATCGGCATGATTGTGCTTTCACCGCTGGCACGCGGAGGAGGATACTTCAACAACGTCTATTACACACACAGCTCGACGTTGCGCACCGTGCAGGAGATTTTTGGCGTCACTCCAATGCTTGGCGACGCCGCCAATGCGACGGACCTGAGCGATTTGTTCCCGCAGTACGGGTTTAGCCGCCTCGTCCCGCTACCGGGGGTGGGGCTGCAGTTGACGGCGGTGGCGGTCGTGCCCGGCCGAACGAACGTGGTCCAGGCTTCCGGCGATCTGGCTAACTGGACTTCGCTCCTCATAAACTCCGTAGCTACCAATACCTTCACCTTCATCGACCGAGGCGCGACGAATTTCAACAGGCGGTTCTACCGGTTGGTGCAATTGCCTTAAGCGTTACAGAGGAAGGTCCACCAAATCGTTAGCCCGGTCGTTGCAGTCGGGCTTCGGCGAGATCGATGTCCCGCTGGATTCGCCTGAAGGCCTGGTTATCGAGTTTCTCCTCGTTTCGGAGCTGGATGACCGTCTGACGTTCTGTCGCCAAGGCTTCATGGGCCAATTCTTCAAAATCCGGCGAGAACAATCGTGTTGCGCCTTCTTCATGCGGGGCTTCGTTGCGCAATTGCCGAATCCGATCGGCGTATTCGGTGCGCAAACGTTCCACCGTCTCCGGCCGGATGTGGTTCGACCCCCTCAGTTGCTCGAGACGCGCCAGGGCTGCCTCGTTGGCCTTCAGCCGCGCGCTCCGCTCCTCTTTTTCCGAAACGTGATCATCCATCACTCTTAGCCAGCGAACCAGGGGCGACAGCGTTAGCCCTTGTAGCACCAGCGTTCCGAAAATGACGCAGAACGTCAGCAACAGGATGAGGTCGCGCCCGGGGAACGGTTGACCGTTGGGCAGCGCGAAGGGGATGGCCAGCGCGCCCGCCAGCGAATCCGCCCCTCGCATCCCCGTCCAGGCAATCAGGACGGTGTGTTGCCAGGGAACAGCAGTTTCACGGCGAAAGGTTGGACTCACCAGTCGCGGCAGATAGACCGAGCCAAACATCCAGGCAAAACGAACCAGGACGATCGCTGCCAGGACCAGCACCGCAAGGTTGGCAGCTTGCGTCATCGAACTGCCAGGAAGCGAATGGACGACCACCGGCAGTTCCAGGCCGATCAGCATGAACAGCACCCCGTTCAGGACGAACACCACTGTTTCCCACACCGGCAACGCCTGGAGCCGCATCCTTCCCCTCAAGATTCGGGGCGCGTGCCAGCCATAAACCATGCCGGCGATAACCACCGCCAGGATGCCCGAAACGTGCAGCCTTTCACCGGCGAAATACGCGACATACGGTGTCAGCAGAGAGAACATGGTTTGGACGGGTGGATCATCCAGGCGCCGCTGCACCTGCGTGGCCAGCCATCCGGTGGCCACACCGACAAAGATGCCGCCCGCAACCACGACCAGGAATCGCGTGCTGGCCTCGGCCAGCGAAAAACTTCCGGTCATCACCGCGGCCACCGCGAACCGGAACGAAATAAACGAAGTCGCGTCATTGGCCAGACTTTCGCCTTCCAGGATGACTACGATCTTCCGGGGCACCCGCAGGTGTTGCGTGACCGACAAGGCTGCTACGGCGTCGGGGGGGGAAATGATTGCGCCGAAGACAAAACCGACCGCCAGGGGCAAGCCGAACAGCCCATGGAACAGGTAAGCCGTGGCCGTCATCGTGACCAGGACCAATCCAATGGCCAGGAGAAGAATGGGCCGGAGGTTCGCGCGGAAATCACGCCACGTCGTATAGACCGCGGCCGGATACAGCAGGGGGGGAAGAAAAAGGGCGAACACCAGTTCCGGGTCGAGATGTATCGCGGGAACCCCCGGAAGCAGCGCCAGCACCAGGCCGCCGACGGTCAGCAGGATGGGGTAAGGCATCCTGAGCTTCCGCGCCAGCAACGCCAGCAACCCGACGGCGACCAGACAAATCAAAATGAACTCGGCTTTCCCGACCATAGGTTTCGACGACCCGTCAAAGTCGCCGGAACCAGCTCAAACGTCCACTCGTCAGTTTCTCTGCCAGCACGTGACCGCGCGACGGAACAAGAATTTAATCGATTAACCGGTTTGACCGGCCCGGTGTTTTTGTGCGGGATTCCCATTTACGGTCGCGGAGCATGACAACCGTAAACGCCCGGTGAAGTAATCTACTTCCTGACCCGGTAGAAATGGTTACCGTTGGTGGGAGCCATTGTGTAGGGCGACGGCGTGTTGAGCATATCCGCGTAGGGACCAGTTGCTTGGGTGGCGGATTGCAGAACGCCACAAGGCCAAATCAGTTGGACCTGCGTGTTGGGCGCGTTTGTGAAGCGGATGTTGATGTTGGCGACGCCAGGCCCTGGGGTTCCTCCGGCAAACGCCGAGTTGTACATTTGCTGAATTTGTGGGGCCGTCAGAGCATTGCTCAAAACGGTGACTTCATCCACCAAGCCGTTGAACAACCGCACCGGCCCATAATCAGGAGCGCCGCCGAGCCAGAGGTCGAACGGGCTTCCGGTGACGGGATTGGTCGCCGGGCCGGTTCCGGCCAGCAGTCCGTCCACATAAAGTGAATTTTCGCTCAGCCCATCGTACACACCCGCCAGCAGGTGCCACTGACCGTCATCAATCGGGGTGGGACCGACGATGTCCGGGTTGGCCTGGCCGTCGGCGAAGTGCGGATAGCCATTAAAATCCATATCGAGTCGATATGACGTGTCCCCTTTGCCGACGATGGTTTGAAAGAGGCCATTGCCCGGGGCAGGCAGGGTCCAAACGGTAATCGTGAGTGGGCCTGTGAGGTTGAGATTCGAGCTGGGAATGTCCACGTATCCATTCAGGCCGTTGAATTCGGTCCCGTAGTTGTTTGGACCTAGTCCCACAAAAGGCACACCGGGTAGCCCGGGCAAGGAGCCGAACTCGAACTGGCCGTTGGCGTTGGTGCCAACCAAGCCGATGTTGAACGCGACCGGCAGAGGGTTGGGCTCATCCAGGCGCAGGTAAATCAGCGGATTCCTGCTCTGAACCAATTGGTCGTAGGGAATCGGCGGCGTGTTATTGGTTCCATTCTGGTAATGACTCATGATGTCGATGGGGGAGAGCGGGAGAGGATAAATCGCTACCTCGTCCACCGAGCCTGGCCAGAGGAAGTTGGTGTCGCTGCGCATCCCGATGGTCAGAGGCCCGTTGGCGTTGGGGCTAAACGGGCCCGTGAACGGAGCGGTTTGGCCAATGCCGTTGACGTACAGAACGGCGGCGGTGCCATTATAGACGGCAGCCACATGGTACCAAATGCCAGGGACGGTTGGTCCCCCGGCGTTGATGTTCACCGCAGTGTTGGCGCCTACACCGTTGTACATCCTGAAATTCCAACCACTGTTGGCATTTTGATAAATCAGACAACCGGAACGGTTGGCGCCGAATGTGCCACAGGAAAGCGGGCAAGGCGTTCCAGTGGTGGTGCTCGCCGCCATCAGCCAAGCCTCCACGGTAAACGGTCCACTGAGGCTCAAAGGGGGGCTAAAGGGAATGACAACCGCCCCATTGAAACGCGCCGCGGTGTCGGCGCTGCCCGCCAAAGCACCCCGCACGCCGGGTGTGCCGCCCATATAACTGCCATCGCCGGCGGCGCCCAAGGCCCCTAGATTCGTGGCGGTCAGGGAAGCCGGCGGTTGGGTCGTTTCGTTCAAGCGCCAATAGCCAACGGGGTTGAGTGACTGAACGGTCATGGGATAATTGGTGAGCGTCAAGGCCATGCGCTCGGGGCAACAAGCCGCAGTCCAGGTCGCCCCGCTATCCGTGCTCAGTTCGGTGTTGATATCGAACCAACTGCTCACCATGAATCCTCCGGGAACGGGGCGGATGTGTGTCTTGCCCAGCGAGGGTTGGGTCAGGCTGGCCCGGAGGCGGAGAGGCGGGGGCAAGGTGCCGCCTTGGACGTCGAGTTGGAGCATTCGGGTATCAAAAAACTGGGCGCCTTCGAGGTCCTGGGTGTGGTTAACCAGGACGCTGACGTTGGCGGGGGCATGCTGCTGTAAGAAAGTCGTGCCCCCATCGAAGGAGATTTGAAAATCAAGTTGGGAGCTAAAGCTGTGAATGGCGTTGCTGCCTAACGGTGGAGCAGGTTGATTGGCGCTGAAGGCCCGATGGACAATATTGGTGATGATGAAGCCTTTGGTGCAGCAAATGCCATTGGTGCAAAACACCGTGACACGCCCGGGCGGGCTGCTGTAGGTGGCAGAAAGGGGCGGCAACCCATCAGTCGTCGAAAACAGCTCGGGTGACTTGTTGGTCAAGGCGACGTGCGCGGCGTTGGTCGCCGGGCTCCAGGTGACGCCGTTATCCAGCGAGAGTTCGGGCCAAATGTCGAAAAAGCTGCTCATCAGGTAGCCCCCGCCGGCAGCCGGCTGGACCGTAAGCTGGCCCAGCGAGCGGCGGGTCGGGCTTTGACGAATCATCGCTCCGGCGGGCAAACCACCGCCTGAGATGTCCAATTGAAGCATCTCGGTGCCGTAGAAGTTGGTGCAACCGTTGTCGTTGGTGTGGCTCAAGCTAACCGTTGTCTGGGCCGGCGCGGTGAGGCAATGGAAGCTGGCCCCGCCATCAGTCGAGAGGCCCAGGGTAACCGTGGAGGGGAACTGGTGAGTCTGCGTCGTATTGGGCGGCGGTGGTGGCGCATTGGTGCCGCCGAAATTGGCGTGCTCACTGATATCGCCTACGATGGTCCAGCCGTTCGCCCACTGGGCATGGAAAGGTCCCGTGTAGGAGGAGTCGGGCGGCGGGACGTCTTGCGAAGGCTCGTAGCAGGGGTCGGCCGAAGCCGTTGCCAGCGAGAGCCCCAATCCTGGGACCGCCCGCCACCACCAAAACCACGTCCGCCGTCGGCGGTTCCCTCCTGGCCAATCGGTCGCTCGCGCGGCCAGTTTGCTGGTTTTCATCCGCTGACCTTTCTCTCTGAGCCGCATGAGCGCAGCTTTGGTTCCCGGCCGCATCGATGGCATTTCCCGCTCGGGCCAAAAGCTGTCTTACGGCTGTTTTATCAATTCAGGATACAGGATAGATTCTAGCCTTTTGGGGGCTTGCTGGCTTCTCCGAAATTGCGAATTTCATCCCCAAAATCTTCGGCCGCAAGCGTCGCCACGCGCACCATCCCGGAAGTCAGAACACGCTTACCGCCACAACGCCTTCCGCCAGCCGGCGATCCCGAGCACGATAGCTCCCCAATTCGCCTGCCAATGGTCGACCTTGATGTCCGCCTCACAGAGCAGGATTGAAGTTTTTGGCTGGTCTGCCACGTTTCTGCTCGATTTTTATGAAGACAGAATTCCTCCGGTTATGCGGCCGTGTGGCCGTCCTCCTTTCTGCCGTGGCGGCGTCGGCCCGCTCGCCGGAAGTGATTGATTCCAGCCCGCTGCACGACAAGGCCGCTTACTTCCAGCGCGATCTCCTCGACAAACATTGGCTCGACGGCCTCTACGTGAGCATCGTCCCTGCCACACCGCCGGGCACGCGGTTGCCACATACCGTAAACGAACCCGGCAACGTGATTCATGCGGGGGTATGGACTGGCCGTTATCTTGCCGGTGTGGGCTATCAATACGCGGTGACGCGGGACCCCTGGGCGCGCCGGCATGGTGGTGAGATTCTGCGCGCACTCAGGACGTTGCAGGAAGTCACCGGCAAACCAGGACTTCCGGCGCGCGGTTACGTCAAAGGACACGGCCCGGTCGAGGGTTGGGAGCGCAACGGGCAGGACTCTCCGCAGTGGCACCAGGGTCAGGGCAAGTTTTCCGATTACCGCTGGCATGGCGACGTGAGCGTGGACAACTTTAACGCGGTGCTTTACGGCTATGCGATTTATTACGACCTGGCCGCCGACAAAGCACAGCGCCGCCTCATCGCGGAAGATGTGGACCGGCTGATGACGCACCTGCTGGAGAACCAATGCCGTATCATTGATGTGAACGGCGAAGTAACCCAATGGGGCCACGTGGGCATCGATCCGGACCCGGCCCGGGACGATTATTATCGAAAGGTTTATGCGGCGAGGTTGAATCGGGCAAAGGTCGCCGATGAAACGTGGCGGCCGCCACTGCGCGCCTCGCTGATGCTGTTGCCGGACTTGCTGCTCGCCCACCACGTTACCGGGAAGGCGCGTTACCTGGAATTTTACCAGCGCGTAGTCGCCCGGTTTAAAGACAACCCGGATTGGCTTCGCGACACGGGGCCGTTCACCCTGGAGCGCTTGGCCAAAGTCAACCATAGCAGCGAGGGCCAGGCCTACGAGGCCCTCTATAACCTGGTTCGTTACGAGAAAGACCCTGAACTGCTCAAGGTCTATCGGAAATGGGTCGAGGAACTTTGGGAGATGAACTGGATGGAAGGCAACTCGCTCTTTACGTGGATGACCTGCGCCTTGCTGCCCAATTACCAGGCGCCGGCAAAACCGGGCCTGCCGGCCACCGGGCCGCGGGAAATTCCCCACGCCGACGAGGCCATTCGACTCGCGGTGGAAACTTTGCATCTGTATCCGGTTGACCGCGTGCTGCGGCCGGTCATGAACTCACTGCGCACGGATATCGAACGCAACCCGTTCGCCCGCGGCGAAGCCCTGAGTGCCCGTCCGATTCCGATCAACCAGCGTCCCCTCGACAACGAATACACCTGGAAGGGCAATCCCTATCAGATGGACAATTGGCTTAAGCCGATTGTCGTCATGTTCCAATCCTCCTGCGACGATCCGCTGGTCGCTTGGTTCTGCGACAGCACAGGCGCCGTGTTTATGACCCTGGATGGCGGGAAGGACTGGCAGGATGTCAGCGCGGGATTACGCGGCGCGCGCGTGCAGAACATCGCAGCTTCCAGCCGGCGCACCTTTGTTGTTTACGCCCAGACGGAGCAGGGCGTGTTCCTCAGCCGGGATGGCGGGCTGAGTTGGGGTCAGGCTCCCCCGGGAGAAGCTGTCAAATTCCCGGCGTCTGATTTCAAACAATGGCTCCAGGTTTCCGCTACTCTTTCCTGTCGTATCAGTGAGGCGGGGCAGTTGGAACTCAGTCGAAATCAAGGTCAGGCAAGTGTGCCGAGCATGAAAGGGTGGCGCATCCCGCGCGCTGCCTCGGTTTTTGTCACCCCGAATGGAATTGTCGCCAGCGGGCCGGGCGGTTCTTACCAGAGCGCGGAGGGCGAAAACTGGACTGAGCTGAAACTGTGGCGCGAGAACGAAACCGGCGCGGCGGATTTTCTTCATGCCTATTGGATGGGGCGATATTACGGCTTCATCCAGCGCAACGAATGATCCCAGGAGAACAGCACCGAAGACCAATGCTGACGAGCTGTTACCGGGCGGAAAGTCGATAAAACCTTTGGCTATTGGCGTAAGGCCTATCCTAGGCCACTGCCGGCTCGGCAATCAAGAGATCGCCGGCGTTGGCATCGAGGGTGACGCGAACCCCGATAGGCAGAGTTGCGTTATAGGGGATATGGCCGAAGGGGAGGCCGCAGACAATCGGAATTTTCAACGGGAGCAGGCGTTCTTCGAAAACGTCTTCGAGAGTTTGGCGGTATTCCTTTGCTTTTTTGGCTTTGGGGTCTATGCAGTTTTTGTTGATGCCGATGGCGATACCGGCGACTTGCTGGAGCAGGCCGGCGTTCAGGAGTTGCGTCAGCATTCGGTCGAAACGGTAGGGGACTTCGTCGAGGTCTTCGAAGAAGAGGATGGTTCCTTTGAAAGAGGGTTGGTAAGGAGTGCCGAGGGTGGCACAAAGGATGGAGATGTTGCCGCCAAGGAGCGGGCCGGAGGCGGCGCCGCGGCGCAGGATGGCAATGGTTTTCTTTTTGTAACCCTGACAGATGCTGCCCGGCGGGACAGGGGCAATGAGGGTGCGGAGGAAACTCGTCAGGGTGAAATCGGGGAGGTCGGGTTTGACGAAGTCGGAATTGAGCATGGGGCCGTGGAAGGAGACGAGGTTGGCCCTGGCCAGGAAAGCACAGTGGAGAGAGGTGATGTCGCTGTAGCCGACGAAGATTTTGGGATGGGCGCGGATGATTTGGTAGTCGAGGAGCGGGAGGAGGCGGGCGGTTCCGTAGCCGCCGCGGACGCACAGGATGGCGTTGACCTTGCGGTCGGTGAACATTTTCATGAGGTCGGCGGCGCGGTCGCGGTCGGTGCCGGCGAGGAACCCCCAGCGTTTGCGGACGTTGGGGGCGAGTTTGGTTTTGAAGCCGAGGGCTTGGAGAACCGCCACGGAGCGATCGATATTTTTTGGGTCGGGCGGAGCGCTGGCAGGTGCGATGATGCCGAGGGTGTCGCCGGGGGCGAGGTGGGGGGGGAGGATGCGCATTAGGTGAGTTGAAGGTTGGAAGTTGAAAGTTGTCAGGTTCGTCAGGTTGTCAGATTGCGGTCACCGGCAACGATGTAACCAGGCAACGCTGGAAGCACAATAGGTCAAGTTGCCTTAGCCTCCCGCAGCGGGTGGAATTGGGCTTTCGTCGAGAGCTTCGTCCGGGAGCGTTTTGGCGCGGGCGAGGAAAGAAGTATCGGTCTTTCCGGATTTTTTCAGGGGCCCCCAATGTTCGAGGGCGGATTGAATTTCGGCGACGCGGACGGGTTTGGAAATGTAATCATCCATTCCGGCGGCGAGACATTTTTCACGATCGCCCATCAAGGCATTGCCGGTCATGGCAATGATGGCCGGGCGTTTTTCCGGGGGCCAGCGGCGGCAAATCTCGCGCGCGGCCTCCAAGCCATCCATCTCGGGCATTTGGACGTCGAGAAAAAGGACACTATAGACTTTCTGTTCGAGGGCTTTCAGGACTTCGAGGCCATTGTTGGCAAGGTCGGCGCTGTAACCCAGCTTTTGGAGGACGCTCATGCCGACCTTTTGGTTGATGGGATTATCGTCGGCCAGGAGCAGGCGGAGAGGCAGGCGCCGGGCGAGATTGGAATCAAACGCGGGAGCGGCGGGGGCTTTCTTCTCGAGCTGGCGCTGGATGCTCAAGGCGCGGCACAAGGCGTCGAGCAACTGTGCGGGGCGGATGGGCTTATGGACATAGCCGGAGATGGCGGTTTGAACGGGGCGTTGGTCGTCGGCGCGCAGGCGTGTGGAGGTGAGGAGCAGCAGCGGTACGGAACGGCCGGCCGGCTGCTGGCGAATCTCCGCGGCCAAAGCCAGAGCGTCGCTTCCTGGCAATTGGAGGTCAAGGATCAGGGCATGAAAGGGTTTGCTGCGAGTCAGGCGCTCGAGCGCCTGCTGGTGGTTGGCGGCGACTTCGACCGGCATCCCCCATTGTCCGGCGCGAAGCTTGATGATGCGCTGGTTGGTGGAGTTGTCCTCGATCAGCAGGAGGCGTTTGCCGGCCAACTGTGGCTGGGGAGCTTGCCAGGTCGGGGCTGACGTGGTCGCCGGGGCACGGGCGAGAATGGTGAAGTGGAACGTGGCGCCCAGGCCCTTATCGCTTTCGACCCAGATTTTTCCGCCCAGCAATTCCGCGAGGCGCCTCGAGATGGCCAGGCCGAGACCGGTGCCGCCGTAGTGGCGGGTGGTCGACGCATCGACTTGCTGGAAGGACTTGAAGAGGCGGCTTTGTTTGTCCAGCGCAATGCCGATGCCGGTGTCGCGGACGGAAAAATGGAGCAGCCACTCCTCGGGATGGCGGACGAAATCGGTATCGGCTTGCTGGCCGGGCGGGAGGACGCGGCGGCGGTTGCCGGCGGAAATGACTTCGATGATGACTTCGCCCTGGTGAGTGAATTTGACGGCGTTGCCCACCAGATTGACCAGGATTTGGCGGAGGCGGGTGACGTCGCTAACCAGAATTTTGGGGATCGCGTCATCGACCAAATACGCCAGATCGAGGCCTTTTTCAGCGGTCTTGGGGGCGAGCAGGTCCAAGGCCTCCTCGATACAGGTGTGGATTTCGAAGGGATGATGTTCCAGTTCGAGTTTGCCGGATTCGATTTTAGAGAAATCGAGAATGTCGTTGATGATGGTCAGGAGGGCATCGGCGCTGCTGCGGGTCGCCTCGACATAGTCGCGTTGTTCGTCGGTCAGTTCGGTATCCAGCAGCAGAGCGGTCATGCCCAGCACGCCGTTCATCGGGGTGCGGATTTCGTGGCTCATGTTGGCGAGAAACTGGGACTTGGCCAGGGTAGCTTCCTCGAGCCGCTGATTCAGGGAGATGAGGGCGGCGTTGCTATCGATGAGCTGCTGCTGGCTTTCGCGCAGGGCCCGGTAAGCGGCATCGCGCTGGACCAGGTTCAGGAACGCTTTGGAGTGGTAGCGGATGCGGGCAATGAGCTCGATTTTATCGGGCAACTTGACCAGGTAATCGTTGGCGCCGAGGGCAAAGGCCTGGCCTTTGACCTGCGGGTTCTCATTGGTGGAGAGAACGATGATCGGAGTCTCGCGGGTGCCCGGGTTGTTGCGGTATTGGTTGACCAGTGTCAGGCCGTCGATACCGGGCATGACCAGGTCCTGGAGAATTACCGTGGGTTTAACCTGGTTGGCGATGGTGAGGGCTTCGCGGGCATCGGCGCAGTAATGGAAATCGATGTCGGGTTGGTTGGCCAAGGCGCGGCGAACGGCTTCACAGACCATGGCCTGATCATCGACCAGCAGGACCATGACGTGGTATTCCGGTGGCGGGGAGGGAGATTGCTCGCGGTCCAGGACCAGGTTGTAGTTCGTGCGCGGGTCAGGCATGCGCTTTGCCTTTATGGGAGAGAACGTTCCTGAGGCGGGGGCCGATTTTGTTGAGCGGCAGGATGGCGGAGGCGGCGCGAAGTTCAGCCGCGGCCTTCGGCATGCCATAGACGGCGCTGCTGCCCTGATCCTGCGCAATCGTCAGGTGGTCGTGCTGGTGCAAAACGCGCAGCCCCTCGGCACCGTCCCGGCCCATCCCGGTTAGCAGCACGCCAATAATATCCCCGGTCCAAAAACGGTGCACACTCTTGAAGAAGACGTCGATGGAGGGCCGATAGGGGGAGTCCACTGGCTGGGGCGTATAAGTGAGCCACTTGGGATTGGCCATGACGAGGTGTTCTTCGCGGCCGGCCAGCAGCACGGTGCCCGGTTTGGGTTGATCGCCTTCTTGCGCCAAACGGACTTGTAACGGGGTTTGATAATCCAGCCAGGTCGCCAGGCCCTGGGCGAACTGCGGGTCCACGTGCTGGACCACGACAATCGGCGCCGGGAAATCCGGGGGCAGCGAGCCCAGCACTTTAGCCAGGGCGCCTGGGCCGCCGGCGGAGGCACCGATGGCGACCAAGGATTGGCAGCGGGGCAGGGCCGGCGCGAGCGCAGCGGGCGCGGGTGGTGACTTGCAGGGTTCGTCCAAACCAACGATTTTGCGGACGGACTCGATTTTAGTGAGCAGGGCGTTGGCGCCTTTGGCCGCTCCGGGCGATTCCAGGACGGGAGTATTGACGGCATCCAGTGCGCCGGCGCCCATGGCTTCGAACACCTTTGCCGAATGATCCAGGACGCTGGCGGTAACTACGACGATGGGGCAGGGACTACAGGCCATGATGCGCCGGGTCGCCTCGACCCCGTCCATGCGCGGCATAATCAGGTCCATCAGAATCAGGTCGGGGGTGTCGTGGGCACAGAGTTCGACGGCCTGGGCGCCGTCGTGGGCGACCCACGCCAGTTGGTGCCCATTGGCCGTGAGCACGACGCGGCGCACCGCCTCGACCGCCAGGGTCAGATCATTAACAATAGCGATTCTCATGAATCGGGTTCACCGATCAGGTCCATGACTGCTTGCAGAAGTGTTTCATCGTGAAAGCTGCCTTTAGTCAAGTAGTAATCTGCCCCCGCCTCCAGTCCCCGCAGGCGGTCCTCCTCGCGATCTTTGTACGATACGATGAGCACCGGCAGAGATTTAAGCCTGGGCTCTTTCTTGATCAAGGTGGTGAGTTCAATGCCATCGAGGTGAGGCATGTCAATATCGGTGATCACCAGGTCGTAGTGGCCCGTGCGCACGGCCTCCCAGGCCTCCATGCCATCCACGGCGACGTCGGCCAGATAGCCCCGGCTGGTGAGTAATTTGCGCTCCAGCTCGCGGACAGTGAGGGAATCATCGACCGCCAGGACGCGTTTGGCTGTTTGTGAGGCGAGGTGGAGGCTGTGTGACTGGCCCTTAGCCAGGCGGCCCTCGGCGATGAGCTTTTCAACGGACCGGATCATGTCCTCGACATCAATGATCAGGACCGGGCCGCCGTCTTCCATCAAAGCGGCAGCGCTGATGTCCTTGATCTTTCCCAGGCAGGGGTCCAGGGGCTGGACGACCAGTTCGCGCTCGCCGAGGAAGCGGTCCACCACCAGGCCGTAGCGGGTGTTGCGATCGCTCAGCACCACCACGGGCAATTCTGCCCCGGGCGGCGGTGGTTCGCTGCATTCGAGAACCTGGTGGGCGGTGAGCAGGCCCACCTGCTGGTCGGAGAAGTTGAAATGGGGGCGGCCTTCCAGTGCCTGGACCTTGCGGCGCGGTACTTTCACGGCCTGGGTTATTTGGCTGAGCGGAATGGCATAAGGCTCTCCCGCGACTTCCACCAGCAAGGCACGGAGAACCGACAACGTAAGCGGCAGTTGCAACTGGACCCGCAGCCCGCGGCCAGGCTGGTTGTTCAGACGAATGGCCCCACGGACGCTCTTAACCATGTTCTGCACGATATCCAGCCCGAAACCGCGCCCGGAAACTTCCGTGACTATATCTTTGAGGGTGAAGCCCGGGAGAAACAGGAATTCGAGTAATTCCGATTCCGTGAGTTTTTCGGCGACTCCCGGCGCCGTAAGGCCCTTATCGATAATGGCTGCGCGAACGGTTTCCAGGTCCACTCCGGCCCCATCATCCGAGACGGTGACCAGCAGGACGCCGGCACTGTGGCGGGCTTCCAGGCGGATGATCGCTTCGGCGGGTTTGCCGGCGTGGCGGCGGGCTTCGGGCGGCTCGCAGCCGTGGTCCACCGCATTGCGGAGCAGGTGGGCCAGGGGCGTTTCGAGCCGCTCCAGGATGTCCCGGTCCACCTGCGTAAGTTCGCCGCCAATCTCCAATTTGATTTGTTTGTCGAGCGAGCGGGCCAGGTCCCGCACCATGCGGGGAAAGCGGCGGACGCCGTCGCTGAACGGCCGCATGCGAGTGCGCAGCACCTCGAGATAAAGGCGTTGCGAGAGATGAGCGGCGCGCCGATCAAATACGTCCAATTCCTGCACCCGCTCGGCCAGGAATTGTTGCGAGTCGCCGACCTGGCGGAACAGATCATTGAGATAGGCAGCCGTGCGGTCCGACAATTGATCTTGTTCGAGGGCCTGGCGGAGCAGACCGAGCGTTCGGGCCAGGTCGACGTGGTGGCGTTTGAGCCGCTGGAGGGAGTCGGCAAAGGGCCGCAGCCACCGAGATTCCACCAGCGACTCACCGGCCAGGCCCAACAGGCGGTTGAGATTTTCCGCCGTCAGCCGCAAAAAGCGTTCCGCTGGTTCATGCTTGCGAACGGCCAGGGCGTGCTGGCCGGCCGGCGTCCTGGTGCGCCCGGGCGAGCCCGCGTCCAGCCACGGAGCGATTTCCTGGAGATGAGCGGCCGTGGAAGGATGCTCCTGCATCGGACCGGTGAAGGGCGCCGCGGCCTCAGGGAGGCCGGCCTGGGAAACGGGGCCGGAAACGCCGCCAGGGCCTGACTTCAACCGGGCGAGCGAGCCGAGGAAATCTTCAATCTGGCCGGCGTGGTCGCGTTCCCAGGTTTCGAGACGCGAGTCCGGCTGTTTGGCCAGGTGCATCAGCAGATCGACGCCCTGGAGGAGCAAGTCGATCTCCCGCCGGCCCAAGGGGACCTTGCCTCCGTGGGCGGCCACAAAACAATCCTCCATCGAATGGGCCAGTTGCACCGCAACCTGGAGATTGACGATGCGGGCCGCGCCCTTGAGGGAGTGCGCCGCGCGCATCAGCACTTCGAACGAATGCGGGCCGGCGCCCCTCTCCAAATCCAGCAGGCCGCCGGTGAGGACGGCCGTTTGGTTGTCGGCTTCCAGGCGGAAAAGCTCGAGCATCGAAAGCCGGCTGAGATCGTCCGAATCGGGCGGGTTCACGTGAGGGCTTGGTTTAAAGTGGCAAACAATAACTCGGCATCCAAAAAGCCGACGGTTCGCTCCTGCCAGTGAAGCACCCCCTGGAGGTGGTTCGCGCTGATTTTGGCAACCGCCATCGGCGCCGCTTGGAGATCCTGCGGATGGAACCGGTGTGGTCCGTGCACCTCCTCGACCGGAAAGCCGAAACGGTGTCCATCGTGATTGGCCACCAGCAGTCGATTGTAGGTGGTGCGAAGCAGCGCCGCGGAGGGCAGATGCGCGAGCCCGAACAAATGCCCAAGTGAACCGCAGATGACCAGTTCGCCCCGGACATTGGCCAGACCCAGCACGGAACCGTTTCGGCGATGGGGCAGGGAATGAATCTGGCGGCGTTCCGCCACTTCCTGAAAGCACTGGGTGGGCAGCCCCAGCCATTCGCCGTGCACTCGAAACAGGACCGCCGAACTGGTTCCCAACTCCTGCCGTGGCTTCTCGATCGCGAAATGCCGCGCCCACTCGTGGCGGTACTTGGCCGGCAAAGGACGGTCCAGCAGTTGCACGCCCGCGGCTGAGTAGACCGGGCAATTCCGGCAATGGCTGAATTGTTCGAGCTGGGCGCAACTGTTCTTCCCATACACGCCAATTTCATTCCAACAGGCCGAAAGCTCCGGCGGGGCGTCCGGCGCGCTGGTAACTTGAACGCCGAGCTCGGTCATGCGGTTTCCTGAAAGCGGCTGACTGAGTTGAAGCGGTTAATTGAGTTCAAGACGTCAAACCGGCAACAGCTTGAATCCGTCCGGCGGCGTGACCGATTTAACTCTCCCAACTTATTTAACTGATTAAACATGTGATTCGGGCAAGGGCGAATCGGCGCCGGCTCGCGCGCGTTGCGCGCGGCGCCGGAAAGCGCGGGCGGCCGCGGTGTCCCCGTTTTTTTCGGCGAGCAGGGCCATGTGGAGCAAGGTCTCATAGTGATTGGGCCGGAGGTAGAGGGCCTTGCGATAGCATTCCAACGCCCCGTTATTGCCTCCGGCCTCCCGTACCAGACCCAGGAGATAATAAGCCTGTGCCGAGTGGCGGCTTTGGCTCAGATGCGCTTCGCAGAGCGCCGCAGCTTCGGCCAGACGCCCGGCATCGGCAAAGCGTTGCGCTTGCTCCAGGTCGGCGGGCAGGGATTGGCAGCTCCCGGGTGTGGAGGTGGGCTTCCCGTTTGAAGGCGATGGAGCATCCCCGCGGCCCGGAACCGGGCGCAGCGGGTAGGGCGCGGCGGTCCTCAGCGCGCCGCTTTCGTTCACCAGGTCCGAGTTGGCGGCGGGCAGAGGACAGGTGGCCGCTACCTCATTTGCCAGCGGCAGCCCGAGACGGACCTGGGTGTGTCTGGCCGGGCGTTGGACGCCGTCGGCATGTGCCGGGGCGCGTCGGAGCTTGTGGCACGCAAAGGCCATGGGAATCCCGGCCGTGGCAAAGCCATGAGCCAGGGCGACGGGGTGTTCTGCCGGGCCGACGAAGAGGGTGCCCGCCGGGGAGAGCAAACGGCCCAGCCTCTCTAGCGCTTTTTGTTGCGTGGGCGGGTCGAAGTAGATCAGCAGGTTGCGGCAAAAAATAAAGTCATAGGGCGCTCGATTGAAGATAAAGTCCTCGCTGAACAAATTGCCTTGCTCGAAATGCACCGCGCTTCGAATGGCGGGGTCCAATATATATTTCTCTTTAGCGGAGCGGAAGTGGCGGGCGCGGAAAGCGAGGTCGCGCCCCCGAAACGAGTTCTTCCCGTAGACGCCGGTTCGGGCTTCGGCCAGGGTGCGAGCGCTGATATCCACCGCGTCGATGTGGAATCGTTCGACGGAGATGCCGGCCTGCACGAGCGCGATGACCGCCGAAAAGGGCTCTTCGCCGGAGGAGCAGGGCAAGCTGAGCAAACGCAGCGGGGAGGCAGCCGGCCGCGGTTGTTCGTGCGCCAGTCCAACCAGTGCGGCAAAGGCCGCAGGATCACGGAAGAACCAGGTTTCCGGAACCACGACCGATTCGATCAACTCCGCGCGTTCCGCCGGCGAGCCGGCCAGCAGGGCTTCGTAGTCGCCCAGCCGCTTGAGGCCGAGGGTTTTCATGCGCTGCCTGACGGCTCGCGGAAGAGCGTCCGAGCCCAGCGAGCGGGCATCCAGCCCGATCGCCTCCCGCAGTTGTCGTTGGATCTCGTTCATGGCTCGGAACATGCGGTGTCAGGGAATAACAAATCACGGACCGGCTCCGAAAGCAACCGCTGTTCGTGCACCAGTTGGACCGTTCCCTGGGTGTCCATGAGCACCGGCCCGAGATAAGGGGCGGCCGCAACTTTCACGCCGCTTTGGACAAAATCATTCGCCTCTCTGCGCAGGATTTCGGTGGCGTGCTCGGCGACCAATCCCAGCAGCCGCTGGTTTCCGGAGGCGTCCGGATAATTGATGATAATAATGCGCGTGCTCAGCCGCTCGCTGGCCGGGTGGCCCTGGGTCAGCTCGCAAAGATCCACCGCCGGCACGGGCCGCCCACGGTAATTGAACAGGCCGGCGACGCCCCTGGGCGCCTGAGGCAGGCGCGTGAGCGCCAGCAGCGGGACCACCTCGACCACCCGCTTGGCCTCCAGCGCGTACCGGTCTTTGCCCAAATGGAACAGCAGAAAGAGCATCACAGCCCCAGCTTGAACCGCGCCACGCTGGTCTGCAGACCCCGGGCCGCGCCATTGAGCGCTTCAATGGCCTGGTTGGACTGGCGCAGGGATTCAGCCGTTTGCTGCGCGGACTCGCTTAGTTGCGCCAGCGTGTCGCTGATCTGCTGAGCGCCGGTCGCTTGCGCGTGCATGCCTTCATTAACCGTCTGGAAACGCGGGGTAAAGGTCTGGATCTGGTGAATGATCTGAGCCAGGTGCGTGCTGACGCGCTGCACTTCTTCGGTGCCGCGGCGGACTTCCTCGGAAAACTTGTCCATCCCCATCACGCCTGCGGCAACCGCGGATTGCATCTCTTTGACCATTTTCTCAATGTCATACGTGGCGACGGCCGTCTGGTCGGCCAGCCGGCGGATTTCCATCGCGACCACCGCAAAGCCCAGGCCGTACTCGCCGGCTTTCTCGGCCTCAATGGCCGCGTTGAGCGAGAGCAGATTCGTTTGGTCCGCCACTTTGGTGATCGTGGTGACGACCGAGTTGATGTTCGTGGTTTTCTCGCTCAGCACGGCGAGTTTGGCGGTGATGGAGCCCGCCGCCTCCATGATCTGGCGCATCGTGGTTTCCATGCGGGCGATCGAACTTTGGCCGCTGTTGGCCAGGTGGCCGGTTTGCTCGGCGACCTGGCTGACTTCGTTGACCGTGCGCACCAGTTCCTTGGAAGTGGCGGAGATTTCTTTCGAGGTCGCTCCGATTTGAGCGGTCGTGGCTGCGATCTCGTGGGCCGTGCCTTGCTGTTGACGGGCGGTGGCGGCGATTTCTGTCGCGGTCGTGTTCACCTGCAGCCCGGAGCGCTGGACCTGGCCGACCAGCGCGGAGAGATCGTCGGCCAGGCGGTTCAGCCCCTCGCTCAGGACACCGAACTCATCCTTGCGCTCCAGGGCCAGACGCTGCGTGAAATCGCCCTGGCGCATGCGTTCCAGGGTGGCCACCAACCGGTTCAGCGGTTCGCTGACGGCTGCCGATTGGAACCGGGCCACGAACAGGCTGACCACGAAGAGGACTCCCAGGCAGGCCAGGCCAATCATCTCGATCGTCCGGGCGCGATGCTTTTCGACGCTTTTGAAATGCGCGGCCTGAATTCCTAACGCCGCGAATGCTTGATCGCGCTGGTCGTTTATCGCGCCGATATTGCGGTTGTAGTAAGTCACGGCGCTGGCCGGGTCGCTTTGGGCCAGGACCAATACTTGATTTCTGAACGAGGCCAGTGGCCCAACCACCAAATCCCTCAGCTCCTTGACGGCCTTCGTCAGGTCGGCATCTTCCCGGTACGGGTCATCATCCAGCGCATTAATGGTTTGTTTGAAGCTGATTTCTGCCACCCCCCAGCGGTTGGTTTCCGGAGAAGTTTTGGGGTCCAACAATTGGCCTCGAAGCGCGTCGTTCATGACCAGGACGTCGTACTTAAGGCTCCCCATTTTATCGGATAACGCGTCGCTGCGCTGGGACGCAGCCAACTGGGCCTCCTCGACCCACAACGCCAGCCCGACGCCCGCCAGCAGGAGGACAATCAGCAGCATCAAGGCGGTATTGAGACGCTGCCAGATTGAGGTATGTTTCATGAGTCGCGTTTCTCTGCCAGCCTCCAGGATTAGCAGATTTCCGCCTGAAAAACAAGGAAGTTCTGCCTGGTTCATCATTCAGCCCAGACATCTGAGGTATTTCGTCAACGGATTTCTCGTCTTTTATTCACGGGGTTGCAACCCATAGACAGATCCCGAAGGGATTGCATCATTCAGGCTCGGGCAGGAAATATTTGGGGGTGGTCTTACGGGCCGAGCGCAGATCAGTCCCTCAACGCGCCGCGATAAAACCTCGGGTTGGAATTGCAGGCGGACGGATCGACGATAAGCACCGAGCCATTGGCGGGCATCGTGTTGGTCAAGATCGTTGTCCATTGCTGGAAGTTCGTGGAGGTTTGGATGAAGAAGCTGCCGCCCGCAGGTCCTTCGGCCCAAAAGCTGAAGGTGCAATTCTCCACCCCCACGGGCAACAGGCTCAGCGTCGTCCGCACCACCGCGGACTGCAGGCCGGTGTCGAACAGGATGTTGGCCCACAGATTGGAGGCTTGCGGTTGGGGCGTTTGGAAGACCGGCAGCGTCGCGCCGCCAAACATCAAGTGGCCGGCGCCATAAACCCGTTCTGCCAATACCAATTTCCCATCGCCGGCGTTGGTCAGAATCCCCGAGAGGCCTGGACCCGAGACGGTCGCATGTCCAAGATAACCGCCGCTGAAGGAACTACCCACTGGGCCGAAGGGTCCATTAAAAATCGGGTGGGCCGGATTAGCCGCACCGGCGGTGCCACTGTAGTCGCCGACACTCAGAGTGACGCCGAAGCCCACGTTGACGGTGAAATTGTTGATGAAGTACGGGGCGGAATCCAGGAACAGGCTGCCACCGTCGGCAACCCAATTGGTCAAGGCGGACAGGTTGTTAAGCAGGAAAGTTTCCATGGCGGGCTCGCCGTCGGCGCTGCCTTCCATGAAGATGAATCTATTGGTGCGCGAGAAGAGAGCGGCGGGATTGACAGTTTCGTAATACAATGCCTGCCAGCCCGCGCCATAGAGCAGGGTCAGGATACCGTCATTGTCCGTTCGGCCCCACGGTTCGCCGGCCGCGGTGCGTAAATAAACAATCGTTGAAGCCAAGAGGTTTGTGGTCACTATCAACAAGGCATTGGAGCTCAGCATTGTGCCGAAGGCGTTGCTGACGAGGCAACTGAAGAGACTTCCCGAATCGCCGGGTTGCGCATTGTTAGTGGAGTACGCGGAATTGGTGGTCCCCACGATAACGGAGCCGTTTCGCCGCCAAAAATAGGTTAAGGGCTGGCTTCCTGAGGCCGTCACATTGAACGATGCGTAGCCGCCCGCAACGACAGACTGGCTAAAAGGTTGCTGTGTAATCGTCGGCGGCAGGGCGATGACCGTGAGGGTGGCCAATTGGCTGGTGGCTGTCCCCGAGACGTTGCTGACGACACAGACGAACTGGCTGCCGGAATCAGCCACCTGCACGTTCGTGATGCTGTACGCCGAGCCGGTGCCCCCCGCGATAGGCGACCCGTTTCGCCACCAGTAGTAGTTTGGCATGGGCGCGCCGGTGGCGGTCACCACAAAGGCCGTGTTGGAACTCAGCGTGACGGTCTCGTTGGTGGGCTGAGTAATAATGCTCGGCGCGGCAGGGCCAATTGAGGTCACGCTGACATCGTCCAAGCCGAGGAAGTTCGGGTCTTGCCGGAACCCCAATTGCAAAGTGTCATTGGGCGTGGAGGCCGTCACCGTCAACTGAATGTTCGTCCAAGCCAGAGCAGGCATGTTCGTAGCGTCGTAGAGCAGGGACTGGTTCCAGGTCACCTGGAATTCGTTCGGACTTCCCCCGTTCGTGTTGTTAAGCCAAAGAGATATTAAATAATTCGAGCCCGGGATGGTGGGCAGGGTCTTCGTCAGATGGCCGAGCGTCCCTACCGCGCCCAACTCGACCCCGAAAATCCCTGAATGAACGTAGCGCGGGTCGCCGGTCACAGCCGCGCCTTCCTGGTCGCTACCCCAACCCGTGAAGTCCCCGGTCTCAAACCCGCCATTGCCGCTCTGCGCCATGCCGGCGTACCTCACTGAGATGAACAGGCCCAACGCGGTAAACAGCGCTCGGTAATTCATGGTTGTTCGACTCCTACGGCTTCCGGACGTTGTCAAAAGCACCGGCAGCCGTTGAGCCCGGCTGGCGCGGGTTGCCAGCAAAATCAAATGTCACATTGTAATTCGTGGGCGCATAGCCGCTGGCCGGGCTGTTGGAAGCCAGCATAAAAGCGGTGGGCGTGGAGAAATTCACGGCGTTGGCCGCCACAAAGAGCGGGTTGGTGACGATATTGGCGCTGGTGGAGCAGCCGGGATTGCCGCCGCATACCGCCGATGCCCAGCCGGTGGCGTCATTGAAATAGCCCAGAGACACTTGGAGATAGGGCGGCGGCGTCACGTTCATCTGCGAACGGAATTGCGAGCCGACATTGAAGATGATGTTGCCGATATAGGCGTTGCTGTAGCAGAGGGGACCGAACGAGGTGGCGCCTGCACTGGAATCCTGCTGCACCGCCATCAGGGCCTCATCGCCATATCCGGCAAAGATGTTGTAGGCCACCAGATTAAAGCCAGCGTCGTAGGAGTGCAGGGTAATGCCATCCGTATCCCTGTTTATGTAAGCAGCTACATTCAAACATTGCGGCGGCGTGTCCGGGTTAAAATTGGCAAAGCACGTGTTGAACAGGACGCGGTTCCAGTGCGAGCCGGCCAGGTTAATGGCCGAGTTGCCCGAGGTGACAATGACATTATTGATAATCCAGGCGCTGCTGGACACTTCCATTAAGATGCCGCCTCCGCCCAGGAAATTCGGCAACGCGTTGGTGGTCAGAATGAAATTACCGACAATGCGGATTGGATGATCCGGCGGCGTCGTAACCGTGTCGCAGTGAATGGCATCTCCCCAGTTATTAGAAAAGACGTTGCCGGCCAGTATATTGTCGGCGCAGTTGCCGCCCATCCAGCACGTGCCCTCGGTCACGTCGCCCGCGTAATGCCGCCAACCATTGTTGAAAAAGAAATTGCCAAGGACCTGGTTGTTGGTGGCCGGGCCGATGGACAGGCCGAGCATCCCATGATTGGCTATCACGCAATTGGTGGTGATGGTCCCGCTGGTTGCTGCCGATATGCCCTGCCAGACGCCCCATTCGATGTCGCACTGCTCGACCACGTTCGACGGCCCGGTCAGCACGGCGATACTGGGCCAGGCTTTGCCATATAGATTGAATGCGTCCGGGCTGGAGTTGCAGAAACGTAAAACCAAGCCGCGCAGGTGGACGTATCCTGGATACGACACCCACGGCCCGGCATCGCCCCAGGCCGGTGAATTGGTCGAGATGAGCGGAGCCTCAATCGGATATTGTGGGCCGGGCGCCTGGCCGTCCCGCCGCCAGACGTAGAGCACATGCCGGGCGTAATCGTATCTAAAACTGCCCGGAAACATACTGGTGGGCTGGCTGGAGGGCCAGACTCCCGCCTTCTGGCCCTGCGGCCAAGAGGTCTGCTGGAGGACGTTGGTGGGTGAGGCGATGACCAGTTCAAACGGTTCATCCTTCGTGCTCTGCGGGGCCCAGGGCGTCGAGTAAATGGCGCCGGACACAAAGGCCATGCCGCCAGTCAAATTGGTCCAGAGCGGCCCATTCGTCAGCGGCGACCAATTGTTGGTGATGAGCTGGAATGGGTTGAGGACCGGCATTTCGCTTGTCTCAATCATGCCGTCGCCGTTGGTGTCCCAGGCCTGCACCGTGAGCATGTTGGTCGCGTTGCCGGTGCCGCGAATGCTGTCAATTTCAATCTGTTCACGGTAGGTTCCAGCCTGGATATTTACTGTATCACCATAAGCCGCGCGGTTGACCGCGGTCTGGATGTGCTGCAAAGGCGCTGCCACATTGGTGCCAGGATTATTGTCGTCCCCGCTATTGCTGACATACCAATATGTCGCCGCTGCCCTGCCGCACAAAGTCGCAGCTACCCAAAGCGCGACAGCCAATAACACAGCACGGAGCTTGCTTCTGGCAAACCGACGATTCTCATCGCACCAGCGCTTGAGCGCTTCACGCTCATCCGTTCGAAACTGGAACTCCACATCGATTCGGGCCACCCGCTGGGAGCGGTTTCCGTCTGGCTGCTGTGCGCGCATCGGAGCGCATTCTAACCAGGGGCCGTCTCGCAAACCAGCGGTTTCAGCCAACGATGATGCTCAGCCACGCGCCGCCCGGAGCGCCCGAATGCAATGACAGATCTGTCCTTATGGGTAAAAGTTTACCGTTATTTCACGAGAAACTACCTTTCCAGTGGCTGTGTCCGTCACGGTGCATTGGAAAGTCCTGGTATTCCACGGGTATGGATTCTTAACCGTCAGATTCAAAGAAGCACCATTGATGGTAAAAGAGTAAAGCGCCGCAAACGTATCCAGCCCTGACGTAATCTGCTTGGTAATGGTGGATAACAACTGTCCAGTCGAAACATCGGTCCAAGCATACACAAATGGGCCGGTGCCTCCACTGGCGACCGCTTGAACGGTTCCTTGTTGCGGTGCGGTCAAGCCCAAGAAGGAGGCGGACAAAGCGGCGGGACTAAAGCTCACACTCAGGGGTAGCGGAGGTGGCGGAGGAGACGTTGCAGGAATGGTTTGGCGCAGGCGATAGAAACGCCGCGAGCCTGTGGCGGCGGTGGGGTCGGTGAATTGGAACGTGCCGTTGGCGCTCACGGTCAGCGTGCCGTTGGTGGTCCAGTTTTGGAAATCGCTCGTCGCCATCACGGCATAGGCGTAACCCGCGGGCGCCGCGCCGGTGAGGACGGGCTGTTTGGCGTTGTTGACGGTCAACTGCAACGAGGCCATTGGAATGGTCGCGATCTGGCGCAAGCGATAGAAACGCATCGAGCTCGTGGCGGCGGCCGGGTCGGTGAAATGGAAGGTGCCATTGGTGCTCACGATCAGAGTGCCGATGGTCGTCCAGGTTTGGAAATCGCTCGTCGCCATGACGGAATAGGTGTAACCCGCGGGTGCGGCGCCGCTCAGGACAACCTGCCCGGAATGGTTCACGGATATCTGGGGCTGCGCGGCCGTGCCGACGGCACTCGGGACTGTGTAACTAATCTCGCCGGAGAATGGGCTTTCGAGTTGATTCAAGTCGTAGGATGTGACCGCAAAATAGCAAGTCACACCAGCGGTAAGATTGCTGACGGTGATGCTGGTGGCCTTTCCGACATTGTTGGTGATCGAGTAGCTCTGACTCGCGAGCCCTTGGTACAGTTTATAGCCGGTGACGGCAGGGTCCGGGCTGGGGTCCCAGGCAAGGGTCACGGTACTTTGAGCCTGCAAAGCCGTACCTATGCCAGACAGCGCCAGGCAGCCCGCTGTCAGGAACGCTACTATGTTGACTTTTCTCCTACGGCCGATCACGCGTTCACTGTTACGACGCGCATGACGTCGACGCGACAGGAACATTCCCTGGCGGCCCCTAGGAAACTCCTGGTGTCCCTAAATTTAAGCTGCGCCACCCACACCCGCGCTTTTCCCTCGCCTCGTCTTTCCAACGGGGCTAAGCCTGGGGCGCCAAGGCTACCCCGATTTGGCGCTCGTGCCGACCCGCAGGAGTATGACGCGGAGACGGCTGGCGCAGTGAATTTTACGCCAGCCGTCCGAATACCCACATGGACAAAGCCCTCTTAACCACGGTGCACCCATAGTGCACGGTAGGCTATTGATACATACGGTTTACATTATGTTTCCGCCTCTCAGAGTGGCGTTCCAGCCGCTTTTTACCGTAGCTTTGTGCGTTCGAGCGGCTTTTACACATCGTAGTAGAGAAAGAACTCGTACGGATGCGGGCGCAACCGCAACGCATCATGCTCTTTGCGCTTGGCCGCGATCCACATGTCCAAAAAGTCCATCGTGAACACGTCGCCTTTGAGCAGGAACTCATGGTCCTTCTCCAACGCCACAATCGCCTGCTCCAGGCTCCCCGGCACCTGCCGGATCTTCGCCATCTCCTCCGGCGGCAACTCATACAGGTTCTTGTCCATCGGTTCGCCCGGGTCAATCTTGTTGAGCACCCCGTCCAACCCCGCCAGCAACATTGCCGCAAACGCCACATACGGATTGGCCGCCGGGTCCGGCGGTCGATACTCGACGCGCTTGGCCTTGGGATTCTCGCTGTAAGTCGGTATCCGAATCGCCGCGCTGCGGTTCCTCGAGCTATACGCCAGGTTCACCGGTGCCTCATACCCGGGCACCAACCGCTTGTAACTGTTGGTCGTCGGACTGCAAAACGCGCACAGCGCATGG
>DATMQA010000119.1:0-11921 GCA_035566895.1 Binatia bacterium
CAGAGGCATTACCGCTGTACTCTTGAAATATCGCGTGCCACTCAAGAAAGCAGGGGCGTACGGGGAGTCACTGCTGGCATTGGAAGATGCGCAGAGGACGGTAGGACTGCTGCGCTTTCACGCCGTCGAGTGGCATATTGATCCGCATAAGATTGGAGTGATCGGGTTTTCGGCAGGGGGACACATGGTGGCCGCGGTAAGCACGCATTTTGACAAACGTTCGTATCCGGCGGTAGATGTGGCGGACAAAGAAAGCTGCCGCCCGGATTTTGCGATAGCTTGTTATCCGGGACATCTGTGGAATGAAGATAAGGGCTTTGTGTTGAATCCGAATGTTCCTGTCACCGGTAATACGCCACCGACATTTTTGTTACAAGCGGAGGATGACCACGTGGACAATGTAAACCAATCGCTGGTTTACTACATTGCGCTTAAGAACGCTGGGGTTCCCGTGGAGATGCACTTGTATGCCCAGGGTGGGCACGCGTTTGGATTACGGCCCTCGAAGTTTCCGATTACCGAGTGGCCTCAAATGGTGGAGAAGTGGCTCGGAACAATCAGGATGACTTCGGAGTAGACGCCCGTTAAGATGACGCCTAACTTTTGCTGGAGCGGACGCGCCGAGTCCGTCACTGTTGCAGTTCGAGCGTTGCTGGCGGCGCGCCGCTCAGCGCCACGTTGGGCGGCAGCGAGCGCGTGGGGTTTGCAAATTTGATTTATCGGATGTAGTGTTTCACTCAACAACAAACAGAAAGGTAAGTTATGATTGCAGGTATGGGTTCATATCACATTCTTGTTCTGGTTTTCGCCCTTTTGGGTGTCTCGATTGCTCTGTTTGCTGCCGCACTCGCCATTGTCAGTGCCGCTGTTGGTTTTTGGATATTTACTACGGCTTCAAAAATCAAAAGCAGTCCCAGATAGTTTAGGATGATTCCAAGCGTGCCGCCTAACAGCGGCTTCAGGCAACGGCGCGATGGCGTTTCTGTTCCATGCCGGACGACCTGGGCGCGCCGTGCTTGAGCCTTTTTGTTCGCCATCTGGATGACTCTCCTGCCATGAAAGTGCTTAAACACCTCGCCTTGCTCCCGTGCCTGAGCGCCAGTACCGGCCAACCCGCCAGCGATCAAATCGCCTGGATTGGCGCCGAACTTGGCATGCGGGCAAGACCACTCCGGGTCTGCCTAATATTCCTATTGGTTGCCCTCACGGCTTCTGCGCTTTACCCCGGGGCGAGCGCCTGCACGGTTTTCTCGTGGAGCGCGCGGATGGAACTGTCTTTGCCGGCGACAATGAGGATGTCCCGTTCGTCCCGCAAGCGGCGATGTGGTTTGTGCCCGCCACCGAGAAGTGGCACGGCCGGGTTTGCTTCGGTTGGGATTCCTATGCCCAAGGAGGGATGAACGATCAGGGCTTGTTCGTTGGTTGGGCCGTCACGCCTTACGCTGGAAAACCCGGCCCAATCAAAGGGCACCTGCCAGGGAGTGACGCCGACAACGTCCTGGCACGCTGCGCAACGGTCGAGGAGGCGATGGCTTATTGGGATAAGTACAGCTACGCGTCAAATCCAGCCCATTGCCTGATCGCGGACCGGACCGGCGCCTCGGTGGTTTGCGAGTGGATCAAAGGCAAGCTCATACTCATCCGCAAGTCCGGGTCGCGCCAACTGATAACCAACTTCCTGCTGAGCAACCCGGCACTAGGGAACTTCTGGACACCTGCCGCCGGTGACAACTACCCCTGCCCGCGCTTTACTGCCATCTCAACGTTCTGGCAGAAGGCCGAAGCACCGACAGAACAAAACTGCGCTGAGGCGCTGAGGTTGGCGGCCAATACCGCAACGGCTTACTCCCAGGTCTATGACCTTGCCCACGGGGAGGTTTGTGTCTATTACCGCCACCATTTGGAGCAGTCCCTCCGTGTCAATCTAGCCGAGGAATTGGGCAAAGGGCCGCACCAGGTGTTGTTAAAGGCGGCCTTTGCAGACTCGACTGAAGAGATCGCCCTGCCACCCATCAAGCCGACGACCGCAATTTCCGCCGCCGAGCTCTTGCAGAAAGCGCTCGCTGTGCGCGGCGGAGCCGACGCGGCGAAGAAGATTGGTTCCATACACGCGCAAGGAACCGCGGACGTCGATTTCGGCTGGACCGCTCCATGCCCGGTCGAGCTGTTCGCGATGCGGCCCAGCCGGTACCGTTTGGCCACCCAGATCGAGTCGGCGGTTGGCCTCCATCTCGGGCGTATCAGCGAAGGGTTCGATGGCCGAACCGGCTGGGATGCAGTCCCCGGCGCAACTCCCCACCGTCTGAAAGGCAAAATGCTCCGCGAACGGCGGGCGCGCGCCGACTTTTTTGCGTGGTATGACGACCCGCTGCTCTACAAGTCGGTGGAGCTTCTCGGCGAAGCGTCCTTTAACAGCAGGCCCTGCTACGCGTTGAAACTGGTGACCAAGGGGGGACACGAGACGGTGCATTTCTATGAAAAGGAACGTTTTCTTTTTGCGGGCGTCATGGAAACCTTCGAGAATGATAACTTCGGGCCGACGCTGTGGAAAACAAGCTTTGGCGAATATCGCGAGTTCGCCGGATTTGAACTTCCGACCCGCATTGCCGAGGAGTCCAGGCTCGGCAGTCGCGTCACGCGGTATCACTCGGTTGAACTAAACGCTGTGGCCCCGTCTGATTTGAAAATGCCAAACACACCACGTTGACCCCGGACTCGAACGACGGGGACACGATGAGTGATCGAATGTCCAGAGCAAATGCAATGTCGAACTGGGTGCAGGCGACGCTGCGTTGCGCCTGCGTGTTTCTCCTGAGTCAGGGTTCCGGCGCGGCTGACCCAGCTCGTTCGGCAACATGAGTAAATCTGCCAAAGGTTGGGTCGCGCTGTTCGCGGTGGCGCTTTTTCTGACAGCCGCCTACCTAATAACGTTTGGCCGGTGCTTTCTCCCAGTTCCGAATCCAAATAAGTTTGCGAACGAGGCGCTGGAGTTCCGCATGTACAGTCCGTTCGCGCTCCCTCTCCAGTCGCACGACTTTGAAGGTGCTTACGCGAGGAGCAAATGGAGGTTCACGCGTCCTGGCCAAGCTCGCCTTTTCGCGGTGAGCCAGCGCCTGTCACAGGCCAACCTAGATTTGGATAGCCCATTCCAAAAGTGCCTCGAGGAATTGGGATACACCTTCCCCAAAGGGTGTAGGGCCAGCGGGGGCGGCGATCCGCCCTCTTGGCGCATCACACACTATCCTTCAGTGCTGAACAGAATTGAGCGGGACCTTAGCCTCAAACCGAACTATATTGAGGGCGTTGGGCGGGGTGGCGGCTCATTGCCGAACCCTGCGCTCCAGCGGACCGGAGCCAGCCGTTCCGCGAGCGAAACAAATCAACAATCAGTGGCCGCTGGCTCCGGCCGCTGAGCTGCGTTATATGAAAAGGACTCGGTTCGTTTTTTGGTATATCCTGTCTGGGCTCAGCGGGGCCTTTCTCGCGTCATCAAGCACTTTAGCTCAAGAAAAAAAGGCCCTGCCCATCGCCCAATCCGAAGCCCCCGTAGGGAGCTATGCTCATTTCCGGCAGGTGGACTCCCCTTTCGCGCCGACAAATAGGGTTTGTTTGTTTACCCTTCGCTTGGAAACAAATGGAACTTACTCCGCAGAGTGCGGAGAAAAACAGGTCATCCAAGATGGCGACATATTTAGACTCCGCCCCGTTGTTGCGAGAGGGACGTGGCAGTGGGAAGCGCAAAATCAGGAGTTCCAGCTCGAACCCGGTGACTTCACGTTTTACATAAAACGGTTGCCGGTAGATAAACACAATCCGAACCATTTGGTTTGGGGCTCCAGTTTTCTTGAGCGGCAGGAGAGCAAATGAGTGGCGGATCTGGGCTGGCAGATAGTTTATCATCAGGGTACGGTAGTCATGACCGAGGAAGATTACATCGCGGAGCTGAGAGAACGTTCGCCACGAAACGCCAAGATGAAGGCGACGCTAGAGACCATTGCCCTTGCCGACGAAGCCACTGGCGCGTTTCCTCGTTCGCCCAAGCTGTGGTGTATGCGCGGGAATCTCATCCGGCTCGGCGCAGAGAATTGTCCGCACAGTCTCGACGAGGCGCTCGCTTCGTACAAGAGGGCGATTGAGATTGACCCATCGTTTGCTCAAGCATGGGAGGAGGCTGGCCACTTCTATCAGGACATTCTAGACGATGAGCTCGCCGGGCAGCTATACTTCCGTGAGGCCGAAAAACTGAAACATCCTGATGCGCCCGGGTCCGCGCGCGACATCCTCAGGCGTGAGTTTAATGCCGAAGAAGGGTCGTTTCTTCTTCAGGCGCGGGTTCACCTCGAGTGGGATTGGGATGCTTTTCGTAGATTGACCAGTGCGATGTATGACGTAGCTGACGAGGTCAAGGGGCAGCCTTCTGTTGAGACTTGGATTGCGGAGGGTTTCTGGTTTTGCGAAACGTGGATTACGGATTGGAAGAGACACCCCAATTCCCCCCGACCGCCAGAAGATTATCGAGATGCCATCGAGCTTATCCATAACCTATCATACCTGCTGTTTGTTGGTTACAGCCCTTATAAAGACGACACACTGCGCAAGAAGGCCAAGGGCTAACCCCTATACGCCTACACCTAACCGCCGCCCGCGCTCTCCGCTCGGCGCTCTGGCCAGATTTGTATATCTTGTTTGCGCTTCAGAAACAGCCGGAACTCATCCTGGGAGGTCAGCTTCTGACTCGGGACGAATGGTGCAACCCTTTCAGGGTAGAGGCATCACGGCATGGAGATCCCAGGGTAGCTCGTTCCTCGCAACCCTGGCGAGTGCTCGAATCCCGTTGGGATTCAGAAAGGCCGCGCGCAACGAGCGGGGCTAGGGGCCATTCCATCCTCACTAATTCACCCTTGCGCTATCACACTCTCAGCAACGCGGCCAGCCTGATTCCGTTTGTGGATACCAACCCGGTCACTTCCCCCTTCCGCGCCTATCGCACAAAACTGCTGCCCTGAGATTGATAAGCATCGCGCAGCACCTGCATCGTATGTCTAACCCGCACGTTCGACCCCAACCGCTGCAGGTGATACCTAAGCTGGGTGAGGCAACCAATGTTGCCCGAGGCCACGACTTCCGCTCCTGACGCGAGCACCGCCCGTGCTTTCTGTTCGCCGAGCGACGCGGCAATCTGCGGCTGGTCCAGATTGTAAGTACCCGCACTGCCACAGCACAGGTGCGCGTCCGCCAACTCAATCAGCTCCACGCCGGGTATCGCGCGCAACAGCTCGCGCGGTTCGGTGCGAACACCCTGGGCGTTCGCCAGGTGACAGGCGTCGTGGTAAGCGATGCGTTGCGGTCGTCCGGCACCACGTGGCGTCTCACGCAAACCGAGGCGCTGGAGAAACACAGAGACATCCAGCACCCGGCGGCAAAACTCTTTCGCGCGTCCTTCCTGAGGCGTGCCGCGCAAGACCAGGTGATACTCTTGCATTGCCGACCCGCACCCCGCGGCGTTGGTGATAACCGCATCCACATCTGCCGGGAATGCGTCGAGATTGCGCTGGGCAAACGACTGCGCCGCCGCCAGGTCCCCGGTATGCCAGGCCAGCCCGCCGCAGCAGCCCTGTTTTGCGGGCACAATGACTTCCACACCGTTGCGCACCAGCACTTCGATGGTGGCGGTGTTGATGTCCGGTTCGAGCACCTGTTGCGCGCAACCGGCCAGCAGCGCAACCCGCGCCCGGCGCTCGCCGCGCGCGGGAGTTATTTCCGGCCAATGTTGCGCCGGGGGAATCGTTTGCGGCAGCAGCGCGAGCATGGGTTTGAGCGCGTTTGGCATGAGGCCGCCAAACGGCCTGGCCATCCGGCCCGCGAGCGCGGCCAGCCGGAATCGGCCAGGGTAGGGGAGCGTTTGCGCCGCCAGGAAGCGCCGCAGTTTCGCGCCGGCGGAAATCGGGAAATGGTTCCGCGCCAGCACGCGGAACGGGCTGAGCAGCTCGCGATAGGACACGCCGCTGGGGCAGGCCGGTTCGCACGCCAGACAGCCCAGGCACCGCTCGACGTGCGGCTGGGCGGCTTCCCAGGGCAGGTTCCCTTCGAGGACGCCTTTCATCAGCACGATGCGCCCGCGAGGCGTATCCATTTCCTGGCCCAGCTCGCGATAGGTGGGGCAAGCGGCCAGGCAAAAGCCGCAATGGACGCAGGCCTGCACCGCCTGTGTCATCGGCTCGGCAAAGGCCCCGAGTTTTTCAGATTGGATTGTATGCAGCATCTCGCGGCTTACATGGTTACATGGTTACATGGTTACATGGTTGCAAAGGTTACATAGTTACAAGGTTGCAAGGTTGCAAGGTTGCAAGGTTGCAAGGTTACGCGGCAGGTCATTCATCGAGTGCAGGAAAGCGGCCTTCGGCGTCCAGCGCCTGTTTCACGGCCAGCGCAATTTTTGGGCGTGCCTTCTCGCCGTACCAAAGCGGGCCAGGGCCACGCAAGCCAACGCCGCTTAGACCCAACCCGCGCAACCGCTCATCCAGCGCGGTCGAGGCGCTCCCTGAGGCCAGCGAAACGAAAGCGACGTTGCCTCCCGCGCTGACATGGACTCGCGTCCCCTCGAGTGCTGCGAGCACGCGGTCCAGCAACGGGAGCGCCACCGGCGTCAGCGCCACTTTGACCAGCGGCCCTTCAGCGTGGGCCCAGCGCAACTCGCGAAGGCCGGACCAGCTCGCTTCCGCCTCAGTCTCCGTGAGTCGTGTGCCCGGCCAGCGGCCGAGGACCTCGCTCGAGAGTTGCTCCAGCGCCGCAGCCGGCCCCGCCAGCCGCAGCAAAAGACCTTTGCCTTCGGGAGGCAAATCGAGCGCGTCGGCTTCCCACCGAGTGCTCGCCGCGTCCATCAGCATTCGCGCGGAGTTTTCGACGCCGTCGGTTTTCAATCTCAAGGTGAGCTGGGAAGCCGGCCTGGGAAAGACCTTGAAAGTGATTTCCGCCAGCACCCCGAATCGGCCGAGGCTACCGACGAAAAATTTCGGCAGATCAAAACCGGCGGCGTTCTTCACCACTTTGCCGCCCATCCGCAGCAATCGGCCCGCACCGTCGATGAAGCGCACGCCCAGAATGAAATCCCGCACCCCGCCAAATCGGAAACGTCCGGGCCCGCTCAGCCCGGCGGCGACCGTCCCGCCCAGCGTCGCGCCCGCATCCAGAAAAAGCGGGTCAAAGGGCAGATACTGCCCACGTTCGGCCAGCGCGGCGGCGAGTTCTCGCACGGGTGTGCCTGCCAGGGCCGTAAAAGTGAATTCGCTCGGCTCGTATTCAAGAATGCCTTTGAGCGCCGCCGTTGAAATCCGCGCGGCCTCCACGGCGCCGAGCCGCGGTTTGGTCTGCGCGCCGACTGCCAGCACGCGCGGCGCCGAACGGACGGCTTCGACCAATTCGGGAACCGAATGTGGAAGCAGGGGCGCGCTCATTCGCGGGACAGCAGGCCCGCCTGCTCGAGGGGATGCAGCCCGCGCTGTGACAATGCCGGGGCTTCGGCGCCGGGAAACATCTTGCCCGGGTTGGAAATGCCGAAAGGATCAAAAGCGTTGTGCAACCGCTTCATGCACTCAACTTCGTCGGCGGTGAACATGGCTCCAAGATATTCGCGTTTCTCGGCGCCGATGCCGTGCTCGCCCGTAATCGAGCCGCCCATTTCAATGCACATGCGCAGAATCCGGCCGGCCAGCGCTTCAGCCCGCTCGAGCGCGCCTTTCTGCCGGCCATCAAAAAGAATGAGCGGGTGCAGGTTGCCATCTCCGGCATGAAACACGTTGCCACAACGCACGCCGGCTTCGCGCGCCATCTCCCCGATGCGCCGCAGGGCTTCCCCCAGCCGGCGGCGTGGCACGACCCCATCCTGCACGATAAAATCCGGCGAGAGCCGGCCCACGGCGCTGAATGCGCTCTTGCGTCCTTTCCAGATCGCCAGGCGCTCCTCGCCATCGCGCGCCGGCCGGGATTCCACCGGCGCGCTGGCGGCAATGATCGCATCCAGCCGCACCCGGTCGGCGGCGACTGCTTCACGCGGACCCTCCAGCTCGACGATCAGCACGGCTTCGCACCCGGGCGGATACTCGGCATGAACGGCGGCTTTGGCCGCCTCGAGCGCCAGCGCGTCCATGATTTCAATTGCGCCCGGCAACAGCCCGCTGGCAATGACCGCCGAGACGGCCTCACCCGCTTGTTCCAGGGTGCGATAGCCGGCCAGGACCGTGTGAAAGCATTCCGCCCTGGGCAGCAATTGCAGGATGATTTCGAGCGCGATCCCAAACAGTCCTTCGTTGCCTGTGAACAGCCCGCACCAGTCCGGCCCGACATTTTCCCGGCTCGACCCGCCCCATTGGACGACTTCGCCGGTGGCCAGAACCGCCTTGATGCCCAGTACGTGGTTCGAGGTCATCCCATACTTCAGGCAATGCGCGCCGCCGGCGTTGAAAGCGACATTGCCGCCGATGGTGCAAATCGGCTGGCTCGATGGGTCCGGCGCGTAGTGCAACCGATGCGCTGCGGCGGCCAGCGATACCTGCGCGTTAACGACGCCCGGTTCCACCACGGCAACGCGCAGCGCCGGGTCCAGCCGCAGAATGCGATTGAGCCGGTTGAGCGCGATGACGATCCCGTTCGCGACCGGCAACGAACCGCCCGACAAGCTGGTGCCGCTGCCGCGAGGGACAAACGGAAGCCGCTCGTCATGACAAAATCGCACCAGCGCGATGACCTCATCGGCCGTCTCGGGCACTGCTATGCCGAGGGGGCGCGTGCGGAACACGGTCAAGCCGTCGCTTTCATACGCGGCGAGTTGCTCCGGGCGCACGAGCAGGCGTTCGGCCGGGAGCAGGCGGGCCAGGCGGTTCAGGGCGCCTTCAGACATGGGGCATTGCTAACACAAAACCCCCGGCCATGCAGCAATATTTATGGAGTGTTTGACTGCCGTGGCGCATCTGGATACCGCCACCCCGCTGCCGGTTTAGCCGAAGCTCGGGCTGCGGGTCCCCCTCTCCCCTTCCTAAGAGGAGAGGGCAGGGTGAGGGGTCGCTCTTTGGCTCACGCTGCGAGGGAAGACAGAAAATGCAAACGCGGTGTTAAATCGCACACCGTTTCGAGCTTGGTCTTGTTACGCCGTGACTTATGATGAGCAGCGCAGTCGGACACCGATTTATGCTAAATCTTCGCCACCGGTTCGCCGCCCTTCTTTTGCCGGTAATGCTGGGTTGCGCCGCGTCCGCAGTCGAGCGTGCGGTCTGGAAGCTCGGCGAACCCGATCGTTCGGACCACGAATTCACTACCGCGGCCGACGCGAAGACCAACAAAGACGTCGTCGTGCGCATCGGAACCGGCAACGAAACCAAGGCGTGGCCCGGTTTCCATCCCGGTTCCGGCAACGGCGCGTTCGGTGGGCGGCCGTACCGGTATGTGCTGGCCTTTGACCTCCCCAGGACGGCGCCCTCGGGCGTTTTTTACCTGGATGTCAGCCTGCTGTTCCGCCAGCCGCGCGTGCCGGCCCTGGAAATCGAAATCAATGGACACCGGGGCCGGTATTACTTCAAGCCGGACCCGATCTTCGAGTTAAGCGGTTTCAACGACCAGTTCGATCCGATTCGCTCGGCCGAGCGGCGCAAGCTGGCGTTGCCGGCGCGGTTCTTTCGCCCGGGAGAGAATATTCTGGTATTGGTCGCGGTGGATGACCCGCCCACCATCCTCACCAACCGGACCACCGGCGGCACGGGCGATTCGGGCTTCTTCTACGATTCGCTCGCGCTGACCCACGACCCGGATGCGGCATTCGAGGACAGGTTGGAAGCCGAGCTGATGCCGACCATTCTGTTTCCGAAGGCATCCCAGGGCATTCGGCAGCAAGGCGATTTGCTGGTGCGTTTTCCGGTTTCCTGGCCGGGCGGCAAAGCACGGGTTACGGCAGGCAAGTTTGTCACTCAGGTCGATACACCCAAGCCGGCGGAATTCGGCGAGGCACGATTCCCGGTGCTGCTGCCCGACGATACGCCGGCAGGCCCCGTGCGAATTGAACTGAGCGAGCGTATTTTCAACGTGAGGTTCGTTCCGGCGAAAAAGTGGAAGCTCTTTTACGCCCCCAACGAGCACCTGGATGTCGGTTACACGGATTATCGCGCCAAAGTCGCCGAGGTCCACGCGCGCAACGTGGACGATTTGCTTAAGGTGCTGACGGCGCACCCGGACTACCGCTTTAATATCGACGGGAGCTGGATCACCGACCAGTGGCTCGACTTGCGTTCGCCCCGCCACACGCGCGAGTTGGCGGCTCACGCGCGCGCCGGCCAAATCGGCATGAATGCCTTCTATTGCTGCCCCGCCACAGAGTATCTGTCCCTCGAAGAGAACTTTCGGAATCTCTACTTCAGCAAAGAACTCCAAACGCGCTATGGCGTGCCGTTCGATTTCGCGCTGATCTCGGATGTTCCCTCGGTTTCCTGGTCCGTCCCTTCGGTGCTGGCCGCGGCTGGGGTGCGCTACTTTGCCGATGGCGGCAATCAGCATCGTGGCCCGCTGCTCGTGCATGGCCGCTGGAATGTGCGCTCGCCTTTCTGGTGGGAAGGACCGGACGGCCAGCGCGTGCTGGCGTGGTTTTCGGCGCATTATCACCAGCTCAAATCCCTGTGCGGCCTGCCGCCGGCCATCGAGTCCGCGCAGGGTGGGTTCGCGCGTTTTCTCCGGGCGTACGAGCAGGCCGGTTACGTGCCCGATGCGGTGTTGCTCTACGGGACCGAAGTCGAGAATCTGCCCGCAGAATATGACGACGCGAAGTTCGTCGAACAGTGGAACGCCCGGTACGCGTATCCGAGACTCATCACCTGCCGGTTTTCCGAGTTCTTCCAATACATCGAAAAAAATTACGCCACGAACCTGCCGGTCGTGCGCGGCACCGGCGGCGCTTATTGGGCGGATAATTTCGGCGCCTTGCCGGCGGCGACGGCTCGCGACCGCGCCAACCAGATGCGCGTCCTCAGCGCCGAAAGCCTCGCCACCCTCACGACGACCCTCGACCCGAAGCTGCGCTTTTCTCACGAGCTGGACCGGGACATCTGGCGCAATATCCTGCTCTATTCCGAACACAATTTTGGCACGGGCCGCGCCACCGGCCAGCCGGAGTCGGATGAAGTCGTCGGCATCCTCACAGAAAAGGAGAATTGGACTGCCGAAGCCGAGCACGATATTGACCGGCTCATGCGCCGGAGCCTGAGCCAGCTTGCCGACCAAATCCAGACCGAGGGCCGCAACCTGGTTGTCTTCAACCCGCTGAGCTGGCAACGCAGCGCTTTAGTGCGTTTCCAGGTGGACAACGGCACGACGCTGACCAATGTGGCCACCGGCCGGCCGGTTCCTTGCGAAGTCGTTTCGGAGAAGGACGGCTATCAGAACATCCGCTTTTGGGCCGAGGAGCTTCCGCCACTGGGCTATAAGGTTTATCGGCTGGGGCACGTAGCAAATCAAGGCGTCGGCTCCGTTAAGAAAGTAGCGCAGGCGTCACGCCCGCGAGTTGATGGGGACCTCCCGCCCCATGGTTCTTCAGTGGTGGGCGGCGGGACGCCGCCAACACCCGCAGGCGAGACGCCTGCGCTACTCTCTGTGGTTGAGAATCGTTTTTACAAAATCACGCTCGACCCTGCGCGCGCGGCCATCCGGAGCCTTTATGACAAGGAACTCGGCCGCGAATTGGTGGACGGTTCCAGCCCGTATCTCCTGAATGAGTATCTGTTCGTCAGCGGCGGCGGGACCGAGACGGGCCGTGGGCGTGGCGCTGAAGACACCCGGCTGCTGGATACTTTTCGCTGGTTACCCCAGGCGGATTTGACGGTTCATCACCCTGAAAACGGCGTTCTCTCCGGCATCGAGAGAACCCCGTGGGGGCAAAAGATTCG
>DATMQA010000120.1:0-113081 GCA_035566895.1 Binatia bacterium
CATTTTCAGCCGGGGCCGCATTTGGGCCACGAACGCCCTGGTACCTTTGATAAAAGCGTCATCGACATCGTTGTAGAGCCCGCCAATGCGGTAATACGAATAAGTCAGACGTGCGCCAGTGATGCCTTCGAGCAGGTCGAGGATTTTCTCGCGGTCATCGAAGGCATAGAGCAGTGGGGTGAACCCGCCGAGGTCCAGCAGGAACGCGCCCCACCAGACCAGGTGGCTGGAGATGCGATTCAGCTCGGAAGTGATGACGCGGATATATTCGGCTCGGGGTGGCACCTGGAGTTTGGCCGCGCGCTCGACCAGGCCCACGAACGCGTGGGTGTAGGTCATTGCCGAGAGGTAATCGATACGGCTGGTATTGGGGAGGAATTGGGCGTAAGTACGATTTTCGCCCATCTTTTCCTGCATCCGGTGGATGTAGCCGCAGACGGGTTCAGCACGGACGACGTATTCGCCATCCATCGTCATCTTGACGCGCAAGACACCGTGGGTGGCAGGGTGTTGCGGCCCCAGGTTGAGAACAAAAGTCTCCTGGGGGGCCACGCTCGTCGAAATGTCTTCCTTTACGAGCACGAGGTGAAATCCTTCCTCAGCGGATGGTAAGTTGCATCTTCAGGCAGCAGGAAGGGCAGCAAATTGGGGTGCCCGAGGAAGCGAATGCCAAAAAAATCATGCGTTTCGCGTTCGTGCCAGTTGGCACCGGGATATATTTCAGAGATCGTCGGGATTTCAGGGTTGGCCCGCGAAATCCGCGAGCGAACCACCACGCGCAGCGGTTTTACCGGGTGGAAATAATCATAGACCACCTCCATATCGCCGGTGGCCAGCCAGTCCACCCCGGTAATGGTATCCAACGAAAATCCCTCCTGATCGAGCTGCTGTGCCGCCGCAACCACTTGAGCGGGAGCAACGCTGGCATCCAGGTGGTAACCCTTCAGATTGTAGTCGGCGGGTTGGAAAGGAATGGGCAGATGCGCCAGAGGATTGGGTAAATCAGGCGTAATGCGCGCTCCGGCATCGGTTGGAGCTGTTCCTGGTCCTGGCGGAGTCACTGAAGACGGGATAGCGGTGTTTGAGCTTGTATTCATATCTTTCGCGTTTTCGCGTTTTCGGTGTCAGCTCTTATTCCGGCTTCACCACCGGCCACCGGCGTTTACCGGTGAGTTTCTCTTCTAATTTTAGAAGCCCTTCGATAAGCGCCTCCGGTCGCGGCGGGCAACCGGGGATGTACACATCCACCGGAAAGAGTTTGTCGACCCCTTCGATTACCGCGTACTGGCAAGGAAAGACGAAGGGACCTCCGGAAATCGCGCAATTGCCCATGGCGATGACCCATTTGGGTTCGGGCATCTGGTCGTAAAGCGTCTTCACGGCCTCTGCCATCTTCTTGTTCACGGTGCCAGCCACGATCATCACATCGGCCTGGCGGGGAGAGGGGCGAAAGACCTCGGCCCCAAAGCGGGCCAGATCAAAACGGGAGGCGCCGGCGGCCATCATTTCGATAGCGCAGCAGGCCAGGCCGAAGGTCAGCGGCCAGAGCGAATTGGCCCGGCCCAGCGCCAGCAGTTCATCCAACTTGGCGAACCTGACGTAGGGGGCGCAGTCTTTCAGGAGTTGCTCTTCTTGCGCTTCCATTCAAAAGCTCCTTTTTTCCAGGCATATACGATCACCATCGAGAGAATCCCCACAAAAATGAGCATTTCGACAAAGTCCCGAGCCCCAAACCCCGGGATGCGATTATAGACCAGCGCGACCGGGACCAGGTAAAGCACATCCACGGCAAACGCCACAAACACGAGGGCGTACAGGTAATACACGGCGCTGTAACGAATCCAGGCGTCGCCGATGGGCTCCATGCCGCACTCGATGAATTGCTCAGTTTTATGGGCATAATTGCGGGTTTTGCGGGCCATCAGAAGCTGCACCAGCACGATCGGCCCCAGGGCGAAAACCAATCCGCCCAGGCAAAAGGCGAAGATGTAAATCAAGTCGCCAGACAGCATGTTGTCCATACTGCTCAATTTCAGAGCAGGAGCGCCTGAGCAACAACACATAAGGTGTCAATTGCTTTACATTTTTTGTTCTGGGGACTGCATTAGGAGGCCGGTGAGCTGTGGATGGTGTTCTCATTATTTGCTAATTCTCGTTTCCTCGCTTGCCAGAGCAGGACATTTCCCCTACTGGTATGCCCTCCGCTTTAGCCTGCGCCGGGCGGTTTTTAACGCTTTTACGCGGTTGTCAGTTTTAACAAAACAGAGAGCATGTCATTGAACGGCAAATCGGGAATTGTCTTTGGCGTCGCCAACAAACGGTCAATCGCCTGGGCCATCGCACAGGCCTGGGCCAAGGCGGGCGCAAAACTCGCTTTCACTTACCAGGGAGAGCGGCTCAAGGAGAACGTTGAGGAACTGGCCGGCACATTCGGGGCCGATACGCTCATCCTGCCCTGTGATGTGACCAAGGATGAGGACATCGCCCGGGTCTTTAAGACGGTGGGTGAGCAATTCGGAAAACTGCACCTGTTGCTGCACTCGGTAGCGTTTGCACCCAAGGAGGCCCTCGAGGGGGAATTCGTCAACACGAGCCGCGAGGCCTTTCGTATCGCGCACGACGTGAGCGCCTATTCGCTGGTCGCGCTGGCGCGCGGAGCGGCGCCGCTGATGACTGATGGCGGCAGTGTCATCGCGATGAGTTACTACGGCGCAGAAAAGGTCGTGCCGCATTACAACGTGATGGGCGTAGCCAAGGCTTCCCTCGAGGCCAGCACCCGTTACCTGGCTTACGACCTTGGCCCCAAGAAGATCCGCGTTAATTGCATCAGCGCGGGCCCAGTCAACACACTGGCGGCGCGCGGCATTGCCGGATTCAACGAAATGCTCAAGCACTATGAAGCGCACGCGCCGCTCAAGCGCAACGTGCTGCCGGAAGAGTTGGGGGCCACCGGCCTGTTTCTGGCCAGCGATGGCGCGGCGGCCATTACCGGGCAGGTGATTTACGTCGATTGCGGCTACCAGATTATGGGGATGTGAAACGTGATGCGTGATGCGTGAACCGCGAAGGACGTCCTTTCCGTTTTACGTTTCACGTTTCACAGGTCCCACATCAAGTCTCCGCGCGTCTCCCCCAGCCCATGGATGCCTCGGTGGCCCTCCGTGGCGATTCCTAGACTGGACTATTCCTCACTTGACGCGGACGACCGCAAATGGTCTAAATCAAATGTGATTTCGCCGATTGCCGTTCCCAGCCCTGGCGACTCGGACCCGGTCGGGTGTGGAATCCTGATTTACTCGGTTTATGGCTGACATCAAATTTTCCTGCCCCCATTGCGCCCAGCATATCACCTGTGATGAACTCTGGTGCGGACACGAGATTCAGTGTCCTTCCTGTCAGGGTACCTTGGGGGTGCCGGCCAAACCCGCTCCCACTCCGGCGCCGGTTCCGGCTGCGGGCTCCGGCAACACGCTTGTGCCGAAGGTGCCGCAAAGCGCCCCTCGGCTTACGCTCGGCCAGGCTGCCTCGCAGCATCCAGGGCACGGCGCCCAGCCTGCCGCCCGTTCCATTCCCGTCCGCAACCTGGCGCCGCCGCCACCGAAGAAGAAGAATGTTTTCGTGCAAATTGGCAAGGTTGCCGGTCTCCTCCTTGTGGTGGGGGGCTGCTTGTATGCCGGCTACCTCTTGATCAACTACTACGAGTCCAAGTCCACCAAGAAGCCGGAGAGTTCCGACGGCGGCCAGGTGGGCCACATCGCCAATTTGTACAACGTGCTGGATGCGACCGAGCCCGGGGGCGCCGGCCTCGGGAGCATAGGTCAGCGCCATGGCACGGGGCCTCGGGAGCGCAGTAGTGGCTCCTCACCGGGCATCGCGGTCCCGGGTGAGGATGCAGGTCAGATGTTGGGGGCCGGGTCCGAAAGGCAACTACCGCTTGTCCCGGCTGTCTGGAGCGGGGACCTGGCGACGGCCAAAATCCCCGAAGGCCGCGCCAACGGCACTGTCTCGGGCACCAACTTCATTGTCGAAACTGCTCGCATTGATCCCGTCGGCCAAGCCCAGGCTCTACGATTGATCCAGGGGCAGCCCGCCTCGCCCGATCGCGAAATTGTGATCTATCTGCATCCAAAGCCGGGCGAAAAGATTGGCGCGGAGCCCCTTACCATGGCCGTCGATGCAGACGCCAAGGGGGTGCCCCAAGTGCTCAAACGCTGGAAGACTAATCCGAAGTACGCCCCGCAGCAAAAATCCTTCTATAACGGCTACGTGATGAAACTCGAGCTGGCCCAGACGACTAATGGAATCATCCCCGGCAAGATCATCCTCTGCTTGCCGGACCCCGAAAAGAGCGTTGTTGGCGGCGTGTTCCATGTCAGCTCACCCCTCTTTGAGATGGATACAGCCACCGCGCCAGGCGGGGTTCCTGTCGCCAAGCCCCCGCCGCCGACCGCCGGCCGCGCCGCGTTGCACGATCGCTACGGCATCCAATAGGAAGTGAGGCGTGAGGCGTGAAACGTGAGGCCAGACGGCAGAGGCCAGACTCGACATATAGTATCAAGAGTCACGTTTCACTTTTCACGCTTCACCTTTAGCGCCGGGTGTGCTTGACGAACGGGGGACCCTTGGCCAGAGTCAGGCCATGTACAAAATCACAGGAGCGGATGGCAAGGAGTACGGCCCGATCCCGGCGGAGGTGGTGCGGCAATGGCTGGCCGAGGGACGCGCCAACGCGCAGACAAAAGTGTTGCTGGAGGGCACGACGGAATGGAAACCGCTTTCGGCCTTCCCGGAGCTTTCAACGGTTTTACCCTCGGCCCCGCCCGTTTTTGCAAGCCAGCCTCTACCCACAACAGCCAGCCTGGACCAGGTAAATGGCCCCGCTATCGGTTTAATCATCACCAGCATTTTGGGCTTTTTATTCCAAGCCGTATCTCTGATCAGCAACCTGGTCATGGGCGCCTCATTCATGAGCGGAGGGCAGATTGCCAATGAGGCTTTAGTCAAATGGTTTTCCGGGGCGATCGGGGTCGGCATGAATATCATCGCCATTCTCGTCAGCGGGTTTGTCCTCTTTGGTGCACTCAAAATGAGAAAACTGGAGAATTACGGTTTGGTGATGACCGCCACAATCATGGCCATGATTCCGTGTATCTCCCCCTGCTGTTTTATCGGATTGCCGATAGGCATTTGGGCCCTGGTGGTGTTGTCAAAGCCCGAAGTGAAAAGCGCTTTTCACTGAGGCGTGTGTTGTACTGTGAAACCACCGCTTTCGGCTCACTTCGGGTCCCCGGGCGCCGAGGTTCAGTCGCAGCGCGAACGCACCGTGCAGGCAGGGTCAGCTCGCCGGTGGTCAGTCCCCATGGTGTTGGGGCTCCTGGCGCTGGCAGGCAGCGGGGTGGTTCTGTTTGTATTCAATCCCAGCCAGTTTAGTTTCTATCCAGTTTGCTGGTTCTACCGCACCACCGGCCTGCTCTGCCCCGGCTGCGGCTCATTGCGCGCGCTGCACCAACTGCTTCATGGCCACGTGGTTACCGCGTTTCGCTTCAATCCGCTGCTAATTTTTTGCCTGCCTTATGCCGGATGGTTCGCGGCGGGATATTCCTGGAGAAGAATGAAACAACAGCCCGGCTCACTAACCATCCGCCCGATTTGGCTCTGGGGGTTCCTAGCGGTGGCGGTTGTGTTTAGCGTCTGGCGAAACCTGCCGGGCATTCCTCTGGCCGGCCTGCCGCAGTAGCATGGCCAAAAGGGAATGACTGCGTTGGAACAGGTGGTGATGAGAGGCTCACAGGACGAGGCCGACATTTTGCGGAGCACTCGCTCTTGAGCTCGGAATGAACGTCAAGGAATCAACTCGGGCGTATGAAAGATGGCTCGCTAGCCAGACCCGCCTGCTGCCACAGGACCTGCGCGCGAAACACGAGGCAATGGCCGAGGACGCTTTTTCGTTCCTGCGGGCGACCTTTTATCGTTGGGCGCAACTCTTTCCGGAGCTCTGCCCCGAGCTGGCCGAAGCACCGGCGGTGCTGGCGGTCGGCGACCTGCACGTCGAGAATTTCGGCACGTGGCGAGATTCGGAAGGGCGGCTGGTCTGGGGAATCAACGATTTCGACGAAGCGGGCCCGATGCCCTATGCCATCGACCTAGTGCGGTTGGCGACGAGCGCCCGACTCGCCATTCGCACCGGCCGCTCGGCCGTCGATTCGGACGAGGCCTGCGATGCGGTGCTGGAGGGATATACCGAGGCGATTCATGCCGGGGGCCGGGCCTTCGTGCTGGCCGAACGCAATCGCTGGCTGCGGGACATGGCCCAAAACAAACTCCGCGATCCGGTGCGCTATTGGCAGAAGATGGCCGGCATCGCGAAACTGGGAAGGCCGCTGCCCGCCGAGGTCAGGCAGGCTTTGATGCATGGCCTCCCCGAGGCAGGACTGCCGTGCCGGTTTGGCCACTTTGGCCACCGGCGGGCCGGGCTGGGCAGTCTGGGACGCCAGCGCTTCACGCTTTTGTGCGAGTGGCGCGGCGGAATGGTAGCGCGCGAGGCCAAGCCGCTAGCGACCTCGGCCTGGGCCTGGGCGCGCGGAAAAGCCTCCTCGGCGAAGCTATGGTATGAGTCGATCATCAGCCGGGCGGTGCGGGTGCCGGACCCGTTCCTGCGGTTGCAGGGCACGTGGGTGCTGCGGCGGTTGGCGCCCGACTGCAGCCGAATCGAATTGAGCGACCTGCCCGAGGAACGCGATAGCCTGCGGCTGCTCTGGGCCATGGGCCGGGAGACAGCCAACATTCACCACGGCAGCCCCAGAGTTTTGACCCAGGTAAAACGAGATCTCCGCCGCCGGCCAAGGGACTGGCTGCGCAAGGCCGCGGCACGCATGAGCAAGGCCACGTTTGCCGAATGGAAGGATTGGAAGGCGCATTGGCGGCACGAGTAGTGGCAGCAAAACCTCTCCGCGCAGATTTTAATCTGACATCCGAAGTCGAAATCCGAAACAAATTCAAAATCCGAATTCTCAAATGCCCCAACTCGCCACCGGGAGTACGGGGTTTTGAATTTTCCCCCAGCTTCGAATTCGAATTTGTTTCGGATTTCGGATTTGGAGCCGCCCTTTGGTTTCGGCTTCGGCGCGCTGGGGACAGCGCGCCTGCCTGAAACCACGCGCGGTGTTGGACTTAGGCCTGCCAGATCATATCGGCGACGGTTTTGTTGGCCGGGATGAACGGCAGGACGTGCTCGGTGTAGGGAACGATAATGTCCAGCACATAGGGCTCGTCGGCGTCGAGCATCCGCTGAATGGCGGCGCGCAGGTCCTTCTTGTACATCACCCGTTCGCACTTCACATTGAAGCTCTGGCAGACGGCGACGTAGTCGGGATAAATCTGCTGGCGATTGTCGGGATCGCCGAGGTAGGTGTGGCCGCGATTGCCTTTGTAGAATTTATCCTCCCATTGCATCACCATGCCAAGGTGCTGGTTGTTGAGGATGATCGCCTTGGCAGCAATCTTTTCGATGTGGGCGGTGGCCAGTTCCTGCACGTTCATGAGGAACGAGCCGTCGCCGTCAATATCGATGACCTGCTTATCGGGACAGGCGACCTTGGCACCGAGGGCAGCCGGGTAGCCATAGCCCATCGCGCCCAACCCGGCGCTGGTCAGGAGCTGGCGCGGGCGTTTGAACTTGTAAAACTGCGCGGCCCACATCTGATGCTGGCCCACGCCCGTGGTGATGATCGCTTCGCCCTTGCTGAGCTCATACAACACCTCGATCGCCATCTGCGGGAGGATGACTTCACTTTCCTTGCCCTTGAGATGGTCGCGCATGTGCTGCGACTTCATGACCTCTTCGGTAACCAGGTAGCCAAACGGCGCCTTGGCTTTCCAGGCTTCTATTTGCTGGTGCCAGGCAGTGAATGTTTTCTCGACGGGCCGCTCGGCGACCATCTGCGCCAGCCGTCCCAACGCGTATTTAACGTCGCTGACCACCGGCAGGTTGGCCGGCTTGTTCTTGTTGATTTCCGAGGGGTCGATATCGACGTGGACGATTGTCCCGGTTTCGCAAAATTTATCCACCTTGCCCGTGACGCGGTCGTCAAAGCGCACGCCAAAGGCCAGGAGCAAATCAGCGCCTGAGAGGATTTTTTTCATCGGGTCCGCGGGATTTTTCCGTTGCTCGAATTCGCCGTTGACCGCCCAATTGGCATAAGCCGCCCCGTGCATGCCCAGCCAGCGCAACGACAGGGGATGGGTTTCAGGAAACGCGCCGCAGCCCATAATGGTGCTGGTAACCGGGATTTGGGCCGCCTCGGCAAAGCGACGCAACTCTTCGCTCGCATTGCCCGTGATGATGCCACCGCCGATATAGAACAAGGGCCGTTCGGATTTTTCGATTAGGCCGATGATCTCGTTCAATTCCAGATCGCTGGCGCGCAGATCGGTCCGGTAACCGCGCAGGCGGACTTCCTTCGAGAACACCGGCTGGGTGCGCGCCTGTTGAATATTTTTGGGAAAGTCGATCAGCACGGGGCCCGGCCGGCCGCTCTGCGCGATGTGAAAGGCCTCTTTGATGATGCGCGGAATATCGTTAATGTCGGTGATCAGGTAACTGTGTTTCACCACCGGCAGGGTCATTCCGTAGATATCGGTCTCCTGAAACGCGCCTTTGCCGATCATGTGCTGGGGCACCTGGCCGGTGATAGCAACCAACGGCACCGAATCCATGTAGGCATCGGCGATGCCGGTTACGAGATTGGTTGCTCCCGGCCCGCTAGTGGCCATGCAGACGCCGGCCCGTCCGGTGGCCCGCGCGTAGCCTTCGGCGGCGAAGGCTCCGCCCTGCTCGTGGCGCGGCAGCACGGTGCGAATCTTTTTCGAGCGGGTCAGCGCCTGGTGGATTTCCATGCTGGCCCCGCCGGGGTAAGCGAAGATGGTATCCACCCCTTCCCGTTCGAGGCAGGCGACAAGGATTTCGCTGCCGGCCATTGCGGGGCCGAGTTCCACGCTTTTGCCGGCAAGGGGCCTGGCTGTTTCAGTTGTCTTGCTCATAATTTGCTGCGTTTGAGGCGGCACGGCGCGGGTGCACAAAAAACCCCACGACCGTTGGCCAGCCGTGGGTTTTTGTCGAAACTGGATTTATCTTCGACAAGCGCCTACGGCGTCGCCAGCTACGACGACGACCAGCAGGACCAGTTGCCGAATAATTAACATCGAGCCGCAATTTAGTGAAAAGCCTGGAGGGCGTCAAGCCCCAAAATCTTATGGGCTTACGCCAATCTTAATTGGCTCGATCGCCTCGATCCGGTGGTGGTGGCGCACGCCGTGGATTTCGAATTCGACCTCGTCGCCCACTTTATGGTTGAGCAGCGATTGGGCCACCGGCGAGAGATAGCTGACAACGCCCTTTTCGGGGTCCGAATCCCACGCGCCCAGGATGGTGAATTCTTCGGGTTGGTTGGCCTCAAGATCCAGGGCACGCACGACAGTGCCGATGGTGGCGACGTCGGTCCGCGCACCGACAAAATCGGTGCCCCTGGCGCGGACCAGTTGGTTCTCCAACTCGCCCTTGCGCCGCATCAGCAGCTTCTGCATCTCCTTGGCGGCCTTGTATTCATGGTTTTCCCGCAAATCGCCGTAGCTGCGCGCAATCGCGATCTCTTTCGAGTTAGCCGGAATCTTTTTCTCGACCAGCTCATGGTATTCGTTTTTACGCCGCTCCAGGCTATCCCAGGAAACCACGAGGTGACTCTCCTGTTTGGAGGCCTCACCGGAGATGAGCGATTGGATCGCCGGGTAACTCTTGACGATGCGCGCCAGGAGGGAGCGTTTATCCATGTCGTCGAAGGAGGGGGAAAGCTGCAAAGCCCGCGTCAGGTCTTTGATGACCTCCAGATCGGCCGAGCCAATCAACTCGACCAGTAATTCCTGGTCATCGAGGATGAAATCGCGGAGGCGATTGGAGCGGCGCTCATTAAACTGGTCGCGCTCCATAGCGGTGAGCATCGCGCGAAAAACTTCAGGTCCGAGGATGTCGGCAAAAGAATCGTTGCGGTCCTTGGCCAGCCAGAGGAGCAGTTCGCTGCTGGCGGTATGCTGACTGACGAGGCGGGCGAGGGTTTCCTTGAGTTGGTCGATTTTGCCCTCATGGATTAGCAGGCCAGCGAACTCGCGGCAGAGTTTGGCGGAAACGCTGTTGAGCGTGTTGCGCAGCGCCTCATGCCAATGTTCGGGGTTGGCCGCCTTGAATGATTCCAACGCGCGCCGATGTTTGGAAGCGGGCAACCCCTCCATGAGCGGGCCGAGCTTGAGCTCCTGTGACCAAATGGCCCTGGCCTCCAACTCTCCTTCGGCGGCAGGCAGGTTGGCGATCTGGCGGACGTCGTCGCGGGCAAAAATCGCCTCGAGAGCGACAGCGGGCTGCGTGCGTTGATAGCTGGGGATCTCCGCGTTGAGGGCGGCGACGACTTCCGTGGCAGCGGCTTGTTTGTCCGTCAGGTCAGCGGCATTCTTCAGCACCTCAGCCGCGATATTGATGCGGGCCTTGAGGCCCTTGGCGGCGCGGAATTCCTCGAGCAAACGGTCCTGCAGCGAGACTTCCTTAACCTGGTAGATAATGGGCTCGTTTTTCTTGAGCGGAACCTGGAAATGGCCGTCCTTCTTCAACTCGCGTTTGGCCGCCTCCCACCATTTCTTCCAATCGTCGCGAATGACATCGGGCACGAGCACCTGCTGGATCTGGTCGGCGGTGGCCTTGCCTCCATAGCTGTTCAACACCGTCTTGACCAGCTCCAGGTGACTGGTGGCGGCCATCTGGCGCAAGCCCTCCAGGTCGGCGGCCTTCCGCGCCAGAATGTGGTCCTTGGCGATCGGGCGGAGCGATTCGGCCGCAAACGCCAGGTCCATCGTGTGTCCCACCTTGTTCGGAAAATCGATGGTGAACCGAGCGAACACCGTATCGACCGTCTTGATGCGTCCGAAACCCCAACTGCGGTGCATGCAAAAACCGCTGTTGGTCAGTTGCACCAGCGCTTCGATGTGGTGGCGGTCCAGCTTGCCCGCGGTGGCCATTTTCTCGAATTCTTCTCTCATATTTTATCTTATCGCTCGCGTCCCCTGCGCGGAATAGCTTTATTAAGCATTGTGAGCGGACAAAATCCAAGAGAAATTGCGGCCCAGGTTCTGGGTTGGCGGAGGGTTAAGTCCGAAATCCGAAATCTGAAATCCGAAACGGAGCAAGAATTCCAGAAAACAATGCCCCAAACTTCTGCTTCGGATTTTGGGTTAGGTTCCCGCCAGACGGGCCCGTACATCGAGGACCTGCTGGAAGCCGGGCTGGACAAGGCCCGGCTGGCACCTGTCGATCGACGCCTGTGCCAGGAACTGGTCTATGGCGTCGTCCGCTGGCAGGCCACACTCGACTGGCTGATCGCTCGCAAAACCAAAAGCCGGCCCCAAAGACCCGCGCTTCAAGATCTGCTGCGGCTCGGGCTGTACCAGATTTTCTGGCTGGAACGCATCCCCAACCATGCCGCCGTCAATGAGACCGTTGAATTGGCAAGGCAGCGCGGGTTAGGCCCGCAGTCGGGGTTCGTCAATGCACTGCTGCGAGGCTGCCTGCGCGAGTTCGACGCCACGCGTCGAGAGCTGGCGGAACTGAAGGCCGGCCAGCCATCTCTAGGCTATTCGCACCCGGAATGGCTCGTGAACCGATGGCAAGAGCGCTTCGGCCCCGAGGCCACCGCCCGGTTGATGGCCTGGAACAACACTCCGCCCAAGAGCTTTGCTCGAGTCAACTCGCTCAAGACCGAGGCTGGCAAACTCCTGACCCAATGGCGCGAGGAGGAGGTGGAGTATGACTTTGTCCGCCACGATTGGTTGGAAGAGAATCTGGTCTTCGAGCTCAAGTCGCATCCGCCGCTGGCTCGCCTGCCCAGTTTCCAGCAAGGTTTGTTTTATATTCAAGACCCGAGCACGCTGCTGGCGGCGCGCCAACTTGGTCCGCAGGCGGGTGAAACGGTTCTAGACCTTTGCGCCGCACCCGGTGGAAAGCTGACATTCATGGCCCAACTCATGCGCAACGAAGGCCGGCTGGTAGCGCAGGACACGCCTGACCGGTTAAATCTAGTCAAGGAGAACTGCGCTCGCCTGGGAGCCGCCTGCGTCGAGACCTGGAGTCAGCGCCCAGAATCCAAATCCCAAACCCCAAACTCCAAAGTCCAAACTTCAGAATCACCCAGCACGCGCTTCGACCGAATCCTCCTCGATGCCCCTTGCTCCAACACCGGCGTGATGCGCCGGCGTGTCGATTTGCGTTGGCGGATTCGTCCCGAGGAGATCGAGCGGCTGCGCGCGACCCAATTGGCCTTGCTCCGTCAAGCGGCTGGACTGCTAAAACCCGGCGGGGTTTTGGTTTATAGCACCTGCAGCCTCGAACCCGAAGAGAACAGGGAAGTGATTGACGAATTCCTTAGTAGCCATTCTGATTTCCAATTGGAAAAGCAGTGTGAGCTACGGCCTTTTGAGGAAGGTGTGGACGGCGCTTATGTGGCACGCTTGGGGCGCAAAGGCTGAAGATTTTAACTGCGGATTTCGGAAGGGGCGGATAATTCTCCTTATCCAAAATCCGCACGTAGTTCTTGCAATCGTCAATGGTGCATGGCCGCGGCGCGCAACATTTCTGCCGCCGCTTTTGCCTTGGGATCACCGCTGCTGACCGCCCCCGCAAGATCTCTCTGCAACTGGCGCATTTGATTTTGCACTAACTCAGCCTGCTGGGCGGACAGTTGCCTCTGTCGCTGGAGCAGCAGTAGCGCCTTCGCGGCCTGGTCGTACTGCCTGGCCCGGAGCGCTGCGTCCGCCGCGGCCATCTCCGCTTTGGCATCGGCGAGGCTCTGGACATTCACCACCGGCGCGGGAGCGGCCTCCGCAGGCGCAGCCGCCACAGGGACAGCCGCCGCTCCGGCGTCCGCCGGAGGAGGAGGAAGAGGCGCGGCGGTGGTTTTTTGTTCTTTCCTTGAACAACCCACGATTACTGTGACCACCAGGAGGACCAGCGACCAGGCTTTCAAGTGCCGAACCAAGCAAGGATGAATCATAGCGAATCCTTTTTAGAGACAAGGGCAGTGCAACTCAGAATTCGCGGCCATCAATGGTTCCAGGATTACACCAAAGCTGGTTCGGCAAGAGCTCTGGCGGGATGCTTGCGCCCCGTGATCCTGCGGTGCCGGCGTACAGGGAGGTGTAATAAAGTTTGAGTGGAAGTCGCTGTGTCGAACCGGAGACCAGGCCCACGGTGGCACCCTTGCCGTGTCGGCCGGAGATGCCTTCGTCCGGAAAACTGGACAAATCATTAAAGTAAAACGGTGTAAGTTCGTCGGTTTCCCACTGGATGATGCTCAGCGGTTTGAAAGCGGTGATTTTGTAACTGGACTGCGCGCCATTGACAACATAGTGGCCGTAGCCGCAGAGCGCCCCGTTCCAAACATAGCTCGAAAAATAAATATTACGTTGGTAGTAGTTATTGTCCACCTTGTCAGCCGGGCACTTCAACGAAGTTGCCAGGTCATTTTTGATATACGGATACAATTGGCTCCGCCTCCAATAGTCCAACTGTTGCGCGAGAACCATCTGAAAGTTCTGGGCGTTCGCGCCGCCAGTCGGAATTCCGCCCGCATATCCCCAGCAAGCGTCGGCAGTGCCCCAACCGTTGCCCGTCATCTTCTCGATATTGTCCCCCGAGTACATGTTGAGGGCGTACATGACCTGCTTGTTGTTGTTGAGATCAATCGTTTGCTGTGCACGGTTCTTGGCGCTATTCAACGCCGGCAGGAGCATTGCAGCGAGGATTGCGATAATCGCGATAACGACCAGCAATTCGATGAGGGTGAACCCACGCGATTGGGGGGAAGGCTTTGAATCAAGTCTCATAACATCCAGGGTCTCTTACGAAAGGTCTCCATTGGCCGCGGTTTTGTCAAGTGCCTTATGGGCGCGAGACCGCGCGCGACCGTCAACCGGCTGACCGGAGTATTTCCCACGCATCTGGTTGGTATACTATTTCTGGTCCTTCGGGAAGTGTGCGTTTGGAGGCACACTTGAGCCATATTCGCGCATTTCAGGCTCTTTGTTACGCCCGGAGCAGTGCTTCCACAAGGGACTTTCAGGGAAATTAGTCAATTCCGCAGCCAAGTAGACCGTACTCCGATGCCGCGGTCTATTCCGAGCTGAAGGACAACAGGCTTTGGCACTGGGGTTTTTACGGACCCACCGCTTGACAACCCGCGCACCTGCATTAGTGTTGCTATAGATTGTCTAAACGTATGCTGATTAGTCCAACCTTGATTCAGGCGCCTGGCCGGACCCGCTCCTGATGAAGCAGCGCAAGACAAAAAAGCGGATGAAAGGAAGGCCGGAAGCGAAGCGGCGCAAGCATTCCGGCAACCAGCCGGTGGAGGCTTCCGCGCAACATCTCTCCAGCCACGATGCCCTCCTGGCCTGCTGCAGCCCATGGCGCAGCTTTATCCAGGCCGAAGCCTGAAGTTGGCGCCTCAGGGTTCCAGAACTCGCAAAGTATATTCTTTAGAGAGGGCACTGTCGGGCACCTGCCGGCCGAAGGCATTATCGTTGAAATCGAATTTGTAGCGGTAACGGACCTGGTCGGCGCCGGACGGAACGGGCACCAAGCCCTCCCACCGATTGGTCATCAGCGGCGTCAGACGCATCGGGTAAGATTCGTTACCGACCATGATTTGAGGGTGGATGCTGTCCCAGCGGAGGCTCTGCTGGCGAGTGCGGAAAGCGACCTCGACGGTGTAAAGGTTATTGGTATTGCGGACCTGGTGGACCGGGGTCAGGTTGGTAAAAGTGGTCGTGCAACCGGCCAGCAACAGCGGCGCACAAAGGAGCGGTAGAAATCTTTTCAACATGCGCGGGAGCGTGGCAAAGGGCCACGGGGTTGTAAAGGGGTTTTTCGATTTGACCCGGCTCAGGCGGGGAGGTTACGCTGCACATTCTTAGTGTGAACTGAATTTATGTTTGGGACGATTCGAAGGCATCAAAAATGGCTCTGGCTGGCGATCATTATACCTACGATCATTACGTTTGTCTGGTATTTCGGACCGACCTCTAAGTTGGACAACGGGCGCCGCGGCTCAGTCGATTATGGATCGATCAATGGTCAGCGGGTCAGCCAAGCTCAATTTGCCAAGGCGCATAGCGAGGTCAAATTGCAATACTTCTTTATGACCGGCCGGTTTCCTGAGGAAGACCGGAATTCGCGGTTTGACCCCATCGGCGAGACTTACCGGTGGCTGCTGCTGCTGCAGAAACAGGACGAGCTTGGGATCCGTGTGGGGGAAGACACGGTGGAGGAGACAGCCCGGGCGCTGTTGCGCCCCTTCGAGCGCTCGGGGATGAGCGCACCGGCGGAGTTTGCCAAAAGGGTCCTTCAGCCTCAAGGATTAGACCCGGATGATTTCGAGCGATACGTCCGCCACTACGCGGGCCTGCAGGAACTCATTTCGACGGTGGCCCTCGGCGGCAAATTGGTGACACCGGAGGAAGCGAGGCAGCTCTACACTCGCGAACATCAGGAATTGGCCACCGAGGCGGTGTTCTTTTCGGCATCCAACTATTTGGCCGGCGTCTCAGTGCCGGCTGAGGCTCTCACGCAGTTTTACTCCAATAATCTGGCCGCCTACATCATCCCCGAACGCGTGCAGGTCAAGTATGTCCGGTTCAGCGTTTCCAATTACATGGCCCAGGCTGAGACAGACCTCAAAACCAACCTGAACGAACTAGTAGAAACCAATTACCAGCACCTGGGAACCAATCTTGCCGTATTATTCCCCGACGCTAAAACGCCCGAGGCTGCCAAGGCCAAGATTCGCGAACGGCTGATTCAACACAAAGCGATTGATCCCTACGCCAAGAGCAACGCCTTCCTATTCGCCAGCAAGCTGCTGGATATGAATCCTGTGCGCCCCTCCAATTTCGATGATTTGGCCAGGACCAACGGTCTCTCAGTCGGTGTTAGCGCACCTTTCAGCCGTTCGGAAGGGCCGGAAGACCTCAACGTGGGGGCGGATTTCGTGAAAGCCGCCTTCGGTCTGACCCCTGAGGAACCATTCGCCGGCCCCATCCTCGGCCAGGATGGCGCTTATGAAATTGCGATCAATAAAACGTTGCCTCGCGAGACTCCGTCCCTGGACCAGGTGAAAGCAAAGGTGACAGGGGATTACAAGCGGCAGCAGGCCATGACCATGGCGTTTCAGGCCAGCCAGGCTTTTTATCCGGCGCTGACTAACGGACTGGCACAGGGCAAGAGCTTTTCGGCGATTTGTACTGAGTCGCAACTCAAACCGGTACCACTGCCAGCATTTTCGATCAGCACCCGTGAACTGCCCGAGGTGGAGGAACATCTGAGCGTGGACCAGTTCAAAACGGCCGCCTTTGGCACTCCTTCCGGCAAGGCCACCAGCCCGATGATGACGAGCGATGGAGGCATGATTCTATTTGTCAAAGCCAAGCTGCCGGTGGATGAGGCCAAAATGAGGGCTGACCTTCCCAATTTCACCCAGATGGTGCGTCGGCGCCGCCAGGATGACGCCTTCAACCTCTGGTTCGGCCGCGAGATCGAAAGGGGTCTGCGCAATATCCCGCTGCTGGCCAAGCCCCAACAGGCGCCCCCGACGATGAGCCCCGGCGCAAAAGCCAAGTCCTAGGGCAGCCTCCCGCGGATGCGAGGCGCGCAGATAACGCAGATTGACGCTGATGAAGCGGAGAAAAAGCCGGCATCGGCGGCAATCTGCTTTATCTGCGGGGCTCTTCGGCATGGTTCATGACTTGGAGCCCGGAAATGCCCATCAAGCTTTCTTCCCCCGCTACTCGCGAGTTCTGGGAAATCCCGGTGCTTTATGAAGACGAGCATCTGCTGGCGCTGGACAAGCCCAGCGGGCTGCTGACGTCACCGGACCGTTACGACGCAGACCGGCCGAACCTGATGAAGCTGCTGCATGCGGGGATTGCCGCCGGCAAGCCGTGGGCCAAGGAACGCAGCCTGGCTTACCTCATGAGTGCGCATCGGTTGGAGTTTCAAACCAGCGGGGTGCTCCTGCTGGCCAAGAGCAAATCTGTGCTGGTGAAACTGGCGAACGTCTTTGGCTCGGAGAAACCCTCGAGAGGTTACATTGCCCTAGTGCAGGGTGCGCCCGAAGCCGAGCATTTCGAGGTTGAAGCCAAACTTGCCTCGCACGCGGTCAAAATCGGTTTAGTGCGCGTGGAGCCCAAGCGCGGGAAGCATGCGCGCACGCTTTTTGAGGTGTTGGAAAGATTTTCCGGCTGGACTCTGCTCAAATGCTTGACGGTGACCGGCCGACCGCACCAGATTCAGGTTCATTTGCGCCACGCCGGCTTGCCGATTGTGGGTGATGAGTTATATGGCGGGAAACCTTTGTGGCTCTCCCGCCTCAAGCGCGATTTTCGGCTCAAGCCCCACCATACCGAACGACCGCTAATGGCCCGCGTGGCGCTCCATGCGGAGAGACTGGCACTACCACATCCGGAAACGGGCGAACTCCTCAATATCACCTCCCCCTGGCCAAAGGATATGAATGTTGCGCTGAAATATCTGCGGAAATACGGGGCCCCTTGACAAGAACCCGAACTCCGAGGGCCGCGGCGCGAAAGAAGTTCGAACCTCGAAATCCGAAATTGGGCCCTCGCAGGCATCGTGGGCTTTGGGGGGAACCCTGGTCTAGGTCACAAGCCAATTCAGAACCGCCTTCTGGGCATGAAGCCGGTTTTCTGCCTCATCAAAAATCGTCTGGGCATTCGCTTCGAAGGTTTCATCGTCAATTTCTTTGCCACGATAGGCCGGCAGGCAATGCATTACTAACACCCCAGGGCTGGCGAGTTTGACCACACCCGCATTGATCTGATAGCCGGTCAATTGCCGAATACGATCGGCGGACTCCGTTTCTTTTCCCATCGACACCCAGACGTCGGTATAGAGCACGTCCGCGCCGGCAGCCGCGGCTTTGAGGTCCTCGGTGCAGATGACCGTTCCGCCCGCTCGTCGCAGCAAATGGGTCGCAGGGTGAAAACTCCGAGGGGCGGCGATTCGCAGTTCAAAGCCCAACCTGGCAGCGGCAAAGATCCAGGAGTTGACCACATTGCAGGCGCCGTCGCCGATGAACGTCACCACCTTGCCCTCGATGGGGCCGCGTTTTTCCTGGAAAGTAAAGAGGTCAGCCAGAATCTGGCAGGGGTGCTCGTCATCGGTCAGCGCGTTGATAGTGGGGATGCGCGCGTAACGGGCGAACTCTTCGACATCGTTTTGCGCGAAAGTGCGAAAGATGGCGCCGTGCACCATCCGGGCCAGCACCCGCGCGGTGTCTTTGATCGGTTCGCCCCGCCCCAATTGGATTTCGTTAGCTGGAAGAAAAATCACCTGGCCTCCCAGTTCGCGCACCCCTACTTCGAATGAGACCCGGGTGCGGGTCGAGGACTTGGAAAAGAGCATCGCCCAGATCTGGCCGGCCAGAGGCTGGCGGCCGAGCCGCCCGCGTTCCCGTTTAATAAGCGCGGTATCGGCCAGGATACGCTCCAGGTCCGCCCGCTCCAGTTTCTCAATGCTCAACAGGTGTTTCATTGGCAAGAGTGGTTACAGGGTTGCATTGGTTATAGCCACATGGGAAGCCCACGGTGGGCGGCCGGTGATGATGTAACGATGTAACCGTTTAACTATGCAACCTTGTAATGATGTGACCATGCAACCAGTTCAACCGTGTAACCTTGCGGCGACTGCTTCCAGAATGGCCAATCCCTCCTCCGCTTCGTTCTGACGCAAATTGAGCGGCGGTAAAAATCGGAGGATTTGGCCGCCGGCTGGAATCGTCAGCAGCCCGGCGGCATGCAACAGATTAGCAAAACGGAGCGCTTGCGTTTTATTCGCGTCACCCGGCAAGTTCGAAATGTTCGGGGCGAGTTCGAGGCCCAGCATCAGACCCAGGCCCCGGGCATTCTGGAAGAGCGTGGGGTGCATCTGGGTCAGGCGCAACAGCCCCGTCTTGAGATAGTCCCCGACCCGCCGGGCGTTATCGGCCAACTTCTCCCGCTGAACGACCTCGACGATTTTTAATGCCACTGCACACGCCAGCGGTGAGCCGCCATAAGTCGTTCCGTGCGTACCGGTGCCCAGCACGTCGGCGAAGGGCGCCCGGACCCAGAACGCGCCAACCGGGAAGCCACCGCCAAGCGATTTAGCCATCGAAAGGCCATCCGGCAGGAATGAGTCGCTGCCGGGCAGGCCTTCGAGAATGCGGTGAAAGCTTTGGAATCTCCCGGTACGGAAATGGCCGTCCTGCACGCCGTCCATTAGCAGCAACAGTTTTTTCTCATCGCAGAGCCGGCGCAAGCCCAAAAGGTACTCCGGCGTGGCCGGCGTGACTCCGCCTTCGCCTTGGACCCCCTCGACCATGATCGCAGCGGTGGCGGGTGAAATGGCGGCGCTTATTGCGCCAAGGTCGTTATACGGCACCTGCCGGAACCCTGGCACCGCCGGCTCGAACCCCTTTTTGACCTTCTCCTGCCCGGTCGCGGCAATGGCCGCCAGTGTGCGTCCATGAAACGAATTGAACGTGGTAAGAATCTCGAAGCGTCCTTCGTCATGGCCGAATTTGCGCGCCAGCTTGAACAGCCCTTCGTTCGCTTCAACGCCGCTGTTGCAGAAGAAGCATTTGCCAGGGCCCAGCAGACTCACCAGCGTCTGGGCGAGGCGCCCTTGCGGTTCGTGATAATAGAAATTGGAAATGTGGATCAGCTTGCGGGATTGTTCGCTGAGAGCTTCGGTTATCGCCGGGTGGGCGTGACCCAGTGAGCTGACGGCGATGCCGCCGCCCAGGTCGAGATAGCGTTTGCCGGTAACGTCGTAGAGATAGCTGCCTGCGCCATGCGACAACACCAACTCGAAACGGCCATAGCTGGGCACGACATTTTTTTGGAACAGCGCTTTCACAGCAGCCGCTTCATTGCGCACGAGTGGCGGCGGTGACGGAACGATTTCTTTCATGGTTGCGACTCGAAACGGAACCAAACTTTAACGGGAAATAGCGGGGAGGGAAGCGGAATATTGCGACGCGGATCAAAATGCTCGCCCATTTCCAGCCCCAAACCCGAAACCCGAAATCCGAAGCCCGAACGAGATCCGAACGCCGAAACCTGGTGACATGACAGATGATTCCGATTTCGCGCTTCGGCCTTCTTTCGGACTTCGGCTCGAATTTCCGGGTTTGGCATCCGGTTGCGTTCCGTCGTTTCCTGGGTTAAGGACAAGCGGGCCGATGAGTCCTCTGAAATGAGACGGGACGTTGAAAATTCACTAAGGTCGTTTTTTGTGGAGTTGGTCGTTTATGCGGCGCTGGTGGCCGGCTATTACTTTCTGGTGCTGCACTTTCTCGGGACATGGCTTGAGCAATTGTTCCGAAATGAGCGCCGCGTCTATGCCTTTGTGGCGCTGGCTTTGATCCTCGGCCAGGGACTGGTCCTGGAGGTCCTCACGCGCCTGCTGCTGACCTGGATCAAACCGCACACGGAGGATGGATGACCTTCCCGATTTCCGGTGTTCACATCAATCCGATCTACCTCATTGCGGTGGGGTTTGTCGTGGGAATTCTCGGTGGGTTCTTCGGCGTAGGCGGCAGTTTTCTGGCGGGGCCGGCGCTCTTTGTGGCTGGCGTACCAATGAATTTTGTCGTCGGCACGGACCTGGCTCATATCGTGGGCAAATCGATCGTCGCGGCGCGGAAACACCGCACCCTGGGCAACATTGATATCAAGCTAGGTTTGATCATGGTGGCAGGAACCATCGCCGGGGTGGAAGCGGGCGCCCAGGCCATCCAAGCCTTGAAGCGCACCGCGCATATGGATTCCGTCGTTGGCCTGAGTTTTGTGGTCATCCTCCTGGGCGTCTCCGGATTCATGACCTGGGAAAGCGTGAAAACCCTGCGAGGGCAGCGCCGGGCCCGCGCCGCCGGCCGACATTCTTCAAGGCGTGACCATTCGGCGGTGGCATTTATTGCCCGGGCGGTGCATCGGATTAATTTGCCGCCGCACATTCGCCTGCCCGTTTCGGGCATCGCGCGCGCCTCGCTTTGGGCCATTTTACTGGTCGCCTTTATCGGCGGCTTCTTCAGCGGCTTCCTGGGCGGTGGAGCTGGTTATATCCGAATGCCTTGTTTGGTGTATTTGCTGGGTATTCCGACCCACATCGCTGTCGGGACCGATTTGTTTGAAATTATTATTTCGGCGAGTTACGGGACCATCACGCACGCTTTCAAAGGCAATGTCGATATTCTCATTGCCCTGGTGATGCACACCGGCGCAGCCATCGGCGCCCAAATCGGCGCCACGCTCACGCAATATTTCGGTGGTCCCCGCATCCGGCTGGCTTTCATCCCGCTGCCGTTGCTGGGCGCGGCGCTAATGATTTACGGACTGGTGACGGGCCACCCGACTAAATAGCCATGAAGCTACTGATTTGCAGCGATGGTTCTGAGCAGGCGGAGCGCGCCATTCGCCTGGGAGCCGCGATTGCCGCAGGGTCGCAGGCAGAGGTCACCCTGTTCGGTATCATGGAAGCTAAGGGACAAGCGGATGCGCTGCTGGATTCGCTCAAACGCGGCCAGGCGTTGCTGCAGGAAAAGAAGATTCAGGCCGAGCTGATCACCAAGTCAGGCGAGCCCATTTCCGAGATTGTTAAACGCACCCAGGAGGCCCACTACGATTTGGTGGTCATTGGGGCGGTGCGCAAAGAGACACACGGATTGTTTTGGATGTCCTCCAAATCTTATAAGATCATCAAAGCCATCCGGCCCCCGGTGCTCCTCGTAGCCGGCAACAGCACGGCCCTGAAGCGGGTGCTGATTTGCAGTGGCGGCCGTCGCTACATCGATACCGCAGTGCAGTTGACCGGACAAATCGCCCGCGGCACCGGTGCCGCCGTCACGCTGTTGCACGTCATGCCCGAACCCCCGGCTCTCTACGCCCACTTGCGCCGAATGGAAGAAACCGTCGCCGGATTACTCGCTTCCAATTCCGAGCTGGGTCTGAATCTGCGGCACGAAAAGGAAATGCTGGAATCGTTCGGGGTGGCAACCGAGGTCCGTCTGCGGCGGGGCTCGGTGCTGGAAGAAATATTACGTGAAATTCACGAGGGCAATTATGACCTGATCGTCACGGGCTCGGCGCTCAGCCAGCGTTTGCGCACTTACGTGCTGGGCGATATCAGCCGCGAGATTGTTAATCGTGCCGACCGCGCGGTCCTGGTTGCCCGCAGCCAGCAAATCCCGGACGACGGCCCTCATGGGTTCCGGGACTGGTTGAGTCGGTTCGGCCCGTTGAAAAACTGGTGAAACTCATTTCGTGGAACGTCAACGGCCTTCGCGCGGTGCTCCGCCGGAATTTCCTGGAATATTTCGCCGAAGAAGCTCCGGACGTTTTTTGTCTCCAGGAAACCAAGGCCGGGCCAAACGATATCGAGCAGCTCTGGCCGGCGGCTTACACCACCTATTGGAACATCGCTCAGAAAAAGGGCTATTCGAGCACCGCCCTCTTCACCAAGATACGCCCGCTCAAAATCACACTTGGCCTGGGTCTAGCCGAACACGACTCGGAAGGCCGCGTTCTGACTGCTGAGTATGCCAGCTTTTTCCTGGTTAATGTGTACGTGCCCAACTCCAGGCGCGACCTGAGCCGCCTGGCCTACCGGCAGGTCTGGGACCTCGAATTCCTAAAGTACATTAAAAAGCTTGAGCGAAAAAAGCCGGTCGTGTTCTGCGGCGACCTCAACGTTGCCCACACTGAGCTGGACCTTGCCCGTCCCCAGGCCAATGTCCATAATCACGGCTTCACCACGGAAGAACGCGCTGGCTTTGAGGCTTTCATCCGGTCGGGTTTCCTCGACACCTTTCGTGAATTTGAAAAAGGCGGCGGCCATTATACCTGGTGGAGCCCGATGCTGGGCCGGCGCCAGCGCAACATCGGCTGGCGCATCGATTACTTTCTCATCTCCGCCTCGCTTCGCCCCCGGCTCCGCGACGCCTTCATCCGTTGTGACGTTCTCGGTTCAGACCACTGCCCCGTCGGCATCGAGTTGGACCTGTAAACCAGACATCAGGTCAGGGATCAGCCACAACCGAGAAGGACGCGAAGAAGCGAAAATATTTCCCAAAAGTTCCAAGTTTTCTTCCCGTCTTCGCGTCTTCGCTGTTCAATTTAACCTTTTGCCTGTGTCTTTTTCCACATCCGCCAAAAAGGGCAGGCCCTGCCGGTACCTGCGCAAACCAGCTAAATCCAATTGTGCGGAAATGACGCCTTCAGCCGCACCGGCGTCAGCCACGAGGTCGCCGTTGAAATCCACGATTACAGAACGGCCGGGGTAATTGTAATACGGGTCACGCCCGATTCGGTTTACCCCCACAACGTAGGCCTGATTCTCAATGGCACGGGCCTGCAACAACCGAACCCAATGGACAATGCGCTTCTCAGGCCAATTCGCGATTACGACAAACAGTTCCGGCTGGTGCGCCGCAGTCACCTCACGAAATAGTTCCGGAAAACGCAAATCATAACAGACGAACGGGGAGGCCTTGCAGCCGCCCCAGGTAAAAACCACCGGCCGCTCACCCGCCGTGTAGTGGTCGGCCTCGCCGCCCGGCGCAAACGGGCGCAGCTTGGCATAGAAAGCGAGTAGGTCGCCCGTGGGTGAAAAAACCAGCGCCTTGTTCCGCACCTGGCCATCGCGTCCGCGCATTGCGGCTCCGCCCAGAACGTACACGCCAAATTCCTTCGCTGCTGCCGCCAAAAATTGCTCCGTCTCGCCGCCGTAGGATTCGGCCATCGCTCCGGTGTTCATGCTGAACCCGGTGGCAAACATCTCCGGCAGCACCACCAGCGAGTTTTTCTCGGGAGGACTTTCGGATAACAGGCAGCGCACTTTGGCAAAATTCGTCGGCTTATCTTCCCAGGCAATGTCGATTTGAAGAGCGATTACCTTCACCGGCGCCTACCCTAGCCGTGACCTATGTCTGAACCAAGTCACAAACGAAGCTGATTGATCATTACCCATCATTTCCCCCCAATTCTCCTCCGCTTTCTACTCGCTTTAGCACCCCTAAACGCGTACAAAATCAGCTTTGTTGTGAGCACAACGACCTTCGAGAGCAGCGATACCGCGAGGCATGCCCGGCCTCTGCGTTTCGGCAAGTCCGTCACTTTGGACCAGCCGCTGGAGTTGGAATTGGGCAGGCATCTGCCCAGCATCACCGTCTTCTACGAAACCTACGGACAGCTTAACGCCGCCCGGGACAATGCCGTCCTGGTGTGCCATGCCATCAGCGGCGACTCGCATGTCGCCCAGCACGAGCCCCAGGACGATCCCGGCTGGTGGGATATTGTAGTAGGCCCCGGCAAGGTCATCGATACCAACCGGTTCTTCGTGATTTGTCCCAACCTGTTGGGGGGTTGCCGCGGAACCAGCGGCCCGGGCAGCCTCAACCCCATCTCCGGCAAACCTTATGGCCGGGATTTCCCTACCGTGACGGTCGGTGACATGGTGGAGGTGCAACGCCGACTGCTCAACCATCTCGGCATCGACCAACTGCTGGCGGTCGTCGGCGGCTCCCTGGGCGGGCACCAGGCGCTAACCTGGGCCATCCGTAATCCCGAGCGAGTGCGCGGTGTCGTCGCGCTGGCAACGTCGCCCCGACTCACCAGCCAGGCGCTGGCCTTTGATGTTGTCGGCCGAAACGCCATTCTCCGCGACCCTCATTTTAATGGCGGCCAGTACTACGGCCATCAACCGGGCCCCACCGTAGGCCTGGCCCTGGCGCGCATGATCGGCCATATCACCTATCTTTCGCCACAAGCCATGACCGAAAAATTCGAGGCTGACCGGCTGCACCCGCGCGACGTCGCCGTTGAGTTCGAAAAGAAATTCTCCGTCGGCTCGTATCTGGGGTATCAGGGGGCAAAATTTGTCGAACGTTTCGACGCCAACAGCTATGTGACTCTCTCCCTGGCCATGGACTTGTTTGACCTCGGTGGTACCCCCGAACAGCTCGCTGCGGCTTTCCGGCCGGCCCGGTGTCGTTGGCTGGTCGCCAGCTTCTCCAGCGACTGGTTGTTTCCCCCCGACCAGTCCCGCGCCATCGTTAACGCCCTGATTGCCAATAAGGCCCCCGTCAGCTTCTGCAACGTGCAAAGCGCCTGCGGGCATGACGCCTTTCTGCTGCCGGACGAACTGAAGATTTACGGTGAGATGATGCGCGCCTTCCTCGAGAACCTCGCCCCCGCCGGCAACTTGCACGCGCCGGTGAAAGATGGCCCGCATGGACCGACCAGCATCTTCCACCAACACCGGCTCGACTACGACCGGATCGTCGAACTCGTCCCGCCAGGGGCCAGTGTGCTTGACCTCGGTTGCGGCTCCGGGGGTCTGCTGGCGCGGCTAAGGCAGGGCGACCACCGGCGGCTGGTCGGCGTGGAGCTGGATGAGAAAAACATTCTCACCTGCATCGATCGCGGGTTGGATGTCGTCCAACTTGACTTGAACCAGGGACTGGGCGTCTTTGCGACAGCGGAGTTCGATTGCGTGCTCCTCTCCCAGACGCTGCAAGCCATCTATGATGTCGAGCGCGTGCTCATGGAAATGGTTCGCATCGGCCGGACTTGCATCGTCAGCATTCCCAATTTCGCCTATCATCCTCTGCGCCGGATGCTGGCCGAAGAGGGGCGCGCCCCCAAATCCGGCGGCGTCCTTCGCTACGAGTGGTACAACACGCCGAACATCCGTTTCTTTACCCTCGCGGATTTCGAAGATTTTTGCCTCCAGAAACACCTCCGCGTCCACAAACGCATCGCTCTGGATACCGAAGCGGCCAAAGAAGTCTTTGACGACCCAAACCGGAATGCGGATCTGGCGATTTTTGTCATTAGTAAAGAACCGCTGGGCAGTCGTTGAGCCAGATGACGCCTCATTTGGAATCCAAGGTTCCCTTGCCCGCCAAATGAGAAATAAGTGCCGAACCCGACGCACTTTGTCGAGGTCATTAGCATAAACTTGTGGCGATACAAAGTTGATGCTGTCAATGCATTTTCTCGAAATAGCAGAGTTCGTCATAGGCGACGGGTATTGAAACTCGGGCAGGCCCGGCGTACCGTTTCCCGTCAAATCCTTTCCAAGCTCCAATAGGAAGGATAACGTCTCTGTGGCACGCGCCTCTCTCCAAAACCGGCGCAACGAGGATCCTATCGCCCAACATGAACTGATCGTTCACTCGCTCATACCATTGATGTGGAAAGACATATTCCATGGAGCGAACCGCTGGTTCGCCGGTCAAAGCCGATTCCCGCACCAGACCTAGAATATAATTTTTATGCTTCTCCCTTACCCTAACTGCTTTGAGAACGGCCTCGAGGTGGGATTTATCCAGAACACGCCAGGGCGCCACTGAGAACTGCATCATGGGCATCAGAGCGTGGCACTGTGCGGAACGCACGACCAACTCCTGGTCAAGGGTCGAGCCCGTCTGAAATGATTTATATTCGCCCCCTCCTATCATGTCGGGGCAGGAAAATGGGTAACCCATCAATCCCTCAAGTAGCATGTTTGGCACTAGCTTTCTAAGATCCGACCAGGAGTGATCTTTGTCCCTCAGACGTTCCGCCAGGGGCTGGCCCCCCATTTTCCACATGGCCCGGTATTCATTGAGCGGATATTGAAGCCCAATCTTCCCATACAACTCGGATTGAGTATTGGGTGGCACCGACTTGGACGCCATCGCCCCCTTGTAGAAGGAGCTGTCGCCCCCGTCGAACTTGAATCCATCTACTTGATAAGTTGACTGCAGATGGTCCAGCCGCGAACGAAACCAGGCCGCGGCCTCAGGGTTGGTAAAGTCGAGCAAGGCGCTCTCGCCGTTCCACCACTTGATCGACGCGACGGCGCCCGAAGGCTCTTTCAAGAGAAGATTCCGCCTCGCTAGCTCTTGGTAAACTTCGCAGTTGGTATTAACAAAAGGGCAGATCCAGAGCATCACTTTGAAACCGCGCTGGTGCAGATGGTCGATCATCGCTTTCGGATCGGGAAACTTGTCTCTCTTAAATTCCCATTGCCCGTAATTCTGCTGCCAGTTGTCATCGATCATCAAAACTCCCGGAGGAAAACCATTGTCCTGAATGCCCGTGGCGTATTTCAATATGTCCGTTTGGTTCTGATCATACTTCAATTCAATCCACGTATTGTACTGCGGGGCCAAAAACAACAGTTCGTCGGGGATCCTTCCGGAAGGAGGAAAATATGTTCTACTCGCATAGAGAAATGCGTCGCGAAGCGAATCGCCGCATTTTGCTTGGCGCAACCGGCCGCCTCTGGTTTCGACCGTCAGGCTGCTTTGCGACAATTGAATCGCGAAGGCGTCGTCAGACCATATGACATCGCCCTGACTCGACAAGAGCAAAGGTTGGCTCTGATTTCCGTAAGTATCGCCGCACATATCTGCCTGATAACCGTCGGCCAGCGGCATCCGGAAGCCATGTTCAATAATGCCCGCCCACCAACAGGCGTTGGTTGAGGTTGAAACAGCGACGCGAGTCACATCCAGGCCGGGTAAAGATTCGGCATCGACCCAATAAGGACCTGCGGCGAGCATCAGAAACAGGAATCGTGAGGCTTTCATGGGCACTCGGAGGGGCCGTTTGGCAAGAGCTGAGTCTGACTAAGCGGGCGCCGGCCAGGCTGGCGCCCACGGAATTTCATTACTGGTGGAATAATCCGAAGAAACAATTCGTGGGCGCATGGGAAAACACCTGATTGAGCGCGGATTGATTCACGACGACCATCCGCTGAACCCCAGCCACGTTAAGCCAGCCTGTGGCGGCCGCTGGCAGACTCGCCCACTGGGAGTTTCCGAGTTTATATTTCAGATTGTCCGTTGCGTAGAGATTCGTGAAGCCTGCGTCCGGCAGGGGCCACGTCACCACGTATTTCGCGTCCGGCGCAGTGATGAAAACACCGTTGGGATCGGCAGCGTTAAAGGCCCAAACGTTGGTATTAAGAACGTAGGGCTGGCCGGGCGTTCCACTGGCGACGAAATTATCGTCGATGGCGCCTGCGGCGCCTGTGATCGAGATTCGACTGAAGGTGGATAACTGCCCAATATTCGCATTGGCGGTCGGCTCGGTTCCAAAGTAGGCAAAGAGAGGATCGGCGAAGCGCGCTGCATCACTGGCGGGGATGGTGAGGTTCGTGCTGGTCCCGTTCGGAGCTATGAGCATAACGTTCGTATTGTGGTCAAAGCTTAAGCTCCATTTTCCCAAAGGACCGGAAGCACACTGTAACACGAGGTTGGAAATTAAAGTTCCATCGCTGGGGTCACTGACCTTGTATCCGAAATGGCCGCTCGCGGTATTGTCTGGGTTCACGCTGACGTAAAAGTCCACGACATCGGCCGAATCCCAGTCAATGTTCAGGTCAATGGGGGGGCCGATCATGCCCGCTTTGGGTACGAGGTAGAGTTGGGATTGAAATCCCGAATAATTGGTTCCCGGACAAGCGGCGATGTCCATGGAATACGTGGTGGTATTGGAAACGGCCGTGGCCGTATTCCAGGAATAGTTGTCGTTGACCGTGGCGACCATCTGGCGTTGCCACGTACCTCCGGGTTGGCTGGCGACGCAAGTCAGTCCCGCTGGCCGCGCTGGCGCGATGGACAGCGCCGGTCGGTTCGTGTGGACCGTGGCTGGAGCAGTAAATACGATGTTATCAATCCAACAGGCGACGGTATTGGTAAAGCTGCCTCCGCCGTTGGAAATAAGCCCAATAACGGCTTCGCTATTTGTTCCGGCTGGCACTCCGGAGAAGTAGCCGCGAATGTGTTGCCAGCCGTTTGTCGCAGAAAGCGGCGCCCAGCCGAGCACCGTGGTCCATGGATTATTTACAATGAACTCGATCGCCCCGTAGGTTCCATCCACCGCTGGAAACGAGTTGGTGACATCAATCTTAACGTCAACGTCAAAGTTTATGTAGTCGGCAGGGTTGAACGGCGGCGTGTAGAAAGCGATTTGGACATCGTTCCAACTCTGGTTCCAATTGGGATCGCTGTGAAGCGGCCAGTTTACGGTCAGGTACATCGAGCCGCTGCTTGGATTCCCTGTGGAATCCTGGTTCGGATCCCAAACTTCAGTGTGGCTATAAGCATAGCTTCTAAAGTTCTGCCAGTCAATTCCGCTGATGGCGGTATCGAAGCTATTGACGACTAAGTCATCAGCCATTGCCAGTCGCGCCAGGCACAGCAGCGCAAGGCTAACGAAGCCTGGGAGGAGACCGCGCTGGGTAATCGATTTGCGTCTAATATTTCGTGTTTTCATACTGCGTTCATTGGTTTGGTTGATTCATTGGTGTTTACTGCGAGCCGACCACACGGTAGAAGCGCGCTGGTGATGAAATCCCATCGGTAACGCGCCATCCCGACGTGCTGGTATTTGTTGATAGTAATTGAGACCAGACCACAAAATCGGATGTGCCCAGAACGGCCCAGGCTCCGGGCGCCGCATTGCTGACGTCGAGGTCAAAGCCGGAGGGGGACAGACTGCCATGTAACGATGGCTTCGCCGGAGCAGACACAATCGACACCTGTCCCAGGGTAAGCCAGCCGGGAAGGTCAGCGCCTTGCGCGACGTTTGCTAAGGAGAGCGGCACACCGTTGGCAAGCGGATTTTGCCCGCGCAGCAGGAGCTTATATTGGCCGGTTCCCAGGCCGTGATTTGCTTGGGACCAACTCCAAACACTATTCGTCCCCGCGGGAAGGAGGGACGAAAGTTTCCAGGTCGTGGTCCATGTCCTTACGAGCGAGTTGCTGCCGTTAAGAGCACCCAATTGCAGGGGCCAGTCATAGTAAAACGGCGCCACGCCCGTGTTCCAAATTTGTACGCTTAGGTTCAGCGGCCCGGAAACAGCAGCATCCACAAGGATCGCGTTGGAAACATACAGTTCATAGCCCAACATGCCGCTGCCCGCCAGCGCCAGGGCCTTCTGCTGTCCGGTGAAGCCGGGAGAGAAAACGCCCTGGTTCAACATCCACGAAGCGTGGGTGAGAGCGACGCAATTGGTGAACTCCTGACCCGCTGGCACACAATTCGCCTGCGTGGGGTCCCACAGGCACAGTTGGTTCGGGGGGTAAACCTCGCCGCCGATGGGCTGGGTGCGCCACTTGTTTGTTTCACTCGCGGCCTTCAACAGGCCCAGAAACATCCAGCCTGGGGGGTCGATGGTTTGATAAGCAAATGAATCGTCATGGTACCCGAGTTGCCGCGCGGACGGATTTGTTCCAGCCGGCCTGCGGACGAGCAATTTCGTCTTGGCGAAGGCGGCTCCGTACGCCGTCAGGACTTCGTCCTGCACGGCCGTGGAAGCAAACCAGTTCGTGTATGGATAGTTATGCCATTCGCCCCAGAAGCCGAGCAGCCCAACGGTGATGAAGCCGATCCTGGGATCGCCATCGTAGCGCGCCCCCAGCGCAGCGATAAAATTGGTCAAGGCCTGGTCCAGGAGCGGGTTCTCGTAATCCGGCGACACGCTCAGGCCGTTGTTGCCGTAATCGGTATAACTGTGCGTCACGAGGCCCGCGTCCAGCAAATACTGGGGTATGCCGGTAGGTTCTGCCGGATAATCCAAATAAACGCGAAACACGGTTTGATGCCCGCGACTGGCGACGGTGCTGAGCAAAGCATCAAGACTGGACCAGTCGAAGTTCGTTGGCCCGGTCATCAATGAGCGCAACGGGAGATAACTCCACTCCATGCTGTAAGGGAAAGTCGAGTAACTGCCGACATACGGCATAAAGCCCTTCAGGGGATTGTTCGTCAACGGCGCAGAGCGCAAGAGCGAATAAGAATTCGTTGCTGCCACTGCCAACCCTCCGGGACAGAATAAACACGCCGCGCAGAGCAGCCCGGGGGCAAACTGAAGCGGTCTTACCACGACGGGGTGCATATTGAGTGTGCGACGAAAGCGAGGTTATTTAGGCGCCGGTATCGTGGAGGGAACCACCCAATTTTTGTGCCAATCTAAAGTCCAAAGATTTTGCAGCCTGACCGGGCCCGTGTGGCCGTCCAGGAAGGCAATCTCTATCCCGCCAACCAGACCCGAACTCAAGGTGATGTTTCTCGGCGCTGCGGTGGGAGCCACTCCGAGATGTCGCGCTACGGAGTATCGTCCCATAAACGACATGTTGCTGCCGTTGTACAAATCTTTGGCAGGTCCTTCGGTCTCTGCCGGCCACCCATCCACCCACACGGCGTCCGCGAAGAGCGGCGTGTTCGATGATTTCAGCACACTGGCTTCGGAGGCGAATTTCCAGTCGTCCGACGCGCCGAGCATTAACCCACTGATGGAATAGTTGCCGGTATAAAGCCACCCATTATAGGCGTAACTGCCCGTGAAGTTGGTTTTATAAGGAAACCACTGCCACTTTTGGTCCGCGGCCCCAAACGTGTATTGCGGGCTTATAATCATGCGAGTCGTGGGGGCGCTCGCTGAAGGGCAGACCCGCGCGGCGTCCACCCGAGCATAATAAGTTAGCAGTGTATCCATCCACAAATTCTCGTCGTACGTGTACTGAAATGATTTGCTAAAGTCACTGAGATACATTGCATGCGCCAAACACAATTGTCTGACGTTGTTGACACACTGGATATCTTTGGCTTTTTGTTTGGCTCGCGAGAGGGCGGGCAAAAGCATCGCTGCCAGGATGGCAATGATGGCAATGACGACCAGCAATTCGATCAGTGTGAATGCTGTCCAAAGTGACTTCTTTCTTGTTTTCATGACAAGCTGATTTTATGCGCACGCGGTCCGGGAGCCGAATACCCGAGCCGTAATCTGGCTGATAGAATGCCATTAACGAAGCGGTCTTGACTACCTGCACAATGATGTAGCTTGAAGACGCTTGTTGCCGTGGCCCAGCAATCTTATAATTCAACGTCCGAATGCAAACTCCCGCCACTCAATCCAGGCTGTATGCGTTGACGAAATGGTGCGCCGTGGCTCTAGCGGCTTGGGTTTACGGGGGCCTGAATGCAGGCGGGCAGCCAGACCCCACGCTCGCGCAAACTCAAGCCAAATCTACCATCAAGTCCTGGTCGATGGCCGACGGTCTGCCGCACCTTTCGGTGACCTCGCTGGCGCAGACCAGGGACGGTTACATTTGGGTCGGCACTCTGGCTGGGCTGGCTCGATTTGACGGTGTCAGGTTCAAAGTGTTCACGCCGCAAAATTGCCCGGAACTGCCCAAGAGCCGCATCGGCGGGCTCTTCGAAGGAGCGGACGGCACGCTATTTATCGCCACCGAACGCGGGGGTGGTTTGGTGGGTCTCCGCGGAGGCAGATTCGAGCGATTGCTGGGCTCCGGCCACGAACAAGACGAGATTGTCACCTGCTTAAATGAACGCTCAGGGGACTCGTTGTTGGTGGCGCGTTCCGGGGCTTTGTGGCGGTGGACGGGTGGAAGCTTGACTGAGGTCTCCACGAACCGAGCTTTCTACCCGGTATCTCCCAGCCATGTGTGCCAGGACGAACGAGGCACGGTATGGATGGTCAGCCGCGTTGACGAACCTGGCCGGCTGCTTCGGTTAAGCTCGGGCCGGCTTGAATCCATCGCCCTGCAGGGGGCTTTGGCCGGAGGGCAGATTCACGCGATTGCCCAGGATAAGAGCGGTCGAGTGTGGCTGGGCACTTCGCGCGGATTGGCGGTGTTGCAAGAGGACCGATTCGAGTCGGTCGAACTGCCGGAGCTGGGCACGAAGGTTGATATCAGGGACTTGGCTGCGTGCCGCGACGGCGGATTGTGGGTGTGCCGCACCAACTACTGGCAAAGGAAATACAAAGCCGGGCGCTGGGTTGGCCCTGCGACCGAGATTGCCGGCGTGCAGACCTCGCTGCAGATCCTGGGCGAAGATCGCCGGGGGAATCTCTGTTTGGGCCGATACCCTGAAGGCCTCGTCACTGCTTCCACGGATGGCCTGGTCGCCAGGATTGACTCAGCCAGCGGACTGCCTGGAGCCACCGTCTCCTGCTACCTGGAGGATCGCGAGGGTAACGAATGGCTTGGGCTCTTTGATGGAGGCCTGGTTCGCCTGCAGCCACGCCGCCTGAGCATTTTGGGCGGAAGCGCCTTGACGACCCCGGTCTATTCGATCTGTGAAGCCCACGATGCGAGCATTTGGGTGGGCACAAGTTTTGGAGGCGTTTACCGATTCCAGGGGACCAATACGACGCGGTATGGCGCAAGCGATCTGCCCTTAACCGACATTTGGTCCTTGTTCGAGGACAGTCGGTCCAATTTATGGGTCGGCACCTCCTCCCACGGCGTCTATCAATTCCACGGCGATCACTGTGTTCCGATGTTCGACCGGGCCCGCATTTCCGACCGGGTGGACGCCATTTATGAGGATCCGCAGGGTCGAATCTGGTTCGGACATTGGAGCGGCCTCGCTTGCTATGCCAACGGGCAGTTAACCAAGATGTCCATGCCTTGGTTCTCGGATGAGTACGAGGTGGTGGCGATTGTCGCGGACAGGCAGGACCGGCTCTGGCTGGGCACAAAAGGAGCGGGGTTGTTCTGTCTGCACGATGGCAAGTTCACCGCTTACACCACCGCGAACGGCCTCTTGAGCAATTTGGCCTGGTCCCTTTTCGTGGATCACGACGACCGGCTTTGGGTCGGCACCGCTGACGGCGGATTAAGTTGCTTGCACGACGGCAAGTTTGCGAACTTCACGACCCGTGACGGTCTGGCGGACGAGACGGTTTGCCACATCATCGAGGATTCAAGAAGGCGGCTGTGGTTGAGTTCACCGCACGGGATATTTTCCGTGGATAAAACAGCCCTCGAATCCTTCGCGCGCGGGGAGACGGGGAGTTTTTCCTGTGCCAGCTTCGATCAGTCTGACGGGATGCTGTCCGCCGCCTGCACGTGCGCCTTCCAACCCTCCGGCTGCCTGACCCGGGATGGCCGTTTGCTTTTTCCAACTCTAAAGGGAGTCGTCGTCGTGGGTCCGGAGGCAGTAGAGGCTAACACGCTGTCGCCCCCAGTGCTCATTGAAGAAGTAACTGTGGATGGAAAACCCTACAGCCTCGCGGGACCAGCCACAATTATAGCGCCTGCGGGCAAGACCCGCTTGGGAATTCGCTACACGGCTCTCAGCTTTTCGGCACCGGAGAAAGTGCGCTTCAAGTATCGCATGGAGGGCTTGGACTCGGCCTGGGTGGACGGTGGTACGAAGCGGATTGTGGACTATTCGTACCTGCCGCACGGGCGCTACAAATTCCAGGTGCAGGCTTGCAACAATGATGGGGCTTGGAGCACACAGGGGGCAAAGTTTGAACTCATCATTCCGCCCCACTTTTGGCAGACGTGGTGGTTCGTCGGGACAGCGTTGCTTAGCAGCGGCGCGGGCATCGCGTTCGCCGCCCGGCGCATTGAGAATGTCAAGGCGCAACGAAGGCTTGAGCGCCAGCAGCAAGCGCATCTGGTCGAACTCGAACGCGCGCGCATCGCCAGGGATTTCCACGATGACATCGGTTCCTGTCTGACGCACGTGATCGTGCTTAGCGAACTAGTCAAGGGAGATAAATCGCGGCCCACGGAAGTCGAAGCTCATGCTGCGATGATTGGCAACACAGCCCGGAACGCCGTGCGAGGGTTAGGGACGATTATTTGGGCCGTTAACCCCCGAAATGACACGCTCGACAGTCTCGTGCAGTACATCAGCCAATACTCGTATGACTTTTTCCAAGCAACGCCGATTTGCTGTCATCTGGACCTGCCGGCCGAGGTCCCACCTGTGCCGCTCACAGCCGAGGTGCGGCATAATTTATTCATGGTAATCAAGGAGGCGCTAAACAATATCCTCAAACATTCCCAAGCCTCGGAAGCGCGTTTGTGGCTGAGACTGCAAGATGGGGTTCTTGAGATTCGCGTGGAAGATAACGGGCGCGGCTTTAATGTCGGCCTTGCCGCGGCAAGCCAGCGTAGCGGCCTGGCAAATATGCGTCACCGGACCGAGGCGATTGGCGCCTCGCTGCAAATTGACAGTCGCCAAGGGGCCGGAACCTGCATTCGCGTGCAACTGCCATATCCAACGAAGGAAGGTTCCGTTTGCACAATCCGTGGAAGCTGATTCGAAACGTGAAAATATGAGCATCTCGGTGGCATTGGTGGAGGACAACGATGACCTGCGGATGAGTATGAAGAACCTTCTCAAGAGGTCGCCTCGGCTTCGGGTCGTGGCCGACTATGCGGACGCCGAATCAACCCTGGCAGATATCGCCCGGCACAAACCGGACGTGGTTCTGATGGATGTCAAACTGCCGAAAATGGATGGAGTCGAGTGCGTCAGGGTCTTGAAAGGCCTTATGCCCACCGTGGTCATCATTATGCTGACAGTTCATGACGACAACGATTCCCTCTTCAACTCCATCCTGGCAGGCGCTGATGGCTTTCTGCTCAAAGACACTGTTCCGTCCCGGCTCGTGGAAGCTATCGAGGAAGTCAGCCATGGCGGTTCACCGATGACGCCACAAATTGCTCGCCGCATTGTGCAGCGCTTCCGCAAAAGCGACCCGGTACCAGCCGACATGGAGAATCTCACGCCTCGCGAACGGGAGGTTCTGGAGGAACTCGCCCTCGGGAATCGATATAAGGAGATTAGCGACCGATTGGGCATTAGCCTGGATGGCATCCGTTTCCATATTCGCGGCGTCTATCAGAAGTTACATGTCCACTCCCGAACGGAAGCGGTGTTAAAGTACCTGAGGCGGTAATTGGCAAGGTTGGAAATACGCGCTCGCATTCCGACGATCACAAAAAGGCAATGTCGCGCACGCGATTCATCGCTCTTTTTTGACGTTGCAACCCGCACCGGATAGCTTAATTACAGAAATCGCTATGCCCTACAAAGCCTGGTTTCAATGCATCAACCCTGAATGCGGCGCCACCTATCCGCTTAACTCTATCGTGTACCAATGCGAGCGCTGCCAGTCGCTGCTGGAGGTGAAGCACGATACCCAGGCCCTGGCTCAGCGCAGCGCCGCCGCATGGATGAAACTCTTCGAGGACCGTTACAAAAGCAACGAGTGGCCCTACGGCTCTGGTGTGTGGGGCAAAAAGGAATGGATTCTTCCCCAAATCGACAACAACAATATCGTTTCGCTTTACGAGGGAGGCACCAACCTCTTCTGGGCTGAGCGCTTCAGCAAAGTCATCGGCCTTAAGGACCTTTGGATAAAACTCTGCGGCAACACCCACAGTGGGTCCTTTAAAGACCTTGGCATGACTGTCCTGGTTTCCCAGGTCAAACAAATGATTTCCGAAGGCGCCCCCATTAAAGCCGTCGCCTGCGCCTCGACCGGTGACACCTCAGCCGCGCTCGCCACTTACTGCGCCGCCGCTGGCATTCAATCGATTGTCCTGTTGCCACGCGGCAAAATTTCGCTCGCCCAATTGGTTCAGCCGATTTCCAACGGCGCACTCGTGCTTTACCTGGATACCGATTTCGACGGTTGCATGAAGCTCGTGCAGGAAATCACTAAAGACCCAACGCTTTACCTCGCCAACTCGATGAATTCCCTGCGCGTCGAAGGCCAGAAGACCGTCGGCATCGAAATCGTCCAGCAGTTCGACTGGGAAGCGCCCGACGTCATCATCATTCCTGGGGGCAACCTCGGCAACGTCTCCGCTCTGGGCAAAGGCCTGATGATGATGAAAGACCTCGGGCTCATCGCCAAGCTGCCGCGGATTGCTGTCGCGCAGGCTCAACGAGCCAACCCGCTATATCGCTCTTATCTGCGCAACTTCGAAGTTTTCGAACCCATCGAGGCTCAGAAAACCCTCGCCAGCGCCATCCAGATCGGCAACCCGGTCAGCTTTCAAAAAGCGGTGCGCACGCTCAAACAGTTCAACGGGATCGTCGAGCAGGCCAGCGAAGAGGAACTGGCGGATGCCGCTGCGCTCGGTGACCGAACCGGCATGTTCAACTGCCCTCACACAGGCGTCGCGCTGGCGGTTCTGCTGAAACTGCTCAAGGCCGGCAAAATTGACAAAGCCGAGCGGGTGGTGGTGATCTCCACCGCCCACGGCCTGAAATTTGTCGAGATGAAGGTCAAATACCACAAGGGCGAACTCGACTTTCCGGCCCGTCACGCCAACCAACCGCTGGAACTACCAGCCCGGCTCGACGCGGTCAAAGACGCCCTGCATAAATCGCTGGAAAGCCGCAGCGAGTTCCAGGCTTGAGGGCGACATCAACGAACCAACGCGGTTTAACCCGAGGAACGCCGAACCAGTACCCGTGAATCGCCGACGGTGGACTTCATGGCGCCACTTCCTGCGGCCCCTTCCCTCCATTGACCAAAAACAACACTGCCATCCGCACCGCCAGCCCATTCGTTACCTGTTCCAAAATCACTGAGCGACCGGAGTCGGCTATCTCGCTGTCGATTTCCACCCCCCGATTGATTGGACCGGGATGCATGATGAGTGCATCGGGCTTCGTGCGCGTCAGCCGTGCTTTGGTCAGCCCGAACAGGTTGCTGTATTCGCCCAGACTCGGAAACATCGTCCTGCGCTGCCGCTCGTGCTGGATGCGCAGCAGGTTGATAATGTCCGCGTCACGAATGGCCTCTTCCACATTGTGAGTCACCCGGCAGCCCATCTGCTCAAACACCCGCGGCACCAGCGTCGAGGGTCCGCACAGCGTCACCTTCGCCCCGAGCTTCGTCAGCGCCCAAATGTCCGAGCGTGCCACCCGGCTGTAAAGAATGTCCCCGAGAATTGTCACGTTCAGCCCTTCAATCCGCCCTTTCTTTTCGCGGATGGTGAAAACATCCAGTAAGGCTTGCGTCGGATGCTCGTGCGCCCCGTCTCCTGCGTTGATCACGCTGGCATTGAGAACCCGCGCCAGGAAGTGGGGCGCCCCTGAGGCGCTGTGGCGGATGACGATGAAATCCGCATTCAGAGCCTCCAGATTGCGCGCCGTGTCTTTGAGCGTTTCGCCTTTCTTCAGCGAAGAGGCTTCCGCGGTGAAATTGATGATGTCGGCCGAAAGCCGTTGCTCGGAGAGCTCGAAACTGATGCGCGTCCGGGTCGAAGGTTCGACGAACAAATTCACCACGGTTTTACCGCGCAAGGCCGGGACCTTCTTAATCGCCCGTTGGCCCACCTCCTTGAACGCGCGGGCGGTGTCCAGCGCCGTGAGGATTTCTTCCGCGGTGAGCGACTCTATATCGAGCAGATGTTTGCGTTTCCAGCTCATCGGGGCAATGCTGCGATGACGGAAAGGGGGGTTGAGCAAGTGGGGTTGCAAGCTCTCCAATATCTACTCCAATACTGCATCACGGCGCTCCTTTTTTTTCCACCACGACCTCATCCACGCCGCCCATTTCGGTCAATCGCACGTGGATGTCTTCATCCAGAGAGGTGGGTACGTTTTTCCCCACGAAATCAGCCTTGATGGGGAGTTCACGGTGCCCCCGATCAATTAAGACCGCCAATTGAATACATTTTGGACGGCCAAAATCATTTAGCGCATCCATCGCTGCCCGGACGGTCCGCCCGCTGAAAAGCACATCATCTACCAGCACAACCGTCTTGCCGGTCACATCAAACGGAATGATCGTCGGCTGCATGTTAGGAGCGACTCGTTGGTCCAGATCATCGCGGTGCATGCTCACGTCCAGGCTGCCGATCGGAACTGGTTGCCTCCAGATTCCCGTCAGCAGCACGCCCCACCGCTGGGCCAACGGCACTCCCCCACGCTGGATACCCACCACCACCACCTCGCTTCCGGCTTCGTTTCGTTCGGCGATCTCGTGAGCGATCCGCGTTAGGGCCCGCTGCATTGCCCCGGCATTCAGAATAAGGGTGGATTCAGGCATACCGTGGGAGAAGCTCCAAATTCCAAAAACTGCCGCCAGCAATTGGCGGCGCTACGGAACCGGGGCGATTCCCCGACGAAAACAGCCCGGGAAACGGTGGAATTGGAGCTTGGTGTTTGGAGCTTTTCTGGAGCTTGGTGTTTGGAGCTTGGTGTTTGCTGAAGGGGATCCATCGTGAGGCACAATAGCTCTCTCTCGGGCGCTCCGCCCTGTCCTCGAACAAATTGTTTAGCATCAGTTCCTTAGCAGCCTCGCGGGACTGCCTTAAAGGAGCCGCAGCACGTCTAACGGCTTGCTGCTGCGGCCTGCCGGCTCTTACGCCATTTCGAGCGGTGCTTGATGATCCAGTCGGTCAAGGCCCGCTCAAAACCAATATCCCGCCCCGCTTTTTCCGACTCAATCCACTTGTGCTTAAGGATTTCCTCTCGCTCGGCCTGAAACTCGCGGTAGAGCGTCGAGTTCTTCAGCAAATCACTCGCCGAGAGGGCCTCTTTCGTGTCGTCAGCCATAATCGCGCGCTCAAACATTGTGTTGCGAAATCAAATCTAAGCATTGTTAAGGAACTTTGACAACGTCAAAGTGCAACTTTTCGCTCGTATGTTTGCACTATCTAAAAATGTTCTCAAACTTCCAGCTTGTTACTTAAAGTCTACCACGAAAACGCAAAAAGGCCTTCAAATTATTGGAGTTTCTCCCGCAAGGCTTCGGCAATTCTAATGAAAGCGCTGCCCGGCGGTTGCTTAGGCGCCGATACAACCACCGGCAACCCTTTGTCTCCACCTTCCCTAACTTCCGTGAAAATAGGAACTTCCCCAAGAAACGAGACATTCTGGCGCTTCGCTTCGGCTTGCCCCCCACCGTGCCCAAAGATTTCCACACGTTCCCCGGTAGGGGTAGTGTAGTAACTCATGTTTTCCACGATACCGAGGATAGGAACATTGACCTTCAAAAACATCGCAATGCCCTTCCGGACCACCCCCAGGGATGCCTCCTGGGGGGTGGTCACAATTACCCCACCGTCCAGCGGTACGGTTTGGCAGAGTGTAAGCTGGGCATCCCCGGTGCCGGGTGGCAAATCCACCAGCAGAAAGTCCAGTTCGCCCCACTCAACGGCGCTGAAGAATTGCTGGATGGTCTTCATGATCATCGGCCCGCGCCAAATCACTGGTTGATCTCCTTCCAGGAGCAATCCCATGCTCATGAGTTTCACACCGTGATTAGCGGGCGGGACCATCTTATCCTCGTCACTAATCGTCGGTTTCTGGTGGACGCCCATCATCAACGGAATGGAGGGACCGTAAATGTCGCAGTCCAAAAGGCCCACTCTCGCCCCCAGATGTTTCAGTCCGCAGGCAAGGTTGACCGAAACGGTCGATTTGCCCACGCCACCCTTGCCGCTGGCTACCGCCACAATCCGCCGGATGCCCGGCACTCGAGCCTGCTGGGACCAAGGAGTTTGCGCTCCGGCAGCCGCCGGTGCCGGCGCCGCGCTCGGTTGATTGACCTCTACGTAAACGGCTTTTACCCCGGGCAAAGCACGCAGCGCTTGTTCGCATTCGGTTTTGATTTGCCGCGCGGCTTCCGGGTTGCCGCTGGTCAGATTCATACTGACGCTGACTGCACCATCCTTGACGGCGATCTGTTTGACCAGCCCAAACGAAAGGATGTCGCGCGTGTAACCGGGGTATTTCACCGCCTTAAGAGCGGTTTTAACATCGTCTTCGGTGAGCATGATCACGTCTTCAATTATCGTCTCCGTGATTTATAGCGTGAAATTCCAATATTGGCACTCTGTCAATGTGCCGGACAGGCTGGCGATCACAACCCCAAATGTCTATGTTGCCGGGTAGATGAAAACATCACCTTCCATCGGCGGATACATCATCCAACGCCTCTATGGAGAAGGCGTCCGGCATGTCTTCGGCATCCCGGGCGATTACGTCCTGGGCTTTTATGACCTGCTGGCCAAAAGCAAACTGCGGCTCATCAATACTTGCGACGAGCAGGGGGCGGGCTTTGCGGCGGACGCCTACGCCCGCGTGCACGGCTTGGGTGCCGTCTGCGTTACTTACTGCGTCGGTGGACTCAAGGTCGCCAACACCACGGCTGAGGCCTTCGCAGAAAAATCGCCCGTCGTTGTTATCAGCGGCGCGCCCGGGATGAAGGAACGTGAGAAGAACCCGCTGCTCCATCACAAGGTCCGAGAGTTTGATACCCAAAAGAAAGTTTTTGAACAGCTCACTATCGCCTCGGCGGTTCTGAGCGATCCGCAAACTGCCTTCCAGGAAATTGATCGCGTGCTGCACGCTGCCGTTCGCTACAAACGCCCCGTTTATCTCGAGTTGCCGCGGGACCAGGTCCTCGTGCGTGGGATTCCTCACCACAAGACTCCGAAAATCCACGAGCGCAGCAACCCTCAGAGTTTGCAAGCCGCGCTGGCCGAAGCTGAGGAGATGATCAATCGTTCGCGCCAACCGGTTATCCTGGCCGATGTTGAGGTTCACCGTTTCGGTCTGCAGGACCAAGTCATTGAATTAGCTCGCAAGACGCGCATCCCCGTGGCCGCCACCGTGCTGGGCAAATCCGTGATCGGCGAACAGCACCCGTTTTACCTGGGCGTTTACGAAGGTGCGATGGGCCGCGATGATGTGCGCCAATACGTCGAGACCAGTGACTGCGTCGTTCTGCTAGGCACATTCATGACGGACATCAATCTTGGTATTTACACTGCACACCTGGATCCCGCCCGCTGCATCTCGGCCACCAGCGAGAAACTCTCCCTCGGCTATCACATCTATGAAGATGTGCGCTTCAAGGATTTCATGCGCGGTTTGCTCCGCCTCCGGTTCCGCCGTCGCCCAACTCCGAAAATACCAAGACCCGCTCCTCTCGGGGGCGGAGCGCGGCAGTCCCCGGCAGTAGCAGCGCTAACAGCGAGGAGCCAATCAAAGGTCCGACCGCAGTTCAGCAAGCTGGGCCGAGCTGGGGACGGCCTTGGTCCGCTCACCGTCAAGCACCTCTTCCAACGCCTCAACGCGTTCATTTCCGAGAGCACCATCGTCGTCGCTGACGTGGGCGACGCGCTGTTCGGCGCCACCGATCTTTTCATCCGGGGCCGCACTGAATTCATTAGCCCCGCCTACTATACTTCCATGGGCTTCGCCGTGCCCGCCTGCATCGGCGCTCAACTCGCCAAGCCTAAATCCCGACCGCTGGTGCTGGTGGGCGACGGCGCTTTTCAAATGACGGGCATGGAGCTCGCCACTGTAGCCCGGTACAAACTCAATCCGGTCGTGGTGGTGTTGAACAACTTCGGTTATGGCACCGAACGGCACATGCAGGATGGTCCGTACAACGACGTCTGGCCCTGGCGGTACAGCCGCCTGCCCGAAATCCTCGGCGCCGGGCGTGGTTTTTTGGTGAAGACCGAACGAGACCTGGACCATGCTCTTTCGCAGGCCCAGGGCTGGACTGAGGGTTTCTGTCTGCTGGACGTACACCTGTCGCCCTTGGACCGGTCTCCCGCGCTTGACCGCCTGGCCTCCCGCCTGGCCAAACGGCTGTAAGGCGGAAAGGCGGAGTGAGGTCCCCTCCAATCCTCCTGTTTACGGCTCCAATCGTTGACTTGCACTCCTCCCTCGGCGGTGAGACACTACCAAACTCAATTTGACTCTCACGAGGAGCAAGACAAGTGTGCAAGTATGGTTCAGGCAATGGAAAAAACGCTATTAACGGAAAACGAGCCGCGTCTCGAAGAATTCGAACGGTTCGAACACGAAGCCAGGCAACCGGCGTGGATCTTCCCGCTACGCAAGGCCGGCATCGCCCGCTTCGCCGAATTAGGCTTCCCGGCCCTTAAGGATGAAGACTGGCGTTTCACCAATGTTGCCCCGATTGCCAAACTACCGTTTAAACCCCTCTTTGAGGCCTCCGGGAATGGTCTTACCCGGGAAACCCTCAACGAGCTCACCTTTAGCCGCTTGCCGGGAGCACACCTGGTCTTCGTTAACGGCCACTTTATTGAATCTCTTTCTTCAGCGATTCCACAAGCGCAAGGCGTAACGGTCACAAGTCTGGCGGCCGCCTTGAACTCGCATTCGAGTCTGCTCGAACAGCACCTGGGCCGCTATGCCTCCGGGGCCGACAACACGTTCACCTCGCTGAACACCGCGTTCTTCCAGGATGGCGCTTTCATTCACGTCCCGGCCGGCAGGGTGGTCGAAACCCCGATTCATCTGCTGTTCATCTCTACGGCAAAGGAGGACGGCGCCACCTCCCACCCGCGGAACCTTGTCCTCGTTGATAAAGGCGCGCGGGCGACTCTCGTCGAGAATTACGCCTGCGCCATCCAGGGGGCGTATTTTACCAACGCCGTAACCGAATTGGTGCTGGGCGAGGGCGCGGTGGTTGAGCATTGCAAGTTCCAGGATGAAAGCCTGAGCGCCTTTCACATGGCGGCCATCCACGCGCACCTTGGGCGCGGCTGCAATTTCATTTCCCATTCAGTTGCCACGGGAGCGAAGCTCTCGCGCAACAACATCCGCACCACGCTGGCAGGCGAAGGTGTTGAGTGCGTGCTCAACGGACTTTACCTGACCCGGGGCGACCAACTCGCCGACCACCACATGGTCGTCGATCACGCCCAACCCCACTGCAATAGCCACGAATATTACAATGGCATTCTCGATGGCCGCTCCAAAGGCGTTTTTCATGGCCGCATCCTGGTGCGCCAGCCTGCCCAAAAGACCGACGCCAAACAGACCAACAAAAACCTGTTGCTCTCAGAGGAAGCCACGATCGATACCAAACCGCAATTGGAAATTTACGCCGACGATGTCAAATGCACCCATGGCGCAACCATCGGCCAATTGAATGATGAATCCATCTTCTATCTGCGAACCCGAGGCATCGACTCCGAGACGGCCCGGCGTATGTTGATTCACGCCTTCGCCGGCGAGATCATCGAGCGCATTCGCTGTATCCCCGTTCGGGAAGAGTTGGATAAGTTGATTTGGGAACGGTTGGAAGCCAACCCGCACCTCGGAGAAAAGGCCAAATGAACTCAACCACAAAGCACTCGAAATACACGACAGAAAAAGCCGGTTTGGGGCACACCCGCGCGTCGCTTCTTTCCGTGTATTTCGTGGTTACCTCTTTTCGTGTTTGACGATCTATCGGAGCTCTATCAGCAGGTCATTCTTGAGCACTGCAAGCACCCGCGCAATTTTCATGAATTGGCGCGGCCCACCTGTTTTGCCCAGGGCCATAACCCGCTCTGCGGGGACCAGTTGAAGCTGTTCCTGCTGACGGAAGGTGAGACCATCAAAGACATCAGCTTCACCGGTTCGGGCTGCTGTATTTCCAAAGCCTCTGCCTCACTGTTGACCGAAACGGTCAAGGGTAAAACAAAATCCGACGTGCACAAAATGTTTGATCAAGTCCACGAAATGGTTACCACCGGCCGCGTCGTGGGTGAGGTCGGTAAACTGGCTGTTTTTGCCGGCGTGCACAAATTTCCAGCCCGGGTCAAATGCGCGATCCTGGCCTGGCACGCAGTGCTGGCTGCCCTCAAAGGCCAAGGCGCTCAAGCAGTCAGTACTGAGACCGAGGACATATAGCAGGCAGGAATTGCACGGATCGGCTATATTCCCTTTATTATGACTAGCAGCGAACCTATCACTCTCTCCCGCGACGTTGAGGCGGCAATCATCCCCGTCGGCACCAAGGTCACCTTGCAGAAAGGCGAACAGGCCCATATCACCCAATCCCTCGGTGGCAGCTACACCGTCATCGTCAACGGCAACATGTTTCGCATCGAAGGCAAGGACGGCGACGCCTTGGGCGTTGAGGCTACAGCCAAGCCTGCAAGCACCGGCGCCCCAGTCAACCAGGAGACGTTGGAAAAAGAAATCTGGAGCCAGTTGCGCACCTGCTACGACCCGGAAATTCCCGTGAACATCGTCGATCTCGGCCTCATTTATGATTGTCACCTCTCGCCCCTTGCCCCCGACACCTACAAAGTCGATGTGAAAATGACTCTCACCGCTCCCGGTTGTGGCATGGGCCCCACCCTCGCCCAGGATGTCCAAAACCGCTTGCTCGGACTCGAAGGCGTCGATGATGTGGCCGTCGAACTGGTCTGGGACCCGCCCTGGAACCAGGCGATGATGACCGAAGCCGCCAAGCTCCAACTCGGCCTATTGTAATGATGACTGAAGCTCCAGCTCCTCCGAAGCAAAAGATGAAGAAACCGGATTGGTCTGCCTTCCGCGCCGATTTCCCGATCCTTGACCAGAAGGTCCATGGCCACCCGCTGCTCTATTTCGATAACGCCGCCACCACACAAAAGCCGCTCCCCGTCCTCGAAGCTCTGCGCCACTATTACGAGCACGATAATGCCAACGTCCATCGCGGCATTCACGAGCTGAGCAACCGCGCCACCACCGCTTTCGAGGCGGCCCGCACGCGCACCGCACAGTTCATTAATGCGCGCAGCGCCGACGAAATCATCTTCACTCGCGGCACCACCGAAGGCATTAACCTGGTGGCGCAGGCCTGGGGTTCAAAAAACGTCAGGGCCGGCGATAAAATTCTACTGACCGAGATGGAGCACCACAGCAACATCGTCCCTTGGCAGCTCCTGGCTGAGCGCACTGGCGCCAAACTCACCTTCCTTCCCGTCACCGGCGACATCGGCCTGCTCGACCTCAGCCACCTCGACGAATGGCTGACCAGGGACGTCAAGCTCTTCGCCTTGACCCATGTTTCCAACTCCCTCGGGACTATCAATCCCGTTGCCGAGCTCTGTGCCCGGGCCCGCAAACTCGGCATTACCACCTTGGTGGATGCCGCCCAGAGCGCCGGCCATCGCCCGCTGGACGTTCAGGAAATCGGCTGTGACTTCCTCGCTTTCTCAGGTCACAAAATGTGCGGTCCGACCGGCATCGGCGTCCTTTATGGGCGCCAGGAAGTGTTGGAAGCCATGCCGCCTTACCAGGGTGGCGGCGAGATGATTCTCAGCGTCGATTTCCAAAAGAGCACCTGGAAACATGCCCCGCACAAATTCGAGGCCGGCACCCCTGACATCTCCGGCGCCATTGGCTTGCACGCCGCGATGGATTACCTCGACAAAATCGGCCGGCACCACATCGCCCAACACGACCAGGAATTGGGCGCCTACGCCTATTCGCAACTGTCCCGTTTCAAAGAAGGGATTCGTCTCTTTGGCCCGCACATCGGCCGGGCAGGCCTGGTTGGATTTCTGCTCAAAGACGTTCACGCGCACGATGTGGTCACGGTTGCCGACCAGCGCGGGGTGGCCTTGCGTGGGGGCCACCATTGCAACCAACCGCTCATGCGCAAGCTGGGTGTCGAATCAACCGCCCGAGCCAGCTTTTACTTCTATAACACCGTCCAGGAAATCGATCGCTTCATCGAAGTTGTGGGCGAAATTCAGAAGTTTTTTGGAGTTTAGTATGGTCGTCCAGGAACAAATAACGGCCTCTTCCACAATGCGGGAAGTGCTGGAAATGTACCCCGGCGCTCAGCGCGCGCTTTTCCGCCGCTACCACATCGGTGGCTGCAGCAGTTGCGCCTTTCAACCGGACGAATCCCTCGAACAAGTTTGCGAGCGCAACGGCAACCTGAACGTGGGGGAAGTCCTGGCGCATGTCCAGGCGAGCCACGAGCAAGACGCCAAAATCCTGCTCAACGCTAAGGACCTCGCTGAGTGGCTCAATCACGATAAATCCATCCGCCTGCTTGATGTTCGCTCCCGGGAGGAATTCGAGGCCGTCCAAATTGCCGGTTCGGTCTTGCTGTCTCAGCCGACTATGCGTGACATCCTGGCCGAGGGCACTAACGCGCGCCCACTGGTCATCATCGATCATCAGGGGCGGCAGGCCCTGGACGCGGCCGCCTATTTCCTCGGCCATGGTCTCCAAAACGTTCGCTGCCTCCGCGGCGGGATCGACGCCTGGGCAAAGGAAGTGGACCCGACGATGCGACGGTACAGGGTGGGGTGAACGAATGAAGACAGAACCATGACTGACGACCTTCAAAAGCGCATAGCCGAGGCCCTGCGAAACCCGCAGAATCTGGGTGAATTGCCCGGCGCCGACGCTATCGGCACGGTCGGTAATGCCGATTGCGGTGAAATGCTGCGCCTCTGGGTGAAATTCAAAGAGGACAAGGGCCGCAAAGTCATCGACCGCGCCACCTTTCAATCCTTCGGCTGTGAAACCGCCATCGCGGTCGCCAGCCTCGCCACCGAATTGATTCGCGGCAAAACCGCCGAAGAAGCCCTCGCGCTCAAAACTGAGGAATTAGCCGGTGAACTCGGCCCGCTGCCCCCGATGAAAATCCATTGCGCCCAACTTGTCGAAGGCGCCCTGCGTTCTGCTCTTGACCCCGACGCATCCGAGTCCCGCGCCGCAGCTCCGCCGGCCACGGACTCCGGCTTTAGTCCGCTCGACAGTTTTGCCAAACCCAAAACCGGCGCCGTCAAACTCACTTTCGTGGACCCAAAAGCTCCGGAAGCTTAGTCCGGTTTCTGTTTGCCCTAAGCCGCGGCGCCCCGGTAAGCTCCCTTCGCGCGGTGAGGAACGTAGTTTGCAGCAGGCCTTCCGAGAACCCTGGCCACTCGGCTGCAAGCTTGCCGCGCGCAGCCGGCAATGAACATTCAAGTGGCAGTCCTGTGCGACGCGGCGACAGACGACAATGGCAAGCTGAACTTGCTTGGCGCCTTTGATACCATCTACACCCAGCAACTCCCCGCGGCGCACCCGCAATGCTCGATTGCTTTGCGCGTCATTTTCGGCAGCGAAGATGAAGGCGCCCACAAACTCAAGTTGAACTTCGTTGATGCCGACGGGCGCTCCATCCTGCGCTGCCCGGATATTCCGGTGGAAGTCGTGGTCCCGGGAGATGCGCTGTTCAGCACTCGCAACTTCATCGTCAATATCCAGCAACTCAGGTTCGAGAACCCGGGCCATTACTCGATTGATCTGTCCCTGGATGACCGGCCGCAAATCAGCATCCCCTTGCTGGTGAGACATAATCCGCCGGCGACCTGACGGCGGGATAGAATAATGGAGCCCGCGCGGATGGGAATCTATGGCTGACACTCTCCTCCTTACCCTGCTCATCTTCATCGCCGCGCTGCTCTACTCGACGGTGGGCCACGGCGGAGCGTCCGGTTATTTGGCCGCGATGGCCTTGTTCAACCTCGCGCCGGAGGTGATGAAGCCGACCGCGCTGGTGCTGAACTTGTTTGTGGCCGGGGTGGGCACGTTTCGTTTTGCACGGGCGGGTTGTTTTGCCTGGAATATTTTTTGGCCATTTGCGGTGCTCTCGGTTCCTTTTGCTTTCTTGGGCGGGTCGTGGAAGCTGCCGGTCCACGTTTACAAAATAATCCTCGGTCTCGTTTTACTCTTTGCAGCGTGGCGGCTGGCCATCAAGCAATCCGCTCATTCGCCGCTGGTTCAAAAACCCGCTCCATTGCCAGCGGCACTCTCCCTGGGCGCTGCCATTGGTTTACTGTCGGGCCTGACCGGAGTGGGCGGGGGAATTTTTCTCAGCCCCCTCCTCTTGCTTTTCGGTTGGGCGGACGTGCGCAAGACCGCCGGCGTCTCGGCGGCTTTCATTTGGGTAAACTCGATGGCTGGCTTACTGGGCCATTGGCAGAGTGTACGAGCACTGCCGCACGAGGTTCTTTGGTGGGCTCCGGCGGCGTTGATTGGCGGGTTGATAGGCGCGGAACTGGGCAGCCGTCGCCTCAGCCCCCTGATAATGCGCCGGCTCCTCGCCACGGTGCTTGTCGTCGCCGGTCTGAAAATGCTGCTCACGAAGTAAGCATGAGGTTACCTCGCTGGTGTCAGTTTAACCAAGACCACCCCATGCCGCGGCACTGAGATTTGGAACTGCCCGTTGAATGTGCCCAGGTCCTTTTGGCGCCAAAGGTCGCGCGCCACTTGTTTTCCTGTTAAACCGAGGTGGGCCCAATTGGCGGTCAGCATCGCCTCGTCCTCACCACGATTGAACAAGCCGACCGCTTTCGAGCCGTCCTCCAGTTCCTTGGCCCACACCTCCCACGAGTCTTCTTTGGCAACACGGCCCGCCTGGCGGCCCAGCGGGTCCTGGTTGACGTCAAGCACTTCGTCATTGGTGAGCAAGTTAAGGGTGAAATCGTCCAACCGGGTCATGTCGCAGCCGATCAGCAGCGGCGAACACAGCAGGCACCACAAAGAGATGTGCGTGTATTGCTCGTTGGGTGAGAGGCGGGTAGGCCGCACCTTGGCGCTCCAGCCGACATAGCCCACCACCAACATGTCGGGATCATTCCAGTGGCCCGGCCCGGCGAACTTTTCGTGGCCGGCCTGGCCGAACCCGATGCCGGACATGCTCGACCAGGTGTCGCTGATGTCGCCGGTGGTGCGCCAGCAATTGCCGCCGACCTGCGCGCCCCATTCCCAGACATTGCCCATGCCATACTGGCACAAGCTGAAGACGATATCCCGCGGCGCCTTGGCCAGCGCGGCACGCATCACCTGGTAAGGTTCCAGCAACTCCTCATGGTTGGGACGCGGCTTGATTCCGCCGTAGCTGCACCAATCATATTTCAGGTAATCGAAGCCCCATTCAGCATAACGGCGCGCGTCTTGTTCCTCATGTTTATAGCTGCCTTCGTGGCCGGCACAGGTCGTCGGCCCTGGCGAGGAATACAAGCCGATTTTCAGGCCCTTGCCATGAACATAGTCGGCCAGCGCCTTCATGTCCGGGAACTTCGGGTTGGACTGAACGTTGCCCTCCCCATCCCGGCCGGCCTCCCAGCAATCATCGATGTTGATATAGGTCCAGCCGTGATTGATGAGCCCGCTGGCGACCATCGCATCGGCGGCGGCGCGGACATTGGCTTCTTTCACGTCGCAACCAAAGCCGTTCCAACTGTTCCAACCCAGTGGCGGGGTCAGCGCGATGGTATCGCCGCAGACAATTTTGAATTCACGTTGAGTTGAACCGCTCGCGTTTTTGGCGTGCAGTGTGACCAGGTGAGAGCCTTTCTCCTTGAGGACTCCGGTGATGCGGCCGGTCAGCGGGTCCAATTGCAAGCCGGAGGGCAGGTTATCTGCCGCAAAAGCAATCGGACGTTGCCCCGATGCCGGAATCGTGAAGAGGAATGGGGAACCGGGGCGAACACCAAAAAGTTTGGCGCCATTAATACGCGGCTGGGGCGAAGATTTGGGCGTCAACACGACTGCCGGTTCCCGCGGTGGAGCGAACGCTTGCGGCTTGCCTTCGGTCATTACAATTTGCGCGTCCGCCCAGTCGCCGTGGTCATGGTCGATGCCATCACCGGCGTCGCCGACGCTGAGAACAAGCGTTTTTATGCCATGCAAGTCCACCGCGACGTGTTTGGCGGGATCGCCGCCGCGCATCACGCCGCTTTCCCAAAGGGTTTTGCCATCGCCAACGACCCTGAAAGTGATGCTGCCGCGGTGCTCCACTTCGTCATCAGCGCCCACGACAGCCGTAAAGCGTTCGGCTTTTCCGCCGAGGGCAATGCGGAACGTGCTGGTGGCGTGCGTGCCCAGGCCATGCTCGAACCGCTGCCCACCCAGAAGCAAAGGATGGCCCTCGACGGATTGATTGGCGTGGGGCTGGCCCCATTCCTGTTCGACCTGCTGGAGGTCGAGCGTCTCGAGGCCAAAGGTCGCTGCGGCGGCGGCGCCCGCAAGCGTGAAAGAAGCCAGTGCCGCAGTGAGAGGTGCTTTTTGGGTTAGCATAAGAATCAAATCAGCTGTGCGGAGAAGGAAAGTCACATGCAGCCACGAAAGTCAAGGAGGTCCCAAGCTTGCCTTACTTTGTCACCTCGACCAGCGCGACTTTGCCATCGAAATCTGTCGTCAGCACCTGCGTTGCGTTCAAGGGCACGACCGTGTTGAGCACGCCGACGCCGAGCTTATGCTGCCATTGAATGGCGCCGGTTTTGGCATCCAGCGCAAAGAGCAGGCCGTTTTTGGTGCCGTAAAACACCACGCCACCTTTCTCGGCCAGCATCGCCGAATTGATATCGTAACCGAAATGGGCATTGCACTCCCAAAGCTTCTCCGGCTGGGAGGACGAGGTGGAAAACGCATAGAAAAAATCATTCATCGCGCGAACGTAAAATCGGCTCCGGTCTTCAGAGAGACCGATGGATTCACGCACGACATAATGGCCCGTGCGCCAGAGTTGCGCTCCGGTTTTTGCGTTGAGCGCGGTCATCTGCCGGTCTGGCGCAACGATGAAAACCTTGTCTTTTGCGGCAATGGGCCAGCAGGCGGCCGGGGAGAGCAACGTGCCCGGGCGGTCGCCCTTCCATTTCCAGGCGAGGGCGCCGGTTTTAGCATCGAGCGCATAGAGGTGCTGGTCCCACGCGCCGAAAATCACCTTGCCTTGATATACCAGGGGCCGGGTCTCGACAAAGCCGTTCAGGCCTGGGAATTCCCAGGCGAGTTTGCCCGAAGCGAGTTTCAAGGCGCGGAACTTCCCTTCGCTCGATCCCACATAAACCGTGCCATTCGCAATGCCCGGCGAGGCAACAATCGGCCGGCCGGTGGTATAGCGCCAAAGCTCCTTCCCATTGGCGGCTTTGAGGCCATAGATGTTGCCATCGGTGGATGTGACTGCAACAACATCACCGGCGACGGCAGGGGTTGAATAGACGGCGTTCTGCGTCTTGAATCGCCACCTCACATCGCCAGTTTTGACACCAAACGCATAGACGATGCCCGAGGCGTCGCCGATGATCACCAGCCCCTTCCAAAAGGCGGGCGAGCTGGCGATGGTGTAGCCGGTCTGGAAACTCCACCGCTCCTTCACCTCCGGACACCGCGAATTGATTGAAAAATCGGGGCGGGGATATCTGTTGGTATCGCTGGCGTAATCATGTTTCTCCAGCACCACTGAGTGCCAGGCGGGTTTGGTCTCCTGACCCGTGACCCGTTCGCAAAAGGTCATGGTTCCATCTTTGACTTCAACGAGATTGAAGCCGCCGACTTCAGCTCGAGCGCGGAGGTTGGAGCGGCCCATAACTCCAGGCATTCCTTCAAACAGGAGCTTGTGGTTGGCATGACCGTGCCCGCACAACACCACCTGGGTGTTGTATTGCTTGAGCAGGTCCAAAACGATGTACCAGTTGGCGATCCCGTCATCGAGGGGATAATGGGTGATGAAGATGATGGGCTGGTTTTTGTCAGGAAGGTGTTCGAGTGTTTCTTTGAGCCAGTGCACGTCCTGCGGCGCCCAATGGCCATCCGCCATTTTCATCACCGGCCCTTCGTGCATCGCGATAAAACGAAACCTGCCGTGCTCGAACACAAACCGGTCCTCACCCCAAAGCCGCGCAAAATCCGTCGCCCCGGACTCCGACCATTTGGTGTCGTGATTGCCGGGAACCAAATGGAAGGGGATCTTTACTTCGTCAAAAATGCTCTTCGCCAGCCTAAGCTGTTCAAGCGAACCGTATTCGGTGATATCGCCCGAGACCACCACGAAGCTCAAACCCGTCATTGAATTGATGTCCCGCACGGTCGCTCGCAGGTCCTGCTCCCCCGTCGAGGAGCCGACGTGGCTGTCGCTCAGAAAGGCAAAACGGAACGGCTCGGCGCCGTCTGAAAGGGCCGGAGGGAACAGAAGGCAACAAAGGAAAAACCAGCGATTGAGCAGAACTTTGGCCACGGGTGCAAAAGTAGCGCGCGGGTGGGCGAGTGACCGGGCAAGCGCGCGGGAATCGGGCCTCGAATCTGTGGGGTTTTGCAGCATGGGGAGATTGTCAGCTATGCCGCCGTAAAGTCAATCAATAACGGACAGGGTTAACCAAAGAGCGACCCATCCTCCAACCCGGAATTGAACAGCGAAGAAGGAAGACGCGAAGAATAAAATGGCCACAAAAGCACGAGAAGGCACAAGAACATTTCAGATCTTGCGGAGCTGTTGCGGAACTTGCCCTGTATTGGTCCGGAAGGTAAGCTTTGCGCCAATGTCCGATCCGTATCACCAACTTCTCGACGCCACGATTCAGCATCTCCAGGGCCTCAAAGCGCACGGGGTCCGTTTCGTCACCGTTTCGACCGAGATTTTGACTGGCTTGAGCCAGGGGCGAGAGACGGTTTCTCGCAAAAGCTCAGAAACCCCGGTCCAAAGCCTTGCTGCAAAGCCAACCGCTTCGGCGGCAGTCCCCATGTCCAAACCTGCGCTGTCGAAAGGGACCACCGAGCAGGCGCCGCTCCTCTCACTGCCCGGGGAGGCGCCCGCTCCGGCGGCTGGACCTGAGCTGAGCGCCGAAGCCAAAGCGGCCGCCTTTGCCGAATTGCGCCAGCGAGCCATGGTTTGCGTTAAATGCGAGCACCTGGCAGCGGCCCGCAAGAATGTTGTTTTTGGCGTGGGCAATATCAACGCCCAGCTAATGTTTGTGGGGGAAGCACCGGGAGCCGACGAAGATAGGCAAGGTGAGCCCTTTGTCGGCCGGGCCGGGGAGTTGCTCACCAAAATCATTCAAACGCTGGGCCTGAGCCGCGACACGGTCTATATCGCCAACATCTTAAAGTGTCGGCCGGATACGCCGGGCCAGGCAAGCGGAAATCGGAAGCCGACGCCCGAGGAAATGCAAACCTGCATTCCGTATTTGCACGAACAGATCGATTTGATTCGGCCGAAGGTGCTGGTGGCCCTTGGCGGTACGGCGGTGGAGGGACTCCTGGGAAAAACCGCCGGCATCACCCGGTTGCGCGGCCACTGGCAAACCTACCGCGGCATTCCCTTGATGCCGACTTATCATCCGGCTTACCTGCTGCGTAACCAGGCCCCGAGTGAGAAACGCCGTGTGTGGGAAGACATGCTCCAGGTGATGGAGAAGCTTGGGATGCCGATTAGCGAACGGCAACGTGGCTATTTTCAAAAAGGATGATGGCTGGTGGATGATGGATGATGGACCACTCTCGATGCCTGCGGCCTCGGTGCCGTTTTCTGCTTGGGCCTCGCACGGGATCGCCCTAAATTCTGCGCCGCATGGAAGCTGTCCGCCGCGCGGTGATTGACGTCGGCACCAACTCGATCAAGTTGCTGGTGGCGGATATTGCCGGCCGGCAGGTGGACCCCGTTTGCGAGGAGAGCCAGCAGACCCGGCTCGGGGAAGGCTTTTACGACACGCATCGGTTGCAACCCGGGCCGATTGCGAAAACCGGCCGGGCGGTGGCCGATTTTGCCGCGAAGGCGCGCGAGCACAAGGCTGCGGCTGTGCGCGTCATCGCCACCAGCGCGGCACGCGACGCGGTCAATGCCGCCGAACTCACCAGCGCCATCGAGCAGGCCAGCGGGCTAAAAGTCGAAATCATTTCCGGCGACCAGGAGGCGGACTGGGTGTTTCAGGGAGTGACGACCGATCCGGCGCTGGCACGCGAGCCCTTGCTGTTGCTGGATGTGGGCGGGGGCAGCACCGAATTTATCCTAGGCCAGGGAGCGGAGAAGCATTTTCGAAAAAGTTTTCCCCTGGGCACGGTGCGGCTGCTGGCAAAGTTGTCGCCCGGCGACCCGCCTAAGCCGGAGGAATTAACCACGTGCCGCCAATGGGTGCGGGAGTTTCTGCAGACGAAGGTGAAACCCAGTTTAGACACCGCCATTCAACGGGAGGTGAAACGACACGCGAACCAGGGGCATGCGCAATTGGTCGGCACCGGGGGCACGGCAAGTATTTTGGGTGGGATGGAGGCTAAGCTCGATAGTTTCGACCGGCAACGGCTGGAAGCAACGCGGCTGAGCCTTGAACGGGTGCGGTGGCAGGTTGAGCGGCTCTGGAGCCTCCCGCTTGAAAAGCGGAAGGAAATCACCGGCCTGCCGCCCAATCGCGCCGATGTCATCCTGACCGGCGCGGTCATTTACGAAGGAGTGCTGGAGGAATTCGGGTTTGGTGAACTGCGCATCAGCACTCGCGGGCTAAGGTTCGCGGCGGTGATGGCGGACGGAGGGAAGGAATCGGAGTGACGTCGCCCGCCGTCACTGACGGCCCGGCACTTGCATGGCAGTCGATAGCGGTTACAGTGCGTCAGGTTGGGCGGCATCGGGGCGTTTCGACCTGCATGAAACGTCTTCACCTAATCGAAATTGAAGACCAGGATTGGTGCCCACGCTCGATTCGGGACGCGGTCACTGATTGCCTTCAATTTTCATTGGCCACAACGAAGCCCTACGCGGCGATAATCCCGGTTCTGGTTACCGCGCTTCAGCGCACCGGCACACGCCGCATCCTTGACTTGTGTTCGGGCGCGGGCGGGCCGTGGGTTTGGCTGCATCCTGCCCTGGTCGAGATGGGAGTGAATGTGTCGGTTTGCCTGACTGACAAATACCCAAACCTGGAGGGAATTGGCCGGGCGAACCGCTCGACCAATCAGGCCATCAGCTATCGTCCTCAACCCGTGGACGCGACGCAAGTTCCCGGCGACCTGACCGGATTCCGGACGATGTTCACTGGTTTCCATCATCTCGGCCCTGAGCAGGCATGCGCAGTGCTCGCCGATGCCGTTCGCAAGCGCCAGGGAATCGGAGTTTTTGAGGCCACGCAGCGTCGCCCCTTGGCGCTGCTTCTTATGCTGCTGGCACCGGTCATCGTGCTGGCTGTGACCCCGTTCATTCGACCGTTTCGCTGGTCAAGGTTGTTCTGGACCTACCTGCTTCCGGTGGTGCCGCTGGTGACGCTATTCGACGCTCTGGTCTCGTGTTTGCGGACGTACAGCATCCAGGAGTTGCACGGCCTCACCACAAGACTGGGCACGAACGATTACCAATGGAACATCGGCACAGTGAAAGGCAGAATGACACCGATCCCGATTACCTACCTGGTTGGAGTGCCGATTGAAACAGGTTTGCCGCACACTTTGTCGAATCGGGCCGTGGCGGGCCATTTGGGACAAGGTGAACCGACAAAGTACGCGATAAAGGTCGAAAAAGCGTTTCGTGGGGAAGTTTACTTGAGCACGGTGGTGCGTTCGCGCAGCCAGGCGAGGTCGGGGTTGCCGGGCGAGGGTTCGTCGTGGCGGTGGTAGTCTGAGGACAAAGCCCGAATGGTCCGCTGATCCATCCAGCGGTGGCGCTCGACGTGTCCATCGGCAAACGCGAGCACCCCGCCGCGATTATGGGAGCTGTTCGGGAAATTGAAAAAGCTGTCCTTAGTCATGTACATCCCGAAATACGGCCAGCAGATGCTGTCCGGGTTCACGTCGATGAAGGTAAAAGTGCCCTGGGGCATTTTCGCGCTGAGCTGCGAATACTTGGTGAAAATTTTGTAAGCGGTGGACATGCGCGTGTCCCACGCGCCGAGCCAGCCCAAGTACGCATTGAGCGAATAGCTCCGGATTTTTGGGTAAGATAAGGTGAACACTTTAACGGTGCCTCGATCACTTGGGCAGACATAGACCTTGGTGTTCTGCAAGTAGTTGGCGAAGAGCGCGAAGCCGGGATCCAGGAGGTAAGTGGTATTGGTGTTGTCCTGGAGGTTATAAAAAGCGCCCTGGACCCAAAACCTGGTAACGGTGTCCGGCGGGTCATGCATGCCGTTGGACACGAGGGAATCGTTATTGTCCGTTGCGTACATGGTCCACACCATCGCCAACTGTTTCTGGTTATTGGTGCATTGGATGCGCTTGGCGGCATCCTTTCCTTTTGCCAGGGCCGGCAAAAGCATCGCGGCCAGAATGGCAATAACGGCAATCACGACCAACAACTCGATCAGAGTAAAGCCCCGACAGCCTGAATTCGGCCTGCGCATAAGGTCTTTGGAAAGGCGTTTTGAAACTTTATCATACGTCGGCGCGCTTAACAAACGGTTTCGACCTGAAAGACCTGAAACGGGCGCATCTGCGGTACTGTGCGGTGAAATGCACACTTCCCTTTGGCGGCAGGCCTGATATATTTCTTGACCATGACAGGGTATCGCGGACGGTTACCCGGCACGGGTTTCGCAACAGGCACGAAACCGGCCCTTTATCCAGCTTTCACGCTGATCGAACTTCTGGTGGTGATCGCGATCATTGCGATACTGGCGGCGATGTTGTTGCCGGCTCTCTCGAAAGCCAAGGAGACGGCCTTGCGCACCGCGTGCGTGAACAACGAGAAGCAATTGATCCTGACCTGGGCACTCTATTCCACGGACAACCGGGAAACACTCGTGCCGAACGGCGGCGGACCTGTCAAAGGCAGCGCCTATCTTTGGGTCCAGGGGAGCAATCATGGCGATCCCACCACGCTGGAGAATGATCAATATCTCGTGGGCACCACTTATGCGTTGTTTTCACCGTACATCAAATCCGTGCAGACCTACAAGTGCCCTTCCGATCGGTCTAATTGGCCAGTGTGGTCGACCGGTGGAAAAAACGCGCCCGAGCTGCGGAGCTACGACATGAACAGTTATGTGGCAACTCCAAGCGCTAATGTGGAGTCGCCGCTGCAACTGAATCCTTTCTACCGGGATTATATGAAGACGGCCGAGCTGGCCGCCGATTTCCCGGCCAACCACTTTGTTTTCATCGATGTCAACCCTGCCAGCATTTGCACTCCGGCATTTGGAATTGATATGACCGGGGACGATTTCATTCATTACCCATCCACTTTACACCTGGGGCTGGGGGTATTGTCTTTCGCGGACAACCATGCCGAATCCCACAAGTGGCTGGATCCCAGGACCAAGAAAAACCTTGCGGGTGGAGCGCAGTATATTCCTCATAACGATCCGTCGCCGAACAACCACGATCTATATTGGATTCGCGAACGGGCGACCTCGAAGAAATGAGCGAGGTGGCAAGACCTCGATGAAGATGCGCCGGCCCGGTATTGCTGGACCGGCCCGATTGTCGTTTCCCATCCGTTATGCTTTTCGGCTACTCCCGACCCACCGCCTGCAGCAGCGGGCGCAGTTCCTGCATCAGTTGGGCGAAAACTTCCAAGGAGACTTGCTGGGCGCCGTCGCTCCAGGCCTGGGCCGGATTCGGGTGCACCTCGATCAGGAGGGCGTCGGCGCCCATGGCCACGGCCCCCTTGCAGAGGGCTTTGACAAGGTCGGCGCGGCCAGCGCCCTGGCTGGGGTCGATGACAATGGGGCAGTGCGACTCGTTCTTGATGATGGGAATGGCGGCCAAATCGAGAGTGTTGCGGGTGTAGGTTTCGAAGGTGCGGATGCCGCGCTCGCAGAACATGAGGTTGGCATTGTGGTTGGCGAGGACGTATTCGCCCGCCAGCAGCCATTCTTCGATCTTCATCGAGAGCCCGCGTTTGAGGAGAATGGGTTTGCCGGTTTTGGCGGCGGCGATGAGGAGTTGGAAGTTCTGCGCGTTGCGCGCCCCGATTTGGATGATGTCGGTGTACTCGGCGACGAGGTCGGCGTGATTCTCGGAGAGCAACTCGGTGATGACCGCCAGGCCGGTTTCTTTGCGCGCCTTGGCCAGAAGCTTGAGCCCCTTTTCGCCCAGACCCTGGAATTCATAAGGTGAGGTGCGGGGCTTGAAGGCGCCGCCGCGCAGGATGGTGGCGCCGGCGGCCTTCACGGCTTCGGCGGTTTTGAGCAACTGTTCGCTGCCCTCGACGGAGCACGGCCCGGCCATGACGTGGAATTTCCGGCCGCCGATGAGGTGTTCGCGGACCGCGACATGGGAGTTTTCCGGGTGGCCTTCGCGGCTGACGAATTTGTAACGCTTCTGCACCGGCATGACGCTCTCGACGATGTCGGGGAAGACCAGGGCCAACGTCTCGAGCGACTGGTGGGTCAGTTCGTCGCCGATAGCGCCGATGACGATGCGGGCGACACCGCGCATGACGTGAGGTTTGTAGCCTCGTTTTCGGATTTCATTCAGAACGATGGTTTCCTGTTTTTTGACGATGCCGGGTTTAAGGACAATGATCATATTTGGTGTTTTGGTTGGCCGGAGGTCTCCACAAAAAAACCGCAGGTGGGGGACCTGCGGCGGAGTTGGTGATGCGGGGTGTTTATGGTTGCCGCAAGCGCCAATCCGCCTAGCTGGTAAAGTAATACCAGTAAGCGCTGGCAAAATTCTGACGGCTCATAATCACAAGCACAGGCTATCAAAACCCGGCGGGAGGTCAAGCCCTGGTTTGCGGGTGCTTAACGCAGCAGGATCCCAAACTCGCAATCGAAACGGCTGCGCGGAGCCGGTTACTCGATTAGAATGTCAAGCAACAGAGCCCGCGGGGGCGAAAGTTTGCGGCGGCTGGGCGGGGTCTTGACGTTAGTCGGGTTTGGGCAGGTAATTGCGATAAGGGATATTGGGGTCGCGGGGACTTTCTCCAATGGTGGAGCTATAAGTTTCCCTCACAATTTCAATGTCCTTTTCTTCTTCACGCTTGACGCGTTCGGGATAATGGCTCTGGCCGAGTTCCTTGGCGGAATCGTCGCGGTATTTTTGGAGGGCCTGGATTTGGCCGGAGAGACGGCAAAGGGAAGCCAGCGTACGGCAATACTTTTCGGGCTGGGTGGTGAGCTGCTGGGCGGCTTCGGGCCGGAGAAGGAATTGGACGAGGTGGGTGGCGGCGAGCTGGAGGCCGACCTCCGGGACCTGGCTGGCGTCGTGCTGGCGAAGGTAATCGGTGAGGTTGTCCTGGAGCAAGCGGAACTGGAGGGCGTGTTCCTGCTCGAGACACCATTCTTTGAAGCCACCGCGCGTTTTCCAGTTGGAGACGTTGCGCGGGGTGACAGTGAAACCGATGTCAGAGAGGGCCGAGGCGATTTGATTATCGGGGATGTGGTTGAAGAGCATGCGATTGACCATGTCACGCGCGGATTTGGGAAGGCGGGCGATTTTACCGTTGCGGGTGAGTTTCCTTAGTACCGGCGGGAGGCTCGGGGCTGGTTGCGCGACGGCGGAGCCGTTGGAGCCGGGCGGCGGGGCGACCGGGTGCGGGAGGATTTCAATCTGCGGATTGGAGGGTTGTTCAGGGTGCGGAGGTTCTGAGCGAGGAGAGCAGGAGGCGGATGCAGAGTTTGGAGTGTCCATATGATTATCGAGTTTTCAGGTTATTCAGTTTTCAGTCTGGAAATGTCGGATGGGTGGCGAAAAAGTTTTTGGTTACCAGCGGTTACCAGGGGTTACCAGCGGTTACCAAAACGGGGGGTATGGTTACCGGAGGGATGGGTCCCGGGTGACGAAGAGAGTGATGGGAAGCGGGAGTTGGAACCCTTCGAGATTCTCGGCTTGGCATAAAACAACTTGCCTTATTAGTCTTGAGCCGACGGGTTTTTGTGACGGGAAGGAGCAGCTGAATTCCTTCAGTCGCGTCCAGCCCCCGAGCCCGCCGGGACGGTTGAAGGATTGAAGCTTGGGCCGTGCCATGGTTTTCGAGGGCAAGGGAGCGCGGATAGAGGAAGCGTGATGCGTGGAGATGATGGGCGAAACAAGCAGTTTTGAGTGAATCCTGACAAGGGTGGGGCATGGGAACTGCTGGTTTGGGGGTTGGGGGAGTGTCCTCAAATTGGTGGAAGTGTAGGAGAAGTGGACACAAACAGACGCAAGGATGTCGTCTGCACTGGCAGGCTGGAAGCCCGCCTCTACGTCTCGATTTTGGTTTTTCAATTCCTGCAGCGCTCGGGTAAACTCCGGGCCGGTTGCGATGTCCGAGCCCGAAAGCCAGGCGTGCGCATACGCTGCCGAGCTATGGATTTTATCGATCTAAAGGCCCAATACCGGCGGTATCAGAACGAGATTGACCAGCGGATGCGGCAAGTGCTGGAGCACGGGCATTTCATCATGGGGCCGGAGATCATTGAATTGGAGAAGACATTGGCGGCGTACGTTGGGATGGCGCACTGCATCACGGTGGCCAGCGGCACGGCGAGTCTCGAGATTGCGTTGCGGGCGCTGGGCGTCGGGCCCGGGGACGACGTGATTACCGTACCGTTCACGTGGATCAGCACGGCGGAAGTGATTTCTTTAGTGGGCGCCAAGCCGGTATTTGTTGATATCGAGCCGGCGACGTATAACCTGGATTTGGCCAAACTGGAGGCGGCGTTTTCAGCACGGACCAAGGCCGTCATTCCGGTCAGTCTTTTTGGGCAAATGCCGGATTACGAGCAAATCAAGACGATGGCGGGGAGGCGCGGAGTTCCGGTGATCGAGGATGGAGCGCAAAGCTTTGGAGCGCAGCAGAAGGGCAGACGAAGTTGCGGTGTGACGGCGGTGGCCAGCACGAGCTTTTTCCCGGCTAAGCCACTCGGGTGCTATGGGGATGGCGGGGCGCTGTTCACCAGCGATGACGCGCTGGCGGAACGGATGCGGGCGATTCGAACGCACGGCGGACTCAAGCGTCATCATCATCCGTGGGTAGGAACCAACGGGCGTTTTGACACGCTGCAGGCGGCGGTTCTGCTGGCGAAGTGGCCGCATTTCGATTGGGAAGTGAAGCAGCGCGGCAGGCTGGGGGCCCGCTACTCGGAAAAACTACAAGACCTGTGTGGAGTTCCCGAAGTCATGCCGGGGAATACACACGTTTATGCGCAGTACACCATTCGCGTGGGGCAACGAGAACAAGTGGGCGAGAAGCTGAAGGCGAAGGGCATCCCCACAGCAGTTTATTATCCGAAGTGCCTCCACGAACAGCCGGTTTTCGCCGGGCTGGGTTATCGAGCGGGGGATTTTCCGGAGTCGGAGAAGGCCGCGCGCGAAGTGCTGAGCCTGCCGATGCACCCGTTTTTGAGCGAGGCGGAGCAGGACGGTGTAGTGGCAGCTTTGAAATCGGCCCTCGAGCAGAAGTGACCATGAAAACAACTGAGACACTTTCACAGCCGCGCGACCTGGCGCTGATCGGGGCAGGTTATTGGGGCAAGAACCTGGCTCGCAATTTCAACGCGCTGGGAGCGTTGCACACGATTTGTGATTCCAGCGCGGCTGCGCTGGCCAGCGGCGGCGCCGATTACGCGGCGGTGGCACGGGAACCGGATTTGGCGCGTGTGCTCGGGAACAAGATGATCCGGAAAGCAGTCGTTGCGACTCCGGCGGTGCTGCATTACCAGTTTGCGAAGGCATGCCTGGAGGCCGGAAAAGATGTCTATGTGGAAAAGCCTTTATGCGTTGATTTAGCCCAGGCCGAGGACCTGGTACGGCTGGCCGAAACCAAGGGACACATCCTGATGGTGGGCCATTTGCTGCAATATCACCCATGCATCGAGCGGCTGCGTTCGCTGGTGAGCGCGGGAGAACTAGGCAAGCTCTGTTACATTGCTTCCAATCGGCTGAATCTGGGCAAAATCCGCCGCGAGGAGAACGCGCTGTGGAGTTTTGCCCCGCATGACATCTCGGTGATACTGGCGCTGGTGAACCACCAGTTGCCGGAGCAGGTACGATGTTCCGGGGGCTCATTCCTGCACTCAGGAGTGGCCGATACGACGATGACGACGCTGCGGTTTGGCGGCGGGGTTCGCGGCCATATCTATGTTTCCTGGCTTAATCCGTTTAAGGAGCAAAAGCTGACGGTGGTCGGTTCGGCCGGGATGGCGGTATTTGACGACACCAAGCCCTGGGCGGAGAAGCTGGTGGTGTATCGGGATTTCCTGCGGTGGAAGGAGGGCCAGACACCGACGCCTACGAAGATTGCCGGCGAGTGGGTGGTGGTGCCAGAGAACGAACCCTTGCGGGAGGAATGCCGGCATTTTCTGGAGCGTTGCCAGGACCGGCGCCCGCCGCGCACCGACGGGCGCGAAGGTCTGCGGGTGCTGCAGGTCTTGCAGGCAGCGCAGGACAGCCTGGAGAAGGACGGCGAGGCTGTCGCACCCGCGCCGCAATCCACCGACCACGGACATACGCCTCTGTCGGCTCCACTACCCGCGGCAGCAGCACCCGATTATTTTGTCCATTCTACCGCTACAGTCGATGAGGGCGCCAGCATCGGGGCCGGGACAAAGATCTGGCACTTCAGCCATGTGCAGAAAGGTGCCCAGATTGGGGCACAGTGCAGTTTGGGACAAAACGTGAATGTGGACAGGGCCCAGATCGGCAACAATGTCAAAATCCAGAACAACGTCTCGCTCTACACCGGCGTGGTGATCGAGGATGACGTCTTTTTAGGACCATCCTGCGTGCTGACAAACGTGACCAATCCACGTTCGCAGGTAACGCGGCGCGGTCTTTACGAGCAAACGGTCATCCGGCGCGGCGCGACGATCGGAGCCAATGCCACCATCCTGTGCGGGGTCACCGTGGGACGCTACGCCTTCGTGGCCGCCGGGGCGGTGGTGACCAAGGACGTGCTGGATTATGCGCTGGTGCGAGGCAACCCGGCGCGGCAGGCCGGCTGGATGAGCCGGCACGGGCAGGTGCTCACAGCAGGCGCCGATGGTCGCTTCCGGTGCCCGGAATCAGGGCTGCGGTATGAACTCAACGGCGAGCAAGGGTTGCATTGCCTCGATTTACCCGAGGAATCGCCGTTGCCGGCGGAGCTGGCGCTCGGCAGGACAGCTTACGCGCGGTTCAAGAGCGGGCGCGCTCCAGCGGCCGAAAAAAGCGGCGGCGAAGGCCGCCTGCAGGGAACCACGGTGGCGAGCGCAAAGCGCTTGGAGACGGGCTCGGCGTCACCTGCGAGCAGAGGCAGTAATGGGCCGGCCTCGAGGCTGAAGAAAGAAAAGAGCGCGGCCCGGGCCGTACGCACCCCAAAGGTTTCGCGCGGTTCGAAGGCAGCCCCGGAAGCGTGAAGGAGCGTTGGTTAACTTTTTGTTTTTAGGATGAAACGACTGATCCGACTGGATTTTTGCGATTTCTGGCCATTTTTCGACAAGCACGACAATTTCTTTTTCAACCTGCTGAGCGAACGGTTTGACGTCCGAATCTGCGATCAGCCGGATTTTATCATCTACTGCAACAACGGGCATGTGCACCGGCTGCACAATTGCGTGAAGATCTATTTCACGCACGAGCCGATCCGGGCGGATTTCAGGGAATGCGACTGGGCCTTCACCGCTTTCTACGAAGACAATCCCAGGCATATGCGGCTGCCCTATTACGTGGTACTGCACGAATCACCCGAACCACTCATTCACCGGTCGGAGCGGTCCGACGCGCTGTTGAAGCAGCGGGCGAAATTCTGCTCGTTTGTGGTGAGCAACCAAAACCCGAAGCGAAACCGGAACCGGCTGGAAATGTTCGAGAAGCTGTCAGCCTATAAGCGGGTGGATTCCGGGGGCCGGTTTATGAACAACATCGGCGGACCGCTGGTGGGGTATGACGGCAAGATCGAATGGATGCGCAATTACAAGTTCCACATCAGCTTTGAGAATTCCTGTCTCCCGGGATACACGACCGAGAAGCTTTGCCAGGCATTGATGGCCCGGACCCTGCCGCTTTACTGGGGCAACCCGCGGGTCGCAGCGGATTTCAACCCGCGGAGCTTTCTCAATGCGAGCGACTTTCCGGACCTGGATGCGCTGGTGGAAAAAGTCGTTGAGCTGGACCGCGACGAGGCGAAGTACCTGGAATATCTTTCTGAGCCCGCGTTTCCAAATAACCAACCTACCGAGTGGTACGACCGGCGGCGGCTACTGGAGCAATTCGAGCGCATTTTTGAAACGACAGGGCCTTCGGTCGCGGCCCAACGCCGCCGGAAGCGTTTCGTTTCATTGGGCCGCTGGATTCTGGTCAAACGTCACCGGGTTCCCTAAGGCAGGCGGCCGGCTGCCGGGTGGGCCACGACGTCGTCCAGGAGGGCGGCCAGATGTTTGGCCTGAGCGCGGCGGGAGTAACGGGCGATTTCATTCTCGTTGCGGCTGGTGATGGAGTCCTCACCTGCGTGCCAGGCGGCGAACCAACCGGTGAGTTGCCGGGCAATGGCCTCGGGCTGGGTGAGGGCGACCCCGGCGCCGGTGCGGCGCAACAACGCGGCAATCTCTCCCAGGTCATCCGGAATGGCCAGGATCGGCCGGCGGGCGGCCAGATAATCAAAAACCTTCCCGGTTAACACGCCTTTTTCTGTGGCGTGGGAAAGCAGGAGCAGAACGGAACTGGCCATTTGGGCGCGGAGAATGTCGCCATGGGGAACACGCGGGAGCACTTTGACAGGAAGCCGCCGGGTCGCACCGGGGAAGGCCTGTTCGAGCAGGTCTGGGTCCGACCCATAGAAGCAGACCTGGAGCTGGTCGCGCGGGATCAGCTTTCGTTCGAGGCACAATTCAATGGCTCGGAAAAGCGGCGCCGGATTGCGATGAGGCAAAACCAGGCAGCCGGCATAAAGGATGGTGAAGCGCGGTTGGCGCGGCGGCAGCGTTTCGGGGAAGAGGGTTGGATCAAAGCCGTTGTGAATGACGGTGACCGATTTGCCGATTCGGCGGCCCAGCCCCTGGGCGAGCCCTTCGGAGACCGCCACGACGCGGCTGGCTCGCGCGCACAAACGCCGTTCGTGACGCGCATAGAGGGGGCGTTTATACCACGAGCCCAGGCGCTGCACATTGAAACAGTCGCGAATATCGGCAACCCAGGGAACGCCGCCAACATCAGCAGCCTCCGCCGCCAGCGCCAGGGGTACCATCGGATCGGAAGTGGCCCAGATGGCATCGAAATGTTTTTGTTGAAGGAGCGAGAGAATCCTGGAGCGGGCCTGTCTCCACCAGAGGATGGGCGCGCGATAGGGCCAGAAATAAGGAGCAACTTTGCGCAAATAAAAGCGTTCGTACATACCGCGAGGCTCCGGGTTCAGCACCCGGTGGATTTCCACGGCCTCCGGAATGACACCGACAAAATTCGGGTCATAATTGGGCCGGCCGGCCGGCCAATCATCACAAACGACGGTGGGCAACCAGCCGTTCTCGGGGAGGAACTTGGCGAAACACCCGGAGCGGTAGCTCGCGATGTGATTGCGTGGAGGAAAATAAAAGGCCAGGAGTAGAACGGTTCTCATTTAGCATCGCCGGAGCGGGGCTCGCTGGAGGCGCGAAGAAGAGCAGCAATCTGCTTCGCCGCTGTGCCATTGCCATATAGGGGGGCCGACTGGACCTGCCGTTGGGAGGCTTCCAAGAGGTGGGCACAAATCCTGCGAGGATCCGCAGGCGGGCAGAGCTGGTTGGCGCCTGCTTCCACCAATTCAACCCACTCGGTTTCGTCCCGCAAAGTTACGCAAGGAACGCGATGCCAGAAGGCCTCCTTTTGCACGCCGCCGGAATCCGTCGCGATCATTCGCGCCTCCATTTCGAGCCGCTGCATGTCGAGAAAACCCAGTGGCTCGATTACCCGCAGGTTGGGCGAGAACGCCAGGCCGAGTTTTTGCACTGCGCGGCGGGTTCGCGGGTGGAGCGGAAGCACACCCGGCAGGGTTTGGGCCACCAGGTTGAGCCCGTCAACAATCGCGCGGAGCCGTGCCGGACGGTCGGTGTTCTCGGCCCGATGAATCGTCGCCAGAAAATAGCTCTTGGGGGCCAACTGCAAATCCGTCAGCGCCTTTGAAGACCGCAGGACGGTTTCCCGGAACGCCAGAATGGCATCGAACATCACGTCGCCGACGCAGTGAACCCGGTTTTCAGGATGGCCCTCGCGGCACAGGTTTTCACAAGCGGCAGGGGTGGGAGCAAACAGCAGCAGGGACAGGCGGTCGGCGACGATGCGATTGATTTCTTCGGGCATACCGAGGTTAAACGAACGCAAGCCCGCCTCGACATGGGCAACCGGCACGTTGAGTTTGCTGGCAGCCAAGGCCCCGGCCAAAGTTGAATTCGTATCGCCATAAATCAGGGTCCAATCAGGTTTGTGCTGGAGGATGGCCTTTTCGACGCCGATCAGCATGGCGCCGGTCTGCTCGCCATGGGAGCCGGAGCCAACTCCCAGATGAATATCCGGAGTTCGCAAGCCAAGCTCGCGAAAAAATACGCCCGACATATTGTCGTCGTAGTGCTGGTCCGTGTGGAGCAGGATTTCCCGCAGGCCGGCGTCAGCCAGGGCGGCGCTGACGGGTTTGGCTTTGATGAATTGGGGTCTTGCCCCAAGCACAGTAAGAATGACCATGATCAAACGGCGACGTTGAACCGGCGGAGCCATCCGCCAAAGATGAGCATGCGCCAGACCGCCGGATCGTATTTTGCCCGGCCAGCGCGGACCTTGGCAAACTCCGTGGTGGCCTGGGGCTTTAAGACACCGCGGCTGGCGTCCACCGCGTGGGCCAGACGTTGCTCCAACTCGGCGGCGCTCTCCTGCGCCCACATCTCTTCCGGGGTCACGAATCCGATTTTGTCGCGGCGCGCCAGGACTTCGGCCGGCACCAAGCCTGACATACCTTCCCGCAACACGGCCTTGGTTAACCCCGACCGGATTTTGTAGCGGTCAGGCAGTCCGGTGACGAACTCCACCAAGCGATAGTCCAGGAAGGGCACGCGCGCCTCAATGGAGTGCGCCATCGAGTTGCGGTCTTCCCAGTGTAAGAGCATCTGCAAGTGCGCCCCGGTCAGCAATTCCAACGAGAGTTCCCGGGCCGAGGTGTGGCGGTTGAATCGCGCGGCCAAGGGGCCGGGAAACGAGGCGCCCAACGCCTCCGGTGCGAGCCAAGCCGGGGACCTCTGGTTGCGGCGGAGCTGGCGGAAGCGCCGCTGCCAGGCCATGGGCATGGCGCCGTCCACGAGGGCGCGTCCGAAAGCGCTGAGGGCGCCGTTCCACTGGCGGCGCGCCGCGAGGGCTTCACGCCAGGCGCACAGGATGCGGCCCTGGCGGAGCATGCCTCCCAGGAACGCGCGGTGGAAATTCGGGTAACCATAGAGTTGCTCATCAGCGCCCTGACCATCCAGCATGACCTTAATCTTCCGGGCGGCTGCGAGTTGGAATACGCACCATTGGGCGTAGATGCTCGTGCTGGTAAACGGCTCGTCCTGGTGCCAAATGACCTGGTCGAGGAGCGCAAGAAAATCCTTCAGCGAGGGAAAAACGTAGTGCGACTCGACGCCCGTGGCGGCAACCACTTTTTCGATGTAATCCCGTTCGTCATAGCATTTGATTTCCGAGCAAGCCGAGAAGGTCTTATGTGCCAACCGAGCCTTGGTTTGGCGCAGCAGCAGGTGCGTCACGGAGACAATCGAGGAGGAATCGAGTCCGCCGGACAAACAGGAACCGACCGTCACATCCGAGCGCAGCCGAAGCCGGACGGAGTCAATGAGCAACTCGCCGAAGCGCGTTGCTGCGTCCGCAAAACTGCCGTTGAAAAGTTGCGGTTCGAGCTGGTACCAGCGCGTTACATGCAAATCGGGGACAGGAGCGGTGCCTGTTCGAGCCGACCTGGTGTTCAAGCGGGCGTAGCACCCCGGCTCAACCTGAAACACCCTGGCGAACATGGTTTCCCGGCTGTGGTCCTGGAGACCGGCGAGCAGGAAGTCGTAGGCAGCCTGGCCATTGAGACGCGGATGCCAGCCGGGCAGGCAGGTGAACGCTTTGATTTCGGACGCAAAGGCAAACAAATCGTCCGTCGCCCAGTAATAAAGCGGCTTGATCCCAAAGCGGTCTCGCGAAAGAACAAGTTCATTCGTATGGGTGTCATAAATCGCCAGGGCCCACATCCCGTTGAACCGCGGAAAGCACTCCAAGCCCCATTCGGCATAGGCCGCCAAGATCACCTCGGTGTCGCAGTGGGATAGGAACTGGCGGCCGAGAGTTTCCAACTCGCTCCGGAGCTCGAGGTAATTGTACACTTCGCCGTTATAAACCATCCAATAGCGGTCCTGGTAAGACATTGGCTGGTGGCCCAGCGGGGACAAATCGAGGATTGAAAGGCGGCGATGGGCAAGCCCCAGGCGAGCCTCCAGCCGGCCAGGCAATTCATCGAGCCGGCCGATGGGCCGATAGGGCATGTCGGCTCGAAAGACTTCAGGTGGAGTTTCTCCACCTCCCAGGCAGACCGGTCGACCCGGTTGCGCGAGCAAATAGCCTTCGTCGTCCGGCCCGCGGTGGCGCAACAATGTGTTCATTTGCTGCAGTTGCGCCCCGGCATCGCCTTTGAGCGTGAGGAGTCCGGCAATTCCGCACATTATTGGACTCCTTTCGCACCCCGAGGCGGAGTTAGAGGACGCCAAGATCGAGTTGAACGGAGCGGTGCCCCGTTGCCAGCCGCATCGGTTAAATCTTTGTAGATGTCGATGAGCCCGGCGGCAACTTTGCGCGCATCGTGGTATTGTTCGATATACTGGCGGCCCCTGATACCGAGGTCGTGCCGCTGCCGGCCGTTTTTCAGCAAGGGAGCTATCGCCTCAGTCAGCGTGGTTTGATCGGCGGCAACAATCGGCAGGGTGTCGGGATAGCGTGGCCGCAAGGCGGGTTTGATGAAACAGACCACCGGCTTGCCCAAAGCGAGGGCTTCGTGTGAAGCCAACCCTTCGGCGCCAATGGTGAATTGGTCCAGAAAGAGATCACACTCAGCAACTGTTTTCAAGGCCTGGCTTCTGGGTATCTGGTGGATGAGTTTAAAATCAAACGTATGCGTTCGAGCCAGATTATCCAGCGTACTGAGGACCGCTTCGGTCCCTTTTTTGGCTTTGTCCGAAGGCGCATGGACCACGAGAGGGCGCGCTTGGCTGGCGTCCGGATAACGGGGTTCGTAATCTTCAAGCATGAGGCAAGCTTGCGTCTGGTAATAGCCAGCGAAGGCTCCAGCGTCCAGATAGTCGGAGAGTTCGTAACCAGGAATCAGGCATTGAAAGCCGAAGCGACCGAACATCCGCTGAGTGGATTGGGAACGCGGCCAGGTCAGTTCGGGATTTTGCTCATACATTCGGGCGAGGGCCGGATTATCGCGTGAAGCCACGCGGGGGTCACGCACATCATCGCCCCAGAACTCGACCAGGCGTGGCTTGCGCAACCAAGCAGCCAGGCGGAGGTCCATTCCTCTCCAGGTCGTTCCACCCCAATGCCAATGAATCAGATCCGCCCAGGCCATCAAGCGCATCATTTTGAGCCGCCATCGAAGGCCCCGCCAAAGGCGGCTCGCCGGAGCGGGCTTCCCGAACCAGTCCATGGTCTCAATGCCGGAATAATCCTGGATAGGCGAAAACCTCCGGGCCAATCCACGCGCCTGGACCCCCAGGGCACGCAACCCGCGCACGGTGATCGAAATCTGAGAGGCGACGTTGAAGGGGAGGTGAAGGATTTTCATTGAGCGGCGCTGCAAATAGCCTCGACGACCTGATCAATTTGAGACTCGGTCATTCCCGGGAAAATGGGTATAGCGAAGGCCAGCCGGGAGGCTGCGTAAGCACCAGGGAACAGAGACGGCACACGCCCTTGCTCGAAAACAGGCAGTTCCGGAAGGTATTGGGCAGCGTCCGAGACTGCCACGTCCCTTTGACGCAAGGACTCTTTGAACCGATTCAGCCTGCGTTCAGCAGCCTGAAGAGCGCCGGCATCTGCCGCCAGGTCAACGAGCGGACCGTCAGCCCACGTGCAAACGTAGGCCTGGAACACGTGCTCTTCCAGCGATGCTGGCAATCGGGGAGGAATCAGGCAGCAACAGGAAGACAGTTGATCGGCGTAACGCTGCGCTATATGGCGCCGTTGGGAAAGGAATTGAGGCAAGCGTGCCAGTTGGGCCAGCCCGACCGCCGCCTGGAGGTCAGTGAGCTTGCAGTTAAAGGCCAACCGGCTGAATCCGCAAGGACTGCCGTCGCCGGTTTGAAAGCGCGCCCAGGCGGTCCGCGCGGCTCCATAGTTGCGGTCGGCGCGAATGTTGGCCGCCAGAGCAGGGTCGTTGGTGCAGACAGCGCCCCCCTCACCGGTGGTCAGGATCTTTCGCGGATGAAAACTGAAGCAGCCCGCGACGCCAAAAGTCCCGGCCAACCGGCCGGCTTTCCTCGCACCGAATGCCAGGGCGGTGTCTTCCACCAGGGCTAGATTGCGCCGCCGGCACTCGGTTGCAACCACATCAATTTCCGCAGCCTGACCAAACATGTGGACTGCAATCACGGCCTTGGTATCCGGGGCCAGCACAGCAGCGATGGTGTCCCAAGTCACATTGAATGTGGCCGGGTCAATATCGGCAAACAACAACCGCGCGCCGGTTTCGAGGACGGGCAGGGCGGTGGCAGCGCAGCTCAAAGCCGGCACTACGACAGAATCCCCTGGGCCAACGCCGAGGCCCCGCAAGGTGAGCATGAGGGCGGAGGTGCCGGAATTGACCGCACACACCTCGCGGCAGCCGAGCAGGTCGGCCAGGCGCTTTTCAAATTCCTCGACCTTTGGGCCCTGCGAAACCCACCCTGAGTGCAGGACTTCTCTTACAGCAGCTTCTTCTTCCGGACCGAAAAAAGGCCGCGCCAACGGTATGCCGTTTGTCATGACCGGGACTCCTTTCGGAGCGAACGAGCAGGAACTCCAACCGCCAAGCAGTGAGGCGCCAGGTTATGCAACACCACCGCCCCGGCTCCCACGGTGCTCCAACCGCCGAGTCTAACAAACGGGCAGACCTTGGCACCGGTCGCGACGAACACGCCTTCCCCGGTCACCACCGCTCCGGCGAGCACGGCCCCGGGACCGATATGGCAAAACTCCCCTACGATGCAATCGTGCTCGATGATACAACCAGTATTGAGGACGGCATGTGACTGAACTACGGCACCGGCGTTGACAATGACGCCCGCCAGAATTTGGGCTGTCGGATGGACCCGGGCATGGGGTGAGATAATTGCCGATGGGTGACGGACGCCGCAAGGCTTTGCGCCGCGGCGGTTCAGGTCCAGGGCGATGCGCTTGCGCAGGTCGTTGATCGCTATGGCAATCAGAACCGCATAACGACTGAGGTCGTCGGGCGAAAGCTCCTGCATAGGTCCCCTCACGGTGGTTTGGAGGATGCGCTGTCCCTTCTTTCCCGGATCATCATCTACGATAAAGGCGGGCTTGTGCCCACCGGCAAGCAGGGCATCCACCACCGAGGTCGCATGCCCGCCGGCACCGTAGAGGATCACATCATTGCTCATGAGCTTCAAGGAAATCCATCAAAACGCCTGGCGAGTCACTCGCGCCGGGTTGCCTACGACCACCGTTTTCGGAGGCACATCCTGGAGCACGACCGCGCCGATCCCGGCGAGGCTGAAGTCGCCTATCCGCACGCCGTTGCTAACGGCGCACTGGGCTCCCAAATAGCAGGCTTTGCCGATTTGGACGCCTCCGGCCAGGCAAGCGCTTGAAGCGATGCAGGTGTGGTCGCCCACGACAGTATCATGGCTGAGCACGGCGTTGGGCAGGATGATCACATGGCAGCCGACCCTGACACCTGAATTGATGGTGGCGTTCTGCAGCACTACAGTTCCGCGCCCCAGCGCGGCAAACCGTGAAACGCTTGCCCGTGGATGAACAATGCTGACAAAGGCCTCGTCGGGCAGGCCCGTGGTCGCAATAATATCTGGCTTCCGCCAATAATTGTGGAAGCTGCCAATGCCATTGGCAAAGAGGCAATCGGAATAATTACGGGCGTGCGAGAGCGGCCCGAGCACCCGGCAACCCTGCACCTCTTGTCCCCATACCTCTTTGTTGTCGTCCAGAAAACCGCGCACGCGATATTGCAGCATCCCCCCAGACTCGTTCAGAGCGAGGACCGCATCCAGAATGTCGATACAGTTGCCGCCGGTGCCCAGGATAATGAGGTCTTTCATCGCGTCCTCGAGGCTGGAGGAGACGTCTCGGCGGCGGGCGCCTCTGTGGACAAGGTCCTTTGGAGGACGGAGCAGATAGCTGCCGTTACTTGCGGGACCTGGGATTCCGCCATCCCGGCGTGGAGCGGCAGCGCGAGCCCTTGATAATGGAGGTTCTCGGACACGGGCAAGGCGGGCTGGGGCTGAAGATGCTGTGCGAGATGGCCGGCAACTGAGCCCGGCCCCGCCTCGATGCCCTGGGCAGCGAGTTGATCGATGACCGAAGTGCGTTGGGCACTTTCCGGCAGGACCGGCATGAAGGTTTGCCAAGTGTGTTCGGCGTGGTTGGCTGGGAGCCGCAGACCCGAACAGCCTTGAAGCAGGCCCAAGTACTGGCGCGCTAATAAACGCCGTTTCTGCAGGATGCCCTCGCACTTTCCGAGCTGCACCCGGCCAATCGCGGCCTGAATTTCTGTCATCCGATAATTCAACCCCGGCAGCACAAAGTCGCGGCGGCCACGCGTGCTTTGTTGGCCGTGGTTTCGCCAGAGCCGACAACGCTCGGCCAACGCAGCGTCATTGGTGACAATCGCGCCGCCTTCGCCGGTCGTGATTGATTTACGGGGGTGGAAACTGAAAATCCCGAGCTTGCCGAAGGTCCCAACCGGTTTTGCATGGTAGGTGGCTCCCAGCGCGCAGGCGGCATCCTCGATCACCTCCAACGAATATTTTGCTGCGATAGATAAGACTTCTTCCATGTCGGCCGCCAGGCCAAACTCGTGGACCGGCACAATAGCGCGCGGTTTACCCCAGCCGTGCCGACGGCAATCTCCGATACGACGGAGGAGGTCTTCGGGAGCAAGATTGCAGGTGTCCGGCGACACATCGACAAAGACAGGCCGGGCGCCAACCAGTTTGGCCATGTTGGCGGCGGAGGGCCAGGCGAAGCTGGGGATGAAGACCGCGTCCCCTGGGCCGATGCCCAGCGCCAAATAGCAGATGTGCAGAGCCGCCGTGCCGGAGGAAACCGCGATGCAATGGCGCGCCTGGTGCAACTGCGCAATTCCGGCTTCGAACGCTTCGACCTCCGGCCCCTGAACCACCCAGCCGCTGGCGAGCACGCGACGGACAGCCTCCGCCTCCTGCTGGTCGAAGAATGGCCGGGAGAGTGGAATTCTTTGGCCCATCACGCAATTTGGGTTTTATAAAATTCCCCCGTGCGGCGGATGCCTTCTTCGAGGTCCACCTTGGCTTCAAACCCAATGAGTTCTCTGGCTTTCTTCACGCTCGGCACCCGCAGTTCCACGTCGGCGTATGATTTAAGGGTAAAACAAATGGCTGATTTGCTTCTGAGAACGCGCACGACAGCTTGCGCCAGGCCGAAGATGGTCACCACCGCTCGCGAGTTACCGATGTTGAGACTTTCACCGACCGCATGGGGATGGGTCATCGCCAGCAAGAGCCCTTCGATGAAATCATCGACGTAGCACCAGGCGCGGATTTGGTTGCCGTCGCCGTGAATCTGGATTTCCTGGTTCTGGAGCGCGCGGAGGATAAAGGTGCGGAGGGCGCCCTCGCCGACCTGGCCCGGGCCATAGATGTTGAAGGGGCGCAGGGTCACGGTTGGGAGACCGAACTCCTGATGGTAAGCCTTGGCGAGGTGTTCGCCGGCCAGTTTGCTGACGGCGTAAGTCCAGCGAGCCTCGCCGACGGCGCCAATCTCGGTGCGGTCGGCCTCATCGGCGCGGAACGCGGAAGTGCCAAACACTTCGCTGGTGGAGAAATCAACGAATCTTTCGAGCTGTTTGAGGTCTTTGGCCGCTTCCAGCGCGTTGGCCGTGCCGAGCATGTTAATGCGCATGGTCTCGGTGGGCCGCTTGATCACCGTATCGATGCCGGCGATGGCGGCGCAATGCACGACGATATTCGCACCGTCCATGGCCTGGCGGAGGGCGTGAAGGTCAAGGACATCGCCTTTGACCACCTTTAACCGGGGATGCTTTGCGTAGGCGCGTCCGGTCAGGGCATCGCGGCGCAGGTTGTCATAGACGGTAATGTCGTTCTCCTCGATTAGCCTGCCGATCAGAGTCGAGCCGATAAAGCCAGCGCCGCCGGTGATGAAGATGCGTTTGTCGGTTAGTGGTTCCATGAGGGTTGAGCGGGTTCAGGCGGATATAGATTTGTGCCGGACCTGCTGGCGTACATGCCGCCATTGGCGGAATCTGCGCAGAGGATAGCCGACGAAAACCTTGCGCCAAAGCGACAGCCGTTCGCCGAAGCTGGTCATTTCAAACCGGGTTGCGCGCGGCACATACCAGTTGTTCAATTGGGTGCGTTTGACGAGTTTGTAGCCGTGCCGAACCAAGTGACGGTGTTTGTCGAGCGAGCGGCCTTTATCTTCCAACAGAATCAACGCGGGCTGATGTGATTCCAGGCTAAATCCCCGCAGCACGTCCAATTCGGTGCCTTCGGTATCAATCGAAACAAAATCCACCTTTACGCACCCGGCCCGCTTGAGCAATTCGTCGAGCGTGACGGCTTCCACCTTCTCGGTTCGCTCGTATTCGACCGAGAAATCATCGACATTGCGTTCCAGCGTGGCGAAATCCTCCAGATGACGGGGAGGGATGTAAAGGTCCACCAACCCTTGCTTGCCCGGTGCGGTGCAGGCGGCACAGACCACCTGTGAAGCCGGGCGCTGGCGCTGGAGCATTTCGTAAAGGTTGCGTTGCGGTTCAACCAGCAGCCCGCGCCAGCCATTTTGCTCCAGCAACCACGTCAGCGAGCCATCCACCGGCTCGTTGGCGCCGACCTCGACGAAAAAGCCTTCGCGCCGGCAGTCGAAAAACTGCCACACGAACTCGTCCTGATGGCCGGCATAACTCACACTCGTCAATCGCTCGCCTGATGCTTAACATGGCGGGCATTGACTCTCAATAAAAACAGAAATGCTGTTTAGCTCCTACATATTCCTTTTTGTTTTTTTGCCGGTCACGCTGGTCGGTTTTTGTCTGCTGTCCCGATGGTGGGGAGCGAAGCCGGCGAAGATCTGGCTGACGCTCGCCTCGTTGTTTTTCTACGGCTGGTGGAATCCCATTTATGTGGGCCTGATCATGGCCTCGATGCTGTTCAACTACTGGCTTGGCCGGCAAATCGGCCGGGCCATTCGGTCGGGCGGAAGCGGCGGGCCGCAACTTTTCATGGGCGTAGCGGCTAACCTGCTGTTGTTGGGGTATTTCAAGTACGCCAATTTTTTCGTCAGCAACGTCAATGCTGTCCTGGGCGGCAATTGGGCGGTGGGAAAGGTTATCCTGCCCCTGGGGATCTCGTTTTTCACGTTCACCCAGATCGCCTATTTGATTGACGCCCGTCGCGGTGTTGTTTGCGAGTACGACCTGGGTGATTTTCTCTTGTTCATCACATTTTTTCCGCATTTGATCGCCGGCCCGATTATTCATCATTCCGAGATGATGCCTCAGTTCGCCGAACCAAAGACTTATCGCTTTCAATGGGAGAACCTGGCAGTTGGTCTGGGGATTTTCTCCATCGGCCTTTTCAAGAAAGTGGTCATCGCGGACGGGTTGAGCGGTCATGCGCTCAAAGTCTTTGACGCCGCCGCGGCGGGAACGGCGATGTCAGCGTCAGACGCCTGGGCGGGGACGCTTTCCTACACTTTCCAAATCTATTTTGATTTCTCCGGCTACTCGGACATGGCCATCGCGCTGGCGCGCATGTTCGGCATCACGCTGCCGTTGAATTTCAACTCACCCTATAAGGCGGTCAATATCATCGAATTCTGGCGGCGATGGCACATGACGTTGTCGCGGTTCCTGCGCGACTACCTGTACATCTCGCTGGGCGGCAACCGGCGCGGGACCTGGCGGCGCTATTTGAATCTGCTGGTGACGATGACCATTGGCGGGCTTTGGCATGGGGCGGCCTGGACGTTTGTTCTGTGGGGCCTGTTTCATGGGGCCTGCCTGGCGTTGAATCACCTGTGGCAGGCGATCTGGACGGAGAGTAGCGCAAGCGTCTCGCCTGGGGGTTGTGGCGGCGTCGCGTCGGCACGGCCAACAGGGGTGCGAGGCGAGACGCCCCCGCTCACTCGCAGGCGAGACGCCCGCGCTACTTTGCGGCGCTGGCCCTTACCCGGCTGGTTGACCTGCGGGCTGGGGCGCTCGCTGACCCTTTTGCTGGTGGTGCTTGGCTGGGTGTTGTTCCGGTCAACGAATCTGCACGCGGCCCAGCATTTGTTGGCCGCAATGTTTGGCTTCGGAGTCGCACCGGTGGCCGGTGCTGCCGCTTTGCTCAAGATAAAGATCTGGGTCTGGCTGGCGGGTCTGCTGACGTTTGTGTGGTGGCTGCCCAACACCGCCGAGATACTTAGCGAGCAGCAACCTTACCCGGCGGTGCTCGAGGGCAGAACGCTTTCCAGCAGCCGGTGGTGGGGTTGGCGGCAGAACGCGGCGTGGGCCTGTCTGGCGGGTTTGCTGCTGGCGGCGGCTGTCCTTTCGCTCTCACGCTCCGGTGAATTCCTGTATTACAATTTCTGACATGAACGCGGCCGCTCGCCGTTATGTGCTGCTGGCGCTCGGCCTGGCCGTGGGTTTAGCGGGCGGTCTGGCTCTCTTGAATTACCTGGTGGACCCTTATAACCGATTTGGCCTTAACCGGCTTGGGGTTTATATCTCGGCCGACCGCGAGTTCAAAGCCACGGAAGTGCGGCGTTATCCGCACAACGCGCTTTTAGTTGGCAATAGCCGCATGGGCGTGGTTCAGCCCGAACAGCTCAACGGCTTTCGCTTCTTCAACGGCGCGTTCGCGGGCGCGACCGCCGAAGAAGCATATTACTTCATTGCCCACTTCGCGCGAACGCAGGAGTTAGTCATCCTGTCGGTTGACCCTGGAGCAGGGGACCCCGCTGAACTCAAAGGGGATATTTTCGGGCCGGCCAGTTGCACGGCTATCCTGAATAATCTCTTCAACCTGCAGACAGTCGAGTATTCCTTCCGAACAATCTCCGAGCATCTGGCCGGTATTCCGGACCCCATGCGCGCCGATGGCTCGACGGATATGGCTTTTTGGCTCAAGACCGCCGACCAGGACAGGCCGGCTTACCGCGATTGGCAATTGGAACTACTGAAGCGCGGCTACGCCACCAGCCTCACCAACGTTACGAAAGCGGGGATGTCTTCCTACAAACGCATCCGCCAATGTTTGCAGGAACGTCGTATTCTCTGTGTCGTGTGGGTGCCGCCATTGCATGAGGCCATCGCCCAACATCTGCAAACCCAACCCGCTGTGGCCGCCGCATACCAACATTGGAAACAAGAACTCAAAGCCATTTTTCCGTATGTGGTGGACCTGTCGGGAAGCTCTTACTGTGCGCACGAGAATTTTTTCGGGTCAGACCCGGCACACTTCCGCGCAGAGGCCGGGGCGCGGATGCTCAATGCCGAAGTGATTCCGGCAGCGCTGCGCATGCTTCGCGAAGGAACGAACACAGTAAAACACGTTCTCAGAGGAGCTGACGGTACAGAGCGAGGACCTTCTCCACCGGCGCCAGCAAGGAGAACCGCGCGCTCAGGCGCTGATGAAGGTCGATTTTTTCCAGCAGGCTGAGGCGCCGCCGGGCGGCCCAATGCGCCAGCGCGCCGGCGAGTTCGTCCACCTTCTCCGGCTGGACCAATTGGCCGTAATTGCCTGCGCTAAAAGCTTCGGGAATCCCATCCAGCGCCGAGGCAATCACCGGTTTGCCGCAGGCGAAGGCTTCCAACAGGACGCCGGGAAAAGCTTCGGTCCCCACTTGTGGATGGACCAGGCAGTCGATCGCATTCATGGCCGCAGGCATATCCTGGCAGTACGGTGTCAGCCAGGCCTTGTCCTTCAACCCGAGTTGGGCGAGGTCGTGCTCCAACAGGTCCTTCATGTTGCCGCGTCCGACCACGAGGAAACGCGCTTCGGGGATGCTTTCGTGCACTTGTGCGGCCGCCCGCAAGAATTCGCGCTGACCTTTCCCGCGCGGCAGGTCGTAGCCGCCGATGACCGCAAAGGCAAAATGTTCCGGGGCCAGGCTCCAGGCCTGCCGCTGGGCCGCGGCATCGAACGGGCGGAACCGCGCCGTATCAATGCCGCCATGGATGACGTGAATTTTGGAGTGGTCGCCCAGCAGCGGGGGACGGCAGCGGCGCTCCGGTTCCGGGGAATCCGGTTCGCAGGCTCCTTCGCGGAGCACTTTGGCCACAAAGTGTGACACCGCAATCAGCGCATCGCATTGCCCGAGCAAAAACCGGCGGCTGAACCAGGAGCTGGGACTTTTAGCCAGGTGGCGGGTGAGGACAATTTTTGGGCGCACACCGGAGAGTCTTGCGGCGAGGATGGCCGGCCAGAGGTCGCGCCCATGATGGCCATGGACAATTTGGATGCGTTCCTGGCGCAGCAGTTTGGCCGCGCTCAAGATGAACCGCAGTTTGAGCGGTCCTTCCGGCGGGGTGGGATGGAACGGCAGGCTGAGGTCGCGCACGGCTTTGGCAAGCTCGCGGCCGGCCGGCCCGGCAATCCAGACCGACTGGCTGAGTTGGCGCAAGCCGCTGGCCAGCTTGAGGCACTGGTCGTCGGTACCGCCACCGGTGAGGAGCGAATTCAAATGCGCCACGCGGACGAGCGAAGGGTCAGCAGGCCGAGGAGCAGTCACGTGATGAGGGTTGCCGAAATCCGAAGCAAATTCAAATGTCACAATTGATTAGAATCTTACGCGTGCTCTCACGATTTTGCGACGTCAGTCAGCGGAGGGCGTGCACCACGGCATCATCGGCCGCAAAGAGGCGAAATCCGTGCCCCTCCAGGTAAGCGCACAAAGCCCGCTGGTTTCCGGATTGCTCGTCCCGGTGATGAATCTCGAGCGAAATGGCCTCGATCTGTCGGAGAGTGTCCGCGGGGCACTGGTAGAGAATCTCGTACTCGGAACCTTCACAATCGAGCTTGAGCCAGTGACAGCGGCTGAGTCGGTGCGCAGCAAAGATTGAGGGGAGGGAGCGTGCCAGGACTTTCTGCGGCTGACGGCCGCCGGGGGCGGCCGGCAGGCCGGCGGTAGTGATCCGGGCAGAAGCATCCACCTGATTGTTTTTTTGCGAGCAAATTTCAACCTCGCCGTCGCGAGCCATGACGGCCTGCTGAAATACTTGCCAGCGCCGGGTCGGATTCAGTTCCTGATGGTGTTTCAGAACGCGGAAGTTGGCCGGCAGCGGCTCAAAGGCGAGACAGAACGACCCCGGCCGGCATTGAAAGGCAAAGAGGGAAAAGAAGCCGACGTTTGCGCCAACATCCAAAACCACCGGTTCAGGGGGCAACTGCTGCAGCAGAGGCCTAAAACCATAGGCGCGATGGAGGAAGACATCCTTGAATTCGAACCGGGCCTGGTCGGGGACAATCAACTTCAGCCCGGAGCGGGTTTCGAGCTCGAGGTTGTCTTTTTTCCATCCCCATTTAGTGGCCAAGAACTTCGGCCAGCCTTTGAACACTGTGACCAACTGCCGATAACGCTGGAGGGTGCGAATCCAGCGCGGCGGATAGACAATCGCCTGGGTCATGAATGAACAGGCAGGTATTGGTTGAGACCGCGTTCACAGACCTTTGCCGCCGAAGCGGAGGCCAACAACTGGTCGTTGGCGGGCAGGCCGGCGCGACTGGCCGGCGGATGCCAGAGGTGGTAGCAGAGCGCCCAACCCCGCACGTCCAACCGCTTCACACCCTGGTTGAGCAAACGCACGGCCAATTCCGAATCCTCCCGGCCCCAACCGACGAAGGCCTCGTTATAGCCGTTGACCTGCACCAGGGCTGCTCGCCAAATGGCGAGGTTACAGCCGCGGAGGCCCCGGAGATCGTTGCGCGCGCGCCTCAGCGGAAGTGGCCAGCGGAACGCGTGCTTGAGGCCCTGGAGTTGTCCCTGCCAAAGGGCGCGCTGCCGGTCGCGAGCGAACGCGCGCAGGCCAAACCAGGCGGCGGCCCGCTGCTTGACCAGCGCGCGATGGCCCTGGATGAAAGTCCCCCGTTGGACCAAGCGCCGGTGATCGGCAATGAATTTCGGATGAGGGACTGTGTCGCCGTCCAAAAACACCAAGTAATCACTGTGGGCGCGCGCGATGGCCTGGTTGAGAATCCGAGCGCGGCGAAAGCCTTCATGCGTTTGCCAGACGTGCTCGGCGCGAAGTTTTTGGATAGCGCTCCAGCGGCTGAAGACCTGCCGGGTTTCTTCGCTCGAACCATCATCGGCGAGCAGGACCTCGTCGGGGAGGGAGGTTTGGCTGGCGACTGCCGCGAGCACGCGGCCCAAATACTCCGGCTGCTCAAAAGTGTTGATAATGAGCCCCAGGCTCACGGTGCCGCGCCTCCAAATCGAGGGTCAAGGGAGAACTTTCGAGATTTGTGGGAATGGAGATGCGATTCCCCCTCAGCCCGGCCCGCTCCCCGAGGGAGGGCCGGGGTGAACGGGAACAGGACCGCGGAAAATGAGGAGCTTCCGACTTTTGAGGCTGTTTTTTTAATTCTCAATTTTCGATTTCTCGCGCTGTTGTTGCTCCGCCTCCAACACCATGGCATAGCGCGTCAGGGTCGAGAATGAGCTGAGCGCGGCGATGTAAAATCCCTGCCATCCATCGGCAAACCCAAGCCGCAAGCAATATGCCCGGACAAACCGCCACAAAGGCCGGACGGCGAGTTCAATAAAGCCCGCAGACCTGCCACTAGCCAAGCGCTGTTGGACGACCTCGGTGTGGTAAGGGGCGATCTTGGCAATCTGGCGCGCGATGCTCTCGTTGCTATGGTGGAGCAAATCCGAACGCAAACGGGCCACTATGCCATCGACCTCGAGCCGCGCGTGGGGGTTCTCTCCGGTCCACTTCGCCGCGCCTTTCTTCCACAGCCGCAGCACGCGGTCCGGGTACCAATCCCCGTGTCGAATCCAGCGGCCACAATAGAATGAACAGCGCGGAAATTCGTAAGCGGCGTGGGCGGGGACAGGGGCAGTGGTGACCTGCGCGATCTCGGCAGCCAGGGCGGGGGGAACGACTTCATCGGCGTCCAGATTCAACAGCCACGGCTGGGTGGCCTTTTCCGCGGCCGAGTTCTTTTGGGCAATGAAGCCTCTCCACGGCTCGCGGAAAACTTTGGCCCCGTGCCGCAGGGCGATTTGCTCGGTGCCGTCGGCGACCTCCGCGTTGAGCACAATCACGATTTCGCCGGCCCAGGCGGCGACACTCTCCAGCGCGCGGCCAATCCGGCCGGCCTCCGCGGCCGAAACCATGCACACCGAAACAGGCAAACGGTTCATAATCCGCGGAGGAGTGACTTAAGCCGGCGTAACGGCGTGCCCAGGCGCATCTTTCGAAACAGTCTTAGCCACTCGCCCAAGCTGATTGGAAATTCGGTTTCCTGCGGGACATACCAATTGTTGCTACCGGTCCGTTTGACCAGCTTGTAGCGGTGGGCGCACAAGTAAGAATGCAGCGCCAGGTCATGAACGTGGTCCTCGACCAGCAGCAACGCCGGATGGTGGCGCGCCAGGTTGAAACCTCTCAGCACCGCCAATTCGCCGCCTTCGACATCGATGGACACGAAGTCCGGCTTCGGGTTGCCGGAGGTCTCGAGAACGTCGTCGAGGGTTACTAAATCCACTTCGACGGTGCCGGTGAACGTCACGTCCGGCTCGGACATCTGAGAGGCGAGGGCAGAACGGTCGTGGCTGGAAGCGAGCCGAAACCACGCTTTGCCTTTTTGTTCGGGCCCGCCGCAGGCTGCCTGGACGACTTTTGAGCGGGGCCGGAGCGGCCTGAGGCGCTCGCAGCAAGCGGCCTGGGGTTCCACCAGGATTCCTTCCCAGCCATTCAGTTCCAATAAATAAGTTTGCGAGATGTTTACCGGGTCGTTGGCGCCGACCTCGATGAAAAAGCCGCGCGGTTGGCGATGGAAATAGTCCCATACCAGTACGTCTTCGCCCCATTGCGCAAAGGAACGTGTGCCTGGCAAAACTGGCGCCGCTGGCGTCATTCGGAATTAGTGCGAACGGTATCGATTTACCAAGCGGAACCTAGGAAGAAACCGGGGTTCAAGAAAGCCAATTCTAGAAGTTTTCATTGCCAAAACCGGCTGCGCCTGAACTATCAGAGCCGGCACATGCAGCAGGCCAACATGAAAGGACTCTACCAGCTAAGCCGTGCGGCAAAAAAAATCCTCGCGCTGGACCTGGGATTCCTTGGCGATTCGGTGCACTTGGTACCCGCGCTGTGGGAAATCAAGCGGCATTATGCTGAGGCAGAGGTCCACACACTTTCCGCGCCGGTCGGGGCCGAGATGCTGGGCCTGGCACCGTGCGTGGACCGGGCCTGGGCGTTTCCGCTCGGCTCGCCCAGCCCGCCGTGGTGGCGGCATTGGGATGTGATTCGGGCGCTGCGCGGTGAGCGTTTCGACCTGGTATTTAATTTCAGCGGCGCCGACCGAAGCGTCTTTTTAACCGCGCTCATGAGAGCAAAGTGGCGCGTCGCTTACGCCGGGAACCGAAAACATTTTTGGAGTGGATGGCTCATTGGCGATTGGGTTTCCCGCCAAAGCGCGGACCTGGCCGTGTATGAGCAGCGGCGGGAGATGTTGGCCGGCTGTGGCCTGGAACTGGCGCCACCGCGGTGGGACTTGCGAGTGCCGGAAGCTGCCAAACTTCGCGCGGTGCCGCTGGTGCCGGCCGGAGGGCTCCATTTCTCGATCAACGCGAGCACTCCGCTGAAGGAATGGCCGTTGCCGCATTGGATTGAACTAGCCAAGCGCCTGCTGGCAGGCGACGGACAGCTCCGAATCACAGCGACGGCCAGCGCCAACTCCCGCGAGCAGCAGCGGTTGCACGCACTTGCGGAAGCGGTGGCGAATGAGCGTTTGTCCGCCTTGCCCCCGGGGCTACCCATCGCCGACCTGGCAGCGGTGTTGCAGCGGTGCCGCTTGCACCTGGGCGCGGATTCCGGTGTGCTGCACCTGGCCATGGCGTTGGGCCTGCCGACGCTGGCGCTGTTCCGGGAATACGCCGGCACATCCGAGTGGCTGCCGCGTGGCGCGACGCACCAGCATCTGCTAGCGCCGTGCGCGTGCGCCAACTTAAAGAATCCGCCCTGCGCGATAAAAGGCGAGGCGCTCTGCCTGAGGCAAATCACGCCGGAGAAAGTGCAGGCGCTGGTTATCCAACATCCGCATCCCCAGCCAGCCATCGCTTTAGAGTAATTGTGGATACGAGGCGGAAGCCGGGCCCAGCCCCTGTCGGGCGCTCCCGCCAATTTACCTTAACTGAAGTTGTTATTTGTTTTTCCTAATTGTGGGGTGTAACTTTAGAGGAGCCGAAGCTGGTTGGTGAGCTTCAGGCGGAGCAAAAAGTTGTATGAGGGCCCAGGGGCCGTGGAAGATTGTAGTGTTGGACGACCAGGCGATGATGGTGGAGGTTATCGGCGCGGTTCTGGAATCCTTATTTGACGGCGCCACGATTGTGAAGTTTACCGACGCGTTGGAATGCCTCAAGGAATTGAAGCGGAAGGACCCGGAGCTGCTCACGCTGGATTGGGAGATGCCCGGATTGACGGGCGGCCAAGTGCTGGGTTTTCTATCGCAGAGGGGGGCGAAGTATCCGATTTTGCTGATCAGCGGAGCGGGGGTGGAGATGAAGGAGGAGGTGGCAAAATACAAAGCTAGCGGGTTGAAAATTTCGCTGGTGGAGAAGCCTTTCACGAGAGGCGAGTTGCTGTCAGCGGTGGCAGCGCATTTCGGCGAGTTGGTCCGTTCAATGGCAGCCTAGGTAGACAGGAGATAGGAGATGGGAGGGCGCGGGATTTATGATTTCGGGGAGGTGGACCGGTTAATCCGAGGAGGGGTACCGTGATAAATGCCTGGCTTTGGGCGCGGCGTACTTCTTCGAGAAAGGAAGGCAAATTCGTGACCTCGTGCGAGTGCTGGAGATGTTAACGGCGCGAATGCCGCGGCGCTGATTTCAGGCGCGGCGCAAGGCAGCGCGCGGTCTCACAGCCGGTTACTTGGCGACCTTACCGGTGAGGCCTTCCTTCTGCAGGGCAGTGAAGACTTCCTGGTCGTCAAAGTCGCCGGTGACCTCGAAGGATTTGACACCCTTGGCGGCGGTCTGGTCTTTGACGCCGGGAACGGATTTGACGGCGCGGTCCACGGCTTTGACGCATTTGGTGCAGCAAAGGTGAACGCCTTCGATTTTCAAGGACTGGACCTTGGCGCCGGTGGCGCCGGTGGCGGGCACCAGCTTGATGGTGTCATCGCTGCTCTTGCCGAAATAGCCGGCCTTGACCAGCGCGTCAGCCGCCTTTTGGGCCGTGGCTTGGTCCGGGGCCGTGAGGGTGACGGTCCCGGCGTCCTGGTCCGCGTCGGCTTTGGCGCCCGGCACGGCGCTGACGGCCTTTTCGACACCACTGATGCAGCCTTTGCAACAGAGGTGAACGTCACTGATTTTGACGGTGACGTCGGCGGCGGCAGAGAGGGCCAGGGCGAAGACAGAGGCGATGGAGAGGAGGGTGGTTTTCATGGCTAGAAGCTTTCTTTGTGTCGATGTGTAGTATTGATAATGGATGCCAGGGGTATTTAAAGGGGGCGGGCCCGGGGCGTCAAGCGGTTATCGGAGCGCCAGATGGACCGACAGAATCATGGCCGAGACGGCGCAGCCACGGCCGACAATGCCGACCTTGAACTTTTTCATTAACTCCCCGGGGGCGCCCGGCTACTTGGTTTCCCGGCGGGCCAGGACGGCGGCGCCGGTGATGCCGGCGTTGTCCCCCAGCTTGGAAGCGATGATCTCGACGCCTTTCATCGCGCCGGGCATGGCGTAGTCCGTCGCGGTTTCTACAATGACTCCCATCATTTCATCGGCCAGGGCTTCCATCACCCCGCCGCCGAGCACGACGACCTCTGGATTGAGGATATTGACGAGGTTGGCGACGGCGATGCCGATATACTCGGCGGCGCTCTCGACGATGCGATCCACAAATTTGTCGCCGCGGCGGATGGCTTTGCGGAGATCGCCGCTGCGAAGGTCCTCGAGGTCATCGCCGAGCATTTCGGTGAGGATGGTTTTCTGGCCGTCTTTAATGCCGGCTTTGATTTGCTGGAAGATGGCGGTTCGGCTGGCTAGCGCCTCGAAGCAGCCTTTGTTGCCGCAGCCGCACTTGGGGCCGTTGATTTCCAGGACCATGTGGCCGACTTCGCCAGCGGTGTGGCCAACGCCGCTGTAGAGTTCCCCGTTGATGATGAGCCCGCCGCCGATGCCGGTGCCGACGAAGATGCCGACGAGGTGCCGGGGCTTGGATTTCAGCTCAGCGACATAGACACCCAGGACGGCGATGTTGCAGTCGTTCTCGACGAACACGGGGATGCCAAGTTGTTTTTCGAGTTCTTTTTTGAGCGGCACGTCTTTCCACCCCTCCATGTTGGGAGCGAAGATGACGCTACCGTCCTTGAAATCAACGGCGCCCGGAGCGCCGATGCCGATGCCGGCGATCTGTTTCATCGAGAGGTCGGCTTCATCGACAGCGTCCTGGGCGCAGCGGGCGATGCGTTCGATCACCTCATCGACGCCGCGTTGGGATTTGGTGCTGAGCTTGGCGACGCCAACGCTCTCCAAGGAATGATTGAAGACGCCGGCGAGAATCTTGGTCCCGCCCAAATCGACGCCGACGACGTGGTCGTTTTTGGAAGTGGCTTCGGCCATAACCGCAGAAGGTGAATTTAACTTTGTTAATTTGTTTTAACCGCCCGGTTTGCCCGCCAGGACCGCGCTAATTTTTTTCCGCAAATCGTTATGGATCTCATCGGCCGAGTGCATCCCATCGACAATGGTGAAGCCATAGGTGGACTGCATGCGGCGGAAGTTTTTCTGCATTGCCGTTTGATACTGCATGAAGCTGTCGAACATATCGCGCGAGAGGCCGATATCCATCCCGCTCTCCCAATAATCCAGGGCCTGATTCTTGGCGAAATTCCGCTGCACCAGTTCTTCCGGCGGGACGTTGAGGTAGAAGACCGCGTCGGGCTCGAGCGCAATGCCGTAAAGGTTCTTCAGCCAGGCCTCGTCCATGCCGCGGACAATGTCGCGCGCCATCAGCGTGTAGATGTAGCGGTCGGCCAAAACGATGAACCCGGCCTTGAGCGCGGGCAGGATGATGTTTTCGATCTGGTCGGCAAAATCCGTCGCATAGAACAGGCTCAGCGTGGTGCGGCTCAGGATGTTGCCCTCCTGCGCCTGCTCGAGTTCGTCGCTGACGAGGGTGGAGCGTTTGAGCCCCACCTGGACGGTCGCATGGCCGCTGCCTTCCAGCCATTCCACCAGCCGGGCGATTTGAGTCGAGCGGCCGGAGCCGTCGGCGCCTTCGACGACGATCAAGCGGCCGGCGAGTTGTTCGAGAGCCACTTTGGGGATGCCATGGCCGTAGAACCGCCGCTCGGTCCGCCGCGGCACGACGATATGATTGGGGCTGACGCGTTTCATTCCACGGGCTCCGGTTCTTTTGCTTTTCTGGGCGTGGGGACGGCGGGTTTGACCGGGGGCGGCCGTTCGGCACGGCGGAAGATGTCGAGGTTCACCCGCTGGGCGACCAGTTCGCGAACGACTTCCTGTTGGTTTTCCACGAGCTGATTGGCATCGATGACGAGAAAATTGAATTCGGTGCTCATGGCAAGATATTGCTCGAGCATACGGCCCTGGAAGATGCGAAAGCTTTCGTAAGGGTCGGTCGAGAGGCGGAGGTCCATGCCCGCCTCGAAGTATTTCAACTGCGGCCGACCGTCCAGGATCCGCTGCAGGGAGACCTCGAGGTCGGCTTTGAAAAAGAAGGTGAGGTCCGGGAGGGCGGCGAAGTCATACAGTCCCCGCACCCATTCAGGCGGGCAGCCGCGGACGACGTCGCGGGCAAAGGCGGTAAAGATGTAACGATCGCACAGGACGATGTAGCCGGCGCGCATGAGGGGCACGAGGTGGCGCTCGTAGCGGTCGGCAAAATCGGTGGCATGAATGAGACTGAAAGTGGTAGGAGTCAGCAGTTCGCGTTTTTTGCCTTTGCTGGTGGCTGACTTGACCAGCTCGGAGGAATTCCATTCGCTGAAATAGACCTTCAGACCCTGGAGTTCGAGCCAGCGCTTGAGCAAATAAATCTGCGTGGATTTTCCCGAGCCGTCCAGACCCTCGACGGCGATGAGCCGCCCGGGAAAATTCAGTTGGGCAAAGGTTTTCATTTAAGACGCACCCAACCTAGAACTTTGCCGCCGCAAGACAATGTTTTTTCAACTATTCTGCGATATTGACCCCGAATTTCTTTCCTTTACCCTTCGTCCATTGTTCGTAGTAACAACGCAATTGAAATAAGACTTCTCTATGGAAACGAATGAAACCTCTTCCGCCGGCGGGTTGCCGCGCCGGGATTTTATCAAGAAAACCGCCGCCGCCACCGCGGCGGTCGCCGCTACGTCCTGGCTCAAGACCTCGGTGTATGGGCAAAACCAGGCGCCTTCGGCGAACGTTACCGGGGCCAATAACCGCATCGCCGTGGCGGTGGTGGGAGTAGGTTTTGGCATCGGGCAGAACCATTTGATCGGGATCCAGGAGAATTGCGCCCCCAACAACACGGTCGTGGCAGCCGCCTGCGATGTGTTCAACAAGCGCCGTGACTTTGCCAAGGGCAAAGCCCCCAACCTCAAAGATGCCGACCTGTATAACGATCACCGCAAGCTGCTCGAACGGAAAGACATTGACGCCGTCCTGATTGCGACGCACGACCCGTGGCACGCGCAGATCACGATCGACTCCCTGGAAGCCGGCAAACATGTCTATTGTGAGAAACCGATGACGCGTTACCTGGACGAGGCATTCAAGGTTTATGACACGGTCAAGCGCACGGGAAAGACATTCCAGGTCGGCTCGCAAGGTTGCTCGGCCGGCGGTTATCATAAGTGCGCCGAAATGATCAAAGCCGGCAAGCTGGGCACGCTGGTCTGGGCGCAGGCCTGGTATTCGCGCAACAGCCTTACGGGGGAATGGAATTATCCCATTGAGACAGAAACGAAGGCGGAAAATATCGATTGGGAACGCTGGCTGGGAAGTGTCAAGAAGCGTGACTCTTTCAGCGCGGAAGAGTATCATCGCTGGCGCAAGTACTTCCAGTATTGCGCCGGCCCCATGGGCGACCTCGCCCCACACCGCTTGCATCCGCTGATGCTGGCGACCGGCAATCCGGAATTTCCTATTCGCGTCTGTTCCATCGGAACCAAGAACGTCCATGCCGATAAGGCGGGAACCGACACCCCCGAGCGTGACGTGCCCGAACACCAGCAACTCCTAGCGGAATTCCCCAGCGGCCTGGTGATTATGGTCACTTGCTGCACGGTAAACGGCTCGACGCCCGGCCTCAGCCTCTACGGGCACAAGGCCAACCTGAACATCGACGCGACCGCTGCGCGCGTGGAATTGCTGCCCCAGCGCGAATTCGGCGACGAGATCGACCCCGAAACTGTGACCGGCATGCAGCCGGAGGACATCCGCGTTCACGAGAGGAATTGGTTCGACTGCATCCGGTCGGGCAAAACGCCCAATGCGGACATCGAACTGGCGATTCGCGTGCAGACGGTCATTTCGCTGGCCGAGATGTCCAACCGGCTGAAGATTACCTGCTTGTTCGACGAAAAGACGCGCAAGATCAGTGACGCCAGCGGGAAGGAAATTCCGCCGATCACTTACGGGACTCTGCCGCTATCGTAGGCAGGCAAGCGAGCGTCGGCGTGATGGAGACCAGGAGCAATGGGCGCCGTCACACTGGCCCGGCACGCGATGGCGACTCGGTTCGAGATCGTCTTGCACGGCGAAAATGCCGTCTCGCTTCGGGCGGCCGGCGAAGAGGCCTTGCAGGAAGTGGAGCGGCTTGAGGCGCAACTCAGCCTGTTTAAGCCCACCAGCGAAATCGCGCACCTCAACGCCCGCGCCGCGAACGAGCCGGTGCGGGTCACGGCGACTTTGTTCGGCCTGCTGCAACAGGCCAAAAGGTTGTCGGAAGAAACCGGCGGCGCTTTCGACATTACCGTTGCGCCGTTGGTGCGGTGCTGGGGTTTCATGGGGGGCAGCGGGACGTTGCCCAAGCCGGAGGACGTGGCCGAAGCGCGCGACCGAGTCGGAATGCACCTGGTCCAACTCTGCGCGGAGGATTGCACAGTGCGTTTCGCGCGCCCGGGTGTGATGCTCGACCTGGGGGCGATTGGGAAAGGCTACGCCATCGAGCGGGCGGCAGAGCTATTGCGCGAGGCGGGCGTCATCAGCGCGCTGATCCACGGCGGCACAAGCACGGTCTATGCTCTGGGCCATCCGCCAGAGTCGGAATATTGGAAAGTCGGGATTGAAAAGCCCGAAAGCAGGAGAGCCGGTGCGGGTGTTGGAGGCAAACGCCAGGCGTCCGCAGACGAACCCGCCGGTGTCCTGGCGCTCACCGGCGGAGACAGGCGAAACGCAGACGCTGATTTACTGACTACCATCCCGCTGCGGGACGAAGCCCTCTCGGTCTCGGCCGTTTGGGGAAAGTTTTTTCAAGCGGAGGGAAAGACTTTCGGGCACATCATTGATCCGCGCACGGGCCAACCGGCTGCGGCTGCCGTTCTGACCGCGGTCGTTCTTCCTTCGGCGACCGAAACCGATGCACTCTCGACAGCGCTGCTTACTCTTGGCTCGGCCGGGCACGAGCAAATCGCCGGCTTGAGGCCCGGCATCCGCACGCTGCTGGTGGAGGCCGAAAGCAGCGCATTCCGCGTGGAGAGCAGGAACATGCCTATAGCGGCGGATTGCGCCAAAGAGGCGAGACAGGAAAAATCCAAGACAGGAATATAGCGGTCCTTTTCCTGTCTCTGGCAACCAAGTCGCTCCGCTGGTGTTGTCCAGGGGATGATGTACTTTCGCACTCTGCCTTTTGGTGTTTTGCTCATATTCGCAGCGGTCACCGGGGATGTTGCCGGCCGTGACTCGGTCGATAATCCTTATCGCCGAATTTCTTCACGAAACGCCTTCGGCTTGGTTCCTCCCGCGATTGAGCCTGGCACGAAACCACCGGTACAGCCTTTGCCAACGATCAAGCTTACCGGGATCACCACCATTCTCGGGGATAAACGTGCGCTGTTCAAAATCCAATTCCCGGGCACGCGGCGAGACGAAGGTTGCATACTTTCCGAACATCAGAGGCTCGGCCAAATCGAAATCCTTGAAATCGACGACCAGGCGGCTACCGTCAAGGTGGACAATTCCGGCACCGTGATGGTGCTCACCTTCCTTTCGAATCGTTAGATTTTTGGGTCTTGGACGCCTCGGCCGTTGTCTGGAAGGCGGCGGGCATCGTTCAGGTCAGTCGCTTTCGTGCGACGCGGCTATACCAGAGTCCCGAGATGATCAGCACGATGCTGCACCCCGCCGTAAACAGAATCAGGAAGGGCGACGGGAGCATAAACCAGGCGACAACCGCAGCTCCGGCCGAGAGCGCGGCGCACAGATAGCAGTAAAAGGCGCTGGCGCGTGCGCTCTGCCTGCTCTGTTGAAGAAGCTGCTGGCTGGTAGTGGAGAGCTGCCGGAGCGCCTCGTCGTTGCGGGCGAGGGCCGCCGCGCACTCGTTGGAGCATGCCATTCGGGCTGGAGCGGCCAAGCCGTGGAGAGTGGTTGCCGGCAGTGGCGGGTCGACCGGGGTGTCAGTTCGGCAGAGACAGTCGGGGCAAACGGCCCGTCCGCAATAGGCGCAAACAGCTACTGCCTCGGCACGATGGGAGTGGCACTTCATTACCCTGTCTTAGGCTGTTTGGAGCGCGGATTCAATTGCAAGTTTTGGTTTATTGCAAATCGGCGCCCCGCCGTCGTTCCGTAATTTCCCTTATAGTCATGCTGGGTTTTGCCGGGCCAAATGCCCGTTGAAAAAAGGTGCCTTCGCGGCTACGTTCAGACTGACAATGCTAGAGGACCGTTATTATATGCGCCGGTCGCCGTTTGAAGTACGGCGCTCGGCGGCGCTGATGCTGGTAATCATCAACATCCTCGCCTTTGTTTTACAGCAGGTGCTCGAATCACGCGTGCCGGACACACTTTACTACGGTGCTTTGAGCCTGGAAGGTCTGAAGCACGGTTACCTCTGGCAACTGCTTAGTTTCCAGTTCATGCACGCCGGTTGGATGCATTTGCTGGGCAACTGCTTTGTCATTTACGTGTTCGGCCGCGCCACCGAGGAAGCCTTGGGCCGCAAGGCGTTTTGGACGCTCTATTTTGCCAGCGGCGTCATTGGCGGGATGATCCAGGTGTTGGCCGGCCTGGCGATGCCCGCGGCATTTGGTGGCCCGGTTCTGGGAGCTTCCGCTGGAGCGTTTGGGTTGACCGCCGCTTTTGCGATGCTTTTTCCGGATCAGACGATCCTGCTGTTCTTCGTCATTCCCTTGCGGGCCAGATTCCTTCTGGTCATTGAAGGCGTGGTGGCGGTCCTTGGACTTCTCGGTTTGGTTTCTCCGGGTGTAGCCCACGCCGCGCACCTGGGCGGCATGCTGACGGGCATGTTTTTTGTCCGCTATGCCATTCATTGGCACTGGGAATGGCCGCAACTGCGCCGCCCTCGACGGGAACCGCCTCGCCGACTGGTCCGCGTCAGTTCGGGCAGCTCGGCACTGTGGAATCGGAACCGAGAAACCGTTGAGGATTTGCCGCCCGAAGAATTTCTGAGCAAAGAAGTTGATCCTATCCTGGATAAAATCTCCGCCCAAGGCATCCATAGCCTGACCGAACGCGAGCGTCGCATCCTCGAAGCGGCGCGCCAGAAGATGGGAAAACGCTGAGTCGTTAAAAAGTCAAATGGATTTAAAGAGTTAAATGAGGGGGAGCAATTAATACTCCGCCCTGAAACCCTACGTAGCTCAGTTAACCTTTTTAACCCATTTAACCACTGCCTCCATTGCTCGACATCGTACAGGTGCCTCCGTAAAGTACGGCCATGATTCAACGTTACTCCCGCGCGGCGATGCGGGACATCTGGAGTGAACAGCGCAAGCTCGAAATCTGGCTACAAATTGAATTGCTCGCCAGTGAAGCGCTTTGCGCAGCCGGCCTGGTGCCCAAAGCGGACCTTTCCCGGATGAAAGAGCGCGCTGCGTTCAGCCTGGATCGCTGCAAAGAACTGGAGCGCACCCTCAACCACGATGTCATCGCCTTTACGACGAACGTCGCCGAGAACATCGGCGAGCCGGCCAGCCGCTGGCTTCATTTCGGCCTGACCAGCAGCGATATCATTGATACCGCCTTCGCCGTTCAGATGGTTCAATCCGCCGACATTTTGCTCGAAGACGTTAAAGCGCTGCGAAAGGTCATCGCGACCAAAGCCCGAGAACACCAATTCACGCCCATGATTGGCCGCAGCCACGGAATCCATGCCGAACCGACGACCTTCGGGCTGAAACTGGCGTTGATGTATGATGAGTTTGGCCGGGCATTGCGACGGATCGAGACCGTGCGTGAAACCGTGGCGGTTGGGAAGCTTTCGGGCGCGGTCGGCACGAGCGCTCATCTCTCGCCCGAAATTGAGGGGGTCGTCTGCCGCAAACTTGGGTTGCGGCCGGCGCCAATTGCGACGCAAGTCATTCAGCGCGACCTGCACGCGGAGTTCATCAGCACTCTGGCGCTCGTGGGCGCGAGTATCGAGCGCTGGGCAACGGAATTCCGGCACTTGCAACGCACTGAGGTGCTGGAAGCCGAAGAGTTCTTCGCCCAGGGCCAGAAAGGCTCCAGCGCCATGCCGCACAAGCGCAATCCCATTACCGGCGAGCGGCTCACCGGCCTGGCGCGCGTGCTGCGCGGCAACGCCGTCGCTGCGCTGGAAAACGTCGCGCTCTGGCACGAGCGCGATATCAGCCACAGCTCGGTCGAGCGCATCATTTTTCCCGACTCGTGCACACTGCTGGATTACATGTTGGTCACGCTGACAAAACTGGTCGAGGGCCTGGTCGTTTATCCCGAGAACATGAAGCGCAACCTCAAGTTTTCGCTGGGCATGTGGAACTCGCAAACCGTCCTCCTGGCGCTCATCCGCAAAGGGTTGAGCCGCGAGCAGGCCTACGAACTGGTCCAGCGCAACGCGATGCAGACCTGGGCGGTCAAACACGCCGGCCGCGACGACGCGGATTTCGTGGAACAACTTAAAAGCGACCCCGAGGTGGCGAAACATTTCAAACCCGGCGAACTAGAGGAGCTCTGCTCGCTCGATTTCCATTTCAAGGAAGTTAAGAATCGATTCAAGACACTTGGTTTGTGAGCTCAGGCGCGCAAGAGTTTGACCTTTCTCCTTCTGATAGCTAAGTTGCTCCTCAATCGATGATTGCAAATACTGTCAGCAAACCGGCAGCAGCGCCAAGCTTCCGCGTCGGGGACGAGCGCCTCATCAAGCTGACGGCCAGCGCCGCTACGAAAGTCGGGTCGCTCCTGTCGAAACAGGGCCGTCCCAACGGCGTGCTTCGCGTCGCAGTGATGGGCGGCGGTTGCTCCGGGCTGCAGTACAAGATGGACTTGCAGGATGCTCCGGCCAACCGCGACATCCTGGTCGAGACCGCCGGCGTGCGGGTGGTGGTGGACCCCAAGAGCGCGCTCTACGTCACCGGCAGCGAGCTGGATTATCTGGACACACTGGATGGCGGATTCAAAGTGAAGAATCCCAACGCCGCGACTAGTTGCTCCTGTGGCGAGAGTTTCAGCGCCTAAATGGATTGTTTCGCTCTCCTGAACGAGCCGCGCCGGCCCTGGCTGGACCCCGATTCACTCAAACGAAAATTTCTCGCCCGCTCCGCCGAAACCCATCCCGACCGGGTTCACAACGGGAGCGAGAGCGAAAAGCGGGCTGCACAGCAGCGTTACCTCGATCTAAATGGCGCCTACAATTGCCTGCGCGAGCCGAAGGAAAGACTCCAGCACCTCCTCGAGCTGGAATTGGGCGCCAAACCCCAACAGGTGCAGGACATCCCGCCCGACCTGATGGACCTCTTTATGGGGGTTGGCCAGCTCTGCCGTGACACGGATGCGTTCCTCGCCGAAAAATCGACGGTTACTTCAGCTTTGCTCCAGGTCGGGATATTTGAGCGTGGCCAGGAATGGACCGAAAAACTGGTGACGCTTCAGCAGCAGATTGCCGGCCGGCAGGAGGCCGCTTTGAGCGAATTGAAGGCTCTGGATGCCGCCTGGGATTGCACGGGTGGACCGGGCGCTGCACGCCAGGTTGCACTGAAAAGGTTGGAGGAACTCTATCGTCTCTTCAGCTTCTACGGACGCTGGAGTGCGCAGATTCAAGAGCGAATTGTGAGACTTGCGTTATAAGGAGGTGATGAATTCGCTGACAAACCCCGGCTGGCGCGGACTCGCGAGTCCCGTAGCGCAGATTTTCAATCTGCTGTATCGCAGGTTTTCAACCTGCTGGACGCACAAATGCACGAAGTCACTTGTTTTAAGGAGAACCTCCCCGCTCGGACCTCTGCCGATTAAAAATCGGCGATACAGCAGATTGAAAATCTGCGCTACGCTATGCTGCCTCCTGCGGCTCACAGCGCAGGGCGGAGAATCCTGGCAAAGCGCCCTGGCGGAGATGCCCCTAGGCGCGAAGGTGACGCAGTTGAACCGAACGAACTGCGTCGAACTTATGTTGCGCGCCTTCCAATCCAACCAGGTCGTCAAAGCGCTGGTCTTCATGCCAGGTGCCACCGATGAGTTTTACATGTTCCGCCGCGCCCAGGCCAGCCTGACCAATGACTCCCCGTCGCTACTCAATGCGGTGAGTGCTCTCACCAACCAAACCTTGCTTCGTGCGACGTTCCACGCGCCGCTGCTCTTGTTGCACACAGAGGAAGACGCACTGGAACCCCCGATAACCATCGAGCATCCGCCGACGGCGGAGCGGCTCAAACAAACACGGTTCGTCCCGCACGCGTTCTTCAATGATCGCGATTGGGACGTCCTCCAACTCGCACTCAAATGGCCGCTCAAGCTCGACCTTCGTCCCTGGCGCAACAGCCGGGATTCGTGGCACTTCTACCGGCACAGTTTTGCCGGATGGAATCTAAGCGGCTGGGAAGCATTGGAAGGCGTTGCCCTGGCCGGCAAATCCGGTTTTATCGTGAGGAAGAACCAGGTGGTCTTCGAGCCTGACCGGCGCTTTGGGACGCGCGCCAAACCTTAAACCCGCACCGAGGCTTACTTTTGCGACGCCTTCAGCGCCTGGTCGATGTCTGCCTTGATGTCTGCAACATCCTCCAAGCCGATCGACAGCCGCACGTAATCCGGCGTGACACCCGTATCGGCCTGCTCTTGGGCGCTCAACTGCTGATGAGTCGTTGAGGCCGGATGAATCACCAGGCTCTTGGCATCGCCAATGTTCGCCAGGTGCGACAGCAGCTTGGCCGAATTGATGAATTTCTTCCCTGCCTCGAGCCCGCCTTCGATGCCGAACCCGACGATGCTGCCAAAGCCTTTCGTCAGATACCTGGCGGCCATGTCGTGGTTGGGATCGTCCGGCAAGCCGGGATAGGTGACCCAAGTGACCAGCTTATGCTTCTTGAGAAAACGGGCGACTTCGAGCGCATTTTCCGAATGTTGGCGCTGGCGGAGCGGAAGGGTCTCCAGCCCTTGCAGGAAGAGGAACGCGTTGAAGGGGCTCATCGACGCGCCCAGATCGCGCAACAACTGCACGCGAGCCTTGATGATGAACGCAACGTTGCCCAGGCCGGGGAAGTTGCCGAACACATCCCAAACCTTCAGCCCGTGATAGCCAGGGTCGGGTTCGGTGAACTCCGGGAACTTGCCATTGTTCCATTTGAACTTGCCGGAATCGACGAGCACGCCGCCGATCGAGGTGCCGTGTCCACCGATGTACTTGGTCGCCGACGCCACGATTATGTCCACGCCGTAATCGATGGGGCGAACCAAACCGATGCCAATGGTGTTATCGACCACCAGCGGCACACCGGCGTCATGGGCAATTTTGGCAAGGGCCGCGAAATCCGGCACGTCGAGCTTGGGATTGCCGACCGTCTCGGCGAACAGGGCGCGGGTTTTTGGAGTAATGGCTTTGCGAAAGGCCTCCGGCTTGCGCGAATCGACGAATTTGACCGTGCGGCCCAATTTCGGCAGCGTGTAATGGAAAAGCTGGTAGGTGCCACCATAGAGATTGTTGGCCGACACAATCTCATCCCCAACTCGGGTGATGTTGAGCAGAGAAAAAGTGGTGGCCGCCTGTCCGGAAGCAAGGGCCAGCGCCCCGGTTCCGCCTTCGATGGCCGCGATGCGCTGCTCGAAGACATCGGTAGTCGGGTTCATGATCCGGGTATAGATGTTCCCGAATTCCTTGAGAGCAAACAGGTTGGCCGCGTGCTCGGTGTCTTTGAAAACGAAGGACGTAGTTTGGTAAATCGGCACGGCGCGCGCGCCGGTGGCCGGGTCGGGAACTTGGCCGGCATGAAGCGCAAGCGTGCTCAGGTTCTTGGATGAATCGCTCATAGGCGGGAAAGAATGCGGGTTTCTGCCGGAATATCAAGCTGGCAGAAGAAGCGTGATCGTTGCAAAAAAACACTACCGCAACCCGTCCAAATGAGTTAGGGTCAAGCACAAGCTTATGAAAAGGTTCGCCGGCCGACTATTGTCATTCTTGTTATTAGCCACGTGGGCAGTGACGTTAAACGCCCAAAACTACTCCATTGACTGGTTCACCATTGACGGCGGAGGCGGAACCAGCACGGGCGGGGTTTACGCCGTCAGCGGCACTATCGGGCAGCCCGATGCCGACGTGATGAGCGGGGGCAACTACACGCTCACGGGCGGGTTCTGGAGCATTATCGCGGCGATCCAAACATCTGGCGCACCGCTGCTGCGCGTCCAATTAACTGCGACCAATACTGTGTTGGTGGCCTGGCCGGCGCCTTCGACGGGTTTTTCACTGCAGCAGAACGGTGTCCTCGGGACGACCAATTGGTTGGGGGTAACGAATGCGACGGTGGTGGTCGGCGGGGAGAATCAGGTCATCATTTCGCCGCCAACAGGGAACACGTATTACCGGCTGAAATCTCCGTAAGTGATGCAGCAGCGAGTAGTGCACCGCAGTGGCGTACCGCCGCAAGTCCAACACTTCATGACCGGTTCCCCGGCTTACGTGCTGGGCTTGATCGGCAGCACCTTGATATTGCGGAAAGAGACCTGCCCGTGGTCGCCCTGCAAGGCAATGTAACCGCGGTTGGATTTCGCGAAGTGTGGCATGCTCCTGAATTTGCTTTTTGCGACGCGGTCGTTGAAATCGTCGCTGCCCAAAACGTATTCGAAATACTTCACCCCATTGATTTCGTGGACGCAGTTCTGAGGCGAAATCAACAGACGCACGTGATTCCATTCGCCAACGGGCTTGGTGGCATCGAGCGGTTTGTCGGTTTTGGGATCAATGGGAGGCTGGTACAGGGCGTATAACCAGCCGCAGCGAACCTGGTCCTTAGCTGCGACGTTGTCTTCAAGCTGGAATTCCGGACCGGTGGCCCAGACCGCGTTGCCTTCATCGGTGACGTGGAACATGATGCCGCTGTTGCCGGCCTCCGAGATGTTGTAATCGAGTTGGAGCTCGAACCAATCGAACTGCTCGGAAGTGACGATGTCGCCGGCATTTTTGGGATCGACGCAGACCAGAGCGCCGTCCTTGATTTGCCAGCCGGGACGAACACCCTCGCGCTTGAAGTTGTGCCACCCAGTGAAATCCTTCCCGTTGAAAAGGAGCTTCCAACCGGCGGCTCTTTCTGCCTCGGTGAGGGCATTGATGGGCGATTCGGCAGTCGTGATGGTTTGGGTGGCGGCGATTTGCTCCGCAGGTGTGGCACGGGCCGCAGCGACTTGCTTCTCGGTCGTGCTCTTCCATTCATCAGCCAGTTCGGCCAGCGTTTTGCCAGTGGCGGTCTTCCAAATTTCTTCGTTGTACGTGTGCTGGCGGCAGGCCGCATTCAGTTTTTTGATTAGGCCTTGGTCATATGTCTCTACCACATAATTCAGGAAATTGGCGCTGACGCGATAGCCGATGTCGTATTGAAGAGAAAGGTTTCGCCGCGCTTTCATCCACGTGACATCGGCTCCGTGGGTCTGGGGCTCATATTTGAACCAGCGAATATAATCGGGAATGCCTTCCGTCAGGAATCCAGGAGTGCGGACACGCGGCGCATCGGGGCTGGAACGCCTGCCCCAGCCATACTGTTGAACCACGTGCACCTCTTCGTGAAGCAAAGCCCCGATGGCTTCCCCCTTGAGTTCCCGCTTCAGCCAATCCGAGTTGGCCGTCACGCGAGTGCCACCCGTGGCGGCAACTCCGCGTCCGGGGCGGATCACAACACTGAATTTTTTGGGCGGCTCATAGTCTTCGCTGGGCAGCATCGCGACAATTTTCGGATACCAATCCGCCAAGACCGGGGCCAGTTTTGTCTCGGCCCATTCCTTGAGGTCGGGCGCCCCGGAGGTGTCGATAGTGATCTCGCAATAACCGTCTGGTGAATGGGTGACGAAAGCGTCTGCCGCCGGCTCCGCGTCGGCGTCGGCCGTCGTGCTGTCCTGGCCGACTACATCAATCTCGCTGTAAAAAGTATTCCCAAACGCGTCGGAATCTTCCGTGCGCGCTATGTCGAATAACAAATAACGGTATTTCCCGACGGACCCTTCGGAATTGGAGATGCTCACGCCGTATTGGCCGCCGCCTTCGCCGTCCTTCGGGCGCGTATCCACGCTGGCGATGAGTTTCCAACCGCACTTAAGCGGGTCGGTTTCTTTCTTGGGTTGAGCGTTGAAACCCTCGGCCTTGCCGTCGCTGCCGTAAACTTTATACAACTGCGGCCCGCGTGTGTTCGGGTGCCAGGAATAGGTATTGATCTGCTTGATCTCGATCCCCTTCGCGAGATCGACCACCAGTCTGCCCCCTTCCGTGCCGGCATTGAAAAAGAAATTCTCGGCCGGCTGGTCCTCTTCGGTGGGGACTTTGCCGTCGTGGAGCTTGTCCAGGTCGCCGCCATTGTCGTCTCGCTCGCCATCGACAATGGTGAAAGTGGCTTTGGTCGCCGCGTCAGTCGCCGAGGGGGCAGGGACGGTTTTGAACTTGAACGCGGCGGTCGCGTGCTCGTTGTCATTGTGGTCAATAACGGGTTTGATTTCGGCCAGCGCGACCGCGCCGGACAGCAGCAGAAGGGAGGCTCCCAGAGACAGAAGGTTCATTGTTTTCATGTAATTCTTCGCGGTAAAACGGACGCGGCGAATCCTACTGTGAAGCGGTTCATGCTAAAAGAGCAAAATGGCTGGTGTGAAAGGCTCTTGTGAGCCCCTTTTTTTCGGAAACCACGAATGGACACGAATGGACACGAACTGCCTGGATAAGAAGGCGACGTTACCCAAACCGGAAAGCGCTCAGGCGCTCATTCTGAGTGCTGCTGAAGCAAAGGTCCGCTAAGGTATATCCTCGTGAGACGCGCAGCCGCGTGTTCTCAAGAATCACCCTTTTTGGAGGAGGGGCTGGAGGGATTTCCCTGCGAAGGGGACGCTGGCCTGGAGTTGAGCGGCGGTAATGCATGGGCTTCGGCAGCCTGATGATATGACTTAGGCTCGTAAACATGCGGGTTGGAAAAGGGCTGAGCTTGCCTGCTCGATTGGACCGGAGCCGATTGTGACATTGCGGGCTGCTGCGGCACCGCGCCGCGAGACGAGTTTAGGCGCGAGTTGCCTTCGGCCGCGTAAGGCGAGGCTGGAGAAACGGTTTGCCTTGGTTGCTCAAACCGGCTGGGCGCAGGCGCCTGCGACACTGGAGCGGGGTTGCGCGACGGAGCCGGGCTCATGCTCACCTCGGGCCGGGAGGGCGTGTAGGGATGCTGCGCCTGTTTTGGGCTTTCAAAAACCCGCGATGAAGTTGGAGCAGGCTGCGGGGGCAACGGATTGTGCGAAACCGTCGTTTGCGGATTGGGTTCCGTCCGATAGCTTGTGCTCGGGTGTGCTGGTGGCTTGACGTCCTCAACATTGCGCGAGGGCATGGGGGCGGAAGGTTGGGGGTGGACAGGTTGATAGGGCTGAGTAGTGGGACGGCCCTGCTGATAAGTAGGCGGTCTGTCGTTAGAGGAACGGCCAGACACCCGGGAGTTGTCCGGCTGCGCAGGACGCGCCCCGACAGTTGGCGCCCATGCGCCCGCGCTGGTGGTGGTTCTGGTTTGAATGTTCATCGCTGCACCGGTCGGGTGTTGGATGACGGGATGCCGCTCATCCACTTTCTGCGCGACCATGTGGGCAGGGGCCGACGCAGCCCTGAGTTGCGGACGATAAACCGCCAACCCGTTACGGTCCGCGCCGCGCGCCGGCATCGCTGCGGGCGAACCAGCCGGCACGTCGCGGATGGCGACTTTGCGAATTTCGCTGTGCGTGGCAGCCGCGACACGCTCCACCCGCACACCCTGGTTAACGATGGTGGTGTTATTCACTACGTAATTGTTCACGATGGTCGTCTGGCGATAGACCCTAGTCACCTCGACCGGTGGCAAACGGCGGTGGCCCAGGTCGCGGTCATTGAAGTCGTGCAAGGCGACGAAGGTGAAATGCTCGGGACGCAGACCGAAATCAAAATTCAAGCCGACGCCGATGCCGTTAAAGCGCCAACCCAGCCGGACGTCCAGCTCCGCGCGCGGCGGCAGTGGTGCCCAGCCGCAATTATCACCGGCGACGCGCCAGGTCACCCAGGCGGGCCCCCAGACGCGGTCGGGCAGCCAGACCCAGCCGCAACGGTCGTGCAATTGCCACCGCCCATAGTGAAACGGCGCCCAGCCCCACGAATAATCCGATTGCCAAAACCAGCCGGCATCGGTCCACACCCAATGACCGCTGTCGCAGTAAGGGCGCCAACTGCGGTTGATCACCACTACACTGGGCTGCCAGCACCAGCCAATTCCCTCCAACTGAATCCACGCGCCATACGGAGCCAGGTCGTTGTAAAAAGAGCCGACCTCGGGTGGCGGACTGGATACGTAAACGGGCGCTGCGGCTGGGGGCGGCGGCACGGTCTCCTGCACGGGCACGGGCGGAGGCGCAGGGGTGGGCGGCGGAGCCGTCTGGCCATAGGCCGGCGGCTGGCCGCGCAAGGCGTTGTCGCGATTCAACATCGCGGTGATGGCCGAGGAGGAAATGCCGACGTCCCGCAAATAAAGAATTTGGTCAGCGGAAAGATTAAAACCGGCTTGTGAATTCTGGATGTAGGCCAGGATTACATCCTCGCTGGTTCCCGCCTGCCCCAACTGCAGGACCTCGGCGGCTGCCGGCGAGAGCGGCGGCGGGGCAACCGGCGCGGCCTGGACCGGCGCCGAGCCGTAGGAAGGCTGAGCCACAGGCGCTTGCGCATGAGCGAGCGAGAGCGGCAGTATCATCCCGGCAACCAGCCCAATCCACTTTGTCGTATTCATAAAATCTGCGAATGCATTTCTCAATCAACCGTTAGACCGTGTTAAAAATCGTTTATTCAAGAACGCCCCGTCTGACCTATTTTGCTGGCAAAAAGAGCCGGAAAACAGCGAAAAGCCCAAAGGGAGGCCCAGGAACTTCCCTGTCATCCGCGCCCCAACCGCTCGAGCAGTTTACCGTGAATCCCGCCAAAGCCGCCATTACTAAACACCACCACCACTTCTCCTCCCTGCGCATTCCGGGCCATGTGCGTCACGATCGTGTCCACATCCGGCAGGTACGACGCCGTCTTGCCGAGGGCCTTCAAATCTTGCAGAAGTCTCTCCGGGTCCAGGCGTTCCTCGGGCGCCAGCAACTCCAAACGCGCGACCTGCGAAACGACCACGGCATCGGCATCGGCAAACGAAAGCGCCAGCTCGGTTTGAAAGACATTGCGCCGGGTGGTGTTGGTGCGCGGTTCGAAAATCGCCCAAAGTTTTTGGTTGGGATATTTGATGCGCAGCGCGCGCAAGGTCTCGCGGATCGCGGTGGGATGATGACCGAAATCATCGACCACTGTCACTCCGCCCGCGATGCCGCGCACCTCCATCCGGCGCTTAATGCCTTTGAAGGTATCGAAGGCGGACTGAATCTGGTGGTTTTTAAGGCCGCAATGTTTGGCGCAGCCGACCACCGCCAGCGCGTTGCGGACGTTCAGCTCACCCACCAGGTTGAGGTGGAATTTGAAACTCGGGATCTCAAACTCCGTCGCGGTCGGGCCGAATTTCAAATTGAAGGCCTGGACGGCATTGGTTTCCCCCAGCCCGAAGCGCTTCACCGGGCAATGGGTCACATTGAGCAGGGGGGCCAGGTTCGGGTCGTCACCGTTTGCCAGCAACAGCCCGTTGCGGGGGATGAGACGGATGAAATGTTTGAACGAGGTTTTGATGGATTCGAGGTCCGGAAAAATGTCCGCGTGATCGAATTCAAGATTATTGATGACCGCGACCTCCGGCAGGTAATGCACGAACTTGCTCCGCTTGTCGAAGAAGGCGGTGTCGTATTCGTCCCCCTCGATGATAAACCATTCGGAGTCGGTGAACCGCGCGCCCTGGCCGAGATTGTTGGGGATGCCGCCGATGAGATAACTTGGGTTGAGCCCGTTATGCTCGAAAACCCAGGCGAGCAGCGAGGTGGTCGTGGTCTTGCCATGGGTTCCGCAGACCACCAGCGAGCGTTTGCCGCGGATAAAAAAATGTTTCAGCAGCTCCGGCAGCGAGCAATAGGGCAGCCGATGGTCCAGCACAAACTCCGCCTCGGGATTGCCGCGCGAAATCGCGTTGCCGACCACGGTCAAATCCGGTTTCCCAGCCAGGTTCTGTTCGGCGTAGCCGGCGAGAACCTCGATCTTTCGATTGGCCAGGAACGTGGACATTGGCGGATAGACATTCTGGTCCGAACCGGTCACGCGGACGCCTTTTTCCTGCATGGCTGCGGCGACCGAAGCCATGGCGGTGCCGCAGATGCCGACGAAATGAACCGAACGAATTTGCGAGAACATCGGCCCTATCATAGAACCGGCACCGAAAGCGAAAAGGACAAAACGCACCCGCCCACCGGGGGGGCAGGACACAATTCTTCGCGAAGCCAAGCACTGACTAAATGATGGAGAGACATTTAGCCACGCCTAAAAGCGCGATGCGCCCTTGCAACCCGCTGAAAGGCAGGTAACATTAACTTATCTCAAATACCAAAACATCTTGCGGCGTGCTTTTGCAGCGACGCAGGCGAGGCGGGGAAACCAAGTGGACGCTGCCGCTCCTCCTGGTTTGTGCGTTCGTCGTCGGTGTTCCTCTGTCCCGCGCGCAGTACCCCACGAATTTCCAGATTTTCAAGGACGGCACAGCGATCGCCCTCGAGGATTATGCCAGCCTGCCGCTTTCCAGCCGCACCATCAGCACCTATCCGCCGGCCACAAATTATAGCGACCAGTTGGGGCGAGTGAATTTCCAGCGCTCTGAGCCGACCAATGCACCCCTCTCAGCCTCGCGGTTCTTTGTCAATGACCTTAATCGCAACCTCTACATTCTGGATAAGACCAGCAAGACCTTCACTGTTTACATCAATTTTGAAACCGTCTTTCCGAAGTTCGTCAATACGTTCGGCCTGGCGTGCGGTTTGGTCACGTTTGCTTTCGATCCTGATTACGCCAACAATAACAAATTTTATACCGTGCACACGGAGAACCCGGCCAAGAGCGGTTCGGCGGTTCCCACTAACGGCGCCTTGCCGGGGTTCAACGTCACCGGTTACACCACCACGGCGGCCATCAGTCCACCGGCAGGTTCAGTGGCGCTGGAATCCGTCCTGGTCGAATGGACGGACACCAACCTGAACAATGCGACTTTCGAAGGTACGGCCCGCGAGTTGCTACGGGTCGGCATTAATAATAATATCCACCCGATTGGCGATCTGATATTCAATCCCCTGGCGCAACCAGGCGACCCGGATTACCGCAACCTGTATATCGCCGTCGGCGATGGCGCCTCAGGCGAGACCAGCGGCGCCGAACATCGCACCCCGCAACGGCTGGACGCGCTTCAAGGGAAAATTCTCCGAGTCACGCCTGACCTGAATCTACGCACCAACGATGAACTCAGCGCAAACGGGCGCTACCGTATCCCCACCACGGGGCCGAATCCCAATCCGTTTGTCTCCGTGAGCCTGAGCGGATTGAAAAAGGAGATTTACTCTTACGGCCATCGCAATCCGCATCGGCTGAGCTGGGACTCTGTCTCCAACAAGCTCATCGAAACCGAGATCGGCCTGGCTGCCTGGGAAGAAGTCAACTTCATCACGGCCGGCGCCAATTATGGTTACGCTGAGCGGGAGGGTATCGAGCAGGTCTTCATCGGCGGTACCAACAATCAGAAGACAGGCAGCCAGACAGTTCCCCCAACCCCGTTCCCCAATCCCGACTCCCTCACTGTAACGGGGCTGGTCGGCTCAGTGACCCCCGTGTATCCGGTGGTGGCTTACAGCCACCAGGACGGCGACGCTATCAGCAGCGGCTTCGTCTATCGCGGCGGGCTGATGCCCGCATTTATCGGCAAGTATTTTTTTGGCGATATTACGACCGCTCGGGTTTTTTATTGCGACCTGGCCGATATGATTGCCGCGGATGATGCCAACCGCCTCACGGTCGCACCCATCCACGAAGTGCAAATTGTTTTCAACGAGGCCCAACGCCGAATGTTCGACATAGTCGCGAATGGATTCGCTCAGAAGGGCGGGCATGTCCAGGGCCAAGCCCTCCCAGGAGGTGTCCCGGCCACCAGCCGCAACGATCCTTACGGCGTGCCTTACGGGAAGGGCCGGGCGGATATTCGGCTGGCCATGGACAACGACGGCGAACTCTACGTGTTGAGCAAGTCGGATGGAATGATTCGAAAGCTGGTCGCCGTGCTTTCGCCCCCAACCATCCAGGGGGTCCTTGTTACTAATGGCACGACGACTCTCAACTGGACCTCGATCTCCAACCGGGTCTATCGGGTGCAGTACGCCTCGGCGCTTGGGGTCTCGAATTGGACCGACCTGCCCGGCGATATCACCGCCCTCGGCCCCAGCGCCGCGAAGAGCGACACCAATGCTGCCTCGTTTCGCTTCTATCGTGTCCTGCTGCTGCCATAAGATCATTAGAAACCCGGACGATCTGTTCCCCCTCACCCCGGCCCTCTCCCCTGGGGAGAGGGAGGCCCGCCGGCAGTTTATCGAGAGGTCGGAGGATGTGCATTCGCGGATGGCCTGCCGAAAATTCCTCCCTGTCCCAAAGGGAGAGGGCCGGGGTGAGGGGGAAGTGGACGTACGAACTGCGCTGCACCGCTCGAGTCAGAGCGTCTCACCGTTTGCGTTTCTCAGCGGTCTATTGCATCCTCCCTCGATGCCCCAAGACACACTGGCGGGTCTGGCTATCCTGGTCGTCGAGGATGAGCCGTTGCTGCGCAAACAGCTCACCGCGCAGTTGGAACGGCTCGGCGCGGATGTCACCGGCGCCGCGAACCTCAGCGCCGCCCGCCAGCTCGTCTCCGGCGCCGGGTTCGATTTCGCCTTGATCGATGTCAACCTCCCCGATGGCCGCGGGCCGGATTTGCTGCAGGAGAAAGCATTTCCGCCCAACACGGGCGTCATCATCATGACGGCCAACGGCGCGATCGCCGGGGCCGTCGAGGCGATTCGCCTGGGAGCGCTCGATTACCTGGTCAAACCCTTCGACCCACTCGAGCTGCCGCTGGTCATCGCCCGCGCGCGCCGCGCCAAACAAAGTTCGCGCGCCGACGAACATCGCCGCGATACCGGGGCTGCGTTCTTTTTCGGGTCCGCGTTGGCCGGCCTGGAAGCCCAGCTTCAAAGGGTTCTCGCTGCGGACCGCCGGATGCAAGGCCCCCTGCCGCCGGTCCTGATTCAGGGCGAGACCGGCACCGGCAAAACGACCATCGCTCGCTGGCTCCACCAGCAAGGACCCCGTGCGGCCGAGCAGTTGCTCGAAGTCAATTGCTCGGCGCTGCCCGAGACGCTCGCCGAATCCGAACTGTTCGGCCACGAACGCGGCGCCTTCACCGATGCGCGCTCGACGCGCATGGGCCTGTTCGAGGCGGCCCAGGGTGGAACGCTTTTCCTGGACGAGCTCCCCAGCCTGTCGCCGGCGTTGCAAGCCAAGGTCCTCACCGCCATCGAAGATCGCGCCATCCGCCGCGTCGGCGCCAATAAAACCATCGCCGCCGACGTCCGCATTATCGCCGCGACCAATCGCGACCTCAAACAACTCGTTGAACAGGGGAAGTTCCGCGAGGACCTCTTTCACCGGCTCGATCTTTACCGCATCATCCTGCCGCCGTTGCGCGACCGGGGAGAGGACATCCTGAAACTGGCCGACCTGTTGATGCGGCGGCTGTGGCAGCGGCACCGGCTGGCGCCAAAAAAGATCACGCCGGCCGGACGCCAGCGGCTGCTCGCCTATCGCTGGTCGGGCAACGTCCGCGAGCTGGCCCACGAACTCGAACGCGCGATCGTTTTCGAGTACAGCGAAGAACTCAACTTCGAGGGTCTGCAAGTCCCCATCGACACCACGGCGCCGGTGGCCGAGACCGACTGGCTGAACCCGGACTTCCGTTTTCCCGCGCAAGGCTTCTCGCTGGAGTCGGCCATTGTCATCCTTATCCAGCAGGCTCTCAAACAGAGCGGCAACAACGTCTCGGCCGCCGCCCGCCTGCTGGGAGTCTCGCGGGACTATTTGCGCTACCGCCTCGCGGGGAAGAAGTCCGAGGAATGACCGACTTGGACCTTATCCGCGAATAGCCGGAGATAGGCGTCGATAGGTGGAGAACGCTGGCGCCAGGCACAGACGAGGTCGCGTCCGGCGATTTAGGAGTCCGGTGGATTTTCATTTTTGCGAAAGCGGGGCTCGACCAGAAAAAAATGTTTCGAGCTCGGGATTGGTCGGGATTGGTCAGGATTAGTCGGGAATAGTCGGGGGCGACGGATAATCGGGAGCTATCGGCGGCCGAGCCACCCAGGGATAATGAACTTATCCGCGAATACCCGCTGTTACCCGCCGTTAGCTGCGGGACGCTGCTGCTGGTCCTCTCTGCCGCCGGAGGGAGGTCCTGCCGGGAATCGGCGGGGAAGGGGAATAAGGCGGTTTTTTTCATGATTTCTCGATATTGGCGGTGCCGGCCGGCGGCGTGGCCGCTTTTGTTCCAGGGTTGATGGTTGTTTCGGGGGCGACGCAGCAGCAAAAAAGCATCGTGCCTCTATATATTAAGGCATCGAGATCTTCGCGATTGGGCACTTTTTTTGAAAATTTCACTCGGGCGAATTCTGAGAATAAGGAGACCTGCTGGTTCGCAGGCAGGCAAAGGACCTTACGCAACGGCGGACGGCGTGGATTATGCTGTCTTTTTTGTGGGATTCAGAAAGGGAACCTTTGTTATGGCCTGCCCGCCAAGCCGCGGCCCGCCGCGTCGGCCCTAAATCAGTGATAGGGTTCATAAAAGACAGTGAGGCGGGGCGGAGGCTTGTGACTGTGGGGCAAGGACTTATGCACCAATGTGCCAAATTAACTTTACATTTGGCGGGGAAGGACTAATGGCGCATTGATGAAAAGGGAATTCTCATCCCACGGCGGGCAGTCGCGGTCGCGCTCTCCGCGTTCGTAGTCCTTGCCCAGACGGGGCTTATTCCCAAGTCGATGCCGAAGACGCTTTTCTTCCACCTGGAGGATGAGCCGCACATGGCAAGAATCAAACGTCAAGCGGTGCTTTCGAGTCCAACCTGGGATCCTTCCAAGCCTCTGCCCCTAGGGATGGCGAGAGTGGAAGCAATAGCCCGGAAGGAACTCCTGAAGCTGGTACCAAACGAGGGCGCATGGGAAGTCCAGTCGTTCGAACTGAACCAAAATTCGCGGCACCGCCAACTGGTACTACGCGGTCGAATTCATGGAAATTACCCCCCATCGTGCGTACACGCCCACAAACTTCCCGGATACGGTATCAGTCCTCGTGGACTTCTCCGGACGCGCGGGCACCTTTGATCCGCATGATGATGAGCAAAGCTTCAGATAATCGGGTCGGCGGGAGGGTTGCCCCTCCCGCCTCCCACACCACCGTACATGCGGGTCCGCGTACGGCGGTTCCTGACAGTCCATGTGGAATTACGCAGCACTCTTTCTCTGCCACGATGATCGCTGTCGGTAGCTCGGCCAATCGGCCTCATCGCTTCCGAAACAAGACCCTCGATGGTCGTGTCTGCCTGCCAAGTTCGGCCCTTCCCGAGTTGTGAGTCCGTCCGGTTTCTTCGTTGCCGGCTCGTTGCTCTCGGTACTACGACCTCTGCTGACTCCTGCCCCGCACGATGATCATTGCTGACCACCGCCCCTGCCGTTGCCGACAGGCTCGGGCCACAGGTCTCCCTGAGTAAGGACGTGAACTCTTGCTGCACAACCGGACCATTTATCTCCGGAACTGAACACGGGGCTGTGCTGTGTCGTGCCAGCTTGCCCGTTCCGTCAACCTGATATGGTCTTTCTGTTCGTCGGCTCATCAGCTTTGACCGGTGGCTTCCTTCCCACGGAACCTCGCGATTCCGCAGTTGCTTCGGTCTAATGTTTGGGCCATCGTGCCCCTCGTTATGAGAGGTCCGATAACCGTGTTCCTACATAGGGGACTCTCACCCATCAGTTCACGCCCATGTCAGGCGCACACGAGGTCACTTCAGCGGACGGCGGGTGGCGCGTCCTGTTTACATTCGTGGCTCAGTGGCCCGCCGCCGCTGAGATGTTAGGCCACACAAAGTATGCGTGCGTTTTTTACAATTGTTGCAGTAAGCGCTGTGTTTGTTGGCTGTGGCTCCAAGCAAACATGGCCGCCATCTGCTTCCAGTCTCAAAACGATCCAGTCTAATTATGACGCGGCTTTGGCTGACGCGACTAATTCGATTCCTTACGCATCAAACTTTGCTAGACTTTTTCCGGGGAACGCAAGTTCGTTCAGCTATTACATCGGTGGTGCCGGCCCTTCGAGGCTTAACATGGAGATCTACCTCTTTGATAGATACCAGTTCGGAATGGGAATTCCCGTCACGTTTGATGAAGCTCGACGCAAGGTGGTAGCTTTTGGTGAGCCGATGTTTGACTTGCGTGAGATATCCGAGGTGGGAAGAGAGGCCAATGGAAATCTATCCATCAAATTCAATATGGAGGCTTTCCGTAGATTTGGAGCCAGCGAGTGGAAGCAGATCGTCGATGCAGGTGGGGATTTTTCCGCCATTGGGTACACTTTTATCACAAATAGTCCCGTCCCACGATTTGAAGAACTGCGGGAGTATTGGGAAAGGCAGCACCAAAAACAGCCATGAAGTGCTGGCCTAACACAGCATGCAGCGGATAGGAGCCAGCCGTTCAGGTCCGTCACAATTCGGGCGTCAGCGGCGGCTGGCTCCCACCGCTGATGCTCCGCGTTGCGCGGCGTAACGATTATGTTTCAGATTATTCCACCACTGCACGAGACCCGGTTTTGGAGATTATTCCGACACTGGCTAATCCCGAACGCCCAAAAATCCGGACCCAAACTGTAATGCCATTACTCCACGAGTGTTCGCTCTCAGAACTATTTTCATTTTGCTTGAAACCTTTGGGGCGGGAGGTGTGTATTATCACCGGACGGGTGTCGAGACGAACAAACCAGAATCAACCTATGAAACCGAATCAGGCAAAAATACTGGCTTTGGGATTGTTGGCGCTTGGCGGGCTGAGCGCGCCAGCCGCGCAGGATGTCATTACCAAAACCTTCCCGGTTAAGGCCGGCGGAAAGCTGAACATGAACGTGGACCGCGGCTCGATCCAGATCACGACCTCCGACTCGGGCCAGGTGGAGGTGAAGGTCACGCGGGAACTGAAGCGCAGCTCGGACGCCGAAGCCAGGAAGGTATTCGACCAACACAAAATCGAGATGTCCTCAACCGACAACGAGGTAAAGATTGAAGCGCAAAACCCGCAAAAGTTCCACGGGTTCAGCAAACCATTGAACCGGCTGCAGGTCGATTACACTGTGGCGATTCCTGCCCGGTTCGATATTGATGTCAAGACCGCTGGTGGAAATATAGAGGTCGCGGATTTGGAAGGGAAAGCCGAGGTGCACACCTCCGGCGGCAATCTCAAGCTTGGCGCGATTAAAGGTTCGGTTAAGGCGCACACGGCGGGTGGCAACATTACGGTGAGCAAAAGCGAAGGGGACGCCGACGTCAACACGTCTGGCGGGGACCTGCGCCTGGGCGAGATCAACGGCAACCTTGTCGCCTATACTTCGGGCGGGCGAATCACGCTGGAAAAAAGCAGAGGCTCAGTCAAAGCCAGCACGAGCGGCGGGGATATTCGCGTCGAGGATGCCTACGGGCCGGTCACCGCCCATACTTCCGGCGGGAATGTGTCAGCCCAGCTCAACGCGCAACCCAACGCGGATTGCTTGCTCAAAACCAGCGGAGGCAATGTCGAGGTGGTGCTGGCCTCGAATCTGGCGCTGGATCTGGACGCCCACGCCAGCGGCGGCACGGTAACCTCCGACTTCCCCGGAACGCTGAATAAGGAGAAAACCAGGCTCACCGCCCGACTCAATGGCGGCGGAACCGGGCTGGCGCTGGAAACCTCCGGCGGGAACGTGAACATCCGGAGCAAATAGTGTGCAAACGCAGTGATGGAGTGTGCAAGGGTGCTCGACTGGGCGCGTGGTTAGGTCTGGTGTTGCCGCTGTGTGCGTGCGCGACGGAAAAAGCTCCCGCTTCCACGCTGCCCGCCGAAGTGCCGATCAATCCCGAGGCCGGGCGCGGCGGGTGGCTGGTGGTGACGGTGCGGTTGGAAAGCGGCAAAGAGGTGCGCTGCGTCGTGGATTCCGGGACGTCGGGCACGTTTTTCGACCAATCGTTGGAACCAAAATTGGGAAAGCGGCTCGGCACGACCGTGACGCAGAGTTGGGGAGTGCACAAAACCAACAACGTGTATGCCGCGCCTAAATTGTATTTAGGGGGCGTTCCACTGAAGATGCCCCAGGCGGTTGCGACCATTGACGATTTCAAGCAGATGTCTGGTCACGGCGGCCGGCCGATTCTGGGAATGCTCGGCTATGACTGTCTGCGGGCATATTGCCTGCAATTGGATTTTGCCGCCGGCATAATGCGGTTCCTGGACGCCGACCACGCGGACAAACAGAAATGGGGCAAGGCTTTCCCGATCGTCCCGTTGAACGAGCATGACGCGCGTCCGGCGGTGGCGGCGAATCTCTTCGGCTCGGAAGGTCCGCGTTCGCTGATCGACAGCGGTTACCCGAGTGACGGGTGGCTGATGCCGAAATACTTTGAACCCTGGACCAATGGGGCGGTTGCGGCGTTGAACGGACAGGCACGTTCGCCCAACGGCCTGTTCGGTGGGGAAAGGTATCCGCTGGTCTCCCTGGACAGGCAAGACGTTGAATCCGACGGGATCGGGCTCCGATTCCTGGCACGGCACCTGGTGACCCTGGATTTCCCGAACAACACCATGTATCTCCTGCGGCAAATGGTCCTCCCGCTGCCCGACCCGCGGCTGAAAACCACCCGGGTTAAAGCTTTGGAACCACTGATCACGGAGATACTCCAGGAAGATGTGGAGGCCGCGGGCAAGGCCCTGGCCAAAATCGAGCAAAGCAGGGCCACGGAACGGGAAAAATCCGTCGCCCGCAAACTGATGGAAACCCTTGGAAATGCACCCAAGCCGGTTCCGGCCGAGGCGCCGCGGGAGGTTACACAACTGCCGCTGGGGGACGCGCGCCCGGAAACGGCCGAGGTGGGTTGGCTCCAGCCGGTTGCCAATCGCATCCCGCCGAACGGGGAGATTCAATCGCCCGTGCTGGATTGCGGGGGAATTTACGCGACCGGCCTGTATGCGCATTCACCGTCCCGCTATGGGTTCGAGCTCGGCGGCAAATGGAAAACCTTGCGGGGCGAAGCCGGGCTCCACACGGCGATGCAAGGCAAGGCCTATGGGATTATTTTCGTCATCAAAGCGGATGGGAAGGAGTTGTTTCGCTCTGCGATCATACGCGGAAGCAAGCGCCCTGGCTACGACCTGGACGTAACCGGTGTTAAAAGGCTGGAACTGCTGGTCGAAAAAGCGGGTGAACAAAACGGAGGCAATTGGGGCCTGTGGCTGGAGCCGACACTCTTCCGGGAAAAGGGAAACCGCTAATCCAGGCTAATCTTCGCTAATCATTTTGGACAGACAAAAGCTTGGAACAGGCTTGACCCTTCACACGCCAGGCTTTTTATTCTGGGCTCCTAACCTGACTTTCGCAATTCAGCCAGGCAGTTTGCAGAAAGCCCTGATTTTTGGCGCATCTCGCCCGAAAGTCTTCACTACAGGCCCGAGGCGGACTGCGGCCTCTCTTTAGTCGAGCAACTGGCCTTTGACGCTGATT
>DATMQA010000121.1:0-15505 GCA_035566895.1 Binatia bacterium
AGCATGGGCTGTTCACGGTGGGCGGGGTGAAAACCCACGGCTCGCCGCACTGCACACTCCGGTCAGCGGCGCAGGTTACGGTCATCGGGCACTGGTTGGTGGTGGTGGTGACCTTGAAGGCCATACTTAGCGGAATCCCCGCTGGGTCATACATCGGGTTCCAGGCGGCCGGCGCGGGCGCGTTGCCCCATACCGCCGTGTCGTTGTAATAGAGCGACGAATTGTGCCAGCCAAAGACCAGGCCCGCTCCCGCGGTGGTTCGGGCATTGACCGAGAGCCAGTAGTTGGTTGGCGCCGAGGCCGTTCCCTGCTGGACGAAGGCGTTGGTGGGATTGAAACAGAGGTAATAAATCGTGAAGTCCCCGCCCAGGATGGCCGGCAGGCTCGCGTCGTAGAAGGGCTCGTTGACGTTCGTGTAGAGGCATTGGCCATACTCGCCCTGGCCAAACGGCTGCGTCCATAGCAGCACACCCGGATGGCTTGGCACATAGTTGGCCGCATTGGTGACGGCCGGCACGTCGCTCCAAATGCCCAGCGTGAAAACGACATTGGCATCGACCTTGTCTCCGAGCCACGAACCCCAAATGCGGATGTCCTTTACCGGGCCGGTGGTGGTGCAGGGGAAATCGTCTGCCAGCACCAGGTTCTGGCTGGCATTCACATCCATGCCGTGGAGCACGTCAGGCGGTTGCAACCATTTGACGCCGTTGGTTTCCGGGCAGCATGGCGGCGGCGGCGGATTGGGGGAAGTGACAATCTTGAAAGCCAGGTCGAGCGGCTGATTATTCGGAGCGCGCGTAGGCACCCAGTTCGCGGTAGCGGGGGGCGGACCTCCCGGCCATTGCGTATGAACACTGATGTCATATTGCTGGAGGGTTGAGCTCTTCCAGCCAAAGAAACTGGCGGTTCCCTGCGATGGCTGCGCATAAACGGCCAGCCAATACATCATCGGCTTGGCGCCTGTGCCTTGCTGAATCGGGGGATTGGTCGGGTAGAAACAGTAGTAATATGCCTTCGACTCGCCGCCTATGAGTGCCGGGGGGCCGGGGTCAATCATCTGTCCGGCATCGCCGGAAAAAAAGTTCTGCAGGTATTGGCCGGGGCCGAACCACTGCTGCCATATCAAATTGGTGCCGGGATGGCTCGGAATGATTGCCGGGCCGTTGGTAATCGCCGGCACGTCATCATATAGACCAAGCCAGAAGGTAGTGTTCGGGTCGTATGCATCGTTGAGCCACGAACCCCAAAGGTGAATATCGGTGATCGGGCCGGTATTGGTGCAAATGAAATCGTCGGCCAATACCCAGGGGCCACTGTCCCAAACGTCGAAACCGCCATCCAGAAGCGGCGGCTGGTCGAACTTGACCGTGGCCTCCGGACATTGGGTCTGCGCGCGTGCCGGCGTGACGCCGAGAAGCACTGAGCCCAACACCAGGGCCAGCAAACCCAGCAGTCCCCGGCGGAACAATCCCGGGAAGCAAATCGACGGATTAACTTCCAAGGCGCCCGCGACGAAGGACACCAGGATCTTCTGCTGGACCGGCTGATGCCGCTGTTGGCCGAGCCGAAGCTCGGGCCGGGGGGAAGCCGGAAGGTTCGCGCCCGCCGCCGGCATGAACCGGGCGCGGGAGCGGACCAAGCGCTCGCTGAGCTGAACGGTGCTGATATTACGATTGGATCGAGTCTTCATTTTATCTGCCTTTCTAATGTTGTTTTTCAAAAGTGTTGCTAGTGTTCGACTGGATACGTTCGGGAACGGGCATCTTGCAGGAAAACTGAACCGCACTTGGGCGCCTCGTTCGAATGCAAGGTGCGGTGGGGTGGGAAGAGGAGAAGGGAGTGACCGGTGGCCAGTAATCAGTAATCAGTAGGGCAGTAATCAGTAATCAGTGGCCAGTGGTCGGGGCGGAAGTCCAAAGTCCAAAGTCCAAAGTCCAAAGTCGAGGGCAGAAGTCGAGCCGTTCGTACACAAGGGCAGTAATCAGTGGTCGGTAACCAGTAACCAGTAATCAGTAAGCGGGAATAATCCAGTGGCTGATTACTGATGGTAAGAGAACCGCCTCAATTCAGGGCCCAACTCGCAACCTTCAACTTTCAACCTGCCACCTGCAACCCTCACGGCGCTCGCAAGCGGTAGAAGTCTGTGCTGCCGGAGGCGTTTCGGGTCACGGTGAGTTGTGTAGCACTGTTGGTCAGCGCGGGAACTTGAGGAACGACCAGCCAGGCGGTCGGATGAAGGCTAAGGCTGTGTTCGAGGGTATAGGCCTTCGCCTTGGCGTCCCAGAGCAGGATCACTTTGGTTCCTGCGGGCAGGATGGTCAGCAGTGGTGGCGACGTCAGGTCGGTGGTCTGAACCTCGAAGGCGCCGATATCGCTGTAATCGCCGGGGGGACTGCCGCCGCCCAGGAGGTTTACGGGCCGCGTCAAGGCGCGTTGGTCGATTGAAAAACCGCCGCTGGAGCCGGTATCGATGGCCGGACTCCCCGGCAACAGCTCCATCGTGCGCGTGCACCCGCAAAAATCATCCAGCCGGGCCAGCAACGGATTGAGCGGACTGCTCGAATTCCCGCGCAAATCGTCGTCGGACAAGCCGTTGTGCCGCCAGCCGCTGCTTCCGTCGTCCCGGCCGATCAGATTGTACCCGCTGCTGCTGAAGCCGGGCACCGAGTTGTACACGTCCGGACCGGACCCGCCGCCGATAGTATTCTCGGCCACAATGCTGTTCTGCATGGACAACGTGCCTTCATCATCTTCGATGCCGCCGCCGCCCGAAGCGGCGCTATTGCCGGCGATCGTGCAGTTGTTGACGGCCAGGCTGCTAAAGGCGGTGCTTTCCAACAGCAGACCGCCACCGGTCGAGGAGGCGGTGTTGGAAGCGACCGTACACGAGTTGAGTGTGGCCTCACCGTAATTATCGATGGCCCCGCCGCTGGTCGCCTGGTTGCCGGACAGCGTGCAATTGTTCAGCACCAGTGTGGCTAAGCCATTCACAGTAATGGCCCCGCCGCCACCGAGGGCGCTATTGGCAACGAAGTTGCAGTTGCTGGCGGTAAACGTGCCAAAGGAGCCGACCAGAATTGCGCCTCCACCGCCGCCGGCGCAATTGGAGATCGTCAAGTCTGTCAGCGTAAGCGAATTCGTCACCGGCAGGAAGGCGCGGCCGCCGTTGCCATCGATGATCACATTACAGTGGCCGACAATGGTCAGGTTGGTGCCGATAGACAGTGGTCCAGTGGTGAGCCGGATGACGCCGAAGAGGTTGGTTGGGATATCGATGCGGGCGTTGGGCGCGGAGGTGGAGATGATATCCCGGAGGCTGTAGGTGCCGTTGTCCAACAGATTGGTGACGGCGCTGTTGGTGACACTATTGCCGGGCGGAACGACCAGAGCCTCGATGACGCCATTCTCGATCCCGCCGCCGTTGGACGCCACCGGCTGAAAGTAGTACTTTGCGCCCGGTGCCAAGCCACTGACAGCGCTGCGCAGATAAAAAGGTGTGGCGCCGCTGCCCACATCGACCGCCGGCGTCGTGTTGCCGAAATTGCTGTTGGTCCCCCACTGAAACCAGGCCGTGGTCGGCAGGCTGTCTGGGTTGATTCGCGCGTTGAATATCGTCCCCCCACCGACGGCCCCTGAGGCGGCGAGCGTGCTGACATCCGGCACAAACGGAGCAGTCGAATGCACCCAGGTAACGCTCGCGTTAAGAAGGCCGGCATTGGCGGCGCCGCCGGTGGCATCTTGCGTCAAGTTCCCGTTCCCTTCATTAAACCGCCAATAAGCGACCAGCCCGGGCTCATTCCCGGTTAGTGAATGGTTCATGTCCGCTTGAATCTGGCTTGCGGTGAGGGCAATATTCCATATTCGGAACTCGTCCAGCAGACCGCCGTAGGGAAGCCCGGCCGGAACGCCGCTCAGATTCAAGTCCAGGTTGGTGTGGACTAACGGGGTCATCCCGGTTTTGAAGGCTTCGCGCACACCGTTGCGATAAATGGCCATGTAACCGCCGCTCAGGCTGGCGACCATCGCGAAATGCTGCCAGGAGTTGATGATCGCGCCCTGCGGCTGGTAGCTCAACCGGCCTCCGGCGGTGATGTCGCCGAAATCCCAATACACCATACCATCGCTGAACGGAACGAAGGCGCTAAAAGTGCTGCCTGGCGCGGGAAAGCCTGGCGCCGCCGGGCTTTGGCGAAAAGTGGCCTGAGAGCGGACATCCGACACGTTCTGCCAAAATTCTACTGTGATTTCGGTGCTGGGCGCGTTCTGAAGAAAGCCTGGTATTTTGACATAACCGCTGTTGCCATCGAACTTCAACGCGTAGCCCGGTCCGGTTTGGGCCGCCGGTACCGGGGCGGCCAGCAGGAAAAAGAGAAGAGCCATCGCTCCGGAAGCGCGGCCCGCCTGGCCTGCAGGGTTATGTGCTTTTGCCATCGCTGGCAGGAATGCCTTCGTTCCCAACCGGGCCAGGTGTTTCATAATTCCAGCTTTCCAATCGGCCCCTGGGATCACTCGGAAAAACCGGGACCTCCTGGGCGCTCTGGTGGTATGGTTCATTCAAACATAGCCGCCCCGCTGCGTCAATAAGCTTCTTGATGAACCCTATTAGAAGGGCGCTCGACACCGCCTCCGCGTGTTTGCCGGCGATGTCGAGGCGCCCCAGCCTTACACGTTCTTAATCGCATTTCTTTCACCAGGGAGAAACGTTTGGGAGAACAGTACTTGCAAAAAATCGTTCTGCCCATTTGCCGGTTGCCAAAAACCACCTCCCGGCCCAGTTTGTCCCATGCGCCGTTCGAAGAAATCGCCGGCTGGCCGTGTCGCGCTTTTATTGGCGCTGCTGTTTACTTTTTCTCCCGGCGGCTCCCCTCTTGTTGCGGCGGAACTGGCGGCACCGTCAACGGCTGCCACCAACCGATACGAATTTCGGCGGGAACATGACCCGGATGGCATCGGGAAGTTTTTCCTGGGCAGGGAAATAGCCCACGTGATGGGCCACCAGGCCGCCGACTGGCTGGAACGCCCCGAGCGCGCCACCGAGGAGAACACCGGCAGACTGCTCGAAGAGCTGAAGCTTAAGCCAGGCGAGGTCGTGGCGGACATCGGCGCCGGCACCGGCTACTACAGCCGGCGCCTGGCTCGGAAGGTCGGAACTGCCGGCAGGGTTCTTGCCGTGGATATCCAGCCCGAGATGCTGGTCCTGCTGACCAATCGCACGACGGCGGAGGGTATCACCAACATTGTGCCGGTGCTGGGCACGGTCACCGACCCCAAACTCCCCGGGCGGTCGGTCGATCTGGTGCTCCTGGTCGATGTCTATCACGAGTTCGATTTTCCCTTCGAGATGATGGAAGCGACTTGCCGGTCTCTGAAACCCGGCGGGCGCATTGTATTTGTAGAATTTCGCGCCGAGGACCCGAAGGTGCCGATCAAGCCGGTCCATAAAATGAGCGAGGCGCAGGTAAAAAAAGAAATGGCGGTGCAACCCCTCGAATGGGTCCAGACCATCGAGGTGCTGCCCCGCCAGCATATCATCGTCTTCAAAAAACCCTAGGATTTGACAATCCGTGCCATCTGAATTACGTGAAAAAGGACACAAAACACACCGAATCACTATGAAAACAAACTGTCTGTTACCCTTGCTGGTGTTGGGTTTGTTTACGGCTTCGGCTCCCTGCGTCGCGGCCGACTCAAAAATGCCAAAGGCCGGGGATAAAGCCCCGCTCATCGAAGGCAAAGACCAGGACGGCAAAACCTGGAAGCTGGCCAGCGTGGTCGGCAAGAAAGTCGTGCTTCTCTATTTCTATCCCAAAGACGACACGCCGGGCTGCACCAAAGAGGCCTGCGGGTTCCGCGACCGGATTGACGATCTCAAAAAAGACAAGGTCGAGGTCATTGGCGTTAGCTTCGATTCCCCGGAGAGCCACCAGAAATTCATTTCCAAGTACAATCTGAATTTCCCCCTCCTGGCCGATACCGACGGCAAAATTGCGGATGCCTACGGGGTGCGGATGGCGGGCCGGCCGATGGCGCGCCGCGTTAGTTTTCTCATTGGCACGGATGGCAAGATTGTTCATGTCACGGATACCATGAACGCCGAGACCCACCTGACCGAGATGCAGGAAGCCGTCGAGAAACTCAAACAGGGGTGACGCATGAGATTGACAGCGCGGTGCCGGCGGTTAGTATTTGAACCGGCGCGGGTGTAGCTCAATGGTAGAGCTCCAGCCTTCCAAGCTGGCCACGTGGGTTCGATTCCCATCACCCGCTCCAAATCCCAATAAAACACCGCAAAAATAGGGCTATTCTCGCTGTTCTGGCCTTCTGGAAAATACCATTATGCTAACGCGTCTAAAGTTGTTTAAGGTTGCTGAGCCGATTAGGGAACCGCCAAGCGGTTCGTGCCAACACCGAGCGCCTGGTTGGATGCGGCAAACTGGCCGTTCACGAACTGGCCAACACTCCCGTCCCCGAAGCCAATGTTCCCCTTTTCAAGGTGGATTTCTTTGGTCCAGCCGAGAGTGACATTTGAAGTCAGCGTTAAAAGACGGGTGCCGGGCGTTACACTGTTGGTCAGATTCCTGTCCCCGCACAAGAGACTGGCGTTGTTTCCATCAACTGAATCGAGGCCAACGAAATAGCTGAGGTTCTTGTCGCCGAAATCGGTGGTGAAGGTCGTTGAAGAAGTCCTGTTCTTATCTTCGGGACAGAGCAGAATTTTGGGGGTGCTCAATTCGTTGGACATGAGCTGGAAGTGAGGGAAGACCCTTCCACTGGCAACAAGTTCCATTGTCCCTCCGTTTGTCAAAGACACTTGCATCGGAAACCGATCATGGTTGTCCAAGGCCCACGTGCGAAAGGCAATGCCGATTTGCTTGAGGTTGCTGATACAATTAATTCTCGACGGGCTCGCTTTTGACCTCGCCAACGCGGGCAAGAAAACGGCTGCCAGAAGCGCTAGGAGTGCAACGACGATAAAAAGTTCGGTTACCGTAAAAGCCTGCGGAGGTTTGTTTCGAGACAATTCCATAACCGATGTTGTTGGGTCGTTCGCAGCAGTGTTGGTTTACGACGCTGGCCAACCAACCTCCCGCAGTTTATCCACCGCAGCCCAGCTGCAAGCCTCCTGCACCAGGTGCGGCGGCGAGGAGATGGCTAGGGCTGGAGCCGCCTGCTCGGACTGTCAGCACGTCCGGCCCTCTCGACGCCATCGGCATCGGTGGCGCAATTGAACAGACAAAACCCGTGGCGGGTGGCCCCCCAACATCCTCAGGAAATTCCGAGGGTTCAACTGACGCATTCATGTGTCTTTTTTTGACTTGACAGGCAAATAAACCCCTTCTTAGGTGGTATGCGCCACTGAGAGGTGGGTCAATAAATAAAACAACAACAGAACTGCTATGAAAAAACTAATAGGCTGCGTTTGTGCAATTGCGGTGACCGGGTTATTCATCGGATGCGTGCCGATAATCTATACAAAATCTGTGGCCACGCATATGGATGCTACTGGCAGGGTGACCGAAACCGTTATTACTGAATCTGTCTCGGAGCGACACAGCGAACCAACAAGAATTGAGTCCACCCCCTCCGGCATGAAGCTCAAACACATACAAGAATAATGGTTGGCGGTTGAATTTGCCTTGGCCGTTCAACGCGAATGCCAAAGTTTGATTTCAGTCAGTTTGGAGCCGCGCTTGCCCCCGACCGCAGCGCGTCCGCCCCTGGCGCTGGCTTCCCTGTTGAGGTCACGTGGGCACGAGCGTGAACGGCGCGTCCCACTTTCGAGGTTAATCTGGCAAGCGGGCCGCAACGGGCCAGCGGGTTAATGCGAAATGTTCCCCCACCGGCTGCTGTTGGTGGTGGCCCCGCCGATGGGGCCGACGTCATTGAAAATGGTGTTGATGGAATAATTATTGGCACAACCCGCTTGTCGGGAACGCAGCTCCAGAGAGTAATCCGGTCCTGGTCGTCACCGGATTCTATCGCGTGGGCTTGCAATAATCATTTGTTTTGCGTCCCCACACCAGGAATCTGCTTCCCGTATTTGAGATAAAACTTGTTTTCAAACAACCCGTTCGGGTCAAAGCTGCGCTTGGCCTCAAAAAACGCCTTAGCTTGGGGATAGGCTTCGGCGAATTGTTCCGGCGTGGCGTGTAGGCGATACGGCAGATAGTATCTGCCTCCATGCTGGAGCGCGGCGGCGATGATTTCCTGGGCTGTCTTCGCCATCCTGGTCTCCCCATCAGCGTCGCGGTTCTGGTTAAAGAGCATCACCAAAGCATACATGTCCTTATCGGCATACCGTAACGTCGAGTCGGTATCTCGGCCTCACCGTGACATTCATCAAGTCGGCCTGGTTCCTCGGGACGATTCTTCGCAACTCCCCAAGAAATGGCTCAAACTGGCCGGACGTGACAAAGCATTCCATGAGAATGTCGGTGCTGTCCCTGCGGCGATTCTGAAAGAGCGCGACCGGTTCGTAAAGCAGAGCATTCCGCTCGAAGGCACTGCCGGAGATCACGGCATCCAAGTGGGCTTCTGCCTCCCATCGCAATTGCTTGCCATAATCACTCCCTGCGGTGCCACGGAAAACCAGGCGTTTGAGTTCGGCCTGCTTCGGGTCGGTAAGACATGTGACCAAGGTGCCCTTCGACGGCACACGATGGAAAAGATTGATGATCCCTTCCGTCAGAAACTTCTCCTGGGTCAGGCGAAGCCGTCCATAGACCAGGGCAATATCGGATGCCTGCTCGGTTTTTCGGATAAGGGTGGCAACGTATTGGTCACACGGAACCACCACGCGCTCAAGAGTGTAGTTTTCATTCGGCACGACCCTCAGGTCCGCGTCGAGGATGATCCCGAACAAGCCGTAGCCGCCCAGGGCGAGTGAGAACAGGTCGGCGTTTTCGGTGCGGCTGCATTTTACAATTCTTCCGTTTCGCTAACATCAGCCGGAACGACTCGACCGTGGAACAGATCGGGGGACGATTGAACTGCCAGCCGTGGCAGTTGACGCTGAGCGAGCCGCCGATGGAAAAGTCATCATTGGATTGCATCACCTCCACCGAATAGCCCTCCGCGTTCAAAAAGCCGATGACCTCGCTCCAGCGCGCTCCCGCTTGTGCGTGGAGAATCTTCTTTGCTTTGTCCAGCTCCAGGTGATGGAATGGCAGCATGTCAATCACAATGCCGTTGGGGCAAATCGTGTGGCCCCCCATGCTGTGCCGCGCCCCCGCAATGGAAAGCTTCAGGTGCAGAGTGCGAGCGCGTTCGAGAAGCATCGCCAACTGCTGCTCGGCAGACGCCTGGTCTTCAGGCACCTTCCAGATTTCGGTCACCGCAGTTTCATTCAGGCGGCTTGCGTCGTTGATCGTGCCGGATGGAGAAGAGGCATTTTCGTCCACATCGCGCCGAGCGGTTCTGATGAGGTGAAAGACCGGATGCGCAACAAGAATTGCCAGCACCGCAAAGGCGAGCGCCAAGAAACACAAGACCATCCTTAAAGGCTTCATCTTCATATTCCTCGATCACGCGCGCTTAACTGAGTCCCGGAATCGTTCATGGACAACCAATCGCATCTCGCGGCCTTCAAGGTCGTATGATTGTAACTCGGGCTTGATCTTTCGCTTCCGGCAAGCATCACAAATCGGTAGTTTGAGGCTCAGGGAAATGTCCTTCTTGGCAGCGTCAAACGCCGAGAAGATTCTGCCGAAAGGCACCGCAAGACTAAAGAGCGATCTCCCGACAGATGTCGCTGCATCCACATTCGATACCTCTACCTTGACCAGATGGCGGGCAGGCTCTGCGCAGTTGAAGCAAATGTTTGGAAAGGACTCGCCGCCCCGGACCACAAGTAGTCGCATCTGTGTGCCGGGCGCGGCCACGTCGGTCACATTCTTGCCGCATGAGGGGCATTCCCCGGAGGCCGAAGGGGCAACCCATCTGTAGCAATGTGGACACTCCGTGATGCTCATGTGACCCACCGCCGAACAGGCTGATAAGGGGCGCGCATGATCAATAAACCAGGTTGGCCCCGAAGTCGGGAATTCTCCCGGCCTTAACCTCCTGACTCCAATCATTCAGCTTCCCGTTGTCCATGTTCCAGAACTTGCGACACAGCTCGAAATACTCCAAGACGGCCTCGTGCTCTCCCTTCTCAAGAAGGTCTTTGGCCAAACTCATGTTTGGGCCGAAGCTGTCCATCTGTGGCGAACCAGGGCTATTGCCCGACGCGATCAAGTGCCGCTTGGCCTTGTCAATGTGGCCCTCCCGGACGGCAATGCGACCGAGCACCAGGTTTGCATCCTGGACAGCGTTTCCGTAATTCCAATTGCCTTGGAAGTCCGGCAGCATCCTCATCAACTCTTGGGCGTATTTTCCGGCGTCCTCCACTTTGCCTGCAACAAAGCTCTCTTTGGCGGCATCGTTTAGAGCGTAGAACTTTTCCTCTTGAGTTCTGGCGGCGGCCAACTTTTTGGTTGCATCGTCAAGGCGCGGCTGCGGGGTCACGGCCATGCCGCCGCTGCTGTGGCTCCCGCTACTGGTCATGAAGACCACGACAAACAAAACAAAGAGCACGAAGTAAGCGGCCATGTAACAACGCAAGAAGCTCGCAAATCGGGCAAATCCCCGGTCGCCGAGCGCACTATAATCGCGCCGCCACAAAAAGCGGAGCACCGCCAGGCCATTGGTGATGCTGTTGTTCAGGAATAGTGTCGGACGCCCAAGTGCCTCCCATGTCTGCAAATGACGTGAACGCAGCCGCGAAAGAAAAATGTGGTGTAAAACAAGGCCCGCCGCACAGCTTGTAAACACCAAAACAAGTAGGATCGGAAGTAACGCGTTCATGACCGACTAACCTTTGGCAGTGTATCCGCCGTGACACGATTAGACCATTCGTGTCTCATCTTCAAACCTCAACGTCCTGATCATCCGCTCGCAGTCGGGCAACTCCGTCTGTTGCGCGCCCCGAGCACACGTGTATGTAACCTTGGCGAAGTTCCGGCCATCCGAAGCATACCAAACGCGGATGAACTCGTCGCCGGGCGTGAAGCTGGCGGCGGCAATGCGAAGCTCCCCATCCTCCACGACTATGTCCGCCGCCTCACCAAGCTCACGTGAACTCGCAAAGTCCCGGAGCATGGAAAGCAAGAGCTGTGATGGCGGATCGGGAATCCGACCGCTCTTATAAAGGGCAACCGAAAACTGAAATGCTCCGACGCCATCCAGTTTCGCCTGCGTCCAAGGCGGGTTTGCCGCTTCAATCTCGTCGGTGATGTCGCACCAACCATCGCTGCGTCGAATTGTGAATGGCAGGAGCATGACCGAAAGTGTTCGTGTGGTCTAACATAAAGCAGTGTATCCTCCGCCTCCCGGGTTGCAAGCCTCCCAATCAGGTGCGGCGGCGAAGGGGTGGCCAGGTGGAGCCGCACTGCCTACGACCGCAGCGCGTCCGCCCTGGAGCTGGCCTCCCTGTTGAGGCCACTTGGGCAGGAGTGTGAACGGCGCGTCCCAGTTTGCGAGGTTAATCTGGCAAGCGGACCGCAACGAGAAAGAGGCCGATTGCCGTTATGATTGAAACAACCGCGATTGCTTTGGCCAAGGGTTTTCCATGGAGCCATTCTTCAGCCTCCTCAGCGAGCACTCCGAGCTTGCCGTAGTATATTTCCACATCCCTCACGTGTTTGCGAGAATCGAGCGGCGGCAGAGGGGCGGCAGGATTGGCGGTTTGCATAGCCTCATTTTCTCGGTCAATCCGATCCTGGGCACGCCAAACCAAAACAGCACGGCCGAGGCCAGCAAGCAGAATAACGATGCCAAGCCAATTGAGCATGGATCGTAAGTCGGCAACGGACGTTGAGTGCGACTGTTTCACCGAGGTTAATCTAACCCGAACCACCTGATGCGGACCCGCATGTCAGGTGGTGTGGGAGCCGGGAAGGCGTCCTCGCGGCGACCCGATTAGGCATTTGGGGAATCCTTCATGACGCGTGCCAGAATCAATGCGCTCAGCAGTAGGTAAAGACCTGGCGCAATCCAGAAAATCACTGGCGCTCGCTTCACCAAGATCGGAATGAATGGTGCAGCAAAGCTGATGACCGTGAGCGCACCGAAGGCGGCCACAGCCCGCCACGGCTTCGCAGCGCGAAATGCTCGTGATGCCTGCCAATAAAGTGCGCCGCCGAGCAACTGAGCTTCCGCAATCCAGAGATCGAGCAACACTCGATTCACGTCGGGAATCCCTTTGCGAACATAAAAGCTGACGACGCCGACCGAATGGCCAACACCACCGAGGCACAAAACAATCCCGAGCACGCGCAACATTCGTCCGAAGTGCGACTGCGTGCGACGGCGGTCGGCCTCTTCGGACTTACGAGCCGCTTCTACATCGATGTTGGCCTGCATAAACGGAATCTTCGCGGAGTCTTCTGCCCAACAATTACTCAACGAACCACCCGTCTGTATATTGAACAACGCAAAGCCAGCGCGCAAACTTTTCATATCTGAAGGTTGCGCGCTGCGGCACCATTCCGTCAACATCGAGAGAACCCACACCCAGTGAGTCCGCCGCTCCTGCCTCGCCCGGTCGAGCGAGCGCGGGGTGGTCAGCGCCAAGCCGCCAGAGGCGGAGGGCAGTCCAATCTCAGAGGCAAGCTCTGGCTGGTCAGGGTTCCGGAGTTCCCCGGAATTGATGACAGTGAAAGTCGCCGATGTGTTGTTAAATACTGCGGCCTTGGGGAAGTCTGAGGGGCAGCTTCTAAGCGCCGACGAGAGGGCAACTGCACCGACCTGCCCCTCTGCGGGTTATTGGCCAACAGGTTTCTGAAGATGTTGGTCTTCCCACGGGCCGAAGTTGCCGTCAGGGGCACGATGGACTTCGGAATGGCCATCGGCGAAACCATAGGCTTTATTCCATGAGCCGTCTGGCGACTGCCGCGCTTCCTTTTCGCGGATTACGATGATGCTCCGCGGGTTGGTGAGGTCGTTAAGCGCTCCCTGGTAAACGATTTCAAACTGGTCCGGTGCCAGATTGGTTTGATTCCTGGCCTGGTCGGGCAAGAACGATACCGCTTGGTCAAAGTTGGTGGGGAACTGTCCCTGGTTTTGATCGGCATATAGACTAAACGCCATTATCCAAGCCTTTGGGTAATTCAATCTCGCCATGGTCATATGTCTTTCCTGGTCTTCACGATCAGCTTGGGGTTGCGCCTGGGGCGTTTGCGTGTTTCTCTCGCGCACCCTTGCCAGGTCGGCCAATTGTCCTTTTAATCCACCAACTTCCCCGCGCAGCCGCAACAACTCCAGGAGCTGGTCCTGAGCCATCGGCTGATCAGTTTTGGATTGTGTTTGGGAGAGCTGTTCCTTCTCGGCTGCTAACTGGCCGACCTTCTGTTCAAGCGAGCTGTTTTCCTCCCGCAGCCTGACCAGAGACCGATGCTGAATCATCAAGGAAGTTGCCGCTCCAGCCACCAGAATGCCGATGATGCCGATCTGAAGTTTTGTCATACTCGCAATTTTGAGGAGGGTTAAAGTGGCTCCGCTGGCTGCCGCACTGGCCAGGGCCGTTCCAGCAACACTTGCGCCCAGGCCCGCTGGCGCTGCCGTGACTGCCTCAGCGCCCAACGCTGTTCCGAGCGCTGCCGCTGACAAACTGACGCCCCGATTTTTGAGCAACAAATGTAGTTTCTCCAAACCGCGAGTCACGCGCTTCCGTGCGGCATCCTCAGTGCTGTTGAGCATCTCACCCACTGAACGAAAATCGAGCTGCTCGAAATAGCGCAACAGAATGGCGGTGCGATCTGCAGCCCCCAGTTGGTCTATCGCTTCGTCGAGGATGGGAGTGACCTGGGCCAGGTTGGCCTCGGTGTGGTCTTGGAGCCCATTCATTTCGACCGCCTGCCTTTCACGTAACTGACGGCGGCGTTCGCCGCGCATGATGGTCGCAGCCACAAAAACAGTGTGGTGATGGAGCCACCCGCCGAGCAGCACGTCCCTGGGAAGGGTTCGAGCCTTCCTGGCCAAATCAATAAACACGGTTTGGGTGACATCCTGCGCCAGGTGCGTATCACCGCCGACCAATCGAACCGCTGCCGAATAGACCAGGTCGATGTAGCGCGTAAGCAGCTCACGAAAAGCCGGTTCCGAACCAGTTGTTGCGTAGTCGGCGAGCAGGCTCTGGCTCTCCGTCATCTTCATTTCACCACTAAAAAGCCTCCAATGGCTGAGACCGGACAGAAATCTTCATGGGTTTCTCCCGGCCCTTTAAAGCGGACTGGGCGTGGAACGGCGCGTCTGAACTTCCGCCTCGCATCGAACGGAGACGCGGGGCGGCAATTCAACGTTGCAATTGGATTGCATCATGTATGACCCCCGATGAGGAATCTGAAGTTAGTAGCCAGAACCCCGCCCAAGAAAATGAATAAAGGCGACATCAGTAAGCTGGAAACCGCCGCGATGGGGATTGGGTGTCGTGAAGACGGTCGCAACGCTCGCCAGCTCGCTGCGAAAAAGCTAACGAAGACCAGGGCCAACGAACCGATGTAGATATACTTGAGGAACCAAAACAAGCTTATTTTGACCTCGACGATGACGAGCAAAACCCAAAGAAGCAGGAAGACGACTGCGACCAAACCATTATATGCTAAGAAACGCTTCATCGCCGCGATTGGCTATGCCAGTTCGTCCGCAACGGGCCGGGAGCGCCCGTGTGTTCAATCCCAATGAATACAATCATTTCCAAAACTGCCACCACCGCTTCCTTGGCGGATTCCTCCACTGCTCGTAACGCCTGGTGATCACCGCCGCAACCCTTTCATAATTCTCCCAAGTATCCGCCACGTGCCAAAAGCTCGGCAACCCCGCAGCCAGCACTTTTTTGTAATCAGCAAAATAGTCTCCACGCTTTCCAGCAGCGTCCCGGTAATAATGCTCCGCGAAAGCATTGCCCTCCACGTTCAAATCCTTTTCCCCAAACTGTTCTTTACAGGCAGCCTCGAAAAACTGCCTTCCGGTTATCTGCCGCCCGCGCATCTTGGCGACAAGCTCTCCTGAGTGTTGCTCATGAAACTCGTTCAGCAAGCCGTGAAGCGCGGCCCAAGCCAGGAACATGCCGATATGCGTCCCGGCGTGCCCTTTCGGAAGCGGCTCGTCCTCGATGCTGTAGTCATAATCTGCGCGGTCGTAAGACATGGGTGTGCCAATCTGGCAGTTTATGATAGCACCTCAGCAGCGCGGGGACAAAGGGCGTCAAACAGAACAGCAAGGCCAACCAATGTAGTGCCCACCTTTCAAGGAAATGGTGCAACCGTCCTTATTCGCACTTCGTCAATGAAACCGGAAAATGCTTGCGTGCCCGCATCATCGTTAGCCCGGATATTTCATAGTTAAATTGAACAAAGAAGCGGCGAGAGCGTCATAAGGCTTGAATCACCGAGCCAAAATGAAAACGCCACTCACCGCTTCTTCTGTGACAGACTGTAACGAGCCGCCGCTGCTTTTTCAAGACTTG
>DATMQA010000122.1:0-45625 GCA_035566895.1 Binatia bacterium
GAATTCCACCCGGCTGGCCACACAACAAAGTCAAGACACCGGGCAAGAATTGCGGCTGGCGGATTGGAAATCCGCGATACAGCAGATTGGAAATCTGCGCTACTTTCGCTGTAGCGGCGCAGTGCGGTGTAATTATATAACCCTGTAACCATTTAACCCTCTTAACGTTTTAACTCATTTAACTCCCGGTTTAACTGCTTCAACCAACACTTCTTTGACACGCCTCTCATCGGTAGCTTGGGCGGTGAGCTTCAGGCCGCGGAACACCGTCGAATCACCGGGGTTGGGCACTACGTCCAGGAGGCTCATTAACAAACCACCCATCGTCTCGACCTCCGGCACCTCGCCCAGGCCGGGAAATTCCCGGCGGAAATCGTCCAACCGCAAGGCGCCGCTGACCCGCCAGCTTCCAGCGCCGCGTTTCTCCATGACAAAGCCCTCGGCTTCTCCCTCGCTGCGGAGCTTGCCAATCATCTCCTCCAGGATGTCTTCCATCGTCACGATGCCGGCAGTGCCGCCGAACTCATCCAGGACAACGGCCAGGCCGCGCTGCTGGCGTTGGAGGCTCTTGAGCAGTTGCAGCAGATTCATCATCTCGGGCACAAAGGACGGAAACTCGATGGCGTCCGCTAGATCAATGTGCGGGTCCAGCAGCAGCGCGCGGGTGTTGAGAATGCCGACGATGGTGTCGGGGCTTTCATCGTAGATGGGCAGGCGACGGTGCCGGTATTTGCGCGCGGCTGCCAGCATCTCCTCGAGGGACAGGTCGTCGGAAATCGTCGCCATCTGCGAGCGTGGTTTCATGACCTCCTTGGCGGTGCGCCGGTCCAGGCTGATGATTTGCAGAATAATTTCCTTCTCCGATTGCGCCAGGGTTCCTTGCTGATAAGCCAACTCGAGCAGCTCTTGGTATTCAGCGTCGGTGAAGGCGGTTGGCCGGGGGAGCGTAGGTGGCGTGACCGCCCGCAGGATGGCGGCGTTGAGTTTTTGCGCGACGCGACAGAGTGGCAGGCTAAAGGTCAGCACCCAAGCCAGCAGCCGTGCCACGCGCGAGGCCCACAGCTCGGGTTTGCGCACCGCCATGGTTTTGGGCAGCACCTCGCAGCCGATCAGGTTGAGCGCGAGCAGGCCCGCGATCGTGCCGACCACCGGCCACGACCCGTTCAATGCCATCCAAAGTGCGACGGCGAGCATCCCGGCGCTGGCGAAGGTGTTGCCCAGCACCATCGTCGCCAGCAAATTCTGTGGTTGGGCGAGCAATCGCGCCACGATGTTGCCGGTCCGCGGCTGGCGTTCCGCCAACTGGCGTACCTGCCATTTGCTGAGAGAAAAGAGGGACGTTTCCGCAAGCGAGAAGAAGAAACTGGCCGCCGCGAATACCACCACCACCACCACAGCGATTATCGGCCCTGCCGCCATCCGCTCAGGATGAGGGAAGCACGCAGGATAGCAAAGGCAAATCGAGTTACCGGTTGAAAGTCGAAGGTCGAAATTCGAAAGTTAACGACTGCTCCCCGCCAACCTGCAACTTGCAACCTTCAACTTTCAACGTTCGACACCCAGCGGGTCACGGCTCTTGCGCTCCTTTTGCTGCTGGATCAGGAAGTCGCGCCAGGCATCCATCCCTTTGCCGGTTTTGGCAGAGGTTTCGATGACCCGTGCCTTGGCTGCGACTCGCCGCAGGTTGGCCATGGCGGCCTCCCGGTTGTACATGCAAGCCTCGGCTAAATCGATCTTGCTGATGATGACCACGTCCGCTGATTGGAACATCGGTGGATATTTCAACGGTTTATCTTCGCCCTCGGTTACGGCCAGCAGCACGACCCGGAGGTCCTCGCCCAAGTCGTATGAAGCCGGACATACCAGGTTTCCGACGTTTTCAATGATGAGGAGGTCAAGGCCGTCCAGGGTCAGGTGTTTGACCGCCCGCGTGACCATCTCGGCTTCGAGGTGGCAGACGGTTCCCGTGGTAATCTGGACGACCGGGGCGCCCGATTCTCTCAGCTTCTGCGCGTCATTATCCGTGGCCAGGTCGCCGACGATGACCCCGGCCTTGAGTTGCCCACCGAGCGTCCGTAGCGTTTCCTTCAGGAAGGTGGTTTTGCCTGAACCCGGCGAGGAAAGCACGTTCAACACCAGCAGCCCGCGCGCGCGGAAGAAACCGCGGTTGCGTTCGGCGAGACGATCGTTTTTTGCCAGGATGGCCTGGCGCAGCTCGACCGTGCGGCGTGCCTCGCCGCCTCGAGCGTGAGAGTGCTCATGGTCATGGTCCACATCCTCATGCGAGCGGGAATGGGTATGAAAGTGAGTATGCGGGTGGGCATGGGATTCACCATGGTGAAGGCCGGGGCCGTGCTCATGCTCGTGTTGATGCTCGTGATCGTGCGGATGTTCGTGGTCGTGTTCCTCGCCCTGGCCGTGGCTTTGCTGGTAAGGATGGGCATGGCTGTGCTCGTGCTCGTGGTGATGAGCACTAATGCCCGTTGGTTCTTCGCCCGGCAATCCGCATCCGCAATCTCTGCACATTGGTTTTATTCTCCAGTCAGGTTTGTTCGCGTCTTCGCGCCCTCGCTGTTCAAAATCATATGTTCACCGCTCATTCGATTTCCATTGACGCGAGTTCCATTTCCCGGCCAGCCCGCAGTTCTCCGCTCGGATTGTGGCAGTCCGGACAATCGGCAAGCATATCGCCCGACTGAAATTCCCGGGTGCAGGCGGGGCACCAGAACCGGGCGGGCACGTTTTCGATAACCAGTTCGGCGGCCTCGGCCGGGGTGCCGGACCTTAAAGTTTCAAAAGCAAATTGCAGCGCTTCCGGCACGACCCCGCTCAAGGCGCCGATGCGCAGCCGGATCAGGTGCACGCGGCTGGCACCGGCCTTTTGGGCCTGCTCCAGTGCGAAATTCAACGCGGTTTCCATAATCGACAACTCGTGCATGGCGGGTTCGGCCCAGAAAGGACACCCAGATCGGTCCGTTTCCCGGCGAGACTCCGAGTTAGAACATATTACTCGAGGGGTGGGCTGACAAACGATTTCTTAGCCGGAAGAGGGCTGAAAATGGCAAAACAGCACGAAGACCTCGAAGGGTAAGCCAAAAGAACGACCGTAGGGTCAATCCCCGAGATCAAATCGGGCAAGCTGATAATGCATAACAGCGGTTTTAAGGGCAATGGAACCGGAACGCTGCCCAAACTCGCAGCCCGGACGCCTGCGCGGCAATGCAGCATCAAGGGGATGGGTGAAAGCTGATTGACCTTGGAGCGTTTTTCTCCTAGAGTGCCTTAACTTCAGTGCGGCGGGCCGCGACCCATCTTTGAGCAGCGAGACCAGCGAGAACATACAGCAGGGCAGGGGTAGGCTGGGAACTCTGTTCCTGGCTGCGGCCGCGCTGCTGGCGGTGAGCATCGGGCTGACTTATTGGGTCGGCACCGTAGCGGTGGAAAGCGGGCGGAAGTTGGCGCGCGAACGCGCGGTGTTTCAGCGGTTGGAAGAAATGGTTTCCACGCTTTCGGACCTGGAGCGGAGTGAGCTCGGATATCTCCTGACTGGCGAGGAACGTTACCTGGAACCTTACCCTGCCGGAGAGGAGCGCGCTCGGGTTAGGGTGGATCAACTTCAACAACTGGCTTCCAGTGGCGATCTGCCGTCGGAGCAGGTCCAGCGCGTGGTGGCCCTGACGGAGCAAAAGCTAACTGAATTGGCCGACACGATCCGGGCGCGGCGCGAGCGAGGATTGGATGCGGCGCTGGCCATTGTTACCACCGAGCGCGGCCGGCAACTCATGGAGGCTATCCGGTCGGAGGTCGCCCAGATGGAGGCGGGGGAGGAGGAAGACCTCCGCAAGGCGAGCCAGAAAGCTGAACAAGCCCAGGTAGTGCGGACGCTGGTGTTTTTGGTGGCCGGTCTGGTGAACCTGATGTTCCTGGGCTGGGCCTACGCGCGGATTTCGCGTGAGATGGCCAGCCGCGAGGCGGCGGTGCTGGAAGCGCAGCGCCAGAGCGAATTGTTGGCCACCAGCGAGGAGCGGTTTCGGCTGGCGACCGAAGCGCTGATGGGATTGCTGTATGATTGGAACATCCCAAACAATACCGTGTTGCGTTCCGCCGGGCTGAAAGAATTGACCGGTTACGAGCCCGCGGAGGCGCCCAACCATGGGGATTGGTGGCTCGAGCGCATTCACCCTGGAGATCGCGCAGACGTGATCGCGCGGACCAAACAAATGTTTGTGGAGCGCGCGCCCGCCATGGAAAGCGAGTACCGGTTGGTCCGCCGCGAAGGCGGCACGATTTACGTGAGCGACCGCGCGCGAGTGGTTTATGACGCCGCGGGTCAACCGTTGCGAATGGTCGGCTCGATTACAGATATTACTGCGCGGAAACAATTCCAGGCCGAGTTGGAGCGGCAGGTCGCTGAGCGGACGCGCTCCTTGCAGGAGACGACCGACCAGCTTAACGCGTTCTGTTACTCGATCGCGCACGATTTGAGAGCTCCGTTGCGGGCGCAGCAGGCTTTTGCCTGCCTGCTGCTGGACGAGTTTCGCGCCGCGCTGGGAAAAACCGGCGTGGAGTATGTCGAGCGGATCGCCAAAGCGGCCGAACAGCAAGGTCACTTGGTCGAAGACCTGCTGACCCAGATGAGCGTCGGCCGGGCGGATTTGCCAATGGCGCCGGTGGAATTGGCCCGAGCCATCGCCCAGGCACGGGCTGATCTGGCGATGGAGGAGGAGCAAAAACAGGCTCGGGTGGAGGTCGGCGCCTTGCACGGCTCGGTCCTGGCCAATGCCGCTTCGCTGCACCTGGTGGTCCTGAACCTTCTCTCTAACGCGCTCAAATTTGTTCCCGCCGGCGTCGGGCCCGAGGTGAAGCTATGGACGGAGCAACGAGGCAGTTTTACCCGTCTGTGGGTCGAAGACAAAGGCATCGGCATCGAGCCGCAATATCAGAACAAGCTTTTCGGCGTCTTCCAACGGTTGCATTCCAGCGCGGAATATCCGGGAACCGGCATCGGGCTGGCGATCGTCAAGCGGGCGGTCGAACGGATGGAAGGCCGCGTGGGCGTGGAATCCGAACCTGGCAAAGGGAGCCGCTTTTGGGTGGAGCTGAGATCGGCGGAAGGAGGGAGTGGTCAGTAGTCGATGGGCAGCGGGAGTAAGCCAGCACTACTAACCACTGACTACTGATTACTGATGACTGACTAACGTCGCCTGCCACAATTTAAAACTCCATCTCAGCTTTCCCTCACCGCAGTGCTCCCGTCTGGAAGCTCAGGGCAGAGCGCTGAACCAGGTATTCATATAGTGTATTGGCATAGTTGATCTGAGCCGAGATCAGGTTGAGCTCGGCTTGATTGAACTCCACGATAGAACTGATCTGGTTTTTGTAGCGCGCCTGTGCCAACTCATACGACTGGCGGGCATTGTCCAGCAGTTGTCCTGTGATGCGATACCGGTCAAAGGCGTTTTGTGCATTGAGCCAGGTGATCCGCACGTCGCGAATCACGTTGTTCTCCAGATCGCGCAGGCTGGCGTCCGCTGCTTGAGCCCGCGCTTCGGCCTCCGCCTGGCGTGCGGCGTAAAGCCCGCCCTCAAAGATGGGGAGGTTCAGCACGACCCCGGCGGCAGCATACGTGTCTTTCAACGGCGGATCATGAATGGGGCTCACCCCGGCGCTGCCGACTGCCGCGATGGTCGGATAGTGCAGGGCACGCTCGGCCCGGGCGAATTTGAGAGAGGCCTCCTCCTGGTTTCGCAGGCTGAGCAAGTCAGGCCGGCCGCGGAGGGCCTGGGCGACGAAATCGGAGGCGTTAGTGGATAGCGGCGGTGGGAGAGGTTGCTCGGCCAGGCGATAGCTCCTGGGCTCGCGGAAACCCATCAGCGTCGAGAGTTGAGTGAAGGCCGCGTGCAAGTCATTTTGGGCTTTGCTCAAGAGCAGGCGAGCATCCTCCAAGTTGACTCGGGCAAAGCTGACATCCAGGTCGGAGCGCAGCTTGTTGCTGGCCAGCGCACTGACCTGGTCAAGAAATACCTGGCGCGCCGTTACGGTCTGGTCGGCGACCCGGGTGACGGCCTGGGCCTGCAAAGCCGAGTAGAAGGCGCCATCGACAGCCAGCAGAATTTGCTCGCGAGTTGCCTGAGCGTTGTTGGCTGCGGCTTCGGCCTGGAGCTTGGCGCTGCCGGTCAGGTTTGCGGTGCGGCCAAAATCAGTGATGAGCTGGCTGATCATCAGGCCCTCGGCATTGCGGTCGAAGATACTGGGATTGTTCAGGGCGCCGACCGCTGCCAACCGCGTGTTGTTTTCCGTAGTGCCGACCGCGACCACGTTGGCGGAGAGGTTGGGCAAAAACCCGGACCGGGCCTCACGGACAACTTGCCGCGCGGCCAGCGCTTTCAAATCGGCCACTGTGATCAGCGGATGATTGTGCAACGCTGTTTCATGCGCCTCCTGGAGCGTAAGCCCGGGCAAATCCTCGGCCCGGCAGATAGTGAATGCAGCACCAGCGATCAGCAACCAGCATGCTCTACGAAAGCTTCTCATAGTTTGACCTCCATGTTCAGTCCTCAGATTTGAAGACCCCCGTCATCACAAGTATAGCGTACGCGCGTCCCACGAAGTTTGGTTTACGTGCGTGTTCCCCTCATTCTTGGAGTTTGGCACTTGGTGTTTTTCTGGAGTTTGGTGTTTGGAATTCGGTGTTTTTTTTCTGGTCATGCCGTCACTCCCTTGAGGCGCGTTTCTCGCCGGCGATAAACTAGGTAATAAGCCGCCGGCACGATAAAAACCGTCAGCACGACCGAGACGGCCAGCCCGCCGATAATCGCTCGCGCCAGCGGCGCGTAAGCCTCACTGCCGGTGCCCAGTTTGGTGGCCATCGGCAGCAAACCAATTAGCGTTGCCAATGAGGTCATCAACACGGGACGCAAGCGCACCCGGCAAGCCAGCGATACTGCTTCCCGCAATGGCCGGCCTTCCCGCCGCAATCGCCGCGTAAAATCCACTATGAGAATGCTGTTGGAAACCACAATTCCCACCATCATAACCACCCCCATCAACGACATGATGTTGAGCGTGGTGCCGGTGGTCCATAGCGTCAGCAACACGCCGGTCAAGCCTGTGGGAATCGCCAGCAGAATCAGCAACGGGTCCAGGAACGACTCGAACTGCGCGACCAGAATCAAATAGACGAGCAGCGTCGAGAGGATCAGTCCAAAGCCGAAACTGCGAAACGAGACCTGCATGGCGTTCGCGGAGCCGCGAACTGCCACCCGCACGTCCTCCGGCAATTTGGTGTCGCGCAGAACTGTTTGCACACCGTCTAGGACCCGGCTCAGGTCCTCGCCGGTGGGCGATACATAGACGTCCATAATGCGGCCGAGTTGGTAATGGTCCACTTCGGTAGGGGCTTTGATGTGTCTGATATGACTGACGGTGTCCAGGCGGGTGGGGCGGAGCGAGCGGGCGCCCCGCAGCGGCACGGACGCGAGATCGGCCAGGTTCTTAACGAAGCCCTCGGGGTATTGGATCGTGAGAAGGTAATCGTTGCCGCTCTTGGGATCGACCCAGAAGCTGGGCGCGATCATGCCGTCGGAGGTCAACGCGGTGATGACGTTGCCCACGATCTCCTTCTCGTTGAGCCCCAACTCGCTGGCGTGGATGCGATCGATGTCCAGTTTCAAAGCGGGGTAATCGATATCCTGCGGCACCAGCACGTCGCTGACCCCAGGGAGTGCGTGGATCTTTTGCGCGATGTCCGTCGCGACCCGGTGCGCTTCTTCGAGATTCATGCCACTCACCTGGATGTCCAGCGGGGCCGGCATGCCGAGGTTGAGGATGGCATCTACCAATCCGCCGGTCTGAAAGTACGCCGAGACCTGCGGCAGGTCGTGCTTCAACCTGGCGCGCATGCGGTCCATGTACTGGAAACTGCTCAGGTGGTGTCCTTCCTGGAGTCCTACCTGCACAAACGCAGTGTGCGGACCCGAGTTGGGCGTGTAGATCGAAGAAAACCCCGGGGTCACGCCGATGTTGGAAACGATGATCCGCAGGTCTTTGGCCGGCACAACTTCGCGGACGATTTGTTCGACGTGTTCGACCAGTTGGTCGGTGCGCTCGATGCGGGTGCCTGTGGGCGCCTTGAGGTTAATTACAAATTGGCCGGGGTCGGTGCGGGGAAAGTAAGCTTTGCCGATGAGCGGGTAAAGCGCCAGGCTGAACAGAAACAAGCCCGTGATCCCCAGCACGGTTGCCAGCGGACGGAGCAGCGCCAGGTTCAATGCGCCCTCATAGCGATCAAGCATCCGGGTGAACTTGCGGTTGAACCACCCGTTGAAACGCTGGGACCAACCAGGTAGCCGCCGACGCGAGGAGGCGGATTCACCAGCTATCTCCATGGCCTTCCCCGCCTCCTCACATCGGCGGCTGCCGTCCGCATCGTGCGGTTGGTGCGCTTTGATCAGCTTCGCACAGAACAGCGGGACCACCGTGAGCGCGACGACATACGAGGCGAGGAGCGACAGCACCACCTCCAGCGCCAGCGCCGTGAACAGGAATCGGCTCACCCCGTAGAGAAAAAGAACCGGGAAAAACACCACCACGGTTGTGAGCGTTGCCGCCAGGACGGGCAAAGCGACTTCCTTGCCGCCGCGTTCGGCGGCCACCTCGGGGGTCTCTCCCAGTTCGATATGGCGGAAGATGTTCTCGAGCACCACGACCGAGTTATCGATTAGCCGTGAGAAGGCCAGGGCCAGGCCGCCGAGGACCATGGCGTTGACCGTGTTATCGCCGAGGGAAAGCGCAATGAACGCCGCCAGGGCGGACAACGGAATGGAAAGGAACACCGCGGCCGTGGCCCGCATGCTCCCCAGGAAAATCAAGATCATGACCCCCGTGAGCACCAACCCAATCGCTCCTTCGTGAATTAGATTCTCGATGGCCGTGCGCACAAACACCGACTGGTCAAACACCACTTTGGTCACCAGTTGCTTCGGCACATTCAGCAGGCGGCCAACGGCTTCCTGAATCCCATTCACGACTGAAATCGTATTCGCGTCCCCGCCCTGCTTCAACACGGGCAGGTAGACTGAAGGCTGGCCGTCCACGCGCACCACGTTGCATTGGATTTGCGAACCATCCTCGGCTTTGCCCACGTCCGCCACCAGGACCGAGGCGTTGCCGACGGTTTTCAACGGCAACTGGTTGATGTCCTTCACGTCATCAACCTGGCTGTTGGCGTAGAGGTTGTAGTCGAACGGGCCAATCTTCACATCGCCGGCGGGCAGGATCAGGTTCGCCTCGTTTACCGTGCGCACCACGTCCATCACGCTTAATTGATGGGATTCGAGTTTGAGCGGGTCCACATAGACCATGATCTGACGGTAGCGGCCCCCGAAGGGCTGCGGCACCGAAGCGCCGGGGACACTGGCCACCTGGTTGCGGACGTTGTATTGGCCTAAATCGCGCAAATTGGCCTCTTTTAAACCTTCCCCTTTCAAGGTGATCAGGCAGACCGGCAGGCTCGAGGCATCGAATTTCAACACCACGGGAGGCAAGGTGCCCGGTGGAAGTTTACGCAGGTCCGCCATCGCCAGGTTGGCAATGCTTGTGACCGCGGAATCCGAGTTGAAGCCCGGCTGGAAATAGATCTTGATCAAGCTCACCCCAGGCAGCGAGCGGGACTCCATATGGTCAATGCCGCTGGCCAGAGTGAAAAAGCGTTCGAAGCGGCCTGTGATGTCAGTCTCGATCTGTTCCGGCGGCATGCCGGAGAAGAAAGTCGCCACGACTACCACCGGGATTTTGATGGGCGGAAATAAGTCCACCGGCATGCGCACCAGGGTCGTCACCCCCACGACGCACACAATGAGGGAGATGACGATGACCAAATAGGGATAACGAATCGAAAAGCGAGACACGGGGTCTGTTGGTTAAATGGGTTAAAAAGGTTACATGGTTACATCGTTACATGGGTGTAGCGGAGCGGTGCGCGATGCGTGAAACGTGGATGCTTTCATGGGTTCGGCTCAAAACCTTTCGTTGGCGACGGCCGCGCGGAGTTTGTCGAGGGAGAATTCCGGGGAGCGGCACAGGGCGATCAGCTCCTGTTCTTTCGCGCTGATTTGAGCGGCGACGCTGGGAATTCGCGCCGCGATGTCCAGCGGAATGGTTTGCACTCCATGCAGGTCGCCGTGCAGCAGGTCGCCGGATTGGATCTTCAGCCCGCCAATCTCAACCGGCTTGCCAAATCTCAACGATATGCACGTACGCATGGGACACGGAAACGCTGCCGGCAAAAAAATGAAACCCGGCTTTTTCGGCGGCGGGTATGTCGCGCACCGAGCCATTGGTCACCACCCCGGCGCAGTGCAGGGCCCGCAGAATATTCATGTGGACCGCGCCGACCATTGAACCCAGGCCTGGCCGCGTCGCCACGTCTTCCACCACGACCACCCGGGGCGTGGGCAACGAAAGGACATAGTCCCACCAATCTGTGCGGTCACCGTAGGGGCCGTCCACGGTGGGCGGAGCGGAGCCCCGGATTTTTATCGTGGCCGCGTAGCCGACCATGGGCGGCAAATTTGGAAGCAGGCAACGAACGCTATGGTCCACAAAACCTTCGTTGCGCAGGCGCTCGTGAGAGGTCTCGATGGCGTTGGCCAGGGTGCAGGCGTCCAGCCGGCGCAGAGATTCCAATTGGTCCGGAGTTAGAGGAGAGTTCATTGTTGGGCCAGGGAGCTGAGCAATTTCGCTTCCACTTTTTGGCCGGGCTTGACTTGTGACCGCCTGCCAATCAGCACCAAATCGCCTTCCTTGAGACCGGCAAGGACTTCATATTTCGTCGGGGTTTCCAGGCCCAGGGTGACGGGCCGCTCTTCGAGTTCCTGCTCGCTGTTGACGACATAGACGGTGGTGTTTTCGTCGGTGGAGATAGCTTCCGTGGGAACGGCCAGCGCCTGGGGCCGTCGTTCCACCTTCAAGACCACCTTGGCATACATGCCCGGCACCAGCTCCAACTTCGGGTTGGGCACGTCGATTTCCGTGATCATGGTCCGGGTCTCATCGTCCACCTTTTGCGTGACCCGGGAAATGGTTCCCGTGAAGGTTTTGTCGTTAAGCGATTGCACCCGCACCTCGACCGTATCGCCGAGTTTGATGTCTTTGACGTTGTCAACGGATACCGCGATATCGAGCCGGAGGCGGTAATTATCCGAGAGGCACACCAGCGGCATCGATTGAGTGTCCGAGGCCGTGCCCGCTTGGATGAGCGAGCCCGGGTCCGCATAACGATGCGTGATCACCCCGTCAAACGGAGCCGCAATCCGGGTGTAGTCGAGCAGCGTTTGGTATTTCTGCGCATCTGCTTTAGCGCCGGCGATGGCGGCTTCGGCAGTGGCGTCCCTGGCCTCGGCCGCATCCAGCTCCTGTTGAGCAACCAGGTTCGGATGGTCCTTGTTGACCGCCTGGAGACGGGTATAAACCAGGTGCGCGTCCTTGTAATCGGCCTCCGCCCGCTGTTGCGCTGCTTTCGCCCGCGCCAGCTCGTCTCGCAATTCCGGCACTTCGAGCCGGGCCAAAAGCTGGCCGGTCCTGACCTCGTCGCCGATATCAACGTTGATCCGGTCCACATAGCCCGAGACCTTGGCGTGCAGCTCGACTTTCAGGTAGGGCCTGAACTCCGCCGGGATGGTGACGGCATTGTAAAGGTCTTCGCGCACGATCCTGGCCACAGCGACGGGCAGCGCCTGGGCGGGCGTGGGGGCCGTGGTGCTTGATTTGGCCTGAGCGGTCATCAGCCGCCACGCCAGAATCGAAATCGCCGCGAGCAGAATAATTCCCCCCGCGCGCCACCCAAGCCGCTGCGCCAGAACAGCCGTCTGCCGGGTTAACTGACGGATGCGCTTCACGATTCCTTCTTGGGCAAAGTAGCGCCGGCGTCTCGCCTGCGAGTCAACCCGGGGCGTCTCGCCCGGCAGCCCGTTTGATTCTGGCGGCGGGACGCCACCAAAACTCGCGGGCGGGACGCCTCCGCTACTTTTCTCAGTGCTCATGATTTTTCTTGTGGTTATTGGCCTGGGTTGACACCAGCGGCAATTCGACGCGAAACCGGCTGCCCTGGCCGGGTTCGCTGGTGGCTTCGACGCGCCCGTGATGGGCCGTGCAAATGGATTTCACGATGGAAAGGCCCAGGCCCGCTCCCCCTTGGTCGCGTGAACGCGCTTTATCCACCCGGAAAAACCTCTCGAATACCCGCTGCAGCGCTGCCGGCGGAATCCCGATGCCATTGTCCGCAACCTCGAGGACGGCCTTGCTGTTCTCGGCCTTGACCGTCAGCGATATCACGCCGCCCTCGGAGGTGTACTTGATGGCATTATCCAGCAAATTGACCACGACTTGTTTTAGTCGCGCGCGATCACCCTCGACCCACACGCCCATCGAGCCGACGGAGGTCAGGCGAATCTTCTTATCCTCCGCCAGCAGCCCCATCTGGTCAGCGGTCGCCGAAGCCAGTTGCCCCAGATCGAAGGCGACCCATTCCGCGGCGGCTTCACCCGCATCCAGCCGGGAAATGGCGAAGAGGCCCTCGACGATGTTGGTCAGCCTTTCCACCTCCTCGAGGGCGCTTCCCAGCCGCTCGCGCCACTCGGGCGCCATGGCCGATTCCTGCACCAAACCCTCGAGTTCTCCGCGCAAAACGGTCAATGGCGTGCGCAATTCGTGCGAAGCATCGGCCATAAAGCGGCGCGAATGTTGGAACGCCGCCTCGAGCCGCTCGATCATATGGTTCAGGGCGGTTGAGAGGCGCTGCAGTTCATCGCCGGTTTGGGCAATGGGCAGCCGTTCGCCCAGGTTGTGCGAGGTGATGCGCTCAGCGCTGGCGGCGATTTCATCGACCGGCGAGAGCGCCCGCTTCACCAGCAAGTAACCGCCCCCTAAGGCAATCGCAGCCACCACCGGGAGCATCACCACCAGGAAGAGCAGCCACTTGCGCAAGTCGGCCTGCAGCTCATCCATCGGCGCGCCGGTTTCGATCAGGTAGCTGGCCCCGGCAGGAGCCTGGAGCCAATGAGCGGTCAACAGCATCTTTCGCCCGCCCAGCAACGGGGCGGTGCGGGAACTTTCCGTCATCGAGGGCCATACCGGTGGCGGCAACGAGGCCGGATCGAAACTCTGGTCTTTGGGCGCCGCCGAGAGATAGACCAGGAGGCCATCCCGCCGCGTGATGCGGACGAACCGGGCATTGAGGCCGGGCGCATACCGTAGCTCGACCTCCTCGCCGACGCGCGCTTCGCTTTGGTGCTGGGTTTCATCATGCAGCAACTGCGCAATTTGCCGCGCGCGGCGCAACTGGTTTTCCTGGAGGGCGTTGACCAGCGAGCGTTGCAGCGCCACATAGGTAACCATCCCTACCAGCGCGAAGCAGCCGAGCAACAGGCCGGCATACCAGCCGAGCAGTTGGAATTTGAGCGAATGCGGGTTCATGCCTGTTCCTCACTAATCGAGTAGCCCGCCCCTCGCACCGTATGAATCAGCTTGGTGGCAAACCCCTCGTCCACCTTGGCTCGCAAATGGCGCACATAAACATCGACGATATTGGTGAGGCCTTCGAAACTCTCGTCCCAGACGTGCTCGATAATCATCGTGCGGGAGAGGACGCGGCCCGCGTGGGCCGCCAGATATTCCAGCAGCGCATACTCCTTGGCGGTCAGTTCAATGCGTTTGCCCGCCCGTCGCACCTGTTGGGTCAGCCGGTCCACCTCCAGGTCGGCGACCCGCACGACATGGCTGCGGTTGGCCGGCGGACGCCGCAGCAGCGCTTTGACGCGCACCAGCAGCTCCGCGAATGCAAACGGTTTGGTCAGGTAATCATCAGCCCCAGCCTCGAAATTCTCCACTTTATCGCTGGTGCCATCGCGCGCCGTCAGCACCAGCACTGCCGCGCTGCTGTTCTTTCGGCGCAGCCTCCGCAGCAACTCCGTGCCGCCGAGCCCAGGCAGCATCAGGTCCAAAATGACCGCGTCGTAATCGACACTCGACGCCAGCTCCCAGCCGGAGCTTCCGTCGTAGGCGACATCGACCGCGAATCGTTCTGCCCGGAGGCCCCGGGCCACGAAATCGGCCACTTTCTTTTCATCTTCGACGAGCAGCAGGCGCATAAAGCGTTGCGAATTAGACCCTAATTACCATGTCTCCATTAAAAGACGCTGAACCGGACGTTAAACTTCGTTCAGATTAGGCCGGGAGGCAAAGCGGGATGATGGATGGTGGATGAACGACTTCTATGGCTGTGACTGAGTCGGCGTTCAAGAAGTGGCTGGTGGCCGATAGTTCTAAACTGTTGTCAATCGGGTCGGCACGCCGGACGGGCAAAAAACCATGATCCGCCTGCTTTCTGCTTTCTGTTTTCCGTTTCCTCCTGTTCCTTCTCTCTGGTTACGGATTAATGGATGATGGATTAATTTGAGGGGGGCCGATCGGCGTTGATTCGAGGCTGGTTTTTGCCGGGACTTCGCCGCAGAGATTTATGAGAGTATAGAGAGCTCATCTGACTTATGGCTACAGGATCACGCCTGATCAACACGGAGCGGAGGATTTGCTCCGGGTGGGCTACACCGTCATTTCACAGGGTTAGTATCACCTGGAAGGATTATTCCACAAAACGGACAAAAAAACAAAGCCGCCCCGAAAACTGTAACAGGGCGGCTTTGCCGCGTAGCATGAAAACGGTCTGCCTTCTGTTTAGCATTTCGAATGCCATTTGCCGTTTGCTATCTTCGTTTGCCGGGCGTGCGGGGTCCATCTGTGGTTAAAATCCTTGATTGCGGCTTTCCGCTCTGCCCGCCAATAGCCCAACCTGCCCGCAAACTGCCTCCTGGACGCGGACAATCGACCGTGGCAAGTGTCGCCATTTCGTCCTCGCGATGGGTTACGTAAACTAAAGTTACTTAGAAGGGTAGCCGCAACACCCGGGTGATGGCGGGCGGGATTTCGTCCTCGCGATGGGTCACGTAAATCGCAGTCACTGCGCCGCGCCGGATGAGGGCGTCGACCATCTCGACAAAGCGAGCCCGATGAGCGGCGTCCAGGTTCTGGCACGGTTCATCCAGCAGCAGAAGTTGGGGGCGCTTGACCAGCGCGCGCGCCAGCAGAACCAGCCTCTGCAATCCCGCCGAAAGCGCGAAGAGGGGCGTCGCAGCGAATTTCCGCAGCCCAAACTTCGCGAGCCATTGGCGTACGGCGGCACGCTGGCGCGCGGTCGGCGGCTCGAACAGCCCGATGGTCTCGTGGAACCCCGACGCGACCACTTCGAAGCAGGTCGCCGCTTCGTTAAAGTGCAAGTGCAGTTCCGGCGAGACCCAGCCGATGCGCTTCTTAAGTTCCCAAACCGAGTCGCCACTGCCGCGCTGCTGGCCAAAGACCCGGACATGGTTGCTGTAGGCCTGCGGGTTGTCACCCAGGAGCAAGCTCAGAAGCGTGGTCTTGCCGGAGCCGTTAGGACCCAGCAAGGCCCAGCTTTCACCGGCACGGACCGTCCAGTTGAGGTCGCGCAGAATGATCGCGGCGCCATAGCGCACAGTGACATTGCGCAGTTCGATCAGGCCGGGCTCGGCGGAGTCTTTGTGTATTCTATCCGGGGTATGGCGAATTTCGCGCTCGGCAGTGTTGTTTCCCCTCACCCCGGCCCTCTCCCTTGGGGAGAGGGAGGATCGCTGACTGGGCGTCCGCGAATTTGGCGCGACAGGAATTCGCAAGCGACCGCCTGCGGTTCCCCCTCTCCCCAAGGGAGAGGGCCGGGGTGAGGGGAAAGCGGCTATCCGAATTCGATTGACTGTGCGCTCGTTCAACCCCGAGAGGATATTGTCGGCCCGAGCCAAAGTCTCCCCGCGCGGTCCCGCGGCCGCCACGCGGCACTTGTCCAGGCGGAGCAGATGCGTCACTCCACGAGGAATGTCCTCGATGCGGGCGGTGATGAGCAGCACGCGCAAGGGAGTTTTCATGAGCCGGGCCAGCACGCCACGAAAATGCTGGCAGTTATTCGCATCCAGCCCCGCGAACGGCTCATCCAGAATCAGCAAGCGCAGGGGATGGCACAAGGCGCGCGCCAACTGGACGCGCTGGGTTTCGCCGTTCGAGAGGGAGAGCAGGCGGCGCGCGAGAAGCGGTTCGATGCGCAGCAGGCCGACTGCGCGCCGGCGTCGCAACTCAAACTGCGGCCTCGCCTTCGTGTGCTGGTCCGTGACCTCGAAAGGGTTGAGGTCCATCACCCGCTCGTAGGAGAGAAAGTCCCGGGCCAACAGGCCATGCTCCCCTTCAAGGCTGTTCCAGCGCGATTGGACTACGGTCTCGTGGACCTCCGATTTGCGGTCCTCGAAAGAGACGTGGCCAATCGACTCCTCCGCACTCAACCTTGTTGGCGGCCGAAAGTGATACCGGAGTTCCCCCTGTACGAGCGGCAATCGTCCGCGCAGCGCATCGGCAAACAACGATTTGCCGGAGCCGTTCGGGCCCAGAATGGCCCATTGTTCGTGGCGTTGAAAGACCCACGAGGTCTTCTCGAAAACCAGCTCATCTCCCAGGCGGAAGGTGGCGTTTAGCAGCGACAAGAAAGGCCGGAGGGCGGATTTCATTCCATCACTCCACCACCGCGCAACTCCGCATCCAGCAATTGCATTCGCCGCTGAGCGGCCAGGGCCTGCGGCGTTTTTGGAAATTCCCGTATGATCCGCTCGAGGATGCTTCGAGCCGCTTCGAAGTCCTGCCGGTACTTGATTTGCCAGGCGGCGAGCAACCCCAGCCACTCGGCCCGCTGGGCTTCCGGCTGTTCAGGCATATTCAGCAGCAACGTGATCTGTTCGACGGCCAGGTCCGGTTGTTGCAGCCGTTCCGCAAACAGCCGCGCCAGCCGCTCGCGCGCCGGCACGTTATTCGGATTCTGTTTGAGCGTGCCGACACACGCGTTGGCGGCGGCGACGGCATCCTCTTTCTCCAGTTTCGACTCAGCCGGCGCTGGCTCCGCGTCCAGGCTGTCGCCGAGGGCCGGCAGGGGCAGTGGTCTGGGGGCCTGCTGCTGCCGGAATTCAACCGCGCTGGCCGGCAGTTGGTTCATCCGGAGGCGCGCCATCCGCGCCAGGTGCGTTCCGGGCAACCGGTCGCAAATCGTCTGCAGAGCCCGCCGTGCCGCCACGGGGTCACCCCCATGCTTCAAATGCCACTCCGCCAGCTTGTGCAGCGCGACCGATAGTTGCGACGCGGTGACGGTCGGCTGCGCGCAAATGCCCAGCACCGTGTGCTCGGCTTCGGCCAAATCATGAAATTGGTTGGCATAAAGCTCCGCCAGCATCATCCAGCCTTCGAAATCATCTTCGCAACGCTCCAACTCGCGGATGATCTCCCATTCCGCCTCAGTGTATTTGCCGAATTTCAGGCGGGCCAGCGCCCGGGCGTAAATTGGCGGCAACTTTTTCGGGTTCAACAACGCCGGGGCATAACCCGCCAGCGGGACGAGGATGGCTGCTGCCCCCAGGCCCAGGGCCGGCAACCCACCCAGCCCCAGGATGATCAAGGCCGGCACCGCCATCGCGAGCGAGCAGGTCCAGCAGAGCGCCTTGAAATCCTTGCGCGCCTCTTCCTCGATGTCGTCCTGGACTCTTGCCAGTACCCACCCCAGGGTGCTGGCGGCCCAATACGAACTGGTGATGAACAGCCCGATGCCAACCACCCGCAAAAACTCGTCCAGCCAATCTCCGCCGCTGTTTTGCGCCATTTGGATTTCCGGCATGAACGGCTGCAGTTGCCAGGAAACGCCGATGTTCATCAGCATCCAAAGCACCATTGGAACGGCCAGGCCTTTGATGGACCAGCCGACCAGCCAGCGTCGGGCATGGGGCCACGTGCGCCCACGTGTCAGCCGATAAGTGCCCAGCCAGGCCGCGGCGACGAAGCCGGCGCTGAACAGGAGCAGCCAAACGAAAGTCATCATGGCTTAATGCTTCACCTTGCCTGGTGACTGGACGCGACCATTCATAGCAGCCTGGCCTGGGAAAACCCAGAGAAACTGAAAAAAAGCAAAAAAAGCAAAAAAAAGGGCTTGACATTTTCTGGTAAAAGCCGCTTCATGGACATCACTAGAAACCCATAACCCGCAGGAGACACTATGAAGGGCCCGATTGAACGGTTGGCGAGCCGCGCGCGACGCGTCTGTTGTACTTGTCTGCCGCTCCTTGTTGCGGGGCTGATGATGCCCGGGACAACGCGCGCCATCGTTTATAACCTCAGCAACGGGAACTCGACCGCCACCTTGAACGCTGGCACTTCCGCGGGTTTGAACTCCTGGACGGTGGATGGGATCAATCAACTCAATCAACAATGGTATTGGTTCCGAATTGGCAGCGGCGGGCCTCAGGCGGATCTGAGCGCCATCACCACCACCCCGTACGTCACGACTTTGGGCAGCAGCATGTTGACCGCGCTTTACACCAACGCCCAATACGGCGTTCAGGTCAACTATACCCTGACTGGCCAGTCTGCAGGCAGCGGCAAATCGGGGCTTAACGAGACGGTTCGGGCGTACAACTTCACCTCCTCGACTCAGGCGTTCCACTTGTTCATGTATTCGGATATGAATCTCGGCCACCTGAGCGCCAACCAATCCGTTGCGTTGGGCAATGACGGTCACGGCGACAGCACCTCCGTCCAAACCTTTGGCAGCCCGGTTGGTGGCTCGAATACTTGGGTGACGAGCACCTTGGCCAATCATTTGGAGGCCGCAGGCGACCATCAAACCCTGACTGAGCTTACGACGGTGAATAATCTCCAACTCAATGACAATGCCAACACGGGCCCCGGTTACCCTGCAACCTGGGCCTTCGAATGGGACCTGACCCTGGCCCCGAACACTTCCACCGGCATCAGCATGCTCGACACTCTGTCGGTGCCTGAACTATCAACCTCGACTTTCATCACGCTGGGCTTTGGGGCATGGCTCTTCCGACTGCGCCGACAATATCAAAAAACAACCTAAAAAGAGCTTGACTTGCACCCCGAACCGTGTGTAAATCGGCACGATTCAGGGAATAAATATCCTGAGGACACTTATGAACAACTCATTCCGACCACTTTTAAATCGGGGAATGGCCCTGTCGTGCTGCGCGCTTGCCTTAGCGGTCAGCTTTTCGCTCCAGGCGCAGGTGGTGCTGCTTACCGATGGCAATTCGACCGCCAATATCAATCTCGGTGGAGGCGCCGGAAACCTGGGAATGAATTCCTGGACTGTTAACGGGCAAAACCAGCTTGCCCAGCAGTGGTTCTGGTTCCGCGTTGACAACACCGGGCCGCAGCATACTATCGATACCATCGGCAATCTCAGTAAGGTCAACAATGCCAACTCATTAAACGCCACCTATACCTCATTCGGGAACTACGGCGTCACCATTTCGTACCAATTAAGTGGCGGCGCCGCCGGCGGAGGCGATTATACCTCGGACATACTGGAAAGCATCTCCATCCAAAACCTCTCGGCGGTCAACACGCTTAATTTTCATTTCTTCCAGTATTCCGATTTCAATCTCATGGGCACCCCTGGCGGCGAGACGGCTAACATCTTCAACAGCGGCGGTTTTTTTACCAAAGCGACTGTGACAAAGCTTGTCGGCCAGGTAGCCGAGACCATTGATTCGCCGCTCGCCAACCACGGCGAGGCTGATATTGGCGCCAATACGCTCAACCGGCTCAATACGGTTAATAACTTGCAGCTAAACGACATTACCACTTCGGGACCGGACCCCACGAAGGACGCAACTTGGGCGCTGGAGTGGGATTTGTCGATCGCGCCCAACAGCAGTCAGGATGTCCTCAAAGACAAGAAACTCAGCGTCGCGCCCGTTCCGGAGCCCGCTACTCTGGCGTTGTTCTCTCTGGGCTTGCTCGGCTTTGCTTTGCGTCGGAATCGTCGTTCAGCCTGAAGGTGGGCCTGCTTGGTTCTTTAAACCATCGTTTTCAAATAGGGGCCGATGATGAATCGGCCCTTTTTCGTGTACTGATGTAAATGCTCGTGCGTTCGCGCTTTTCACTGCTTGCCCAAGTGCTGTTGCTGCACTGTGCCGCGACCGTTCGCGCCCACGCCGGCGGCAGCGGCCTCAACACCGTTGTCATCGTCAACCAGAACAGCACCAACTCCATAGAGTTGGGGAATTACTATTGCGAACGCCGCCAGGTTCCTCCGGGCAATCTCCTTCGCATTTACTGGCCGGGCACGAATACCGTATGGACCAGCTCGGACTTTCAAACCAACCTGCTCCAACCGCTCCTGACCATGCTGGCCGCCCGCCAATTGACCAACCAGGTTGATTATGTGGTCCTGTCGATGGATATCCCATTTCAGACCATCAATGGCTCGACCATCGACAGCACAACCACCGCCCTGTTTTATGGTCTCAAACCCGACACCAACGGGGTTCAAAGCGTGGTCAACAGCTACGCCTACAGCGAGGCCATCTTCCGCCTGGCTCAGCCCGCGACCGCCCCCGGCTACTCCTTCCTCTGCACCATGCTCACGGCCGGCTCCCTCGACCAGGCCAAACAACTGGTGGACCAGGGTGTCTCGAGTGACGCCACCTTTCCCAGCCAGCCCGTGGTCCTGGAAAAAACTTCCGATCCTCAGCGAAACGGCCGGTATTCCGAATTTGACAACGCGAGCTTCAACGTCGGGATTGTCGGCCGAAGCTGGGTGGTGCGTACGAACTCGGACGGGCCTCCCGCGCCGCTGCCGGTCCTGGGGTATCAAACCGGTCTGGCCAATTTCAGCCTGGCTCCCAATACCTTTGCGCCGGGAGCCATGGCCGACAGCTTGACCTCTTTTGGCGGCATCATCTTCGGCCCCAACTCCCAAACCTCGCTCCTGGCTTTCATCGCGGCCGGGGCCGCCGGCAGCTATGGCACTGTGTCCGAGCCTTATTCTGATCCAACAAAATTTCCCAATCCTCAGGATTATTTTTATCAGGCTCGCGGTTTCAGCCTGGCCGAATGCTATTACCAAAGCGTAAGCGCCCCTTTTTTGGGTCTGGTCGTGGGCGAGCCGTTGGCCGCGCCTTTCGCCCAGCTTGCTACTGGCAAGTGGATTGGCACGTCATCCAATGCTCTTTTGAACGGCACTGCACAGCTCTCGGTCAGCTTCGCCGGCCGTAAAACCAATCCCCTCGAACAAATTGACTTGTTCGTTGACGGCAAATTCTCCCAGACCTTGACCAATCTCGGGCCTGGCCCCGGCAACCTGCTCAATGTGACTATCGAGGGCTACCCGCTCACCTACCCCGTCCCCACCAACGCCACCCTGAGCATGCTCGCCACAGGCTTGGTTGCTCTGATAAACTCCCCGAGCGTTACGAACGTTACTCGAACCAAAGCCCTGGCCTTTGGCGACCGTATTGAACTCCATTCTCTCAGCACCAATTATCAGCGAGACCCGTTTTACTTTCTGGATAGCGCCGCAACCAATGGGGCCGCGCTCTTCTACCGCGCCAGCTACTTGCCATTCTCGCCCTTCCCCCAATTGACTCCTCCAAGCCCGGACCGTTCAGGCGGCTTGCGAATGCACTTGGAAACCGCGCCCGGAGTGCCGTTTGTGATTCTGGCCTCGACTGACCTCGCGAATTGGCAGCCGATCTTCACCAACCTTCTCGGTGGTGAGATGGACTTTGTCGATTCGGCCGCGGCCGGTTTTCCTCGACGCTTCTACCGCGTGGCGGCGCCGGACCCCCGTCCGAAACTCGGGTTGGCGTCCAATGCCGGCCCCGGCTTCACGCTCCATGTCCAGCCCCCGACCGCCCTCCCGTACGCTCTGCTGGTCTCGAGTAACCTGGCCGACTGGACCGTCATCTCGAATAATCTGGCTGGCGGTCCGATGGACCTCGTCGATTCCTCGAATGCTTCGCAAAGGTTTTATCGCGCGCTGAACCTGCCTCCGGTTCTGCCTCCTGCCACCGTGGCGGCGCAGAGCGCCGCGCCGGCTGCGGGCAATTTGGTCAGCGTTGCCGGCGCCGTGCGCGCCTACACCCTGGATGTTTCGACCAACCTCAACCAATGGACCCCGGTCGCCACCAATCTCGATATTGCCGGAGGACAGGTTTCTGCCGGCTCGACCCTCGGTTCGGCCGATACCCTTTCGACTTTCCTTTCCGCCAGCCAGCCGGTCTTTCTGGATTCGCCGGCTTTCGGCCTGTGGAAGTGTTACGTGGATGGAACTATGCATGTCGGAAGCTGGCTTCAACTCCTCGTGACCAAAACCAACGGCCTCGCGATTACCCTTACCGTCACCAACCAGGCCACCAACGGCACGCTCGCCAGCGTTGGGCAGCAATTATTCGATGCGGTCAACTCCGCGCCGGCGCTGCAGGCCGCCGATGGCCTGGCTGCCGAGGATTTCGCCACCGATCCATTTGGTTCACCTTCGTTTCACCTGCGCGCCCTAAGCCCCGGTTACAATACGGCCACGATGACCGTCCTGCTTTCCGGCTCCAGCGACCTGTTGCTTTCGCCTTCTTCGACTGTGCCCCTGACTCAGAACCTCTCGGACCTCCAACCCCGCAACCATCTCTACCTGACTGCGGGCGCCCCGGTTCTGCCCGCCAACTTCTCGCTGGATACCACTACGCTCGCCGATGGCTTCCACGAGCTGGCCGCGGTGGCTTACGAGGGCAGCCATGTGCATACCCAAACCCGCGCCGTCCTGCCCATTCGCGTTCAGAACACTGCCTTGAGCGCCACGTTGACTCACCCTGACCTGCCTCCCTCTGCCCCGGTCCAGGGGACGTACCACATCCAGGTCGCGGCTAATACTAACAATGTGAGCTTCATTTCCCTCTTCAGCACCGGCGGCCTGCTGGGAGTGGTTACACACCAATCCACCGCCACGTTTGTTATCGACGGCTCGGTGCTGGGCGCCGGCCTGCATCCTTTCTATGCCCTGGTTCAGACGAGCTCCGGGCCTCAATACCGCACCGAGAACCAATGGGTCCGCCTGGTCGATGGGCCCTAGGGAGGGGCTACGATGTACAATCTTTATGATTTACATAAATTATTATTTAGGATTTAATGAGATAATGAGTTATATAATTTATGCTTTACGAGTTCGGGCCGCCACCGAAGCTCAGGCAGAGCACAAACAGCGGCCGTTTTGTGCAATTCGTAAATCGTAAATCCTAAATCGTAAATTCTGCTCCCCGGCACACCCTTTGCTGCACTCCCGCCGTATGTCTGACCGCCGGTCCCGCTGTTTGCTTTTAACGGAGGTGTTGTTGTTGCACCTGGCGCTGGCTGTCCATGCTTTGGCCGGAGGCAGCGGGCTCAACACGGTTGTCGTTGTCAACGTGGAGAGCACCAACTCTCTGGAATTGGGCAATTACTTCTGCGAGCGCCGCCAGGTCCCACCGGAAAACGTCTTGCGCATCGATTGGCCTAGCCCGCCCACCTCCTGGACCTCCGGCCAGTTCCAGACCAATTTGCTGCTGCCGCTCCTGGCGATGCTGGCCGACCGTCAGTTGACCAATCAGATCGATTATGTCGTCCTTTCGATGGACATCCCGTTTCAAACGGTCTTTGGTTCGACGTACGACAGCACGACTGCCGTTCTGTTCTACGGACTGAAACCCGACCCCGTCACGGGTGCGCAGAGTGTTCTCAGCAGCTACGCGCAGAGCGAATCCATCTTCGACCAGGCCAAACCCGCCACCGCCACGGGTTATTCCTTTCTGGCCACCATGCTGACGGCCGGTTCCCTGGCCCAGGCCAAACAGTTGGTTGATCAGGGCCTTGCCAGCGACAGCACGTTTCCCCACCAGCTCATCGTCCTGGCCAAGACCTCCGACCCGCTGCGCAACATCCGCTGGCCCAGGTTCGACAATGCGATCTTCAACGCGAGGGTCCTGGGCAACTGCCTTTTGACCCGCACTAATTCCGATTCGCCCTGGGGCCAAACCAACGTGCTCGGCTATGAAACCGGCCTCGCCGATTTCAGTGTCATGCCCCACGCCTTCGTCCCGGGCGCCATGGCCGACAGCCTCACCTCCTATGGCGGGCTCATCATCGGGTCGAGCGGCCAAACCTCGTTGCTCGCCTTTATCAACGCCGGCGCCGCTGGCAGTTACGGCACCGTCTCGGAACCATTGGCCGACCCCTCAAAATTTCCTGACCCAATAGCCTACTTCTATCAAGCTCGCGGGTTCAGCCTCGCCGAATGCTATTACCAGAGCATCTATTGCCCGTTCCTCGGCCTGGTGGTCGCCGAGCCGCTGGCGGCTCCCTACAGCCAAACGGGGACCGGAGGATGGCTGGGTGTCGCTTCCAATTCCGTCTTGCGGGGCACGGCGAAACTCTCGGCGCAGTTTTCCGCCGCCGACTTGAATCATCTGCTCCAACAACTCGATCTCTTTGTCGATGGCAAATACCTCCAGACCCTCACCAACCTCGTCCCCAGGTCCGGTAATGTGCTGACGGCCGCAGTCAACGGTTATCCCGTCAGCTACATTGTTCCCACCAACGCAACCCTCGCCTCCGTCGCTGCTGGCCTGGCCTCGGCCCTCAATGCTCCGTCGGTCACCAATATTACAAAGGCGTTGGCCGTCCCGTCCGGCGACCGGATCGAGCTCCGCTCCGTTTCCACCAATACCCTGGCCGACCCGTTCTACTTTACCGACACGACTGCGAACCCCGGTGGCGCTGTGTACTACCGCGTCGTGTATCTTCCTGATCCCATCCAGCCGCAACTCGCGCTGCTGGGCAAAGACCCGGCCGGCGCTTTCCGCATCCATGCCGAAACCCCCTCCGGCACCGCTCCTTATCTCCTGCAGGCCTCGACCAACCTCGCCGACTGGCTCACGCTCGCCACGTTTCCCGGCGGACCGCTCGATTTCTCGGACGCGGATGCGCCCAACTTTCCTCAACGCTTCTATCGCGTGGCCGGTTCAGTGCCCGACAATCGCCTTAGCCTATCGCTCTCGGCCAACCCAATCTTTAACGGTTTCAAACTCCACGTCCAAACCTCGACCGCCCGGCCTTACGTGCTCCAAGCCTCGACCAACCTCGCAACCTGGACCTCCGTTTCCACTAACCTGCTGGGCGGCCCCACGGATTTTGTCGATGTACAGGCCGCTAATTTCCACCAGCGGTTCTATCGCGCGGCGCCGTTCCCTCAGCCTCCTGGACCTGCTGCTCAGTTAAGTGTCGCTCCCGGCGGCGCCGTTCGGATCCAGGTGAACGGCGCCGTGCGGCCTTACGTCATCCAGGCTTCCACTAATTTAACCCGGTGGACCACCCTCATAACGAATCTCGCGCCCGGCAAAGTTCGCATTGCGGCCGCCAGTTCCGCGGGCGTTTCCGGCGTTAATTCCACCTTCGTCAATCCGGCCGGCTCGGCTTTTCTCGACTCCGTCGCCTGCGGTCTCCGGCCCTGTTCAGTTGACGGTTCTGTCCGCCCGGGGAGTTGGCTCCAATTCAACTTCACTAAAACCAACGGTGCCACCGTTTCCCTGGCGGTCACCAACCAGTCCAGTTCTGGAACCATCCCCGCTCTCGCTCAGCAACTGGTCACTCTCATCAACTCCTCGCCCGGTTTGGCCGGGCCTGACGGTTTGGACGCCGAAGACCTCGCCGCCGACTCGTGGGGTGGGGTAAACTTCAACCTGCGGGCGCGCAGCGGCGGGTACGCGGCCGCCCTGGCCCAGGTCTCCCTTGCCGGTTCCGCTGATCTGAACCTTGCCCCGGCCGGTCCGGTCTCGCTGACGCAAAACCTTCCCGACCTCCAGCCTCGAACCCACCTCTTCCTCGCCACCGGCAGCTCCAAGCTCGCTCTTTCCTTCCCGCTCGACACGACCGCCTTGCCCGACGGCTTCCACGAATTATCGCTCGTCGCTTACGAAGGCAGCCACGTCCGCACGCAAACCCGCGCAACCGTGCCCGTTCGCATCCAAAATCGCCCGCTGGCTGCGACTCTGACTCTGCTCGATTTGCCCGCGACAGCGCCGGTGACAGGCACGTACCACCTCCAGATCACCGCCAACACCAACAATGTCTCCTTGCTCCGGCTGTTCAGCACCGGCGGAGTTCTCAACGCCGCCACCAATCAGCCCGGCGCGACCTTCACCCTCAGCGGTTCAGCCCTCGGCGCCGGCCTTCATCCTTTCTATGCGCTAATCCAGGCCGCTAACGGCCAACAATACCGCACCGAGACCCACTGGGTCCGGTTCACTTATTAAGGTATTGTCTTTTGCTGTGAGCCCGTCCTTGAGGCTGCGGATGCTCGCCGAACGGCCAAAACTATTCCCGCTGGCCCGATGATGTCAACCGTGGGAAAGGGGCCCAACCTGGCGCTATTACTGAACGGCCTGGGCCAGCCTGGCGCGTCGGTTGATGGCCGGATGGTTGAGAACGGCGGTCAGTTCTCGAGCGCCAAGGTTAAGGAGACTCACGGGCCGGCTGAGGTCAATCGCCTTCATCTGCCCGTCGTCACTCATGGCCGAGACGATGTTTTCCGGGCGGGGAGCGAGATAGCGCTCGCCTCCATCAGGCGTCTTTCGTTTGAAGATCAAGTTCGGCGGCGAGAGCCTGGCGAGCGTGCCTTTGCGCAACACGCGACACCGGTGCGGGTCCTGCAACAACTCGACAGACTCCTCGTTCAAATGACATCGGCGAGTTTCGGCGAGCCCGTGCGGCGTCGCAGGAAACTGGATATCGAAGCCGGTGGGAGAAGCCGGATTCGAGAAGACCGCGACATCCAGAGGGGCGCCGGGTTCCGCGGCGGGGACATAGCGCTCGTTGAGCGCTTTCTCCAGTGCGCGCACCCCATCCGCCCCGTCCTGAAATCGGAAAAGCTCGCCGTCTAACTCAACCCAATCATGAAGCGCGCCCACTTTCAACGCGCCAGGCTTGCGCATCAACCCTTGCTCGATCACCGCATTGAATCCCTGCAGGTTTAAGGCCACCTCTTTGACCGTTTCATTGCCCTCCAAACATCTGAGGCGAGGGCGTCCCGCGCTACCGATTTGGACCTGGAAACGCAACGTATGCACCTCCGGTTGCGCGGGTGCGTCCAGCGCTTTTGGCGTGCGAGCCTTTTTCTTGGCTAGTTCCGCGGACTCGCTCTCCAATGCCAGCCAATTGTTGAAGGCTTTTTCCAGCTTGGCGCACGCGTCCGAGTCCCAAGTCGAGACGGTCTCCCCGGCGACTTTGAGGTGCTCCAGCGTAATTTCCAAACCGGCCGGGGTACGCGGCAGGATTCCGCGGGCCCGCCACTTAAACACGTCCAATTGCGACCAGTTTTTCAAAGGCAGCAACTGAATCGTCTCTGCGCCCAGGGTCATCGTAAAAACCTCGGCCACCACTCCTGCACGGACTCCTTCACGGTCTCCCGGTCTGGGCACAACCGCCTTGCCGATTTTGATCTCAGCGCGCCGCTCGGAAGCGGTTGCGGCTTGCGGCGAATCCGCTTGCTCCGTCCCGGTGGCGACAACCCGGGGCCGTGCGGCATAACCTCTTTCTCTCAATTTGTTGTGCGGATTCATATCAGCAGTGCCTCCTTTGCGGGGAATGCCAATCCCCCCACTCAATCTTCAACTAACCAAGCCCCGGCAGCCGCCTCAATGGGGTGAGTCCCCCAGCGGCTTGTAGCGACAGCGGGGCCGGAGTGCGCCCGTCCTCGGGCACAGCAACATCCTCAAGCAGGTCCGTGCCGTGTCCCTCACCCTCATTTAACTCAGTCAACTCATTTAACCTATTTAACTCATTGGTTGCGGCGGCAGCCGCGGAGGGAAGCCGCCATTACTCGTGGCCTCCGTGCTTCCGGAGAAATCCTGCCGCGTCCTGGTGCCGCCACTTTTCGGCTCGAACCAGCGGCGTCCAGCCTTTCGAATCGACCGCATTGATATCGGCGTGGTGGGCCAGAAGAACCTCCATCACCTGTTGGTTCCCGGTTTGGGCGGCCAGGTGAAGCGGGGTGAGCTCTTCGCTTGTCTTGGCATTCACCTCGGCCCGGTGCGCCAGGAGGAACTCAGCCACGTCCTTGTGGCCGTAAAAGGCGGCCACGTGAAGCGGCGTCAGATTGTCCGAATCTTTCGCGGTGACCAGCGCCGGGTCGTGTTTGACCAGGTCCTGAACTTCCGCCAGGTTCCCCCCTCCCGCCGCGGCATGGATGGGTTCGTAGTCGCGCGTCTGGCCGGGCCACGGGAGAAATCTGGCACAGCCGGCGGGCAATACTGCCAGTCCAACCAACAACAACATTAGATTAAGGCGGTTTCTCATAACACCAGCGAGATGCGGCTCCGGGAGCGATTCGCTTCGGCTCAACTTTCACTCGTTGGGCCGGAATTTCAAGCTGCTCGCCGTCGATGGCGCGGTTCCACAAGGAATTAGCCGAATCCTCTCCATCATTGCCGCTCCTGTTTCTAGACTACTCTGGGCCCTAGTGCTTCAACCGATAAAAAATAGCCGTGCCGGTTGCCGGGACGCTTACCTGAAAGCCGCCGTTGGTTGCCGTCACCGGGTTGGTAATGGTGAACCAGTTCCCCGCCAGCAGGTTGGTGCTGCCTTGCACGGTGTAGGTTTGAAGCGTGTTCGTCTGCCAGGAAAGGACCACGCCGCCCGGCGAAAGTGAAACCGCCAGGCTGGGGGGCAGCAGGCCAAAAACCGACAGCGCATACTCGCCCCTGACATAAACCTTTCCATTCACCACCACGGGCGCGGCGTACTTGACGGCTCCGCCAGGATTGTCGCGGGCGAGGTTCTGGCTGCTGCTATATAAGTGCTGGGCCAGGTTGGTCGCATTGTAGGCGTGCAACACGGCCGGTGAGGTGTCAGTTCGAATCACCCACGCAATGGCATTATTGGTTCCGTTGGCGGAAATCGAGGGGGTATATCCGGTGCCACTGAAGGTATTGGTCGAGCGGGAGACCGGAGTGGCCGACATCACGCCGTTGGTGATCTGGAACGCTTTCAGGACGTCACCGACACCCTGGTAAAACAGCAGATTGTTAAAGTACGCCGGCGAACCCCAAACGCCGCCAATGACGCGGGGAGCAGTCTGCACAATATGGTTTAAGGCGGGGTCGTAATGGCCCAGGTTGTCACGGTCCAAAAGATAGATGGTACCTTCTTTGCCGGCACCAACCATCAGGTGCGGATGGGCGGCGCTACCGGCTGAATCGGGCAGCAAGATGGGACCGCCCGAGCCGAGGTCCTGGTCTTGGAGGGCCATCGATGCCTGGTTGGAGGGCGCGAAGTAATCGACCACCGCCAATTGGTTGGAGGTGGACAATTTCACGAAGGAATCGCCGTAGTCCCCGCCGTTAGTGTGGGCGCTGAAACTTCCGTTGCCGGTTTCGAAGTAAAGATTGTTGGCGGCATCGGCGCAGAGTCCGTCTCCGCCCATCCAGAGCGCCCCTTCGCCGGCGTTGACACCGAACGCGTTGGTGGTGGCATTGGGCGTCGTGGCGAAAACGAAGTTGGTGAGTGGCTGCAGGTTGGCCGCGTTAAAACCAATCACCCAGCCGTGATACGGATCGGTGTCGCCGTAGCTGCCGTAGCCCGCATACAAATTGCCCCCGGCCAGGGTCAGGGCGGGCCGGCTCATGTGATTTTGCGGGGCAAACGCCACCACTCCGTTGGCGGAGTCCACGCCGGTGCCCGGGACCGAGGCCTGGACCACCACGGGGCTGTAAGGTTGTTCTTCGCCGGTCGTGATGTCCAGGGCGTGGATTCGGTGAACGCAATTGGTCGTGTCGGGCACGTCGCCGGAGAAGACATCGACATAGAGCGTTCCGGAAACAGCATCGATGACCGGCGTGCCGGTGATGCCGATCAGCGGGTTTAACACGTTGTGGTGATAGCGGACCCCAAAGAGAATGCTCTCGGCGGCAATGCCCAGGTTGGTCTGCCACAGCAACCCGCCATTCGGTCCCGCATTGCTGTCCGCGTCAAACGCATACACCGTGTCATTCTCGGTCGCCACAAACACCACATTGTGCGTCCCCTGTCCGGGCATCGCCAGGTTGGAGACATACAACGGCTGCGCATAAACATAACCGTCCACCACGCACGTGAATAAACGGCCAAAATTGGTCGGGTTGACATTCGCCGGCGTCAGCACCACCTCATTGGTGTTGGCGCCGGCGCGGGAATTGTCGTACTGGTAAGTCAGCACATTTTGGGCGGCGGCGCCGGGTGACCGGAGCGGCGTCAAAGCCAGCGCGATGGCCATCCCAAGCGATGCCGTGGCTGTATGTGTGACGGGCGACAAAGTGTTGTCCTTAAATTCGCACAAGAATCGACTTTAAGTAAGCGCAAGTTTTAAGCTCGTCTGGCTATGGAAATAAAAAATCTGGAACAAACGCCCGAGTTCATCACCAAAGACGGCTCGGAAATTCGCGAGCTGCTGGCGCACCGCAACTCGGCCATTCGCAACCAGAGCCTCGCTGAGGCCCGGCTGCCCGTCGGCAGCGCCACCCAGGAACATTACCATCCTCGGACCGAAGAGATTTATTACCTGACCCATGGGACGGGCCGCATTCGTATCGACGGAGAGATTCGCGATGTGGCCGCCGGCGACGCGATCGCCATTCTGCCCGGCCGGCGCCACAAACTCTGGAACACCGGCAACGAGCCCCTCCGCCTCCTCTGCTGCTGCGCTCCGGCTTACGAAGACAGCGACACAGTTATGACTGAGGATTAATGGATTGGTGGATGATGGATTAATGGGAGGTTGCAGTTGGGACCGAGATTTCTGCTGGGGCTTGATTCACCTTGATTTGGCTTGATGGGAGCGCGGCCGGGGAGGAGCGGGCGGCCAGCAGTTCCTGGCTCAAGCGGTGTTTTTCCACTTTGACGGCGGGGTTGGACATGTGGCAGAGGGTGTGGACCGCCTGTAGGTACTTGGATAATTGAAGTTTTGAGTTTTGAGTTTCGATTTCAGTTGGGTGAAGTCAGGGTGCGGGGGGCAAGAAGTTTACCATTTGTTTACCGATTTGACCGGCCGGTGGCGACGAGTTTATCCGCGAATAGGCGAGGTTTGCCGGAGTTAGGCGGAGATAGCCGAAAGCGGCCTGGACGCTGGGGACGAGTTGCGTGAGGGGCGGCGGGGGAGGAACTTTACCGTTTGTTGACCGACTTGACCGGGTTTATGGCTGAAGAAAATATTTTTTTTGGGTTCGGATAGGTTCGGATGGGTTCGGATGACACTGGGCCCTGGAGCGGTGGGTGGTGTAATGGGGGCGTAAACCGCAGAATACGGGAAATGCGCGGAAAGAGGACAGGGTCTGCATTCTGCGGCAGGCGACTTTGCGCGGTGTTCATAGGATTATTCATTTGGTTTTGGCGGCGTGAGCCGCAGGGCTGCGACAACGCAGGCTCTATATATTAAGGATCATCAGAAGGTCGAAAATCCGGCTTGGCGGCGATTTTGTTAAACTTTTTTTGTAATTGCGCGGGTGAGAGCAGGGTTACAGCGGATATTTAGAGTTTGGTTCTCACCATGTATGGGGGCACAGAAGGTGTTGCAGGTGTAACAGCGCTGGGTTTTCCTGTTTCTCACTTCCTTTTTTCACTTGGGGAAAGTATAGGGCAATCGGCGTGCCAACCGTTTGGGCGCCGCGCAGGAGGCGGAGCAAGGTGGTTTAGAAGATGTGTGCGATGTTCTAAATATGAATACTTCCATCAATTAGTGAGGCCGGTGAAGGGTTGGAGGGCGCCGAGACAGTGTGACACGAAAAGTGTGCCACGGTGTGCCATGGCACAAAAAAGTGGGACATTTTGGCACATATTGCACTACTAGAACGAAGAACCCGAGTGGCGCCTCGGGGCGTACGAGCAGTTCCTGCGGGAGGACCCGCCTGAGGATGCCATCTACGATTCCTCAGGCCAACATGTTCGGGGAGGTTTTCATCTGCACCGTTGCCGCTGAATTGGTTTTCCAAACTGTCGGTGAAACGAAGTTGGTTGCGAACAAGAAGTCGTCAGCCAGCGCTTGGTTTGCTCAAGTTGAGACACAGATGCTGGCGACGGTTACTCCTTGCGATAACCGTCTCATTTGCTATCGTTGTAGGATACACAATCCGATCCGCCTGCGACGCTGCGTTGCGGCATGAGCACAGGAATAAAATCCGAGTATTTTGAACTTCTTCCGGTCTGGAAGGCTCACGGAGGCAGGAATCCAGTCCTGAGGCGGGTTGCGCGGCTGTTCGTTCTCCTGGTGCTCGGAACGGGACTTCGACTCTCGACGGTCCACGCCGCGGTGACGAACGTGGTGTGGTATCGCCTCGGCGAAACTGACGCGGGCGCCGCGCCCGGTGCGGTCGCGACGAACACGGATGATCTCATTGGGACTCGCAATCTCAGAGCCGCCGGCACCCCATTCTACACCAATGGCGTTTCGGCCAGCGCCAGCAGCCACGTGGGCAGTTCGCTCGCGGTGCAATTCAGCGGCGCCGGCCAGTATTTCACCAACACCGCCATTGGTTTAACTAACAATTTCTGCTTCGAGGCCTGGGTAAGGCCGGACTCGGTGACGCGCAACCAAATCATCGCCTACAATGGCGACGCGTCAGCCGATGGCTGGGGAATTTATCAGAACGGCACCAACTACCTGGCCGTGTTTGGCGGTGTGGGATTATTTGGAGGAGGAACGGCCACGGCGGGGACGTGGACGCACCTCGCCTTGGCGCGAGAGAGCGGGCAGGCGAACCTGTTCGTCAACGGCATCGCCAGCGCGCACCCGACCAACAGCATTCTGCTCCCGGTGGTCAAGGGTGATTGGTTTGCCATCGGCGCCAACGGGGGGCCGCCGGCGAACCTGGTGTTCAGCGGCGCGATTGACGAGGTGCGCGTGTTCACCTTCGGCACGGGACAGTTCGCCACCAGCCAACTGCTGGTCAATCTGCAACGGGTGACGACCCAGGCGGCTTCGGACCTTACGTCCACCAGCGCCACGCTCGAAGGCAGCGCGAACCCCTGCGCCCTGTCATCGAGCGGTTGGTTTGAATGGGGTCCAACGACCAGTTACGGAAACACAACGGCCGCGCAACCGCTGGGCAACGGCACCAGCCCCACCAACTTCAGCGCGGCCCTTACGGGGTTGCTCAGCGGGGTCACGTATCAATTTCATGCGGTGGTTTCCAACGCGCTAGGCATCAGTTATGGCGCCAACGCCGCCATTCCGGTGCCGCCGCCGCCGACGGTAACGAATACCGGCGACAGCGGTCCCGGTTCTCTGCGGCAGGTGATTAGCGATGCGGCCCCCGGCAGCAGCATCTTCTTTGCGCCCGGCGTGGTGGGAATCATCGCCCTCAGCAACGGACCGCTGGTCATTGACAAACCGCTGAGCATCGTCGGACCTGGCCCGAAGGTGTTGTCATTAAGCGGCTCCGGAACCACGGTGCTGGATTTGACAAACGGGGACGTCAGCGTTTCGGGTTTGACGTTTGTCAACAGCGGCGGCGGGTCCACCAGCCCGGTGATCAACAACAGCGTTAACCTCATGCTGAATAACTGCTCGTTTATAGATTGCCCGGGCATTTGCGTGATGCACAACAGCAACAACCTGGCGCTGCTCAACAGTTCATTCATCCTGAACGGTGAAGGACTCGGCATCGCTCCCGGCGCCACGGCAGCGGTCACCAACTGCACCTTTGGCGATAATGCCGCGTTTAACGGAGGCGCCATCTCCAACGCGGGCACACTCTTTTTGATCGACTGCACAGTCGCGTTCAACGTGGCGTATAACAGCGCCGGAGGAATCTATTCCACCGGCACGACCTACGTCGGCAACTCGGTTGTTGCCGAGAACAGCACCTACCCGGGCGGCGTGTACGTGGCCCAGGACCTGGCCGGGGCTTTCATTTCGCTTGGCTACAATTTCATTGGCGCCGGCGATGGCAGCACGGGTTTTACCAATGGGATTAACCAGGACCAGCTCGGCACCAGCGCGTCGCCTTTGAACCCGCTGCTCAATGGTCAATTGAGTTTATATAATGGCGGTCCGACCTTCACTTTCATGCCGGGCATCACCAGCCCGCTGATTGACCGCGGCAAGAGCTTCGGCGCCACCACCGACCAGCGCGGCTATCTGCGGACCGTGGATTTCGCCGAGTTTCCCAATGCGCCGGGCGGCGACGGCACCGATATTGGGGCCGTGGAAATCGGGTCCAGCTACCCCTGCACCAGCAATTGCGCCACAGTGACGGTGGACACGAGCCGGACGTTGCGGACGGAGGACGAGCGTTGGTTTGGTGCGAACACCGCGGTCTGGAACAACAGTCTGGATACCGCCGCGACCGTTTCGTTCATGGGGGAAATGGGCTGCCGCACTCTTCGTTATCCGGGCGGCTCGCTCGCGGACGCCTATCACTGGAGTTCGAATTACTGGATTGGCAATAGAACCGGGCCGACGCCGTTCACCAATTTCATGCACCTCGCGACCAACGCCGGCGCGAATGTCTTTATTACGGTCAATTACGGCTCGGGTTCGGCCGCCGAAGCGGCTGACTGGGTGCGCTGCGCCAACGTCACAAACCATTGCGGGTTCAAGTATTGGGAGGTCGGCAACGAATGTTACAGCTCCACGGAAATGGACATCAACACCAACGCTCCTTACCAGGCGCAGGACCCGTGGACTTACGCCATGCGTTTCCGTGATTACTACAACGCCATGAAAGCCGTTGACCCGACGATCAAAATCGGCGCGGTGGTGCTCCCGGGCGAGGATACACTGAGTCTTTACAAAGGGCACAACGCTTACAATCCACGGACCGGCCTCTTTCACGATGGCTGGGCGCCGGTCTTGCTGTCGACCTTCGCCACCAATGGCGTCCTGCCCGATTTCCTCATCCACCATTTCTATCCCGAGTCCGGGCTAGAGAGCGACTCGCTCCTGTTGCAGGCTCCGGCCAACTGGGCCAACGACGCAGCCGACTTGCGGCAGGAAATCACTGATTACATTGGCAGCGCCGGCACCAATATCGAGCTGCTGTGCACCGAGAACAACTCCGACGCGTCGTACAGCCAGGGCCGGCAATCCACCAGCCTCGTCAACGGCTTGTACCTGGCGGACAGCCTGGCGCAAATCATGAAAACGGAGTTCGGCTCCTGGCTCTGGTGGCTCTACGAGAGCGGGGCGGACAAGAAGGGCAGTTTCAGCTCATCGTTGTATGGCTGGCGGACCAATGGCGATTTCGGCCTTGTCCTCAACAGCACCACGCGTTACCCGACCTTCTACGCCTTCAAGCTCATGCATTATTTCACGCAGCCCGGCGATACGATTCTCGACGTCACGAGCAGCAATCCGTTTCTTGCCGTGTACGCGTCGCAACGAACCAACGGGACCCTCAACCTCCTGGTCATTAACAAAGATCGCACCAATACCGCCAATCAAACGATAAACGTCGCGGGGTTCTCGCCCGACTCCATCGCGCTGCTGCGCTCGTATGGCATTCCGCAGGATGAAGCGGCGCGCACCAACGCCCCCGTTGCCATGCAGGACATCGCCACCAACCAACTGGTCATTTCGCGCGGGAGCTTCACCAGCTCGTTTGGCCCCTACTCGATGACGCTGTTCAGCCTGACGCCCACCGGCCCGACGTTGACGGTGTCGCGCCCGGTGAACAACGTGCTGGTGATTTCCTGGCCATATCCTTCCACTGGCTGGAACCTCAAACAAAACAGCGATCTCGCCACCGGCAACTGGGCGCCCTCATCCGCAATCGTCCAGAATGACGGTACGAACAACTTCATCACCATCAGCCCGCCGACAGGCAATTTATTCTTCAGGCTAACTAACCAGTAAAACGAAGCGTCAAAAGTCCGGGGTGTGCGGGTGTGCGGCCGTTTAAGACGTCATGGTTTCGCGGTATCCGGATTCGGGTAAAGATAGATTTCCGCTTGCCGTTCTGGACCTGCAAACACGACCCGGTTTCCGTGTCGTCAGGCACCTCGCGGCCTTCGGTTGTCAGACTTCCTGGTCATTTGGCATCCTCGTCCTTGTCCAATCGACGGCGGGCCACCAACGGACCAAAGGGCGAAACAGGCGAATGAGCATACTCTCGAGTACCGCAATCATCCGGGCCGACCAGCTCAACTCGAACCAGAGAGACGTCGTCACGCTTATGGTCAATAAAGTCTTAATAGACATAAGGGAGCATGCGCCAGGTCGTGGCTGCGTATTGAGCATACTCGGGATAACGCGCCGCGACGAGCGCCTCCTCGATGGAGATTCGCATCACGGCGCAGGCCAAAACCAACCCACCACACAAACCGGTGGTCCAGGACCAGTGCCCGGCTACGCCAGCCCAGGTGAACAGGCACATCGCCGCGTAGATCGGATGCCGGACGTACCTATAGGGTCCGCCCGTGACCAAGCCTCCTTCAGTCGGATCAGCCACCACATGGTAGCTGCGCCAGCCGAACGTTACCCGCGCCCAGAGGAACAGCAGAAATGCCACCACTTGTAAAGAAATGACGAGCGGAGAGGGTGAGAAAAGGCTCCGCATAGCCAGCAAACCGAGCCCGCCGCCAATCATCCCGAAGTAACCAATGATCGATAGGATCTTCATCATAGGGCCGGCAAGGCAAGGGCAGCTTAACCATGATTATCAGGCGCAGCGTGCACGGCACCGTGCACGATTGATTTCTGTAAGCCTGCCTGTTCCCATGGGCTTATCAAAGCAGGAGTGTGAATTTCTGTCGAGAATAATCAGAGAAACGAAAATCTGAATAGAACCGGCCCTTCGGGCGGAGGCTGGTGCGGAGCCAGCCCCCGCCTTGGCCGATTTGCGGGAGCGACCTTGGACTCAAACTAATTAGAATGTCAAAGAGCGCGAAACGACTGAGGTTGAGCCCCGATTAAGGAGGCAGCAGCCGGAGCGGTTTGAAAAACATCTTTTGTTTTGGCGCGGATAGCCGCGGATGATCCGCGGCTGGGTGGGGTGGTAGATCTGCAAGTTGGAAGCGGGTGTTAACATGAGTGGGTGGCTTAGGATTGAAAAAAAATATCAACCTTGATTTACCTTGATTCACCTTGATTTCAGGGGTTTTTAACCTGGACTCAACCTTGACTGGAACCTTGACGGAACCTTGACGGAACCTTGACGGAACCTTGACTGGACCTGGATTTTTGATGTTTTGAGTTGGCCTCAAGCCCATAACTCCGGAAGGATTTCATTTTGAACTCCGAATAGCGACCGATAGTGACGGAACGGCGGGAGTGAAAGTGCGCGCGGGGCTGGCAGGCACCGAGCAAAATGGTTGGGAGCCCCTGAGGGAGGGGCGAGCATAATTCATCGCTTGAGAACATGGATTCTCTTTCTCAATGCCGGCCGCGTTACCGGTTTTCGGCCGATACGGGCGGCAGGCGCGATTGGGCGCCAAGTATGCGACAGCATAAAAGGATCCAATTGTTTAGGGTATCGAATATGAGATGGAGGCATGAGGTGGGACCGAAACAAGAAGGAACCGAGGAGAACAGTTCGGCCTGGACGGAGTTAATGATACCAAGAACAAACCCCTTTGCTGGCAGGATTTAGCTGAGTTAACGATACCAAGACCCCTTTCAGGGTGAGGGACCACTGGAAGGCAAAGGTCTGGTCACCGCGCGCCTGGGGAATGGCCGCCTGGCTGCCGGGCGCGCCGCCTTGGAGCGTGAACGCGAGTTGCAGGCCGAATCTCTGGTAAGGGTCGACAAAATTGCTTTTTTGACGGGGCGCCCGACATTTTGTACGCTGCGCGGGTAAATTAAGGGTCTAAATTAAGGGTCCAACAACTGGCATGAGAGCGCAACCTCTCACGCCTTTAATGGAAGGAAAAAGCGTATGCAGAGCAAAATGATGGCGATGTGTTTGATCGTGAGCGGCTTACTCGTTGTGGCCGCTGGGTGCGGTAAACCAGAGAACGCTGGCCCAGCGACCCAGGCAGCCCCCAAGCCGGCCAGTGCGGCCAAAGCTGATCCAGCCCCGACGGCAGAAAAGCTGGTGGCGCAAACAACCAACGCATTCGCAGCCGCGACCAACACGGCGGGAACGACCTTGGCGGCGGCGGTCAAGGCGGCCGATACCGCGGCGACTCCCGTGAGCGAGGCCGCGCTTAAAGCCGCCGATGCCCCCAACCCGGCCGCGGACAAGTCTCAAGGCGCCGTTGGGCAGGCCACGGCCACCATAGCAAACCTTTCGCAGGACCAAATGGTCCGGGGATTGGAGGATGCTTTGGCAAAAGGCCTGCAACAAGCCATTGCCAGATTGGGGCATGACGGCGGATTTCTTACGAACGTGAACGTCAAAATCCCCATGCCGGAGAAAATGCAGAAGGTCGAGAACGCGCTGCGCGCGATGAAGCAGGACAAGTTGGCGGATGACTTCGTCACCACGATGAACCATGCCGCCGAGCAGGCGGTGCCCGAAGCCGGCAGTGTTTTTGCCGATACCCTCAAGCAAATGTCCATCCAGGACGCCCAATCCATTCTCACCGGCCCCAACGATGCCGCCACGCGGTATTTTCAAAAGACCACGCAGACCAACCTGTATGCCAGGTTCTACCCTATCGTCCAAAAGGCCACGGAGAAGACCGGCGTCACCGCCGCATACAAGAACCTGATGGACAAGGCAAATGTCGGTCAGGGCCTGGGAAGTCTCGGCAGCGCGCTCGGCGGTTCGCTGCTGGGTAAGGATTCGTTGGACATTGACGCCTATGTCACCGGCAAAGCCATGGACGGACTGTTCAAAATGGTCGCCGAGGAGGAGCAGCAGATCCGGCAAAATCCAGTGGCGCGAACGACCGATATGCTGCAAAAGGTTTTCGGAGCCTTTCAGAAATAGCCTGGCGCTTTGGAACCGGCCCTGGCAAGGCTCAAGGTTCCCACCAGGAACATTTTTCCGGTCAGTGTGTTTACGCGGAATCCTGGACGGCGGCTCACCGCCCGATTTCCAGGCTGTTGAAGTAGGCGTCGTGGGGGGAGTTCGAGCCGGCGCTGTAGTTGAAGAACCGCACCGTGTCCACCGGGCCGCTGGCCGCCAGCGTTCCGGTGAAGGTCGAGGGGGAACCGCCATTGGGGGTGGTGGTCACGGAATAGGTGGTCGCGCCGGTCAACGTGAATTCGATGTGCAGGCCGCCATCGGTGAAAAGGATGCTCGTGGACCCCGAGGCGCCGCTGCCGTCGTGCATGCGGTATTCGGTGTCGCCCCCGGTGAAGTAAAACTCGAACACGTCGGTCGCGCCGTTGCGCAGGCCGAAGCCAACCTTGCCCGCGCCGATGCCGCCGCCGTTTTCGACGGCGGTGTTGATGTAGCCGTTGTCCAGGTCGAGCTTGACGACCTGGCCCACGCCCAGCGGCGCGTTGAACACGCGCACCGCCTCCGACATCGTGCCGCCGTTGGCATAAATACCCCAGGACTTATTGCCGACGGTGTTGATGTTGCCCGAGGCGCCGCTGCCGTTGCCCGAGGAATCCGCCACGAAAAATCCGCCGCTGCCCCCGCCACTCGTGTCGGCGTTCAAGGCCCAGGCGCCGAACCCAACCCCGCCGTTATCATCCGTGTTCCACGAGTCGCCGTCGTTATAAACCGGGTTGCTGGCGTTATCCGCGCCCAGCAGGGCAGGGGTTCTGACCCGGTAGAATCGCGCCGGCGCGCTGCCGACGATATTGGTATGGACCAGGTTGGTCGTGCCCGTGTTCGTTGCCACAATCACGGGGCTCAGATCGTTGAAGGGAGTCGCCGGCCCGTTTGTGAGATAGGCCGCGGCCTGCAATAAATAGCTCCGTCCGCTCACCGTTGTCCACGTGACGCGCGCGTTCGTGCCCTCCTCCTGGGTAATGGAAACGATGCGAAAGTCCGACGCGGGATCGAGCGGGTCAGTTCCGGCCAGAAACTCGTTGGTATTGCTTTGACCGTCACCATCCGCGTCGAGGTTCGGGTCCAACACGATGGTGGCGGCGGTCAGGGTGCCGCCCTGCTTGCGGAAATGGCCGCAGGAGTTGGTCAGGATCAGGATATCGACCACCAGCGCCGCCCCGCTGTTGAGCTGCACGGTGCCGTTGCGCACATCCATCACAGCGTCGTGGGCGGCGTTCGTTACGTATAGCGTGCCGCCGCTGAGCGTAGCTGCACCGAGTGCGCCATTGACGCAATCGCCCACGATCAGGTTGGTGTGCACGCTCACGATACCTCCCGATTGCGTTAAGGTGCCGGTGTAGCCCGGGCTGTAACCGACGAACAGCGTCCCGATGTTCGTGGCCATGCCGCCCGAGACCACGAGGGCGGCGTCATGGTCCTGCCCGATGATGACGGTCCCGCCGCTCCCATCCAGGTCGCCCCCGCCGACCACGACGAAATTGGCGCTGAGGCTCGAGAGAAATGTCAATTCTCCGCCGGTAAACAAATATAAATCTCCCGACGCTTCCGCGTTGGTGCCGCCAAGTTTCACGTCTGACACCAGGGCCGTGGCGTTGGAGATGGTCATCTGGGCGCTGCCCACCGGTCCGATGAACACCGTTCCGTTCGTCGCGGTTAACGTCGCGCCGTCGATAACCTCGAAGGTGGCGGAGGAATTGGTTCCTCCCGCAAGGATGAGATCGCCCGAAATGTTCACCACGGAGCTGGCAATGGTGACCGTCGCGGTCGAGCCGAGGCTGCCCCCGACACTCATGCCGCCGGGAAATTCGTTGGTGCCGCCCAGGAGCGCGACGGTGCCATTGGTGATTTGAGCCATGGTCGTGAGTTGCAGGATGCCGCCGATGTTAGTGAAACTGCCGTTGGGGCCGCTCACGAAGAGGCTGTCGGCCTGGACCAGCCCGCTCTGGAGCGTGAATGAGCCTTTGCGGACCTCGAGGGCGCCGGTGCCGCTGTCATTGGTGACGGCCAACGTGGCATTCCGCATGAAGAAACTGCACGGCGCCGTGGGCGCCGTTTCGTCGCCGACGCGCAGCACCCCCGTGCAGAGGAGCAGGCTGTTGGAAAGCGCAAACGAACCTTGCGAGCCGGCGCCGCTGCCCAGTTGCAATCCCTGCGCCAGATTGGTGCCGCCGGACTGCACGAAAGTTGCCGCGCCATCGCGGCCGACGAGCATTGTGCTGTTCGTGTGGCTCAGCACGCCGCCGCTCATAATTACCTTGGCCCTGAAGATGGCCGGCATCGTGGCCACTGCCAGCGTGCCGGTCACGGTCAACGCGCCGCCTAAAATGTTGAGCACACCCGAGCCATTGGTCCCATCCCCCACGTTCACGTCGGCAAGCTGCGCCGAGCCGGAATTGAGCGTGAACGTGCCGTCGCCGGACGCGCCGGGGAAGCTTGGCCCGCCCAGGCTCGTCAATCCGTCCACCTGGACGCTGGAGCCGGTAATAGTGAAATTTCCTCCCCTTTCCACCGCGAGAAAGTCCAGCACCTCCAACGGCGTGCTCGTGCCGGCGTTGTTGAGCCGCAGCGTGTTCAACGAGTTGCTCGACACCCCGAGGGTGATGCTCGTCACCATCATGGTGCCGGGAAAACCGCTGGCAGTGGTCGCGTCGATGGTGATTGTCTTGGTTCCCGAGTTGGTGATGAAATTTGCCGTTGTGGCATCGGGCAAGCTGAACGACCAGTTTGTATCCGTTTCCCATTTGCCGGAGTTGAACAGGATCCAGGAATCGGCAACCTGCGCCTCCACTGGCGCGACGCCCACGGCCAGCAACGTGAGGACAACCGCGCGGGTCCGCAGCCCAGCCGCGATGATTTTCCTCAGCCGGGCGTGCATGGTCCGGTTCTCCCCCCGGTTCCCGGGCCAGGGCCATCGCGGAACCCGGACGGGCGGATTTGCCGTTGGTCTGATGCTCGGATGATATGTCTCATACCATTTACTAATGCGAAATTCAAGCAAAATTTGGCTCATTCCCTAACTAGGGGAACGAGGTTTTACCAATGGGAACAAACCACGCCGCCGCTTGATTTCACTGAAAACAGGATTAGATTCCTCCGATCCTCCGAACCTGGTCGCCGAATACTCGGACGTGATGGCCAATCTTATCATGCCGAACACCTCAAACCTTCGTGTGGCGGCGGTACTGGTCGTGGTGTTGTCTGGCGCGCGCCTCTTCGCGGCGACGTACGCGGCGCCGCCGGACCAGTTGAATCTGCGCATCCCGCCAGTCGGCACCGGCGGTTCCGGCGACACTAACCAGGACGTCACGCGCTCCACCATCGTCGTCAGTGGATTCGACACGAACCGCGCGGTGTACGACATCAGCATCAGTTTTTCACTCAATCATACTTACGACGGTGATCTCATCATCACTTTGATTCCCCCCGACGGAAGCCGTATGCTGTTGGCCAACCGCATTGGCGGCGCTGGTCACGATTTCATCAAGACTTCATTTTCATACTATGGGTTGGGCCGCATTTCGAACAGCAGCTCGCCATTTACGGGGACTTTCCTCCCTACCGTACCGACATATGGTACAAATCGCAATGGTTCGTGGACGCTGGAGATTGACGATGCCGGCGCGGGCGACACCGGCCAGTTGCTCGGCTGGTCGGTTTGCTTCCTGACCGTCTGCAGCGATCCGGTTCAATGGTCTTACAATAATTTTTCCGTGATGGATTTGGTCAGTGATGCCTCCTTGCCGTACAGTCTCAACCAGATGTTTTTTGTGGATGGAACAACGATCTATGCCTATCCGAGCGACTTCTCCCACAACTACTCCTGGGGGCAGCAGATCTGGCAATGGACAGAGCCGAACGGGGCGGGGGTTGTCCCTTCGCTGGCTGTGGTTCCGCTTCGGAACTCCGCCGGGGAATACCTTTTTGGGGCGGCCGACGACGGGTGGCTCTACAAAATCAACGCTCACGATGGGGCAACCGGAAACTGGAGCGTGAGCACTAAGCGTGGAAGTTGCACCGCAGACAGCGTTCAGGTCGGGCCGGCGATCCAGCTTTGGGAAAAGTCCGATCTGAACTTTCGCAGGCAGTTCACGGACGATTTGGTCTTTATCGCCACGGCGGATGGTTGCGGCGACACGACGCAGAACCGCGTGATGGCATTGAGTGCCTCCGATTCCAGTTCGCTGTGGATATTCAACGGAGACCAAAGCCACAGCATGGGGCCGGGGCGCGGCATGGTTTTGGATTATGCGCACGACACTCTTTACTGCGTGACGGACTCGACAGGCTCGGCAAGCTCGGTCTGGGCAATCAATACCTTGAATGGCGTCCTCCGATGGTCGGGCCATTACACGACCAACCAGAACGAAAGCTTCGTGCCGCCAATTCTCGCAAACGGCGCACTGTATCTGGCGCAATACGGCGGTTCCAGGGTTTTCAAAATCAACGCGACGAATGGCAACGTGATTTGGAGCCATCAAGCCTATGGTTTGAATTTCTATGACATCACTTTCGACCCCGGCCGGAACATGCTGTTCCTGGCAGCCGGCGAGACTATCGAGGCTGTGACGGACTTGGGCGCTTCGGCCGCGCGTGCCTGGTTGTTCTTTGACATCAATGGATTGGGTTTAGATTCCACGCCAACCACGGCACCTGTGGCCGCGCCTGCGTTCGGCAAACTCTATTTTGGCGCGAAAGATGGCTACGTCTATCAGGTCGATATGGGCAACGGCGAAGCGAGTGCGGCCGCTTCCACGGGAGGCGGCAGCGTTTCGATGCTGGTTCCGGACAGCGCGGATGGCGGCGTGACCGTCAACCGGCTCATGGCTGCCGCCGGAGTGAACACCATACGCATGTGCATTCCCTGGAACTCTGGCGACCGGTATTGTTGTGGTTCGGTACCTACGGATTATTTTTTGGGATTGCTGGTTGTGGCTGCGCCCGGCCAGATAGTGGTCGGACAGCCCGCGACTTATACGCTGATCGTGACGAACGGCGGTCCGACCAATGTCACTGAAGTCACCGTGGGAAGCGTGATCCCCGACTGGTTCAATTTTGTCAGCGCGAACCAAGGCAGCTTTTTTAGCGATGAACATGCGGTTTCCGCCGACCTGGGCACGTTGACCAACGGCGCCTCGGCGACTCTGTCTTTCACCGTGGTGCCGACACGCGGCGGTTTCGCCCAATTCAAAGCGACGGTAGCCGGAGCCGCCTTTCCCGAGAACAACGAGCGATTGTTGTATGTCCAGGCAGTGCCAGTTGCTTCCATTGCCGTCGGCTCAGTTTTGGAAGGCAATTCCGGCACGACCCCGATGGTGTTTCCACCCAGTCTTTCCGCACTCAGTTACGATCCTGTGAGCGTGAATTACGGGACCTTCGGCCTGACCGCCGACGCCGATGTGGATTACGTCTCGACTTACGGCACGCTCACCTTCAATCCCGGTGAGACCAACAAAACAGTCTCCGTCCCGGTGATCGGCGACACGATCATCGAGGGCAACGAGTTCTTCCTCGTGCTGCTGAGCAACCCGACCAACGCCGTGATCTCGACGAATCAAAGCTCCGCCGTGGGCACGATCATTGATGACGACGGGCCGGTGGCGCTGCACATCGCGCAGGCCGGCGACAATGTGCTGCTCTCGTGGAGCACCAACATCGAAGGGTTCACATTGGAGACAACGTATGATTTGGATTCGGGGTTGTGGAACCAGGTCTTTTCTCCTGTCGGGGTGGTTGGGGATCAGAACGTGGTCACAAACACCGTCTCGTTCATCGAGCAGTTTTATCGCTTGAGAAAATAGCGGGCCAGCCGCCAAGTGCTGGAAGACCGAAAGGCACTGACGCGTCTCGCCTTCCTCCAGATAAACGCAGCATTCAGCCTTTGCGCGCGAGGCGACCTCCATTTCCTTCTAACCTCCTCCTAAACCGTGAAAAAAATTGAGGGACAATTGGGTCCATATGGGTCCACCCTGAAATGCAGGAAGACACTGATTTCACAGGGGTTTGTCCACATGAGTCCACGTGAGGGCAAGGTGGGTCCACCCAGCCCAATCCTGTAAACGAGACGCGCTACCACTGCGCCAAGCGCCCTCACTGCCGCGCAACGTACGCGAGTCAATGCCCTTTGACAACGCCGAAGATTTTCTTCAGGCGGCGCGGGGTCACCGCGACCGTGGATGATTGGTTCTACTGCGACTTGAGCCGAAAGAACTTTCGCGCGACGGTCGTGGGAACGGTGACGGAAATCCGGCCGGCATTGGTCATGGCAGGTTGCGCAACCGGCGACCAGAAATTCAGCGACGATAGGTTCGTGGTTTCCTGAAGTTGAAGGTTCAGAGCAGACACGGGCCACGAGACGGTCACAAATGCGTTCGACCGCACGATGTTTAGTGAAGGGGCGATTGAATCGGCGTAAAGGCGCGCCAAATGCGGACGCACCGCTCCGTTGACGATGGTGAAGTCGCCGCCGATGAATACGTTGCCATCCGGTTGCAGCGCAATGGCATGAACACTTCCGTCCGCTCCCGAGCCCGGATCGAAACTCGTATCCAGATTGCCATCCGCATTGAGCCGGGCGATACGATTGCGGGTCGTGCCGTTGATGGCGGTGAAATCGCCGCCGATCAGAATTTTTCCGTCGGGTTGCAGCGCGATGGAATTCACCGCGCCGTTAGCGCCCGAAGCAGAATTGAAATTGGCGTCCACACTCCCGTTTGTGTTCAGTCGCGCAACCCAGCCGCCTGCGCCATCCCAAGCAGTCTCCCAGA
>DATMQA010000123.1:0-3949 GCA_035566895.1 Binatia bacterium
CATTGTTCGGAGCGCCGGCGGTCAACTGGAGGGAGACGGATTGAATCGTCCACTGGCCGGCGCCGAACTGGGTGTCGAACGCGGTCCTGGCGCCGGATAGACCGAACTGGAGGACGCTCTGGAATTCGCCTTGCGCGAGGCCCGGAGCGGCGACGGAGAGGGCTCCCGCGCCGCCGTAATTATTCCCGCTGAGGCTGCCCGAGGCGCCCCGGGTAACGAAGGCGTCGGCGGAGGGGTTGAGGCTGAAGGTTGCGGCCAAGGCGCGGAGGCTGGCCAGGGAGGTCACGACGGCGAGGACGGCGGCCGGCAAGCCGCGGCAGTTGCGAGTTGTGTTCATGCGGTATCTTTTGGAGAATATAACGAAAACCTGAAATGTAAAGAAGGAAAGTCATGACGAGTGAAAGCTGAAAGAGGAAGGACCTGGTTGCGCAAGGGGACATGCTCCCGCGCCTGGCTGCACGGCATCCTGCTGCCGGCGCTGTTGGCCGGCAACCTGGCCGCGGCGCAGACCGCGGCGGTGGCGGTTGTTCCCGATGCGGACTCTTTCGTCCGTTCGCTGGCCCCGGCCAGCAATTATGGCGCGGCGGGTGCGCTGTCGGTTTCCGGCGCGTCGGCGGTGAACGGGTCAGGGATGCAGAACGGGCTATTCGATTCGTTGATGCGCTTTCCGACGAGCAATGTGGTGGCATCGCTGGATGCTGCGCTGGGCGCACCGGATTGGGTGGTCACCGGGGTCCAGCTCGTTTTGACGGAGATGGCGGCGCCGGATAACGCGATATTCAACAGGGGTATGGGCGCCTTCGAGGTTCGCTGGGTCGCCGCGGATGGATGGATTGAGGGGACGGGAAAGCCGAACGCACCCACAAGCGACGGAGTCGCCTGGCAGGACTTGCCGCTGATTTTGAACTCGAACCTGGACGTGTCGCTCGGAGTGTTCACCAACAGCGGCGCGAACGGACAGATTTCTTTCGGCCTCGGGCTGGCCGAACGGTTTCTGGTGGACCTGCGCCAGGGCGGTGAGGCAGGGCTTTACCTGACGGCGCGGAGTCCGGAGATCGGTTTTACCTTCAACTCGAGGGAGTTTGGAAACACCAACGCCCAGCCCATGTTAGTGGTTAGAGCAGCCGCCAACCCGAGGCCACGGATTGATGCCCTAAGCTTCACGGGAACGAATGTTGCCGTCAGTTTCGGGACCGTGCCGAACTGGGGCTACCGGTTACAATGCGCCACTGCGCTGGCGCAAGCTCTGCCTGGCCCAGGGAGTTGGTTGGATCTGTTGACGATTCCGCCGCAACCCTCCGCGACCAATGTCGTGTACTTGGATGGGGTGACGAACGGAGAGAGATTCTATCGGTTGTCGGTCTCACCGTGAGCGGAGAACACACCTGCTTTTCGCGCGTTTGCTTTCCGGCGGCAGACTTTCTTTTCGTACGGACCAATCACTTCGGCGTGCGAAACGCTCCTAGATAACGTGAAATGACGTGCCCAGTGGCAATTCTCCGAAAGTCATCGGTTTCATCGACCCTGAGTTTTGTTCGTAGCACGTCGGCAACGAATCAGGCATTTTGCGAAGCACCTAATCGCTGCCTGAAAAAAGAAGGGCCTTCGAATTGTGCGGGACTAGTGCCCGCCAGCGGTCGTACCCTCTCACTTTGGCGTTTTTGACCCTGCTTTGGCTGGAGCAGCCGTTGTCCACCAACGACTTAAAAATTGGCTCCAGAGGCAGGGCTCGTGCCGCCAAGCCCCTAATTTCCTGGGTATTTTCGCGTGTTTTCCCAGGAAATCAAGACAAGTCTCTCACTACTCGCGGCTGCTAAAACTACCTCTGGCACTGCTGTACCCTCTCAGTTTCCCTCTCACTTCAACTCGGTAGTTTTTCGCGAATCATCAGGAACCTTCTGTTAGATACTAGACCGCCTTGGTGACGAATGAGAAGGCGAGGTTCGGAATCGACCTTCTCTCGCTGCGACCGCTGTGTAAACTTGCCTGGTAATCTCGTGACGACCCGCCCCGGATGAGCAACGCCCTTACCCAACGCCTTTCATTGAACCTCATTCAGAAGGCAGACATCGAAGATTGCTCGATTTTACGGGGCGATCGTGAAGACTGAAATCCTTGCTACGGGTTTTGCTACAAGTGGCGGAATCTGTGCGGTCATTGAAACACAATGAAACGTTGTTTCTGTCTCTTCTTATGTGGCCCAAAAGTTTCCAAGCCCCGACAGGCGTGCACGCGCCTCAGCCGCCGCTTCCAAGCCGGCGTGGACATCGGGAGAGGCAAAGCAAGGCAGTTTGCTCACCAATGCCGCCACCGCCGTCAGCAACGGCCTTTTCACCGCGACTGTGGATTTTGGCAACCAGTTTCCCGGCTGGTTGGAGGAGGTCCTGTCGTTCGCCGGGCAGGATGCGGTTTGAAGACCAACGAAAAGACTTTTAACAAAAATGTAACATTTCAGTTGACATTATTTCGTTCAGTTGGTTTTATCCAGGGAAGCAGTTCCCAATTGACGCCAGCCCGTCGCAGAAAAACACGGCCATATACTGTCCGTATTGCGGGGGGCGCCGTTGGGATTTTGAGCGCCGATTGTAGGGCCGGATGTGCTCAGGCGAGACGGATGAACGAGTCCGCTCTAAGTCGGCAAACCGCAGGGCTAGGCGGGAATCGTGAAAGGTTCGTTAAAACGAAGCCGGTTTGAGTTGGAAGCGCTGGAGCCGAGATGCTTGCTGTCCGGGTCCGTCGCCCTCCTTGCGCCCGGGGCCGCTTCGGCCGCCGCTTTGGGTACCGGCGCCGAAATCCAACACCAGGTCGATTCCGGCAACTCCTCACAAGACTCGTCTGCCTACAATCCTGTCGCCCAAGTCGGGAGCATTTTGCCAAGCGCATCCTCGGCGCCAGCGACGACCCCTGTCGCAGCAACCACCCCTTCCACCTCCGAGAGCGGCGCGAACCAGGCAACCGGTTCGCAGAACGGGCAGACGCAGGCGCAAAACACGCAAATTAATTCGACCGGAACCTCCACCGGCACAGGCACCGGCAACACCGCCTCTCAGACTTCCACAGGATCTTCCCAAGTCGTTGGCAGTCCTACGACCCAGCAGTTAACCGAGACTTTGACGGCAGCGAACGCGCCCCCACAAGCTGTGACCCAAACGACACCTGGCGCCCAAGCTCCTGTCTTGCCGGGTTTGCAGTTCGCAGGCAGCGGGGTCGAGTCGCTGGCTGGGCAGGTATTTTATTTGGACTTCAGTGGCGCCTCTGGTGTCAACTACCACGGTCCGGTGGAGGTGGACGGCATCAATATCCCGGCTTTCAGCTTGGCCGCGGACGGGTTGGCTGGCCAGGAAGAGGTGGTTATCAGCCGTACGGTTGATGCGCTCAATGCGGTTTTCTCACCGGTTGGCGTCACCTTCACAACCTCCAAACCACCGGCCAATTCTGAGTTCTCCACCATTTTCATCGGGGGAAGCGGAAGCGAGTTCGCCCAATACGGCACCTTTTGGGGTCTTGCAGAGGAGGTAGATGCCGGGAATCTCAACCGCAAGGACAATGCTTTTGTCTTTTCCGATCGTCTTAGTTTCGGAGCCCTTGACGCCTCTGTCCAAACACTGATCGGCGTCATTCAGCACGAGGCGGGGCATTTGTTAGGGTACAAACACACGAATACAGGTGCAGAAGGCGGTTCTCCACTTTCTTCGGTCGCAGACGCCGGAGTGTCTCTTTCCGGCGTGCCGCAATGGACGCAGCAAGGCCCAGGCCCAATCCAAGGCAGTTCTGCGGTGGCACTGTCGCTTGGTAATAATGTGGCAGCCGGTGCAATTCAGGCCATCGCCGTCGATCCCGCTAATCCCAACATCGTTTACGTCGGCACGGTGAATGGCGGGGTTTGGATGACAACGGACATTACCGCGACCGCGACGGTTGATGCGAATCAACTTGTGAACCCGGCGTG
>DATMQA010000124.1:0-21561 GCA_035566895.1 Binatia bacterium
AAGCTCCTGGAGCTTTCGCTCGAAGAGCGTGTTCTCGTAAGAGGCGTTGGGGACCTGCTCGGGCTCGAGGCAATAGCGCGTGGGGGCATTGACGCTAATGTTGCTGCCGGCTTGCAGAATCCCAGTGCGAAAAGTGATCGAGGAGATGTGACCTTCGCCGGTGGCTCGCAAGCTCAGGATGAAGCGCAGCGCGCCGGGTGGCAGGTCCGACTGGTCCGGGTGAGGGACGATGGAGGGATTAAACAACGCGGCGGCCTCGAGTGAATACTCGTGGGTGAAATAGGCGCCCAGCAGCAGTTGGCGTTCTTCGGAGAGGTTCCGGCGGGCACTCAAACAGGAACGGACCTGCTCGAATCGGATTTTGAGAAATTCGTGGATTTTAGTGTGGCGCTCGCTGAATTCCCTCTGCACCTGGCGCCAGAGGGCGCGGACTTCGGTTTCGTGGAGGGCCATGACCTGGGCGCAGATTCTGGGCGCGCGGGGATCGTCCGGAAGCAGAAAGGGGCGGAGCAGAACGCGCGTGCGGTCGGGGTGCAGAGTGAGTTGGGTGCGCTGAACGGTGGCGGTTTTCATCGGGCGGTCGGGCTACGAGGCGGGCCGGTTGAAGACAGTGACAGCGTTTTGCATGAGCTGAAGCTCGGCCAGGGAGAGCAGGAAGGCGAGCGTGGACTCGGCGCCCTGGTTTTGGTTGACCCGGTCCACATGCAAGGCATCACGGCAGCCACCCGTATTAGCCGAATAAACCTCCAGCCCCAGGTTGTTCCAGCCGAGAAACCAATCGAAGGAGCGCTCAGCCTGCTCGTACCACCAAACATCCGAAGTGGTGCGGTAGGCCTCCAGGCAGGCGGACAACATTGAGTGGGCTTCGATGGGCTGCTGATCGAAGTCCGCGCGGGTTCCGCCGCGGGGGAAGAATCCGTTGCTGCCAATGGGCCGAAAGTCGCCGCTTTCGGAGGTTTGCACGGTCGCCAGCCAGCGCAGGGCCTGCAATCCGCGCTCATGCACCGGTGCCTGGCCGGTCGCGCGGCCGCTCAGGATGAGGGCGTGAGCCAGCTTGGCGTTGTCATAGGAAAGCACATCTTCAAACCACGGCCACTCCGGCGCCGCGGTCCGGTCGAACAGTTCCATCAGGCGGGCGGTGAGGGTTTCACGGATTTGTTGGGCCAGGCGATCTCCGCTGAGGCGCTGTAAATATTCATGAATGCCCAGGAGGGCGAAGGCCCAGGCGCGCGGGGAAGTGAAATCGGTCACGGCGGGGAGGGCCTGGGAGAAGACTTGGCCGCACAGGACCTGAAAACTACGATAGGGGGAGCGGCCGACGCCGACGCCCAACGCCCAGAGGGCGCGACCATGAGAATCCTCCGAACCTTGTTCGTCGAGCCAGCGCCGGTCGAAGCTGAGGAGGTTGTGGAAGCGTTTGGTCCGGGCATCAAAGGCATGGTGGAGGAAGGCGGCGTAGGTGGTGGCGAGCGTCCGCGCATGCTGGGGCTCTTCCTCCATTTCGTCGAGCAGCACGGCCAGGATGAAGGCGCGGGCATTGTCATCGGTGCAGTAGCCCTCGGAAAAATTCGGCACGGTGAACACGGCATGCTGAAAAAGGCCGGTCGAGTCGGTCATCCGGGTCAGGTGGTCGAGTTTCAACTCCGGCAGCGCGCGGGGCTGCTGATCGAGGGTTTTGGTGGCGAAGGATTTCCGTGACAAGACCGCGCGCTCGAGGCGCGCCGACTCGAACGAGCGCATATAGAGACGGGCGACGTTGCTCCAGATCATCTCGCGGCCCAGCTTGTAGGCATTCTTACGAATCGTAGTCCGGCGCATCTCATCGCGCAGGAGGGCAATGACCTCGCGGGCAATGGCCCTGGAGTCACCGAAGGGGACCAGCACGCCGCGGTCCTCGGCCAGCAACTCGGCCGCGTGCCAATACGGGGTGGAAACGACCGCCTTGCCCGCCCCGAAGGCGCAGGCGAGAGTTCCTGAGGTGATCTGCGCTTCGTTCAGATACGGGGTGAGGTAAAGATCGGCCGCGCCGATGAACTCCTTGAGCTCTTCGAGTTCCACGAAACGGTTGTAGAAGATGACATGCTTTTGGACCTTTTTCTTCTCGGCCAGCCGTTCCAGGCTGACCCGGTAGGCTTCCCCGTGCTCACGCACCAGGTTGGGGTGAGTGGCGCCGAGGACGATGTAAACGACGTTGGGGAACTCGGCCAGGATTTCGGGCAGAGCCTTCAGGGCATGCTCGATGCCTTTATTGGGAGAGAGCAGGCCGAAAGTGAGCAACACCAGCCTGCCTTCAACGCCGAACTGGTCTTTGTAAAAGTTCGGGTCGACAAACGGGATGTCAGGGATGCCATGCGGGATGAGATCGATTTTCGTGGGGGGCGCCTGGTAAATGTCCTGGAGCATCTGGCGTCCGCGCTCGGCCATCACCACGAGCCGCGTCGAGCGGGCGATCAATTCCTGCATGACCCGCCGCTGGTCGGAATTGGGTTCGTGCAGCAGGGTGTGCAAGGTGGTGACGACCGGCATGCGTAATTCGCGCAGCAACGCCAGCACATGGCTCCCGGCCGGCCCGCCAAAAATCCCGAATTCGTGCTGCAAGCAGACAACGTCGGCATTGCTGATGTTGAGGAAATCCGCTGCGCGCAGGTAGGAGGCCAAATCCTGTTCGACAATTTCGAAGCGAACTTCCGGCGGGTACTCGTAGCCGCCCGGCAGATCATTGACCGGAACGGAAAAACACTCGGTCTTGGGCTGGTCGGCAGCCACTGACGCCAGGAGGTCGGAAGTGAAGGTGGCGATGCCGCATTTGCGGGGCGGGTAATCGCCCAGGAAGGCGATCTTTTTAATCTCGGAGGCGGTGTCCACGAAGCAACAGCATGGTCGGCGGGCACAGAAAAGCAAATAGTTATGAAGGAAAGTTCAAAGCGCGCATCCTGGCACCCCCACTGGAGCGCGGAAAATCCTGTCAGACATTCCTGTCCACAGCAACGTGTGCCGCGCGAAATTGGCAACGAACCTGAGCGGTGGTGGCTTTCGGACGTTGCTGCGAGAGGGATGTCCGCGCTCCGGCCTGGTGGTAGTATTGAGATGCGCCCAAGTTCAGACGGACGCAGCTTGTTCACCGGATGGGGTGGCAGGCGGCTCCGGGCTGGGCTCTGGGCTCTCCCCCGGGCGGGGGTTCTTACCGCGCTTGGCGCGGGGAAGGGGGCTGAGAACGACGTTGAGGTCCCGGTCGCCCAGCATCTTGGGCGGCGAATCCGCCTGCCCATAGAGGGCGACTTCCTTAACGAATTTATTCACCACGTCGAACCCGATCTCCTTGTGCGCCTTTTGCCGGCCGCGGAAACGCAGCTTAACCCGAACTTTCATGTCATCGCACAGAAACTTGATGGCATGGTCCCGCTTGGTCGCGAGGTCATGAGGGTCGATCGTGGGAGAAATCTGAATTTCTTTCATGCGGCCGGCGGTTTGGCGGCCGTGGGAGTCTCGTTTGGCTTCCTCGTAGAGGAATTTGCCATAATTCACAATGCGGCACACGGGCGGGGTGGCGTTCGCCGCGACCTCGACCAGGTCCAGGCCTTTGATCTGGGCCAGGCGCAGGGCATCATTGAGCGACATGACACCGAGTTGTTGTTTCGCGTCGTCGATGACGCGGACTTCGCGGGCACGGATTTTCCCGTTTCGTCGATGCAGAGGTTCCCGGGAATGAAAGGAACGAGAAGGGAACGGGCGGCTCAATGCGCCCCCATGGGTTTGAGGTTATGTATGGTCAAGGAGAGAGCGGGCAAAATATGTAATTGGTGACTAACACACCTGTAGTTTCGCATGGGGCTGGCCGCTGGCAAGCAATATGTCAGAATCTTTGGAAGGCAGATTTTGTGGGATATCGCTTGCTCTTCCACGGAAAGGGTGCATTGTGGATCGGTCTAACAGCCAGTTTGTCGCTTCCAGGACATAGTAATTCTTGAGGTGAACCTCGTTCCGTGATGATTTGAAACCCGATTCCCGGGAATACGAAGGTCAGCCGACATTGTTAAGGCACAATCTCCGACCAGGAGTAAGGCCGGGGGGCCGCACGCCTTTTTTCGGGCAAACCGCATGATGAAATTGTCAAAATTGAATAATCGAGCAAAAAACCCCGAAGGGAGCAAGGCTCGCAGAGCCTCCCTGGCAGTCCGCCAACTACGCGCGCCGTTCATCTTCGGAGCGCGAGCCGACGGCCGCGAGGAAGCGGCGCCGAAGAAAACTCAACCTGACGTGTCTGAAGCCGGCTCCATGGCTCGCAGCAAAGTCGCCCGCGCCGGCGCTGAGGACAGGGCTGGAGTTGGCGCGCAGGGCCCGGCACTGGACCTGGCTGAAACAATCAAAACTTTGGTGCATGCGGCTCGCGAGCAGAGCCATCTTACTTACGACGATGTCAATGACCTTCTGCCGGAGGGCGTGTCGGCCGATGACCTGGACGCACTCTACACCAAACTTCATAACCTTGGCATCGAGGTTGTAGCGCAGGCCGAGGTTGAGAAGGCTCCAACCGGGGAGCCGGAGCCGGAGGAAGACCGCGCCTACGCTGCGCTGGACGATCCGGTGCGAATCTACATGAACCAGATGGGCAAAGTACCCCTGCTCACCCGTGAGCAGGAGGTCGAGATTTTCCGGCGCATCGAGGAGGCGGAACTCGAAATCAAGCGCCTGGTTTATGGCCTGGGCTTCGCCGCCAAGGAACACCGTGCCATCGCCGAAAAGTTGCTGTCCGAGCCGCCGCAGGAACGTTTCGACCGCATCGTGGTGGACAAGAAAGTTGCCAGCCGCAAGGGGCACATCAAGGAGCTGCACCGCCTGGTGAAAAGGCTTGAGGTGCTGGAGGCCGAGGTGGAGCAGCAATACTCCGAGTGGAGGGAGTCCAAGAGTCCCGGCCGCCGGGCAACGCACTTCGCGAGGCTTCAAAAGCTGGAGCGAAGGCTGCAAGCCGTTTATCCGAAGTTCTTTTACAAGCAAAAGGTGCTGGAAGACATGATGGACGTGGCCACGAACGTCCACGGACAGTTTCAAGCCGGCGTGCAGCGCATACAGGAGCTGGAGGCGCAACCCAGATCCAGCCAGCAGCAAGCCGCTCGCCGCGACGAACGGGCCAAGCTCGTCGCCCTCGAGCAATTCGTCCGGCGGCCGCGCGAGGAATTTAATCGGACTTTCGAGCAGTTGCAGCGCGCGTCCGGGCGCGCCCACGAGGCCAAAATCCACATGGCCGAAGCCAACCTGCGCCTGGTGGTCGCGATCGCCAAAAAGTATATCAACCGGGGCCAGTCCTTTCTCGATTTGGTTCAGGAAGGCAACATTGGACTCCTCAAAGGGGTCGAGAAATTCGAGTATCGCCGGGGCTACAAGTTTTCCACGTATGCAGTATGGTGGGTTCGCCAGGCGTTGACCCGCTCGATTGCCGATCAAGCACGCACGATCCGGATCCCGGTGCACATGATTGAGATCATGACCCGGCTTTGGCGCGCCCAGCGGCAACTGGGCCAGGAACTGGGCCGGGAGCCGACCGCGGAGGACCTTGCCGACGAGATGCGCCTGCCGGTCTCGCGCATCAACGCGTTGCTGAAGATGGCCCGCCAACCGGTGTCGCTTGATGCTCCGGTGGGGGACGATGGCGACGTGCGGGTGGGGGACTTCATTGAGGACAAGTCGGCCGAGAACCCGTCGGAAGGCACCAGCCAAAGCATGCTCAGGGAGAAGCTGGACCACGTTCTGACCAGCCTAAGCCAACGGGAACGGAAGATCCTCGAGATGCGGTTCGGGCTCGTCGATGGCTTTGGCCAAACGCTGGAGGAAATTGGCAACCTTTACCAGGTCACGCGCGAGCGTATTCGGCAGATTGAAGCCAAGGCGCTGCGCAAACTCCGCCACCCGACGCGCGTCCGGCACCTGCAAGGCTTCCTCGAACTAAAAGAGGAGGTTGCCTAGGGCGGCCGATGATGATAAAAGAAACCCCGGCGGATCTGGTGGAACGGCTGTTTGCGTTTGGGATCCGGCCGCGCAATCGGTTGGTTTTTATTCCATGCGGCTCCCCGCAATCAATGGTAGTTTGTGACAACGAAAACTTTTTTCAATTCGGGACATAGCGCTGCGTCGTCGCGGGGTCGCAAAGGTCCTAAACCCAAGGGATCCGGTCATAAGGCCGGGGGCCGAAGACATCCAAAAACCGACTCGTTGCTGGAGCAGCCGGTGGCGGACACGATCGGCACGGTGCCGTGCGACATCTGCGGCCACTTGGTTGATCCCAAACGGATGCACTTTCATATGGTCCGGTTTCATGGCGCGGCAATGCGCTCCACCAGCCGCCAACCTTAATCACCCAGTCAACCGTTACCACCGACGGCAGCGAGGTGAGGTTTAGCCCTCGACTTTATCGAACTACGAATGGGTTCAACCGCCGCAGCGGGCAGTGAGTTGCTCGACCTGTTTTTCGAGACCGCGGATGCGGTGGAGCAGTTCGGGTAGCTGCTGCAAGGCGATGATTTGGCGCTTGGCCTGCCGATCCGGCGCAGCCGGGATTCCCAGCACGCGGCCTCCGTCCGCGACGTCACGCATGACGCCTGACTTCGCGCCGACGATGACTTGGTTTCCCAGTTTCAAATGGTCGGCAACGCCGGATTGGGACGCGACGACGACGTAATCGCCCAGGCGGGTGCTGCCGGCGAAGCCGACTTGCCCCATGATCAAGCAGTGCCGCCCAATGACCACGTTGTGCGCGATATGGACCAGGTTGTCGATTTTTGTGCCCTGGCCAATGACTGTGGGGCCGAGCGTGCCGCGGTCGATGGCGGCATTGGCCCCGATCTCGACGTCGTCATGGATGATAACATTCCCGAGTTGGAGCACTTTCCGGTGGCGGCCCTCGTCGAGCACGTACCCGAAGCCGTCCGAGCCGATAACGGTGCCGGCGTGGATGGTGACGCGATGGCCAATCTGTGTCTGCCGATAAAGGACTACGTTTGGAAAGAGGCACACGTCATCGCCGAGCTGGCAGTCGGCGCGAAGATCGTTGCCGGCCATCAGAACGGAGCGCGCGCCCAGCCGCACGCGCGCGCCCAGGACGCAATTGGGCCCGAGGTGGGCCGTGGGATCGATCCGCGCCGAGTCGGCAATGACGGCGCTGGGGTGGATGCCCCGCGGGTGCTCCTCCGGCGGAAAGAAGAGGGGCAGGGCTCTGGCCAGGGCTACCCGAGCGTTGGCCACACGAATGAGCACTTTGCCAGAGGAAACAAAGGGACCGGCCACAAGAATCGCTGCGGCCTGGCTTTTTTCGGCGGCGGCAAAGTAAGCGGCATTTTCGGCGAAGGTGAGTTCGCCGGTCCGCGCCCGGTCGGCCGGCGCCAGACCGGTGAGCTCGATCGAGCCGTCGCCGACGAGCTCGCCCCGTAGTTTTTCGGCAATTTGAGCAGCGGTGAAAGGCATTGGCTAGTTAAGGACTGGACCAAAAACAATTTCGGGCCTGGCGTATTTCAAACAAAATCGCCAAGCAGCAAACCCCTAGGTTCCGCGCGAAGGCACGCGGTCGTTACGCAAATAACCGAGGCTGACCATCCGCTGAGTTTCGGTGTCCCAAACCTTTAGACGCAGGCAACGAATGATTTCCATGGGATGAAGGGAGGTGGTCCTGGGCGTCTGGAGCTCGGGCATGGCGGCAAAGACCTCAGGCAAGCGATAAAAGGGGATGCGGGAATTGAGGTGATGGATGTGGTGGTAGCCGATGTTGGCCGTGAACCACGCCATGAGCGGGCCGGTCTTCATAAAACTGGAGGATTCCAAGGCGGCTTTATCGTAAGCCCAACCGCCATTGTCGTTGAACGTCACGCTCGGGAAGTTGTGTTGCGCATAAAAGAGGTAACTTCCAATGGCGCTGGCGACGAAGTGAGGGATGATCACGGTCAACAGGAGCGCCGGCCAGCCAAAGAACCAGGTCACCGCCGCCGCGAGCAGGACGTGCACCAGGAAAGCCAGCAGGCAGTCATAGTGTTCCCGCAGCTTAGTGAGCGACGGATACAGGCACATGCCGTATTGGAAAACGAAAACATACCCGAACAGGATGGTCAATGGATGCCGCATAAACAGATACTTAAAGCGGGTGGCTTTCGACGCCTTCAAGTACTGCGCTTTGGTCATGATGGGAAAGGAGCCAATATGTGAGCCTCGGAGCTTAGAATTGTGATTATGATGATGATTGTGAGAGCTTCTCCAAACGCTGCTCGGGCTAAGGATGAGGATGCCAAAAAGCCGCATCAACGCCTCGGCCAGCCGGGAATGCGGCAAGATTGCCTCGTGCTGTTGATCGTGGTAAATCACGAAAAACCGCAGATAAAGGAGGCCCGCGAAGAAGCTGCACACGATCCTGCCCGCAAGATGAAAGTTCCAGAGCGTGCCGGCCACGGCTGCGGCCAACAGCAATGCCGTGGAAACCAGATGAAACCAGCTTTTTGCCGGGAAATCCAAGGCGTAAGCCTTAGTCGCCAATATGATTTCTTTTCCTGTTCTCATGCCGCGGGGTTCAAGTCCCTCGAGATGAGGGTGTCAATCCCCGTTGCCTTCGGTTGCTTCCGTTTGTTCTGGTTCGGCCTGCACATATTCTGCGCTCAGCTTATAGCGCAAAATACGGTGGCAATGCAACTGCCCAATTGCAGTCTGGCAGCGCCATCCCTCGCAGGTCACTTCGCCGCTTAAAGTGGCTTGGTGCGCGGTCACCGCCTTCGCCAGCGCTGCGCTCAAATCAAAATCGCCGCCAACGCACTGTTCGTTCGGACAGCTAAAGCGGAACCGCGATTTGGCGTTGGTCAGGTTAACAGTATACTTGATCTGACTATCCCTGGTGAAACTTCCGGGACTGAAGTACGCCAGGTCCACGGTCAAGGACTTCAAATCCCGGAACGTGTCCGCGAGCGTTGCCGAGTCATCAACTCGCTGGCTCTCCTGTTGACGGTATTCCCTCCGGGGATTGGATTTGGCCTCGTACATAGTCGCGTTTGACTCTCACTGGAATCGTTGTTTCATGCCGCCACCAGAATCTCCCCGGCGACAAAACGGCGCCAATACTTTTAAAATGCCTTGGCAATAACTTTAAGCTATGGGCGGGGTTTTAAAATGGACTGGCGAATTCCACCGGGCGGCCGGTTCACAATGATTAGTTCAGGCTTTTGGTGAAGGGAGCGTCTAAAGGGTGCCGCCGCCGCCTGCGCTAATAGCTTTAAGCTATCAGCCGGGTACAAACAAACCGTGGCGAGAACTCACGAAACGCGACGGTTACGATTTTTGTTCCGACGCTGGTTGGTGGGCAGCTTCACCGAAAGGAGGGGGTTGAATCTTTCGGCGGTTGAAAAGGGAGGCAAAGGGCGGGATTCTACTGAGGGTCCGAACAATTTTTGTTTCGGCGCATTTAAGATTACGTTTAAATCCGGCAACGACTCCTTTATGGGTGGGCAAGTCACAGCGCGAGGGACGCGCCTGGCAATGTGGGCGGCTCTAGTCTGCCAGGCCGCAGTTGCTCAATCGCCCCTGGTTTCCGACCCCTTGTTTTCTCCACGGGCCACGGTTGTCCTGCTTGCCGGTTTGCCCGGCGACATCGAAAGCGAACAGGCCTATCGGGACCAACTCCAGACCTGGCTGGAAATCATCGCGAGCAGCCAGGCGGAAAGGGTGTTTGTTCTGTGTGACAATCCCGAGTTGGTGACCTTGCCGGTGAAGACTCCAGCGAAGGTTCTCAAAGGCGACCTCGACAACTTTGTCGGCCTGGGCCGAACGCTGGCGGGGACGACCAACCCTTTAGTGGTCATCGCCTGGGGTCATGCCGGGCGGCAGGGAACAACACCCGTGTTTCATGTGCGCGGGCCACGGCTGATGCCGACGAATTTCACAGCGCTGGCGGCCCTGGTGGCCTCAGCGGACTCCCGCTGGCTGCTGCTGTTCCGCAACAGCGGCGCTTTCGCCAGGGAATTGGCGGGACGCGGGCGGAAAATCCTGTCCACTGAATGCGACGCCAGCTTCACGAGCGATCCCGTCGGGATGTCCGTGTTGCTAAAGCTGGTCAAGACCGAGCCTTCCATTTCGTTCAGCCAGCTCGCCGAGCAATTCGGGCGCGCCACGGCCGGGTGGTATTCGGAGAGGAACCTGGCGCGCACGGAAGAACCGACGCTTTGGCTGGCGAACGAGAAGCCGCGGTTGCTCGCGCCTGCATCCGGCACAGAAGCGGCGCTGGATTCGGCGAAATCGGAAGGGCCCAAGGAATCGGTGACCAACAAGGCTCCAGCCAAGGCCGCGGCGCCGGAAGGTGCGACCAACGAATTAGCAGCGTACTGGGGGGAGCTTAAGCGGGTTGAACCCGAGAAATATCCGGAGGCTGACGGCGTTATTCTGAGGCAAAGGCTGAGTTGCACACTGGGCAATGAGCCGGCGATTAGCACCGAGACAGAGGAGTTCATTCAGATTCTAACGCCCGAGGGCAAGCAGTTTGGGGATTTTGACATTTCCTATTCGCCGCCTTCCGAGGAAATCAACTTCGAGGATTGCGAGGTGCTGCGGCCCGATGGGAAGGTGGCGCGGCTGGATCCGGAGGCGATTCGCGAGGCCGGGGAGCGGTCCGTGGGAGATTACCAGACAGGGCGACGGAAGTTTTTCTCGCTGCCGGGTGTGGTTCCAGGCGCAGTGGTGCACGTGCGGTATCGGACCCAGTGGAAAGCATTCCCACTACCGCATATCTCGCTGGAGGTTCCACTGGGACGGGAACTGCCGGCGCTCGACTGCGCGGTGAGGGTCAGTGTTCCGAAAGCCTCCGCGTTTCATTTTGCCTTTGAAGGGCTGTCGGCGCCCGACCCCGTCATCCAGCAAACCAGTTACAGCACCGGCTACGCCTGGAACTTCGCGCAATTGCCGGCGCAGCGCCACGAAATCCTGGTCGCACCCCGGCAGCGGCCGCGATTGTTGCTCTCTACTTTTGCCGATTGGAAAACATTTGCTGATTGGTACGGGCGCATCAGCAAATTGGCCGACGAGGTCACCCCCGAAATTGCCGCCAAGGCCAAGGAGTTAACCGGCGACGCCAAAACGGACCGTGAAAAGGTGCTGGCGCTTTATAATTACGTCACCGGGTTGAGGTACGTGGCGATTCCGCTGGGGGTGAATTCCTTCCGGCCGCACGCCGCCGCAAACGTGCTGCAAAACCAATTCGGCGATTGCAAAGACAAGGCGAACCTGTTCAACGCGCTCCTGCACGCTGTGGAGATAGAGGCGCACCTGGTCCTGGTGCCGCGGTTCAGCCAGGCGCGCGAAACGATTCCGGGCCTGGCGTTTAACCATGCCATTTCCCGGGTAACCTTCGGGGAGCAAACTGTTTGGGTGGATACGACCGATGACGTGTGCCGGTTTGGGCTGTTGCCGCCGGGCGACCCGGGTCGCAAAGTGCTTGTCATAGACGGCCAGACCGAGACGCTGACTCAATTGCCGGCGCCGGACCCGAAAGACCATGAACTCAAGCTGCACGGCCAGATCAATTGTGCCAGCACAGCGGAGGGTTTGGCGGTCACTTTGAGCGCCCTGGCCCACGGTTACCCGGATTATGAACTGCGCGAGGCGGCGCGCGAAGTGAGCCAGCAGCGCGCCTCACTTCCCTTGCTCGCGACCAGGTTCAGACCGGCGGCGGGCACTTTTGCACTGGAGAAACAGACGGCCACATCGGTTTCCGCTTTGGAGAAGGATTTTGCCTGGCAGGCCGAGGGGACGTGGGTCGGGCTGGGCTCAGCAGCCGGCGGCAAATGGCTCATGCACGCGCCCTTTTGGCTGCCGCGGGAATGGGACCTGGCGCTGCATCACCGCCATGCGCCACTGTTTCTGAATCAGGGGTATCCGCTGAAGCTGTCAGAGGAATTCGAGGTGAAACTGCCGGCCAAAGCGCAACTTGCTGCCCTGCCGGGTATTACTGAGAACGAGCAAGACCCATTGCGGTGGCGGATCGAATGGACGAGGGTAGGTGATGACAAACTGGTGGCTCGACTGCAGGCCGAGTTGGCCCGGGGTGAACTCTCCGCCGCAGATACTCCGGTGCTGCAGCGCCAATTGCAGGCCCTGTTTGCGGCTCTGGGGGCGGACGTGACTTTTGCTCAATGAAGTTCGAACCGCAAAACATGCGAAATACGCAAAAACGGTGATGGGTGAGGGCAACTTTCAATTTCATCGTAGGGCTCATCTTAACCGCGGCTCCCTGGAGGGAGCTCCGGGAGGATTACGTGCAAGATTACGATTAAGATTATGATTGCGAACATGACACCGCCTCCCATACCGGCCGCTCCACCCGTGTTTGAACCGACGCCCGATCCGGCGGGTGTGCTCGAGCGGTTGGCGCCGCGCCTTCAGCTACTTCAGGAGGAGGTGGCCAAAGTGATCATCGGCCAGGAGGAGATTATCTCCGCAGCGCTTTACGCGCTGTTCTCGCGCGGCCACTGTTTGCTGGTCGGTGTGCCTGGCCTGGCCAAGACCTTGCTGGTCCACAGTCTGGCTCGCTCGCTGGAGTTGGGTTTTTCGCGGATTCAGTTCACGCCGGACCTGATGCCCTCGGATATTACCGGCACAGAAATCCTGGAAGAGGACACATCGACCGGCCACCGCAGGTTTGCATTCGTGCGCGGGCCTGTCTTCACGCAGGTGTTGCTGGCCGACGAAATCAACCGCACGCCGCCCAAAACCCAGGCGGCGCTGCTGGAGGCAATGCAGGAGAAGACCGTAACGGTGGGCGGTAAAATGTACCAACTGGAGGAGCCGTTTATGGTATTGGCGACCCAGAACCCGATCGAGCAGGAAGGGACTTATCCATTGCCCGAAGCCCAGCTCGACCGGTTCCTGTTCGAACTGCTCGTGGATTATCCGACACTGGAGGAGGAGAGGAGAGTGGTGGAACAGCACTCGTTCGCCCCGCTGGAACGCATCCAGCCGGTGCTGACGCGCGAGGAGGTCTTACAATTTCGGAGCGCCATTGCCCAGATTCCCGCGGCGCCGAATGTGATCGATTACGCGGTGCGGTTGGTGCGCGCCACGCGCCCAGGCGGCAACGGGCAGGCGCCTGAGTATATCAAGCGGTGGATTCGCTGGGGCGCCAGCCCGCGCGCCAGCCAGCATTTAATCCTGGCCGGCCGCGCCCGCGCCGCCTGCCAGGGGCGCTTCAATGTCGCCTGCGAAGACGTCGCGGCGCTAGCGCCGCTGGTGTTGCGCCACCGGCTCATCCGCACGTTCCAGGCGGATGCGGAGGGGAAGACGACGGACGACATCATTGCCCAGCTATTGCAGGATGTGCCACGGGAGTAATCGATGAAAGCCGAAGGCCGAAATCCGAGGGGCGAAGGAGGGCCGAAATCCGAAGACCGAAGTAAACCTTCGGATTAACTTCCCATGCTCACGACTACACAAACGTTATCCGAGCGCTTCGAGCCGAAGCTGCTGGCAGCGCTGGAGGGGTTGGATTTTAAGGCGCGGTATGTGATGGAAGGCTTTCTCAGCGGGGTGCATGACAGCCCTTTCCACGGGTTCAGTGTGGAATTCAGCGATTATCGGAATTACCAACCCGGGGACGACTTGCGGCACCTGGACTGGCGGCTCTACGCCCGGAGCGACCGGCTTTGCATCAAGCGCTACATGCAGGAAACGAACGTCAGGTTTTACATTATTTGCGATACCAGCGCCTCGATGCAGTACCGCGGTGAGACGGCGTGGGGTTCGAAGCTGGAGTGCGCCAAGGTCATGGGTGCGGCCATGACGTGGTTTTTGCTCAAACAGAACGATGCGGCGGGCATGGTGACCCTCAACGGCGCCAGCGAGGTCCCTGAATACGTTCGGCCCTCGCAACGGCCGACGCAGTTCGGCCTGATGCTGCGGCAACTGGAACTGCTCGAGCCTTCGGGCGGGGCCTGTCTCTCGCGTTTGCTGCAGCACACTGCCCGGCTGGTGCATCGGCGGAGTGTAATTCTGTTTTTTTCCGATCTGCTTGAACCTTCCGAGGAAGTCGAACTCGGCTTCAAGCAGCTCCGTTTCCAAGGGCACGAGGTCATTATCTTTCAAGTACTGGACCGGGATGAGGTCGAATTCCCGTTCAATGAATCCAAAGTATTTGAAGATTTGGAGACCAACGTGCGCCGGGTGATCTGGCCGGCGGCAGCGCGCGAGAAGTACCTGGCGCGGTTCAACGAGTTCATGGCGCGGCACCGTGACTTGTTCCGCCAATTAGAGATGCCGCACTGCGTGGTGCGCACAGACGAGAGCCCGTGGCACGCGCTGGCGCTGTTCCTCGCACAACGCCGGCGAATGTATTAGTCACATGGTTACATGGTTACATGGTTACATGAGAGCCGAGGGTGCCTGGTTTTCTTTAATGAGGATGCCGATCTTTGCGACGATGTAACCCTGTAACCATTCTAACTATGTAACCAGTGCCATGCCTTTCTCCTTTCTCAACCCCTGGCTCTGGCTGGCCGCTTTAGCGGTGGCGGCACCAATCTGGCTGCACCTGCGGCGAAAGAAGGAGACGAACCTCATTCGGTTTTCCGCGCTGCGTTTTCTGGATGATGAACCGGAGCCGCGCCGCAGTCCGGTGCGGCTGCAGCACCTGCTTTTGTTCGCACTGCGGGTGCTGGCAGTGTTGCTGCTGGCGGCGGCGTTTGCCTGGCCGTATTTGAGGGGCGCCAATACGGTGCCGATCAAGGAGAGCCGGGTCTATATCCTCGATAACACTCTCAGCCACCAGGCCAATGACGGCTTCAAGCAGGCTCGCGACCGGGTGCTAAAAGGTGTCGGGCAGGCCGGCAGCGACCTCCAGGTGGCGGTAGTCGAATTGACTTCGGCCCCGCATGTGCTGGTTTCTTTCGGCGACGATCGCGAGACCGCGGCGCGAAGGCTGCGGGAATTGCAGCCCTCGTTCCAGCGCGGGTCGTACCTCGCCGCCTTCCGCCAGGCGAACTCCCTGCTGGCAAACTCACTGGGGGAGCGCAAGCGCATCATTTTCCTCGGTGACAACCAGGAAAACCAGTGGAATGAGAACATCAATACCCCGCCGTTCCTGCGCAACCTGGAGATCGAATTACCCAAACCCGCCACGACCTTCCTTCCCAACCTCTCGTTGTCGGAACCGCGCGCGCAGCGCATCTTCCTGGGGGACAAATCGCTCGTGCATTTCACCGTCAAGCTCACGCACACTGGTCCGGCCAAAACGGCGAACTTCATCTTGCGCTCGAATGGGCAGATGGTTTTGGAGCGCAGGGTCGAACTGGAAAAGCAACCCGAGACCATTTTGGTGCAGGCGCAGTGGGAGGCCGACCCGGGGGCCTGGCTGCGAGGGGAGGCGACCATCGAGGGAATACCCGACGCCCTGCCGGCGGACAACCGTGTCTTCTTTTCCATGGCGCCGGTGGTGGAAGGCAAGGTTGCGCTCCTGGCGCAATCCCTTTATCTCCGGCTGGCGCTCTCGCCGGAAATCATGCGCGGACAATGGGCCACGCGGATATTAGAGCCGGGCAAGCTGAGGGCGGAAGTAAGCGCCAACCAGGACGCCGACGTGCTCGTCCTGGAGAGCAACTACCTTCAATCGAGCGACACGCGCAAACTGCTCTGGCGCTATCTCACCAATGGGCGAGGCGTTCTGCTGCTGGTCAATCGCGTTACACCCACCATTAGCGGTTATTTGCGCGAGCTGGGTTTTGAGCCGGAAGCGACGGTGCGTCCGGGCAAAGCGAACCCGGAGAAGTTCCAGTTTGTGCTGTCAAACCATCCGATCTTCCATCCGTTTCTGTCGCCGGACTACGGCAACCTGATGGACGTGAAGGTCGCCGACTACGTCCAACTGCGCGCTCCCGAGGCGATGCCGCTGGTATTTGGAGAACGGGGCGCCGCGCTGTTTTTTCAGGGCACGAAGCATGCGGGCAAACTGTTTGTCTGCGGCTTTGGCCTGGACCGCGAGCACACGTCCTGGCCGATTCATCAGACCTTCATTCCCTTTCTGGATCTGACGCTTCAAGCGGCCCGGGCGGAAGACCCCACTCCGACCAGCTATGAGCCGGGGGAACCGAGCCTCATCCAGTTGGGCTCCGCGACGAGTGCGCGGGAAGTCGTGCTGCACGACGAGCGCGGCGAAAGCGCGCGCGCGCCGGTGGAGCAGGGCCGGGCACAATTGCGGATGCCCGAGCAGCCCGGTCTTTACAGTTTAACCTTTGATGGCCGGGACAAGGTGGAGAAAATTTTCAGCATCAACCCTTCGCCCAAGGAGTCGCAGTTATCTTATGTCGAATCGCCAGAGGCCCTGGATGCGTGGCGGTTCAACCGTCCCGCGGATCTGGCGAAAGCCCCGGTGTCTCCCGCGCGAGCGCAGATTCGCCTGGCGGGTATCTTGCAACAGCGGCTCTGGTGGTGGATGGTGTTGGGTGGGTTGCTGGCACTCATGCTGGAGATGACGTTGGCAGAGGCAAGAAAGGAAGGGCGATGAACTTTCGGTTTACGGTGGTCGAGACGAGCCTCAACCGGGTGGAATTCCGGTGGAAATGGCTGCGGCTGCTTCAGCACAGCGCTTTACTGGGGATCGTGCTATGCGTTTTGGCACTGGTCTTTGGAATCGCGATGCTTTCGGGCTGGGTGACCAGCCGAACGGTGGGTATCACGTTCTTTGCACTGCTGGCCGTGGCCGGTTTGATCACGTGGGCAGTTATCCTAATCATCGTGGTGGCCGGAGCGCCGGAGCGCCGCTGGCTGGCGGCCGCCCTGGAGCGGGTCGATCACCGGTTTCTCGACCGGCTCAATACGCTGCTGTTCCTCGAGAATCGGCGGGACGAAACCCGGGCCGAATCATTCGCGCTGCGCATTGCCAAACAAACCCAAGGCGTTATCAGTGAAAAAGCACCGCCTTCACCCTTTTCCGCGATGCGCTCGCTGGTCTGGCTGCTGGCGTTCGCAGTGACGTTAATGGCCACGGTGATGATGTACCACATTTATTCGCCGTGGACTCAACTGCTGGCGGCGGCTCAAAAGGCCAAGAGCGCCCCGGCCGAATCGGGCAAGCAACTCGAATTGGCCCCACCCACCTCCAACAACCTCGAACAAGACCGGAACTGGGGGGAAGTTCGCATAACCGATCCCGGCGGCGACCTCAAAGTTACCAAAGTCGATGTGGTGCCACTGCAAATCGAGGCCGCGGCCAACGAACCGCTCAACCAGGTGGGCTGGTTTTCCACGGTAAACGGGGCCGAAGAGGCGCCGCATGACCTGCCGCCGCCGACGGAGCCGCGGTACGCCGTCTATCAGCCGCTGCTCTATCTGGACGAACTGAACCTTTCAGATTGGGACGTGATGACCTATTACGCCAAGGCGAGCACGGAACAGCAGAACGCGTTTGCCTCGGAGGTCTATTTCGTGGAAGTGCGACCATTCCGGGAGGATATTTTGAAAATACCCGGCGGGGAGGGGGGCAAGGCCTATCAAACCCTCAATGACTTGTCGGCTCTTATTAGCCGCCAACAACACATCATTCGCCAAACTCACCAGCACATTCAAAAGCCACCCGAGCTCGAGAACCTTCAAGCCCAAGACCGCAAGAAATTGTCCGAGGCCGAAAGCGACCTGGGTGAGTCGGCCCGCCATCTATACGCCAAAATGGCAACGGAGCTGGAGAACAAACCCATCGGCGAAGCGCTCGATAATCTCGCCAAAGCCGAGCAGTCACTTGAAGGTGCCAGCAAGACACTTCTGGCAAATGCCATAGGCGAGGCGCAAAACCGCGAGCGCAACGCGCTCTCGGAATTGGTCGCGGCCCGCAAAATGTTTCAAAAGGCGGTCACGGACAATCCCAGCGCTTTTGGCGATTCAGACTCGGAGGAGAAAGACCCGGCGCCGGTCGCAGATTCCGCAAAAAAGCTGAATCAAATGGCTGAGTTTCGCAATGAGGCGAGGGCCGCGCAGGAGTTTGTGCGGAAGACCCTCGAACAGCAACGGACGCTCGAACAGCAGGCGCGAGCCCCTCAGCGCAATGATTACTCGAAGCTCGCCACGCAGGAACAGCAGTTGCAGAAATCGCTCGAGGAGTTTCAGGGGCAGCACTCGCAGGCTTTTAAGGATGCCGAATCCGAATCCCAGCAGGCCCAAGAGGCAATGGTCAAAGCGGCTGAATCCCTGCAGCAGCGCAACAGCGAAGCGCGCGCCGCCACGCAGCAGGCGAGCCGGCAAGTCGAGCAATTGAGCCAGGCGATGCAAAACCGGGCGGCGCAGCAGCAACTTGCGGATGCCTACCGTCTGAAGCAGATGCTCGATCAGCAGGCCAGCAAACTGGGCCAGGCCGCCAAAAGCGACAGCCAGCCCGCGGAGGAGGAGTTGCGCCGGACGGCAAACCAGGCCCGCCAAACCATCGACGAGCTAAAGAAGGCCGCCGAGCAGGACCCCACCCGCGACGCTTTTGGCCAACCGCTCCGCGACGCACTCAGCGGCCAGAACAAGGTCGATTTGGATGTGAAACTCAGCCGACTGGACCGCCCGCGGACCCTCGACCAGGCTCAGGACGGGACCACGACGCAGCAGCGGGCGGCGGAGGCCAGCGAAGCGTTGGGCAAAGTCAGCAAAGCTTTTGACGAAAGCCAACCCAAGACCCTCCAGAGCGCGCGCAAGACCGATTCGCTCAAGCCCAATGAGCTGGACAGTTTCAACCAGGGCATAGCCGAGCTGGATAGCCTTATAAAGCAGTTGGAGAACAACCGGCCGATTTCCCCCCAGGACCAGGCCAAGCAGGGGCATCAGGCGCTCTATAATTTGCAGACCGGCATGCGCAGCCACTTTGGCAATAACGAGCAGGGCAACCAGATCCTCCTGCACTTGCAGGATGTGCTCAAAGCCGAAACGCCCCTCGATGTCGGTGATCTCAAGAAGCTCATGGACGCGCTCCAGCATTTCTCGGTCGAAACGTCCGAGCAACTGGCTAAAAAGGAGGACCAGCCCGAGATGACGAATATCGATCCTTCCCGCCTGCCGCCCGCTTACCGCGGTCGGATTCAGAAGTACTTTGAGAAGCTATCGGAGAAGTGAGCGGCTGAATGGGATTTATGGGACAGATAGGACTGATGAGTGAATCCGACGTATGTTCCCGGTGATCCTCTTTGAATTTCCGCTCGGCTGGTTGTGCGGGGTTCCGCTGGCGCTGACGCTAGCCTTCGCCGTCTGGCGACAGCGCCGGCGCGGGGTGAAGGTTTCCAGGATTCTCGCGCTGACGAGCTTGCGCATCGCGGCGGTGCTGCCGCTGGTGGCGCTGGCGGCACGCCCGGTCTGGCTGGCCCGCGAGCCGCCTGCTCCAGCGACCCGCCCGGTTGCTTTGCTGCTCGACCGGAGTGAGAGCATGTCCCTTCGGGAACAAGATCTCAGCCGCTACCAGCAAGCCCTGGGTTTTTTGCGCGAACGGCTCCTGCCGGCCCTGAATTCGGCGCACCTGCCGGTCCAGGCGATGCTCTTCGACCAAAGCGCCGAACCGGCTGACGGGGCAAAGCTGACGGCGACCGAGCCCAAAGGCAAGCGCACGAATTTGGGCGGAGCCATTGGGCAAGCCATCGGCAATTCGGGCCAGCCGCCGCTGGCAGTTGTCGCGTTGACAGACGGCATTGCCAACGAAAGCGTCGATAACGTCCAGGCGCTTACCGCCCTGGTGGACGCCCAGGTGCCCTTCATCGGAGTAGGGTTCGGCAGCGACCAGGGAGTGCGCACGCTCTCGTTGCGTGAAGTCGAAGCACCTTCGACGGTCTCGACCAAAACCTCTTTCAGCATTTCGGCGCACTTGGAAATGATGAATACCGACGACATGCCCGCGTTTGACCTGCTGCTGTTCCGCGACGGCCAGATGTCGCAGAAAAAAAGCGTCGCACCTGGCAAGGGATCTCGCGCGTGGCTGGAAAACTTTCAGGTCACGGAAGACAAACAGGGCGTCCACAATTATACCGTGCAACTGCTGCCGCCGAGTCTGTCCAATTTGAAGTGCGTCAGCCTGCTGGGCAACACATCGGTCCGCATCTCAGATGAAAAAGAATTGCGCGTGCTTTATATCCAGGGAGCGCTAACGTGGGATTATAAATTCATCAACCTGGCGCTGCGCAAGGACCAGACCATCAAGATGACCGGCCTGACGCGCACTTCGAAACAATCGGTGTTTCGCCAGAACGTAGAGAGCGCCGGGGAACTGATGAACGGATTTCCGACCACGCTCGAAGAATTGGCTCCATTCCGGGTGGTCGTCCTCTCGAACCTGCGTCCGGCGGAGCTCACCAGCGCCCAGCAGGAGGTCCTGGCCCGTTTCTGCGGCGAGTTGGGAGGCGGCGTGCTGATGATGGGCGGGCCGGCCACTTTTGACGGTTCCTGGCAGAGCAGCCGCCTGGAACAACTGCTGCCGGTTGTGTTCGCCGGTAATGGCGGGATTCAGGGCCTGGACCGGGCGTTTCGGCTGCAACTGACCGAGGAAGCGCTGCAGCATCCGGTCTTTCAGATCAGTGATAACCGGCCAGCGCGCGAGGCCTGGGCACAGTTGCCAACATTCACTCAGTATGGCCGGGTCGATTCCGCCAAGCCTGGCGCGCAGGTCTGGGCCTTGCATCAGAGCGATGACGGGCCGCATGGCCGCCGGATTTTGATGGCGTCGCAGCGGTATGGAGCCGGACTTTCGTCCATTATTTGCATCCAGAACTTCTGGCGCTGGCGCCTGGCCAAGGACTCCGACACTCAGCAATTTGACAGGTTTTGGCGTCAACTCTTTCGTTTCCTGAGCGAGGCGGGCCGGCAGGACGTCGGGATCCACCTGGCGGACCAGGAATTGCACCCGCAGATGGAGGTGCAGGTAGTGCTCGAAAAACAGCCCAACCCAAAGAACATCACCGATACGAACCACAAGTTCTTCGTCCGGGTCGAGGACAGCCAAAAGAACCTCTTGCAGGAGGAAGCTGTGGAGTTGGAGCCGCTTCATCCGGTCGATTTCAAATTCCACGCCGAAAAACCAGATGTCTATACGGTGAGCGTGACGGATACTTTGAAGGTGCCTATCTCGAGCCGGCCCATTGAGATTCGCGACGTCAACATCGAATTCCAAAACACCGCTCGCAACATGGAAACCCTGCGGCAGTGGGCCAGTGTCAGCGATGGCCTGGCGTTTAAGGTTGAGGACTGCCCGAATGCGGCCGACCTGGTCGCGCAGATCAAAGCCAAAATCGAGCAGGTCCGTCTCGGCAAACAGATGCGCCGCACCGTCGGGGTCAATGGGTGGACGCTGCTGCTGGTCGTGGCGTGCCTCGGAGGCGAGTGGCTGTTGCGTAAACGTTGGGACATGGTATGAAACCCGAAATCCGAAATCCAGCCCGTCACCCATCGCTCGCCACCATCGTGGCGCTGCTCCTTGCCATCGTGTCCGCGCACCCACAGTCCGCCGATGACAAGCAAGCGACGTTCTTCATGGGCCGGGTCAGATACAGCTCCAACGACGGCAACGATTGCGGCGGCGTCGGACAGGACCTGATGCGTCTCGTCTCCCGG
>DATMQA010000125.1:0-13633 GCA_035566895.1 Binatia bacterium
CCCCCCGAGAAATGGCACGGCCTGGCCGACACCGAAATCCGGTACCGGCAGCGTTATCTCGATCTCGTCGCCAACCCCGACGTAAAAGAGGTCTTTCTGAAACGCAGCCAGATCGTCCGCGAGATTCGCAATTTCCTCAACGAGCGCGGCTATGTCGAAGTCGAGACGCCGATGATGCAGGCCATTCCCGGCGGCGCCGCCGCGCAGCCATTCGTCACCCATCACAATGCCCTCGGGTGCAATTTCTATCTGCGCATCGCCCTGGAGCTGTATTTGAAACGATTGCTCGTCGGCGGCATCGACAAGGTGTTCGAGATTGGGCGCAACTTCCGCAATGAAGGTTTGTCGCGTAAACACAATCCCGAGTTCACCATGCTGGAAGCGTACGAGGCTTATGGCGATTACGAGAGCATGATGGAGTTGGTCGAATCGATGGTGTGCCATGTGTCGCAACAAGTGCTCGGCACAGTTGTGATCGAGCACAAGGATGCGGAAGGCAAGGTCACGAAAACCATCGACCTGACCCCGCCCTGGCGCCGCATCAAATACAAAGAAATCGTGCGCGAGCGTGCCGGGGCCGATTGGTTCGACATCGACCCGCCGGAACGCCGCGAACGCGCGGTTAAGCTCGGCGCCGAAATTGGCAAGGAATACGAGGATTTCGAGGTCACCCAGGCCGTCTTTGAAAAGCTTATCGAGCCAACGCTCATCAATCCCACCTTCGTCACTCACGCGCCCAAGGAACTCATCCCTTTAGCCAAGCTCTCACCGGAAGACCCGTCCACCGTGGAAGTTTTCGAATGCTGCATCAACGGCCAGGAAATCGCGCCAGCATATACCGAGCAGAACGATCCGATTGAACAGCGGGAGCGGCTCGAACACCAGGCCGGCGGCGAACAACAGAAGCTCGATGAGGATTTCCTCGTCGCTCTCGAGCACGGGATGCCTCCCGCCGGCGGCATGGGCCTGGGCATCGACCGCCTCTGCATGATGCTGCTCGGCCAGGAAAGCATCCGCGATGTGATTCTGTTCCCTCAACTGAAGCCAAAGTAGTCCCGTTTCCCTGAACTATGAAAACACCTCGTCGGTTGCTCCTTGGTTCACTAATCCTGCTCGCCGCCGTGCCAACGCTGCTCGCCGCCGACACCACCACGGTTCCTTCCTGGCATGCGCAAACCCTGTGGCAGGCGGTTGGCAACTTACTCATCTTCGCGTGCATCGGCATCGTGGCCGCGATCGTCGGCTACAAGGTTTTCGACAAATGCACCCCAGGCAACCTCACTAAAGAGATCCTTGAGCACCGGAACGTCGCCGCGGCCATCATCGCCGCCGCCGTGATTCTTGGGGTTTGCATCATCGTGGCTGCGGCGATGATGGGTTAAACCTCCGTTTGCGACGCCGCCGTGAAACGGAGCCGGAGCATTCGCCTGATTTTGCTCGGGGGCCTGTCCGCCACCGCACTGACGAGCTGCGCTCCCGGCACGGTCCAACCGGCGCCGGTCACCACGGACGCCGTCTATACCAATAATTATTACCTGCCCGGCGTGGGCTACTACCATGCGCCGTTCCGCGCCTGGTACGCTCTGCCCTACAACCATTTTGACCAGAAAACCACCCGCTACTTCTATGGCGGCCAATGGGCGGCGACGCCCTACGAGAGCGCCATCAATATCTCGGCGCCCACACCCGACGCCGCACGAGTGGCCGAGGCCCAACGCGCAGATATCGTCCGCGGGGGCTTTGGCAGCACGTCCGGTTCGCACTGGATTTACTCGTGATGCAACGGCATTGCTGCAAACTGCGTTCCGGCTGGCGTGAAAAAGTCGAAGCCGTCGGTTTGACCTACCATTCTCATGAAGAAGGCCCTTATTGGGATGAATCGGCCTGCTACGAATTGACGGCGCTGGAAGTTGATGTCTTGGAGGCCGCCACCAACAAGCTGCATTATCTCTGCATCGACGCGGCTGAGGCAATTATTGAAAACAACTGGTGGCCGCGCCTCGGTATTCCGCCGGTCGCCGTCCCCAGCATCCGGCGCTCGTGGGAGCGGGACGACTTCAGCCTCTATGGGCGCTTTGACTTGAGTTACGATGGCGAAACGCCGCCCAAACTGCTGGAATACAATGCCGATACGCCCACTGCGTTGGTGGAGGCGGCCGTCGCGCAGTGGTTCTGGCTGCAGGACACACATCCCGGCGCCGACCAATTCAACTCAATTCATGAACGCCTCATCGAGGCCTGGAGGCGCTGGAAGGGCACGACGATTCACTTCAGCAGCATCAAAGAACATGCCGAAGACGAGATGACCGTGCTTTACCTGCGCGATACGTGCGAGCAGGCCGGCGTGAAGACGAAGCCGGTTTACGTCGAAGACATCGGCTGGGACAGCCGGCGAAAACGTTTTGTCGATCTGGACAATCAGATTATCGAGCGCTGCTTTAAGCTTTATCCGTGGGAATGGCTTTGGCACGAGGATTTCGGTGTTCACCTGGCAGAGGACCCCGCGCGGTTCATCGAACCGACGTGGAAGATGCTATTGAGCAACAAAGGCCTGCTGCCAATTCTATGGGAGCTTTTCCCCGAGCATCCCAATTTACTTCCCGCTTACGAACTCGCCGACCCGCTCGGCGGAAGTTACGTTCGCAAGCCCAGGTTAAGCCGCGAAGGCAGCAACGTCACCTGGGTCGAAGGCGGCGTTGTGGTCGAAGAAACCCCCGGCGATTACGGCGCGGAGGGCCATGTCTATCAAGCCCCCGCGACTTTGGGTGAATTCGATGGCCACCACCCGATTTTTGGGGTGTGGGTAGTCGATCACGAAGCTGCCGGGCTCGGCATCCGCGAGGACACACGACGCATTACTGGCAACCTCAGCCGCTTTGTGCCCCACTTTTTCCGCTGATGAGTTTTAACAATCCCACACCCCTTCAGCTCGGCATGGCGGGAACGTTTTCCGCAAAGAGCTACCGTGTCGCGGGCCGCGTGGTCCTGGGTGTCGAAGAAGCCGGCAGCATCTATTACTGGAATGAGTTCAACCTTCAAACCGACACTGGCGAAGCTGCGACACTGGTTTATGAAGTAACCGAACGCGGTCCCGAGTGGCGGTGGTTTGAAATGTTCGAGCCGCAATTTCCCATGACAGCCGAGGACGCGGCCACCAAACGCGTCGGCGACCCGCTGAACCTGGACGGCACAGATGTGCGGGTAACGCTGCTGGAAACCTCTCGCGTGTATCATATCGAAGGAACGGCTCCGGAGGGCGTCGAGGTCGGGGATATCGCCCATTATTTCAACGCTGAATCGGGCAATGTCATGCAGGTCGTGAGCTGGACCGGCAACGAAGTTGAATTTTACCACGGCCGCACGATTCCGGCTGCGGTTGTGGCGGAGGCATTCCATCTTCCCTTGGAGGCACTCAAGCCGGTTTTTTTCACCGGCGGCACTCCGGTTTCCCATCACGTGGTTCAAGGGGCTGTCCTGGCGGTGTTCGTGCTGGCGATCCTCTTTGCGGGCTATGCCTCCTGCGTGCCTCCCAGGCGAGCACCGGCCATCAGCCAGTTCCCGGCACCGGTTTCTCCTCTTAAGACCGGAGGCACGGCCACCTTAAAGGACACGGAATATCGTATTGCTGCCCACTGCGTGATGGAGATAGCCGAAGTTGGCCTGCGCTTCGAACGGCACGAGTATTCTCTCCAGAACAACGACGGAACAGAGGCCCTGTTGATTTACGGGTGGAAGCCGGGCGCAAAGGATTGGGCGTTTTTCACGCCGCTGCATCCGGCGGTTCCCGTGATGCCGCAAAAAGCCGCGGCGGTGCGTTGGAAACAAACGGTCAACGTCGAGGGGGTCGCGGTGCCGGTCAGTGAACTTTTTCGTTCAACCGTGCGCCAAACCGACAATGGGCAAGGCCCTGGATTCAAGACCGGCGAGGTTTTTTACGGCTTCAGCGGCCAAAATGGCCCGACCTTACTGCTGGCTCGCTGGAATGACCGCGCTGTCGATTTCTACAAGGGAACAATTTTGCCTGGCGGGGCTATCGCTGGTGTGTTCCAATGATTCAAATGGTTTCTTAGTACAAAGCCAGGGAACGCCACTTCTAACCTGACTAACCTGCGATGCTCAATGGACACCGCTTCTGCTAACTGCTAGCTTTTGGCTTGGTTTCAACGACTATGGCCAATCAAATCTCTGAACCGCCTGCGACAACTGGCAGCACGCCTGCTGCGCCCTCTGATTTCATCCGCGACATCGTCGCCGCCCACGTCCGTGAGGGCAATTATCCACAAATCCACACCCGCTTTCCGCCGGAACCGAACGGTTACCTGCACATCGGACATGCCAAATCGATCTGCCTGAACTTCGGCATCGCCCGCGAATTTGGCGGCATCTGCAACCTGCGGATGGATGACACCAACCCGACCAAGGAAGATGTGGAGTACGTCGATTCCATCACCGAAGATGTGAACTGGCTGATCAGCTCCTGGGCCGATGATCGCCTTGGTTTGAAGGCGAAGGGCAAAACCCCACAGAGCCAAAGCGTGAATGGCAAGCCCGATTTTTACCTGGCGCCGCTATCAACTCTCAACTCTCAGCCGTCAACTCCCAGTGAACCCTTTTACGCCAGCGACTACTTCGACCAGCTTTACGAATACGCGCTCGTGCTGATCAAAAAGGGCGTCGCCTACATCGACGATCTCTCGGCCGAGGACACCGATAAGTATCGCGGCGCGCCGGACCGCCCGGGCAAAGAAAGTCCTTTCCGCAGCCGCTCCATCGAAGAGAATCTGGACCTGTTCATTCGGATGAAGAAAGGTGAGTTCCCTGACGGCACGCGCACGCTGCGCGCCAAAATCGACATGGCCTCGCCCAATGTTTGGATGCGCGACCCGGTCTTGTATCGCATCCGCCATGCCGAGCACCATCATACGGGCAACCGGTGGTGCATTTATGCGATGTACGACTTCGCCCATTGCCTGAGCGATTACATCGAGGGCATCACCCATTCGATTTGCACGCTGGAATTCGAGGTGCACCGCCCTCTTTATGACTGGATTCTGGAGCACCTCGATTTGCCGCGGCCCTTGCCCCACCAGTACGAATTTGCCCGGCTCAGCCTTGGCTACACTGTCATGAGCAAGCGCAAGCTCATGCAGCTGGTCAACGAAGGCCACGTCTCCGGCTGGGACGATCCGCGCATGCCCACGATCAGCGGCTTGCGCCGCCGCGGCGTCACGCCGCAGGCCCTGCGCGAATTCGCCTACAACATCGGCATCACTAAATATAACGGCGTCACGGATGTCGCGGTTCTGGAGTATGCCATCCGTGAAGACCTTAATCGCCGGGCACACCGGCGGCTGGCGGTGTTGCGCCCGCTCAAGGTCGTCATTACGAATTATCCCGAGGGTCAGACCGAGGAGCTCGATGCCGTCAACAATCCGGAGGATGACAGCGCCGGCACGCGCAGAATTCCCTTCAGCCGTCAGCTCTATATCGAGCGCGACGATTTCATGGAAACCCCGCCGCCGAAATATTTCCGACTGCGGCCCGGCGGTGAGGTCCGGCTCAAGTACGCCTATATCATCAAATGCGAGGAAGTGATCAAGGATGCCGCGGGCAACGTGGTGGAACTGCGTTGCACGGCTGACCTGGACAGTCGGACCGGCGGTCCGACGGCTGGTCGCAAGGTTAAAGGTACGATTCACTGGGTCAGCGCCGCGCACGCGGTAGAGGCCGAAGTCCGGTTTTACGATCGTCTGTTCACCGTGCCTGAACCGGATGCCGGTGGAGATTTCAAAAAACACTTGAATCCGCATTCCCTCGAGGTGTTGACGGCCAAGAGCGAGCCGAGCCTTAAAGAGGCAAAACCGGAACTGCGCTATCAGTTCGAGCGGCTGGCGTATTTCGCCCTCGATAAGGACAGCGCTCCCGGCAAGCTGGTATTCAACCGGACCATTACCTTGAAAGATGCCTGGGCGAAAGAGGCGCGAAAGGCCTAGCGTCAAACCCAGGAAACCGATGGCTTCTCCAGCAGCTCTCAAAAAAGCAAATCGAGCGCTGCCGGCAGATGACCGGTGAATCGGATTGAACGTTTGTTCTACTGTCTCAATCACTGAGACCGCGTATGATTTCGGCATGAGCGCAAATGCCGTGAGTCCTTGCGATGCAGCGAGCCGAGACAACGAAAGCCAGGAAGCCTCCGCCGGAGGGCTGGCCACCCTCCTGATTCTGTTCGGGCTGACCGCTTGCGGCACGTCACGACTGGCCGCCTCACCCCCGACCTTTGACCTCGCCGCAGTCGAACGGCCCCGAATCCTGGAAAAGGCCGCCCGTTACCTGAAGGAGCAGCCGATCACGGTCACCGCCTCGCGATGCACCCGCAGCGCCGGCGGTAAACACGATTTCTTCTCCGAAGGCGATTACTGGTGGCCTGACCCGCAAAACCCCGATGGGCCCTATATCCAGCGGGATGGTCTGTCGAATACCAACAACTTTGTTGAGCATCGCCATGCCATGGTCCGGCTGAGCGAGATTGTGGGCACGCTCGGCTCGGCCTATGTGCTGACCGGTGAGGACCAATACGTACGCCACGCCGTCAGGCACTTGAAGGCCTGGTTCGTAGATGAAGAAACCAGGATGAATCCTAACCTGTTGTATGGGCAGGCGATCAAGGGGCGATTCACTGGACGCAGCACCGGCGTCATCGACACGATTCATCTTGTGGAAGTCGCTCGCGCCGCCCTGGTAATGAGCAAATCGCCGGCCTTTCCCAGAAAGGACTTCGAAGCGGTACAGGCCTGGTTTCGGGACTATCTCCACTGGCTCACCACGCACCCCTATGGCGTGGAGGAACGCGCGGCCAAGAACAACCACAGCGTTTGTTGGGCGATGCAGGCGGCTGCCTTTGGCCAATTAGCCGGCGATCAGGCGGTGCTGGCGTCGATTCGCGACCAGTTCAAGACGAATTTCCTGGCCAAACAAATGGATAAGGATGGGAGTTTCCCGGCCGAGTTGCGCCGCACCAAACCCTACGGGTATTCGCTATTCGTGATCGATGCGATGGCTGGTGTGGCTCAATTCGCCTCTACGCCCAAGGATGACCTGTGGACCTTTCAACTGCCCGACGGGCGCGGGATGAAAAAGGCGATGGAATTCATCGTTCCGTTCATCGAGGACAAATCGAAATGGCCGGGCAAACCGGACGTGCTGTACTGGGACGAATGGCCGGTGCGGCAACCCAGTTTGCTGCTCGCCGGATTGAAATTCAACCACGCGGAGTATTTAAAGCTTTGGCAAAGGCTGAAGGCCGATCCCCAATCACCCGAAGTCATTCGCAATGTGCCGCTGCGCCATCCGCTGCTGTGGGTGAAAGAATAAGCCATTTCCTCGATGATTGACCTGTCGAAGAACGGCGCGAAGCGTATGGAGTTGCGTGCGCCCGGCGCCGCTTTGAACTGGAAACTCGGGGAGCGTTGCACCCCGGCCCAGGACCGTTACGCCACCGCTTCTTCCTCGGTGTCGAGGAAGCCTTGGAGGTGGCGCACCCGCGTGGGGTGACGCAGCTTGCGGAGCGCCTTGGCTTCAATCTGCCGGATGCGCTCGCGAGTCACGTTGTACATTTTGCCAATCTCTTCCAGCGTCCGCTCGTACCCGTCCACCAGCCCAAAACGCATTTCCAGGATTTTGCGCTCGCGCTCAGTGAGGCTGGTCAACACGTCGCCTAGCTTCTCCTTGAGCAGGCTGTAGCTGGTGACGTCGGAAGGATTTTCCGCGCTCTTATCTTCGATGAAATCGCCTACGCTGACGTCGCCGTCATCGCCCACCGGGGCATGCAGAGAAATGGGCTGCTGGGCCATCTTGAGCAGGGAGTTGATCCGCGCGACGGGCATGTGCATCTCATCGGCGATTTCCTCGGGAGTAGGCTCGCGGCCCAGCTCCTGGGTCAGCTGCTTCTGGGCGCGCCAGAGCTTGTTCATGATTTCGATCATATGCACCGGGATGCGGATGGTGCGCGCCTGATCGGCGATGGAGCGCGTGATCGCCTGCCGAATCCACCAGATGGCGTAGGTCGAGAACTTATAGCCGCGGCGATATTCGAACTTTTCGACGCCTTTCATCAGGCCGATGTTGCCTTCCTGGATGAGGTCGAGGAAGGACTGGCCGCGGTTGGTATATTTCTTGGCTACGGAGACCACGAGGCGCAGGTTGGCCTCGGCCATGTGGGTTTTGGCCTGGTGGGCGCGGTCGGCGGCGCGTTTCAATTGGTCGAAGACGTTGTAGAAATCCTCCCGCGGCATGCGCACGAACTGCTCGAGGGCATGAATCTTGGTGCGCTCGCCATGCAGGGCGGACTGCTGTTCCGCGGATTTGCGGTGGCTTTCCAGTTCCTGGACGCGGCGGAGGCTGGCTTGAAATTTTTCGTGGACGTTGCCGGCCACGACAATCATGTCTTCGAGCACCTTCTGTTTATAGAAGAATTTTGGAAAGGTGTCCTGGAGGCGTTTATCGAGCCGGCGATAGGAGACGGACAGCTTTTCGCGCTGTTTCTGAGAGGCCTTGTGCCACTCGAGATACTTCTGGTCCACGTCTCCATCCAGCGCGCGAATTTTTTTGATCAGATTGCGCAGCTCCTTGAGATGGCCTTCGCGGTTGGCGACTTTTTTGTCCACGACTACCCGGTCAAAACGTTCCTTGGGGGGTTCCGAAAGGAGTTTCTCGGCAATGGCGATATGTTCTTTGGCGGCGAAGCCGAGGCTATAAACCAGGCGTTTCATTTCGCCTTCGGCTTCCTCGATGCGCTTACAAATCTCGACCTCCTGTTCGCGGGTCAGGAGGGGCACCTTGCCCATTTGGTTCATGTACATCCGGACGGGGTCGTCCAGCACCTCCAGGCGCGAATCCTCTTCTTCTTCAGGCTCGGCGGCTTTGGGGCGCTCGACCTCGGCATGCTCGGTAATCTCGATATCGAGGTTGCGCAGCTTGGTATAGAGCTCGTCGAGATCCTCGGGAGACATCCCGTCGGGCAGCACGTCGTTGATATCGTCGTAGGTGAGGTGCCCATTCTCGCGGGCGAGATTGACCAAGGTCTTAATGGTCTCAGCCAGATCGACCGGCTGGGAGGGGCGTCCCGTCGGGGCGTGGGGGCCTTTGCCGGTCCCGGCTTGCTGGCCTTTGGCGGGGGTGACGTGCTGCCCTTTTGCAGGGGCAGCGGGAGCGGTGCCGGCCTGAGGTTTGGCCGCACCATTGCGGCCCTCGTCGGGACGGTGAGCAGGGTGACTGGCGGCCTTGGATGAAATGATAAAACGGCGTCGCAGGGGGCGGACTTTGGCCGCGCTGGCCCGTTGGGCCGTGTGAGCGCGATGGTTCCCTCCGTTCACTGCTTTGCTCTCTTTCCTGTTCAGCATAATAATCAGACGCACCGAGCCGGTTTTGGTTCAGAAATCGTGTAACCGCCTCAGTTACAACGACTCATAACCGTGGCCTGGCTCGACACTACTGGCCACAACGTCTTGTGAAGACCGCATACCGGAAGACTGACGCACACTATAATATTCTCCACCCCGCTTCACTTTGCAACAGCGTCCAGGAGAGCTTGACCTCTGCCGGAACAGATAACGCCTGCAAAGTCACGTCACGGAGAACTACGCCACGTTGGCAAAATAGTTGCAAGCAGGAAAAACGATTTTTTTTGATAAAACCACCATTGTCGGCATAAAATGGGCTTCTAGCTCGAAAAATGGCCGAATATCGCCTAACAATGCCAGTTAACCGCGCCTCCCTTTTGACGGGCGTTAACGCTACCTGCGGCCAAACCTGTCAGACAAACCACGACAACACAATCAGACCCCGGTGGCTAGGCAGTTTTTTGGGTTTGCGCAGAATCACTTCCAGCAAGCGGGAACTGCGCTGGCAGCACCCGTTTGGCTGAAACGAAGACGCGCTAACGCACAAAGTTATCAACCCGATATTGCCATTCAACCGCTGATGTCTCAAAGCTTCAATTTTCAACCCCCATCGCAGGACCAATTCTTCTTGCCCACCCGCAAAACAGTTTCCAACCCAGTCAACTTGGCCAAGGTTCTTTTCCTTGGCGCCCTTATCCAGTTCGTCTCGGCTTCTGGCACCCAACCGGCCGCTCCAGGTTCCGACGGCACCCCCTGCAAAACCGCACCGGAAGCCCGCACCGTCCAGGTCACCACCACCCACGAGGGGAACGCGACGCATTTCAACGTCCGAAACGACGAGTTTTGCGAGGTGACCATGACGTTCGATTTGGGCCTGGTGAACCTGAAAAGCGACGTGCAGTTCCCTTACACGACGACTTTGCCCCCGCGCCAGGTTACGGAAGCGTTCACCATTTCGCCGGTGGATCCGGGAGCCAAATGGGAATACAGCTACACCAATTACTACAAGCTGGGCAGCCAATGCGCCCGGCATGATGACTCGTGGGTGTACCAACTTCCCTATGCGCCCGGGGAGAAATTCAAGGTGACCCAGGGTTACAACGGCAAATACAGCCATAAAGGGTCCAACCAATACGCGATCGACTGGCAAATGCCCGAGGGGACGCTGGTGCACGCCGCGCGCGGAGGTGTGGTGGCCCGGGTCAAAGACGACTCGGACAAAGGTGGCGCCAGCATCGAGTTCGACTGGTACAACAATTACGTGCTCATCCGGCATGATGACGGCACCCTGGGCCATTACTGCCACCTGAAGAAGGGGAGCTGCCTGGTGAAGGTCGGCCAAACCGTCGCGGCCGGGGACATCATCGCCCGCTCCGGCAATACGGGTTTTTCGAGTGGACCGCATCTTCACTTCTGCGTGTTCAAGACTAAGAGCGGGCGCGAACGGGTCAGCATCCCGGTCCAATTCCAAACCGCCGCCGACAAAGCGACCACTCTGGCCAGCGGCCGGGCGTATCGAGCCGCGGGGTTGCAAACGGCCAGTGCGGGAGCCACCAGAGAGCCGGGCCGCTCGGTCGGCGCTGCGGTGCAGTAAGGAAGGGGTAGGGGGCGGGTTTGAGGCGGGAAAAGCTGGCGGGAAAGCGGAAGTTTGAAAGGCCGGCTGGCGCGCAGACCCATTTTCTGGCACAGAACTGGCTCTATCGGGCTGAATGCTCGCGTTCGCGGATGAATCGCAACGCAGAGAATTGAATGATGAGCCTAGATAAGCTGCCCTTTAATGCGTTTGATTTTGTGCTCGTGCTGGTGTTGCTGGCCGGGGTGTACCAAGGCCGCAAAAATGGCATGTCGATCGAATTCCTCAATGTGCTTAAATGGCTGTTTTTAGTGGTGGGTTGTGGGTTACTTTACGAGCCGGTCGGGGCTTGGCTGGCGGAGGCCAGCCCGTTCAGCCTGCTAGCGTCGTTTTTAATGGTTTATGTGGTGGCGGCCTTGCTGATCCTGTGCTTTTTCGCCCTGTTCAAACACAGCTTGGGGGGCAAGTTACTGGGCAGTGATATTTTTGGACGGTCGGAGTATTATTTGGGCATGGGGTCTGGCCTCGTGCGGTTTGGGTGTATCCTGCTGGCGCTGTTAGCGCTGCTGAATTCACGCTATTTTCCGCCGGCGGAAGTCAAGGCGATGGAGAACTTCCAAAACGACGTCTATGGGAGCAACTTCTTCCCCACCTGGCACTCTGCACAGGAGGTCGTATTTGAAAAATCCATGTCTGGTCCCCTGATCCGTGAATACCTTGGTTTTCTGCTGATCCACCCGACCCTGGCCCAGGACAAAACCTATCACCAGAAGGAAGCGGCGTTGCAGTGAACCAAGGGGTTGATTCAAAGGGTTAGCTGGAGTTAAAGGGCCTGTTGGGCTGGCCAGGTCTTCATTATTAATCCGTGGGCGCTTTGCGCGTTGGACTCCGAGTGATTTCCTTGCTGTGGCCGCCGGGTGGCCGGTAAAGTATCGCCGATGGCCGGCCTGTTTTCGCAAGCAACCCTCGAACAAATCCGCGCTGCCAGCGATATTGTGGACGTGGTCGGCTCGTACGTTCCCCTCAAGCGCGCCGGGGCCAATTTCGTGGCGCTGTGTCCTTTCCACAAGGAAAAGAGCCCCAGTTTCCACGTGAACCCGCAGCGGCAGATTTTCCATTGCTTCGGGTGCCACAAAGGCGGCGATGTGTTCTCCTTCGTCAAGGAATACGAGAGCCTGGATTTTCCCGAGGCGGTGCGGCGCCTGGCCGACCGGGCCAAAATCCCGCTGGCATACGAGCAGGGTGCGGGCGAACAGCAGTCGCGTCATGTGAAGGAGAAGCTGCTCCAGATTCACGAGCAGATCACGCAGCGGTGGCAGACGGCGCTGGCCAATGAGGCCGGGGGTCAAATCGCTCGCGATTACCTGGCCAAACGCGGTGTGGCTGAGGAAGCGGTGAAGCTCTTCCGGCTCGGCTACGCCCCCGAGCTTTGGGATGACACCGTCAATTGGGCCAAAAGCAAAGGGCACGAGCTGGCGCTGGTGGAACAGGCCGGGCTGATTTTGCGCAAGGAAGGCGGGGAGCATTATTACGACCGGTTCCGCGGGCGGCTGATGTTTCCAATTTGCGACGAGCAGGGCCGGGTGATTGGTTTCAGCGGCCGGGTGCTGTCCGGCGACGAGAAAACGGCGAAGTATGTCAATTCGCCCGAGACGCCGATCTTCACGAAGAGCAAGGTGTTCTTCGGCCTGGACAAGTCGAAGCGTGCGCTGCTGGAGTCGGAGTATGCGGTGGTCTGCGAAGGGCAGCTCGACCTGATCGCGTGTTTCATGGCCGGGGTGCAAAATGTCGTCGCTCCCCAGGGGACCGCCTTCACCGCCGACCACGCGCGTATGCTCAAGCGGTATGTCGAGGAGGTGGTGTTATGTTTCGACTCGGATGAAGCCGGGCAAAACGCGGCCGTCCGGTCGCTGGACCATCTGCTGGGCTCAGGGTTGGCGGTGCGAGTGGCGGTGGTTCCGGCGCCACATGATCCGGACAGTTTCATCAAAGCGTCGGGCGGCGGCGCTTTCAAACAGCTCGTTGAAGGCGCCGCGGGGTTTTTCGACTATTACCTCAATCGCTTGTGTTCGACGAACGATGTGAATACCGATAAAGGACGGCTAGCCGTGCTGGGCGGGATGGCCGAAGCGGTATTGAAAACGGGCAACAGCGTGCTCATCGACAACTATGCGCAGAAGACGGCTCTGCGGCTCGGGGTAGCGCCGGCAGCGGTCCGGGCGGAATTCGCCAAGCGGGCGCGCGGCAAGCCGCCTGCCTCGGAATCGAGCGAGCCAGAGACAGAGGGGGCGGCGGAACCGGAGCGGCCCGCAGCGGCGGAGTATTGGCTGTTGAAGCTGTTGATGGTGCACGAGGAACTGGCAGCCTGGGCGGAGCGGCATCTGGAAGCCGGCTGGGTCCAGCACCCGGCGGCCAGGGAAATTGTTTCGCAGCGATTGGCTGCTCATCGCAACCGCACCTGGAGCAATCTCGCCGCCTTCCTTGAGACGTGCGCGCCGGAATTGCAAAGTCTCATCACCGAGGCGACGACCGAAGAGCGCCCACTACCCAACCCGGCGCAGCAACTGGCCGATGTGGTGACGCGATTGCGAAACCAGTTCGTCGACCGCCAACTGGCCGAGCTCATGCAACGGATCAACCAACCGGAGACAAGCGAGGAGGA